>JANWYI010000067.1 GCA_025055255.1 Anaerolineae bacterium | reverse complement strand
GCATAGCTGTCAATGTGCGCGAGTGCCTGAAAGCGGATGGTGTTTTCATTGCCGATATCATCACAAAAGAGAGCTACCGTGCAATGACTCAAAGTAAGATACGACATGCTATTGATATATTCAGGCGCAACGTCGGTGAGCCTCTCGGCTTGATGGACGACTTTGACCACGCGCGTAAACTCTTTGCCTCAGCAGGTTATTCTAAGGTAGAGATACAACAAATTCCTGAGCTGGCTGAGCGATTGCCGCATGTGCCAAAGCCTGTAGCGGTCATCACAAGTATTGTGATCGCGCGCACTTAGACAATCTCATAGCGCCTGAGCAGCGCTTGGTGTAGCTGTTGCACTACTGCCAGCACTGCTTCAGGGTTTTTTGCGCCGAGCGTGCCGCCAGCATCGAGGTAGGCATCGCGCAGAATGCGTCCCCAGTTGCCTGTGCCGCGTCGCGTCGGATGATTGATGAAGTCGTCAATCGTGTTAGCAGCGCCGTTTGGCGCGACCAGAAAATGGTAGATGCGGTCGTAGAGGCTGTCTACATCGCGCGTGTCAATCACATTCAGCGGCGCAAGTACACGCTTGAGCAAGCGCCGTTTCTTCTCATAAAAGTCCACTAGACGCATGCGTGCGCCACTAGCGGTCTCAAGCACCATATCTGTGCAGTGCAGGTCAGACTCATGCATGTTGCGCAAAAACGTCTCTCGGCTGAGCGCACCGAAGACATCTAGCATGTCCTGATCAGCGTAGAGCGCGTCCAGATTCGTGCCATAGCGTCTGAAGTAATGCTCAATCACCAGTTGGCTCAGCTGGTAGTCGTGTGCAACAGCCGCAAGGCGCTCTGCGCACGGATGACTGGGCATTCCAGTGTTTTCCAGTGTGCAGACACGCTTTGGGGACTCAAGGTCAGGGCGCACACGACCGAGCATGTTGTGCATGCCGCTGAATGGCTCACCATCTTCCTCGCCGTAGAGCAGAGCACGTGCTGTGCCGTTAGCCAAATTGGCGCGCAGCAAGTAGGCGTGGCGCTCTAGCGCATCGGGCTGTAAATGCGGACTGAGCGGCAAGCCAATGTAGTGTCCTGTGATGCTGATCGCGCGCACGGTCTCGCGCACGCACAGCCGCTCAGGATCGCAAGCGCCGTCCATGAATGGACCACCTTTGAGCAGCGCTGCATTGGCTGAGGCTGAGGCGCTGCCCAGATTCAGCATGTAGCTGAGCAAACCGAGCGCCTCTGAACGTCCTGCAATATCTACGTGCATGTGGAAGCCTTGAAAGCGCAGTAAGTTAGCAGGACGTGCCTCACCACGACTGATCGCGTAGCGCGTGCGCAGCGCTTCCACATAGCGCCGCTGCGCAGGGCGACTTTCGTTGATCTCGTTCAGAAATATGGCAATGGTCTCAACCTTGTCAGAGTGACTTGTAGCGAAGTCTGTCTCGGTTGGATAGACCGAGAGCGCCTGCAGGAGCAGACCTGCTTCATGCGCGGCGTGAGTGAGCGTTGCCAAGTTTAGCTCAATGGCGCGCAGCAGTCGCGCGTAGCCGAAAAGCGGCGGCGAGATGACCTCAGCCTGATAGATGCACAGCTCAGGCGAAATGTCTAATGTCGCGCCAATACGTTGAGCGTGCCTGATGTATGCCTCGTTAAAGCGATCCAGCGCTTCAGCGCTTGGCTCACTGCCGTCGGGCGCTACTGTGCCAACTTCCAGCTCCACGCCAACTGGACGCAGCGCCAACGGACCGCCTGCTTCGTGGATGTTCTGATGGATGACGGCTGGATTCAAGTGATAAGGCTTGACGTAGTCCAACCACGGACCTTGCTGAAAGCGCCTGCCAAGAATTGTCGCCAGCACGAACGGTCGCTCTGTGTGACGTGAAAGCAGGACGTTGCCATCAGGTGACTCGCTGTCATCGTCATAAAACGCCTGCGAAAGATGCCGAATCATGTTGTGTGAGATAGGATGTGAGCCGCGTTTATTGCGGATGCTGCTGAGGTACTCTAAGAACTGTTCGCGCGTCTCATCAATGTGCTGCCAATGCCGCTCACGGGCAAAGGCAAGCATAGTGGCATTGTCAGGCAGTGAGAAAGCCATAGTCGTCCTCAGCACAGCAAAGCTTTAAGGCATATTAAGTGCTTCAGCAACTATAAACGGCTTTCGGCAGCGCGGCAAGATGGCTTGTGAAAGTTCACAGCCACCTTGCGGACGCAGTGCTCAGTTAGCAGCAGCCAATGCCTGTTCAATGGCGCGCTCAAATGTTGGATACGGTTGCGCACCAACTAGTGGCAAGCCATTGATGAAAAAGGTCGGTGTGCCTTGCACACTGTGACGTTCGCCCTGTTGCACGTCGGCGATCACAGTGGAGAGATACTTCTGAGTGGTCAGACATTCAGTGAATTGCTCAATGTTGGGTACGTTAACTTGCCGCGCGTAGCTGATCAATGCGTCTTGCGAGAAATTGCGTTGATTCTCGAAGAGCACGTCGTGATACGCCCAGAACTTGCCCTGTTCATTGGCGCATTCCGCAGCAACGGCTGCGCGCTCAGCGTTTGGATGAATGGCGCTCAGCGGGAAATGCTTGAAGACGAAGCGCACACGATCTTGGTAGCGTGCCTTCAGCGTGCCGTAGGTATCACGGTAAAAGCGCGCGCAGAAGCTGCACTCAAAGTCAGAGAACATGACGACGGTCACTTTGGCGTTTTCAGGACCCCAGAACGGACTATTTCCTAGTTCAACGTCCACGCGCGACGGCATAGCAGGCGTTGGCTGCGCGCCGCCACCTAACTCAGCGCGCAGTGCAGCAAGCTCTGCTTGTACAGCAGCGCGCGCGCCTTCGCTCGCTGCATTGCGAATTTCAGCTGGATTGATGTTGCCGCCACTGTTGCTGAAAATGACCCACGCCACCAGAAAGCCTGCCACAAAAAAGACCACTGCAATGCCGAAGTAGTAAAGCGTGTTCTGCGTGATGACAATTGTGTCGTCGCGGCTTGGCTCAACTCTGTTTTGATCGCTCATACAAGCTCCGTTGCTTAGCTAATCTTGCCCGTATCTCAACAGACGCTGCAGCTGCTGCAGAACATACTGCCATTTGCGCCGCGCCTTGAGTCGCTCTACAATTCTATCCAGAAACGTTAAGAAAAGATGAGTTTCTTCATGCCCGACCGCACTTTGACGCTTTTCGCTGCCGTGCGCAATCCGCGTCTGGAACAAGCGCTCGCTGCTTTGCCGAACATGACCGTTCATCAGCATGCTGTGCCGCACAACGCTGATGGACGCGCACTGGTAGCGCAATTGGCTGAGCTGCAGCCTGATCTGATCATTGCTGAGCTAGACGGCAATGCAGCGTGGCTCGCCCAGACGCGCTCTGACCCTGCTACTCGCCGCTTGCCGACGATAGCCATAAGCGATGACCAGTCGGCTGCTATGCGCGCGGCTGCCCTCAGCATTCCGCTCTATCCGCTAGAGACATTCTTAAAAGATGCAGCAGCGCTCATCAGGCTACACGCACGCGCAGCGTCAAACACACAGGCGCTCGCCGAACAGTGTAACGAGCCGTTGCCACCACTAGTCCTGCGCGGCTTGCAAGAGTTCAACCGCGGCGAATACTATGAATGTCACGAGACGCTTGAAGAGGCGTGGATGACAGAGACTCGTCCGATCCGCAACCTTTACCGCGCGATTTTGCAAGTGAGCGTCGCCTACTATCACATCCTGCGCGGTAACTATGACGGCGCTCATAAGATGTTCCTGCGCGCTGTACAATGGTTTGCACCGTTGCCCGATCAGTGCATGGGCATTGATATAGCAGCGCTGCGCAACGACGTGCTGACTGTCCGTTTGCACTTGCAGGCACTCGGCGCTGAGAACATCGCACGGTTCGACCGCAGCCTGCTCAAGCCAATTCGCTATGCGAGCGAGGCTGCTGAATGAGCCGCTTTGCAGGCAAAATTGCGCTGGTCACAGGCAGCGGACGCGGCATTGGACGTGCTATCGCGCTGCGCTTTGCGCGCGAAGGCGCCGACGTGATCGTCAACTACTTCCGTAACCGTGAGAGCGCCGAAGAGACGGCTGCAGCGATCAGCGCGCTAGGCAGGCGCGCGCAATTGGTCAAGGCGAACGTAGCGGAGGAAGATGAACTGGAGCGCTTGTTCGAGGCGACGCGCGCCTTCGGCGGCTTGGACATTTTGGTCAACAATGCGGCGTCAGGCTATAACCGTCCTGTGTTGGAGCAGCGCGTCAAAGGCTGGGATTGGACGCTCAACATCAATGCGCGCGCGGCGCTGTTTGCCTCACAGCGCGCTGCGCCGCTCATGCAAGCGCGCGGCGGCGGCGTTATCGTGAATATCAGCAGCATCGGCGCGCAGCGCGTCATGCCTGAGTACGTGCTAGTTGGCGTCTCAAAGGCGGCGCTGGAGAGCCTGACGCGCTATCTCGCTGTTGAGCTGGCGCCGCTAGGCATTGTTGTGAACGCAGTCAGTGGCGGCTTTGTGGAGACAGAGGCACTCAAGCACTTCAGCATGGCACAGCCAATTTTGGCAGACTCAGCAGCGTTCGCTGAGCGCTACATCCCTGCTGGGCGCATGGTGACGCCTGAAGACATCGCCGGAGTGGTCGCTTTTCTCTGCACGCCTGATGCCAGCATGATTCGCGGGCAGGTAATCGTGGTAGACGGCGGCTTTACGTTGAGGCACTGAGAGCTGACTCTCGCTGAGCAAGCAAGGTGTATCTTAAAATAGAGTCGCTAGAAAGGACGCGCTATGCTCACACCTGAACAACGTGCTGAACTGATCCGTCTTGCTTTGGAAATGCGCCAACGCGCCTATTGTCCGTACAGCAGCTACCAAGTCGGCGCTGCGCTTCTAACTGAAGACGGCGCGCTCTATGGCGGCTGCAACGTAGAAAATGCCAGCTATGGTGGCACAATTTGCGCAGAGCGCACAGCTGTGGTCAAGGCTGTGAGCGAAGGCGCGCGCCGCTTCAGTGCAATAGCAGTAGCCACAGCCAACGGCGGCTCGCCATGCGGCATTTGTCGCCAGTTTTTGTACGAATTTGCGCCTGATCTGTACATCATCTTGGTAGACTCGACAGGCACGGTACGCGCTGAGTATCGCCTGCGTGACCTACTGCCTGACGGCTTCGGCGCTACCTATTTAGAGTAAGCTCTTGCTATGCCGCGTTCGGAACGCCTCTTCAAAACGCAGGCGATCATTCTACGCCGCTACGACTATGGTGAGGCAGATCGAATCCTGACCTTGTTGACGCCCGATTACGGCAAGCTGCGCGCGATTGCCAAAGGCGCACGCAAGCTGACCAGTCGCCTAAACGGTCACCTTGAGCTGTACAGTCATGTCGCACTATTGATTGCGCGCGGCAGTGACTTGCACGTCGTCTCTCAGGCAGAACAACTTGAGGCATTTTTGCCGCTGCACGGCGATCTACTGCGCAACGCCTATGCGCACTACATTGCTGAGCTGACAGACCGCTTCAGTGAAGATGAAGAGACACATACGCCGCTTTTTGCTCTGCTCAACGCTGCGCTCGGCTGGCTGTGTGCGCCTGAGGCAGATTTAGCGCTGGCTGTGCGCTACTTTGAGCTGCGGCTGCTGCGCTTGAGCGGCTTTGAGCCATCGCTTTTTGAATGTGCCGTCGGTCAAGAGCCACTCATGGCGCGCGATCAGTTCTTCAGCGCAGCCGAAGGCGGCGTGATCTGCCCTGAACATGCGCGCGGACGCGCCGCGCAGCCGCTCAGCCTGAATGCGCTCAAAGTGCTGCGCCATATGGCGCGCACTGACTATGAGGCTGTCCGTCACTTGCGTTTGACAGCAGCTTTGCACGCTGAGCTGGAGCGGACACTTGGCAGCTATTTGCTGCACCTGCTGGAGCTGCGCCTGAAGAGCGTTGAATTTCTGCAGCAGCTGCGCATGCGCCTACTCTGAGTGCTTTGGGCGACTTTGCCAGTAGAGCCTCTCACGGATGTTCAGGTCGGCGTTGCGAATCTTCATAGCGAGATCAACGGCAAGGTTGCGCATCAGCCGATAGCCAAGTTGCGGATAAGTATCGCACAGCAGCATCAGCTTATCGCGCGGAATGACCACAAGGCGCGTATCGTGTGAGGCTGCGCGCGCACCTGCTGAGCGTTTGCCCTCGTCCACCAGAGCAACCTCGCCAAATGACTGCCCGCGCCTAAGTGTAGCGACCACATAGACCGAATCTGTTGGCTCACGACCAACTAATGATGGATCGAGTTCAATATCAACCTCGCCACTAGCGATGACGTAAAGCTCTTTGCCTTCAGTGCCTTCGCCAAAGATCAGCTCGCCGCGCTGAAAGCGCTTCTCAACACTGACTGAAGCAATCAGCTCCAGCTGAGTAGGCGTCAACTCATAGAAAATATCAGCTTGCCGCAAAGTAGAAACAATAGATGACATATTTACAGCTCCTCACTTGGATAGCTGCATTGTAGCACGCTGTCTGTTTGTGCGCTCTGGTCACACGCACATAATTGCAAGCTCGTTGAATGCAGGCAAGCTGAAAAGCAACCAGATGGTCAGGTCGCGCTTAACCAAGCGCACAATTTGACGGCGCATTTTCTCAGGCAGCAAGCACTTGACACTTTGCCAAGCGTGACGCGCTACCGCAAGCAGTTGCTGCTCGCGGCGCGCACGTCTGCTGACAAGGCACGTCACTGTGTGATCGTAGGCATTTTGCGCGCCCCAGTAATACTTGTAAGGCTGATCGCCGCGATGGAAGTCAAATTCGCGCATGCCCTCAGCGATTGCCTCTTGGATCGTTATGCCTGTCAGCATGTCGCCCGGACTGTACTCAGCAAAGCGCGTGTCCCAGCCGCCAGCGAAGGCGTAGTAGCGACTTTGGTAGGCAAAACCGTAGTCTACAGCAGCAACCTCACCTTTGATCACCAAGCGATATAGGCGCAGCCAGCCTAGCTCTAGGAAACGCTCAGCTACGGCGCGATGGAATGCTTTCAGCTGCGGCGTGCCAAAGGCGCCCTGCTCGCCAAGCGCTTCCCACTTTGCCTGATGTAGACGCACTAAATCTTCGAAGAAGGTAGACAGTTCAGCAGCGCTCTGGGCGCGCGCATAAGACCAATCAGCGCCGAATGCCTCAGCGTAGCGGCGTTGATCGCGGCGATAGTTCTTGCGCTTGCGCTGACCTAGCACAGCGCTCAGAAAAGTTTCCCAGTCGCTGGGCAGGCTAATGTACGGACAGACTTCAGGCTGCGGCTGCTCTTGCCCAGAGTCTAGATAGGGTTGGAGCGCCGCTAATGTTGGCGAGCCTTCAGGTATGCTGCTGAGCCAGAGCCGATCCCAGTGCCGCTGCTCAGCGAACAGCCGTGTAATGAAGGCATTGGCAACAGCTGCCTCCTGACCGTGTGCGCAGACAAAATCGAGATGATCGCACTCAACTTGTGCCGCTAGAAAGCTGAGTTGGCACCATCTTGTGCCGCGAATCGGCACAAAGGCATGGCGCAACAACGCCGTAACGCCGACGAGCGCGCCGTGCGCATCACGCGCAGTCAGCAACCAGAGCTGGTCATCTTGGCACAGATGTTGCCAGACCAGATTTACCCATTCCCAGCTATTGTAGAGGTAACGGTTAGCGCTGTTCTGCTGCAATGCTTCCCACTCTTGCTTTAGCGCCTTCAAGTCCTCAGGATTATGGCTGAGCGTCACGCTTAGTGTATGCTTTGCCTGTGTCACAGAGACACTCCTTGCTTAGGCTGACTCAACACTGCGCTGTCTCACTAGGCTGACTCCGACTGACCACGCTTCCAATAGCGGACGTCGTCCGACTATCAACAGCAGTCCGCCATAGGCGACTAGCGCGACAATGCCTGCGCCGATCAAGTACAGCAGGAGCGGTAACTGCGCTGCTACAGTTTGCCATGCGCTGAGCGCCAAGAGCAGACCGACACTGGCTGCCAGCGGCGGACGAAAGACGCGGATAAAGACTCTTGGTGAGAAATTTAGCAGCCGCGCGATGATCAGCAGGCGCACAGCTGCAGCGATCAGTGAAGCGATCAAATTACCGAAAGATGCTGCTGCTGCGATCCCTGTGCTGGCGCCGAGCAGCCAGATCAGCGGAAAGGTGTACAGACTTTCCACTAAAAGCAGCTTGGTCTGCAGGTCAGGACGACCAATGGCTTTGACAGCGTCGCCTGCAGCCCATGGAAGCGTATAAGCAATGCCGAGCAGCGAAAGCACTTGAAAGAGCGGCACTGCCTCTGTCCATCGGTCGCCGTAGATGAAGATGACTAATTGCGGTGCGACCATAAACAGTGTGAAGCCGACGCCAAAGGTCACGAAAGCTGTGTACTGCGTGGTGGCGAGGAAGCTGTTGGTCAGCGCGGCGGTGTCGTTTTTCAGACGCGAGAAAATAGGAAACAGGATGCGGGTCAGAATCAGGCTGAAGTTTGCCATCAACAGCTCAGGAATCTTGTAAGCAACTGTGAAGTAACCGAGCTGAGTCGTGCCTAGAATCAAGCCAATCACCATCTGATCAGCTTGATCAAGCGCTACTGCTAACAGATTGAACAGCAAAATATGCACACCGTACTGCCATAGCGCACGTGCGCGCGCTCGGCTGAAGCGGGCGCGCGGACGCCACGTTGAGAGCTGCCACAATGCCGCCACGCGCACGCCCACGCCGACCAAATGTCCAAGAGCTAGGCTCCAGACACCTAGACCGAGCAGCGCCATACCGATTGTGGCAAGACCTTTCAGCACGGCTGAGACCAGGTCTGGCAGGAAGCGCCTGCGAAAGCGCAGGTCTTTTTGCAGCAGGGCAGCGTGCGCCTGACCAAGCCCTTCGAGAATGAACGCCAAGCCCATGACGCGCACAATGTCAGTCAGCATAGGACTGGCAAACAGCCCTGCCAGCAACGGCGCTATCGCAAATAAGACGCCATACTGCGCTATGCCAACGGCGAAGTTGATCCAGAAAGCCGTGTCAGCGGTCAGATCGAGTGCCTCGTCATGGTAGATCAGCGCGTCGTTAACGCCGAAGCTGCGCACGACCTCAATGAAGTTCAAGACGATCAGCGCAAAGCCGATCACACCGAAGTCATCGGGCAGGAGGATGCGCGCCAAAAGCGCCGTGCTGAGCAGAGTCATCAGCCGTCCGCTCAGGTAGGCGCTATATGCCCAGATCATGCCTTTGGCTGCACGTTGTGAAAGTTTAGTCAACAGCGCTCTCTCGCCATGCGCAGCTTTCCACAGAAAGTATATCAGTCTTTGCAGGTCTATGTCGCAGAAAACCGCAACAGTTTATCGAGTCATGGCTGTTTGAGGCACGCTCAACTGCTCAGCCCGCGCTCGCGCTTATACGGCATGTAGGTCTCCAGAATTGAGCCGCCAATGAACTCGCGCAGGAGCGAGTTATCAGGCACATATTCAGCGCTGGCTGCGCTCACCCACTCAAGGAAGGCAAGCAGGCGCTTTGCCTCGACGTAGCGCGGCGAATCAGGATCAACGCGGCGCAGCAGCGGCTCAGCAAATGGCTTCAAGACCGCTAGCTCATAAGCTAAGCCGCTGTTGAAGATCATGTCAGCGTTCTCTTGATAGGGGAAGATGTTGCGTTTCTCGCCACGCCGCACACTTTCCCAGCGATCCAGAGTCTGCTCAGCGCTGTAGCCGCGTTTTGCCGCGTCGCGGATGATTCGCCGCAACAAGCGCACATCTGTAGTGGCGACGCGATTATGCAGGTCAAGGTTGAGCGCTGTGAGCAGCGAGACGTACACGCGCAGCACGCGCTCAGAGTCAACTTCAGGCAACAGCTCAGGATTCAAGCCGTGAATGCCTTCAGCGATGATGATCTGGTCTTCACTCAAGCGCACGATCTCGCCATCGCGCGGCTTACCCGTTTTGAAGTCAAAATATGGCAGTTGCACGCGCTGACCTTGAATGAGCGCCTTCACGTCATGGTTCAGGCGCTCTAAGTCCATAGCGCCAAGCGCCTCAAAGTCATACTCGCCGTTCTCATCGCGCGGCGTGCGCGAGCGCTCTACGAAAAAGTTATCCATCTCAAGCGTATACGGCTTGATGCCGTATGCCATGAGCTGGACTGCCAAGCGCTTTGACGTTGTCGTCTTGCCGGAGCTAGATGGACCGGCGATCAAAACGAGGCGCGTGCCGCGCTGATGTGCTAGGACGATTTGGCGCGCGATTTCGTCGAGGTAGCGTGTGTGCAGCGCCTCGGCAATTAGTACTTCCTCACGGAAACGTCCATTGCGGACAGCGTCGTTCAGCTCGCCGATGTCTTCTAAGCCAATCAGCCGTTGCCAGACCTTGTGCTGGTGAAAGACTGCCTCTAGCTTGTGTGACGGCTGATATGGCAACAGGCGATCAGGCGTCTCCGGGCGCGGATAGCGCAGCACAAAGCCTTCTTCGGCGCCGATCAGCTCAAACAGGCGCAGGCAACCTGTGGATGGCGCCATGTAGCCGAAGAAATAGTCCAAAGTGCCGCGCAGACGATAGACAGTCAGGTAGTCTTTCTCACGATGCTTGAGCAGCCGCAGCATCGCCTGATCGCCATGCTGCTCAAACCATGCGATTGCCTCTGAGAGCGGCATTTCATAGCGCGTGATCGGCTCATCCGCTGCGATGATCTGCGCCATGTAGTCGCGCAGCTGTTCAAGCTCAGCGCGGCTGAAGTTCTCACGTCCGACCACTTCACAATAGAAGCCACCAGATGGAATCGAGTGCTTGACGGCGATCTGACAGCCGAACAGCTCAGCTGCAGCTGTTGTCAGCACGAGGACGAGCGTGCGGCGATAGATTCTGCCGCCATCGCTGTGGCGCAGCGTGATTGGCTGCACGCGCACGTCACTCTTAATCGGATAGGTCAGCTCGACCAAGCGATTGCCGATCAAGCCTGCCAGAATTGGCTGCTCAGGATGATCAGGCGGATAGGCAGCCTGCACATAGGCGAGTAGCGGCGTGCCAAGCGGCGCACTGAAAGTGCGTCCATCAGGAAAAGTGACCAGAGCGTCTGTACGTGGCGCAGCAACAACAGGCACGTGGACTTGAGCGGACATAGGCAACTCTCAGGTGCGTGAAGACCATGGCAAGTGTAGCGCCAATGTATCTCTGTGTCTAGGTTGAGCGCAGCACGTCGCTCAGCCTGCGCACTTGTGACGTGATGTCTGCTGCTTTCACAAGCGACTCGCCAACTAGGATTGCATGCGCGCCGTGCGCAGCCATATCTGCCACGTCCTCAGGCGTGTAGATGCCGCTCTCAGCCACAAGCGTGACATGCTCAGGCACGTGCGGCGCTAGGTTGCGAAAGACGTTTAGGTCTACCTTAAAAGTGTGCAGATCGCGGTTGTTAATGCCGATCAGCGACGCCTCAAGGCGTAGAGCGCGCTCCAGCTCAGCTTGTGTATGCACCTCGACGAGCGCTGCTAAGCCGTGCGCTGTTGCTGCAGCATGTAAGTCGCGCAGCTTGGCATCATCAAGGATAGCGACAATCAGCAAGATAGCGTCGGCGCCGTAGGCGCGCGCCTCAGCAATTTGCCGCTCATCAATCGTGAAGTCCTTGCGCAGCACAGGCAAGCCGACCGCTTGACGCGCCACTTGCAGGTCAGCCAAACTGCCCATGAAGAAATCGCGGTCGGTCAGCACAGAGAGCGCTGAAGCGCCGCCTTCAGCGTACTGTTGCGCAAGGCGCACAGGCTGAAAATCCTCAATCAGCACGCCCTTGCTTGGCGAGGCATGCTTGATCTCAGCAATTAGTGCCACGCGACCATCAGCGCGGCGCAAAGCAGCCGCAAAAGGTCGCGGCGGCGAGTCTGGCACGGGCAGACTCGCTACCTCCAGACTCGCCAGTTCCTCAATTTTGCGCGCCACAATTCGATCCAGAATCGTGTTGGTGCGCTGAATGCCTGCCTTCATAGCGACCTCTACATCGGCGACTGCTGAAAACGCGCTGTGTAGGCAACTAGTGCCTCTAACTTGGCGAGCGCCGCGCCGCTTTCTATGCTCTCAGCCGCCAAGCGGACGCCGTCTGCCAGAGTCTCAGCGGCGCCGCCTGCCACAAGCGCCGCAGCTGCATTTAGCAACACGACGTCGCGCTTGGCGCCGTTTTCCTCACCTGTGAGGATGCGCCGTGTAATCGCTGCGTTCGTCTGCGGATCGCCGCCGCGCAGCTCAGACGGATCACAGCGCGAGAAACCGAGTTCGCGCGGATCAAGCATGTATGTGCGTACACTACCATTGCGCAGCTCACTGACCTGATTCTCGCCTGCCGTGCTGAGCTCATCCAAGCCGCCAAAGCCGTGTACCACAAACGCCGCCTGTGCGCCGAGTCCGCACAGCACATGCGCCAATGGCTCGGTCAGCGCCGCATCGTAGACGCCGATCAATTGGCGCTCTGCGCCTGCAGGATTGGTCAACGGACCTAACACATTGAAGATCGTGCGCACGCCCAGCTCGCGGCGCGGCTGCACGGCGTGCTTCATGGCAGGATGAAAGTGCGGCGCGAACAGAAAGCCAATGCCGATCTCATCTATGCAGGCGCCGACTTGCTCAGGCGTCAGGTTCAGGTTCACGCCGAGCGCGCTCAGCACATCTGCTGAGCCGCTCTGGCTGCTGACTGAGCGATTGCCATGTTTTGCGACTGGTACGCCTGCGCCTGCTACTACAAAGGCGACCGTTGTCGAGACGTTGAACGTATGCGCGCCGTC
>JANWYI010000066.1 GCA_025055255.1 Anaerolineae bacterium | reverse complement strand
ACCGTGATCGAAGATACAGGGCGCTACGAGCGCGCTTGGGACGTTTATTCCCTGCTGCTCAAAGAGCGCATCATCTTTGTTGGCACAGAAACCAATGCTTCCACTGCAAACTCGATTGTAGCGCAACTGCTTACTTCAAGCATCAAGACCCTGACCGTGAGATATTCAATCGCTTGGCAGTGGAATTTTCGCCGTCTTGGCAATTCACGGAGGCTATCGCCCAATTGAGCTGCGCCTACAAGCACAGAATGCGTGTGCGCCTCTATCTAGTTACAAGCCTGCTATCACTCTAACTGCTGTATATACGCCAGAACCAACATGCAACAGAAAAGCCACACCTGAAACCACGAAACGGCACGATAGCCTGAATGACTCTGCTGCATGCTGCTTGAGCAGGAACAGGACTGTGCTGAACATCAACACGAACAGCGAGACATATGAAGACCAAACAAAGTTGCCATCTCCAAGACGGTTGCCTTGTTCGTGTAACAAATAGCTCCACGCAAGACTTACGCCGAAGGTAAGCCAAGCCAAATTCAAGTAATCATTTTTTAATGCTTCACTGATGTATAACCTATAGACAACAGCTGGGAAAAGTATAGATAAAGTCAGCCTGACAAAAACTTCCCAGGCTTGAAGTCTGTGAACGCGAAAGAACTCTAGCTGACCTATACCAATAGCTGTTTCTTGCTCTGCAATGTAAGCAGTGACGTACTGTACAGATAACAAAGTTAGTGAAGGAAAAATGATACTAATAATCAGTAGTGTCCAATCAATTGGCAGGCGGCGAAGTAAACGGTACAGCACGACCAGTCCGAGCGCAGGCAAAAGCGCAATTGAGTAGCTTGGCTTACTCACTGAAAGGAGAAGAACTATAAGCGCTGAGAATGAAATTAAGAAAATACGCTGATTCAAGTTTCTATATGGTTGTGGCGATATGGCGCGTAGCGCAATCAGTGAGACAGGAACTACAAAGACGGTCAGCAAAATCTGTGTCGGGTTATGGTGAGATACATAGTTAATATAGCCTATAAATTGAGGCAAGTTAAACCAAATATAGATTGGCTTAGAAACTAGCAGCAGTACCACTATAGAGAGTAAAGATATTTTCATGATTGCTGCAGGCGCATGGAGACTGAGCGATAGAAATAGACCTATGCCGATCATAACGTATAGGAAAGTCGCCATGAGCAAAAAAACGCCCTCAATGCCTTGGTTGCCCATGCAGTTCCTCAGCATGGTGAAGATCACATGGTACAAAACATGCGGTCTTTTTACTTCGCCGTTTTTCTCCATTCCTTCCGCGAAGTCTTGGTGACCTATGAAGTCACCAGGATACAAGCGGTAAAAACCGTAGGCAACTGGTGTAAACACAGCGACTATAACTAGCGAGAGCAAGACGACGTTGAATGTGATAGTCTGCTTCTTCGGCACTGGAATTGCTCCTCAAATTCAATGCATATAGTCTTAGCTACCTTGATGTACTCAGTCAAGCTCAAACGCAGCGCGCCGCGCAGGCGTTTCCAAACTGGCACGAGCCCGCTCTGCACCTCTTGTACGCATTTCTGACCATCTGCAGGTATACTTGTCAGCAGCACTGTGAACCAGATTGGAGCATTAGGTATGGTGTTCATTCCAACCGTGATCGAAGATACAGGGCGCTACGAGCGCGCTTGGGACGTTTATTCCCTGCTGCTCAAAGAGCGCATCATCTTCGTCGGCACGGAGATCAACGCTTTCGTTGCGAACTCAATTGTAGCGCAACTGCTCTACCTTGAGCATCAAGACCCTGACCGTGAGATCAAGATGTATATTCAGTCGCCTGGCGGCGAAATTTACGCTGGCTTAGCGATCTACGACGCCATGCGCCTGATTAAGGCGCCTGTTTCGACCACTGCCATCGGCTTAACGGCAAGTTTTGGCACTGTATTGCTGGCAGCAGGCGCTAAAGGTATGCGCTACGCCTTGCCAAACGCGACCATTCACATGCATCAGCCGCTCAGCTATGGCGGCGGCGGACAAGCCTCAGACGTGGCAATTCAGGCAAAAGAGATCATCCGCTTGAAAGAAAAGCTGTTAGATATCTTAGTTGAGGCAACTGGTCAGCCGCGCGAGGTGCTGGAGCGCGATACTGATCGTGACCTGTACCTGAGCGCTGAGCGCGCACGTGAGTACGGCATCATTGATAGAATTCTAGAAAGTCCGAAACGCAAAGCCTGACGTAGCGACATTTGCACAGCGCCAAATAAGGTGAGCTAACATGCGAATCCTGCTGGACGACGGCACCACTGAGGAGTACGAGGATGAACCGTTCAGCGAAGGCGGACAAGGCAGGCTTTACCTCTCGCGGGATAAAAAGCACGTCATCAAGCTCTATCATCAAGAGAATCGTGCGCGTTTGCCTGCCCTGCAGAAGATCATGGGCGAGCTGAACGTCACACGCCACGATCCAAGCGCAGCTTCGCTCTTTGCATGGATCAACGGCATTGTGCGGCGCCCGTCACTAGGCGTGCGGATGCTCAACGTCAACCGTGAGTTGCCGCATAGAGACTTGACGTGGTGGTTCTCACCAAAGACGGTCAAGCGCCTGCCTGAGGATATGCGCGGCAACTGGTTTGACCGCACTTGCGTTGCCAGTGAGATGGCACGCATCGCTTGGAAGCTGCACGGCGTCGGCTTATGCCACTCAGATTTCTCAGGCGCCAACTTTTTGGTCAACGTAGCGCGTCATCGCGCAGTCCTGATCGATCTCGATAATCTCGTCGTGCCGGACGTTCTGCCGCCTGCTATGCTCGGCACAGCTGAGTACATGGCGCCTGAGATCGTAGCGGCTTATATGCGCGGTCAGACTGACATCCGCCCATCTATCCAGACTGACTTGCACTCGCTTGCTGTCTTAATTTACCAGCTCTTGCTGATGCGCCATCCATTGCGCGGACCAAAAGTCCACGATCCTGAGAACGCTGAGCGCGACGATCAGCTCGCCTTTGGCGAACGTGCGCTTTACACTGAAGACCCAAACGACCGCTCAAATCGTCCAAAAGACCCGTTTCGCGGCGCTTGGCTGCTCGGTGAGGAAGTCGAAAGTCTGATGCGCCGCGCCTTCACTGATGGCTTGCGCGACCCAAGTAGACGCCCTGTGGCAGCCATGTGGCGTGACGCGCTCTCGCGCATGGCAGATCAGCACGTGCCATGCGTCAACCCTGAGTGTGAAGGCAAGGCGTTCATCCTGCTGCGCGATCATCCTGCTGTCTGTCCTTGGTGCAACACGCGCATCACCTATCCCAAGCAGATTCCCGTGCTGCGCCTATACTCAAGTGTCGGTCAGGCAGGACATTTCCAGCAGGACAAAGGGCGAATTGTCGGTTGGCAGAGCCGCACTCTGCATCGTTGGCACGCTCAAAGCAATTTCTCAGAGCATGAGGCAACGCGTCCTGAGGATCGCGCGCCACTTGTTGAGCTTCAGTATGATAAACGGCATGGCTGGGTGCTGTACAACATCGCTCTTGACGATCTGCGCGTGGCAGACGTCAGCCTAGTGCGCAAAGTGCCACTCGGCACTGCACTGCCTTTGCGCGAAGGGCAAAAGTGGCTGCTCGGCGCGGGCAACGCTGCGCGGCTCGCTCTTGTGACCATGCAGAGCGTCTAGGTCGCCATGCTAGAAGTGCGTTCTGCGGCTGAGCTGACTGCGGCGCTGCGCAGTGCGACGCCGCACAGCCTGATTAGCTTAGCAATCGGCGAGTATGGCGGCGTTTTTATGATTGACAAGCCGCTCACTTTGCGCGGTCGTCATCGCCAGACTGTGCTGTGGCGGCAAGCAGCGCCAGTAGTGTATGTGCGCGCACCTGAAGTGCGCTTTGAGCAGGTATGGATCGAGCGAACGGTCAAGAGTGGTGTGACAGTTGTTCACGATGCCAACTGTCTGCCCAGCGGAGTAGACTCGATGCAGCTGGACAACAACACTTTGGTCAATCTAGGTGAGTTGTTGCCCGGCGTGACAGTCAGCTTGCCGCTGCGCCTGAGCGTAAGTGCGCGGACTGAGTTGAACGTCACAGGGCTGCACGGCGCGCGTTTCGAGCCGACGGTTCTGCCGAGCAGTGGCACGCACTGGGTCATACTAACTATCGAAGGGCAAGCGCTGCAGCGCGGCGAAGTGCTGCTCGGCGAAGTGACCGTGCGCGAAGGCGAGCAGGTGCGCCACGTCTGGCTGACTGGCACTGTCCTAGACCAGACGCCAACAGAGCGGTCGCTCTGTCTCGCCACCAAGAAACATCGGTTGTATCCGCCGTTGCGCGGCATATTGCTCTCAGCGTCACACTTCGCCGCGCTAGGCATTCCTGACCTACCTCAAGGCGACTATTGCCTTGTCCAAAGCGATCCGACTGGCGCGCTCTTCGTATTCCTACCAGAGACGCCGCCTTTGCCTATCAAGTTGAACAATGTGCTGCTGGAGCGCGGCGTGCGCCGTCTGTTGCATGAACACGACCAGCTGAGTATAGGCGCGCTGACTTTGCAGGTCGTCCAAGCTGCTGAGCCGCCTGGCATTGAAGTGCCATCTCTTCTGCGCTTCGCGCCCTTCACTGACCGCGTGCCTGAGCCTGTGCGGCTGACCTTGCAAACGCTCAGCACAGGCTGGAAAGGCGAAATCGTTGCCAGTGTGCCTTGGCTGAGCGTCGCGCCTGAAGGGCAGTTTCGCGTGCCGCCTCAACGGACACACACATGGCAAGTCAGCCTAAATGCTGAGGCACTTGCGTTGCCAAACGCTGACTACTTCCTCTCAGGTGGCGTGCTGGCAGTCGGCGCCAACCAAGTTCACAGCGTGGACGTTCAGCTGAGCGTTCAGCGTCCTGAGGTTGCACTGCATGTTGCGCCGCTCGACCTCGGTCAAGTTGAAGTTGGTTGGCAGGCAGAGAAGACATTTGAACTAGTGATTGCTAACTTCGGACGCAGCGCGTGGTCAGGCAAGGTGTATGCGACGCGCTCATGGTTGCATGTGCTTTCGCCAATGCCTGTGCGTGGCGATGCTTGGTCAGAGATAGGCGTTCAAGTCGCGTTGCGCTTGTACTGGGAAAAGCTGCAACAGGCTGAACAGCTCACAAGCGGCGTCCACACTATTCCCGACGCTTTCATCATTGACGGCGACGGCATTTTCCCTGATGTGCCCGTGCCTGCGCGCCTTGAGGTGCTTCCGCCGCGCGGTCACTTGCACTTGCTGACCGACGCTGCGCGCTTTGATGAGGTCGAGCGCAACCTTGAGTTGCCTAGCGCTTTCATTGAGGTGCGCAACGAAGGCGCCGCTGATTGGTACGGCACAGTGCGCGCTGAGCGCGGCTGGGTGCAGATCGTTGAGGCACAAAATGCAGAGCTGAGCGGCAAGATCAGCGCACCAACCCTGCGTGTGCCGGCTTTGCAGACCGCGCGCATTCGCCTTGAGCTGCTAGACATTCCAGAAGGCATTCCGCTCAATAAACCTATTGCGCTAGATAACATCTTGATTGAGAGCGAGCCACGCAGCGCGCCATTTAGTGCTAGCGTGCCAGTGAGCATGGTCTTGGTCGAACGTCCGCCGTTCATGATTGCGCGCACTGTAGTCTTTCCGCCATTTGTGCGCGGCGAGCCGCCTAGCGAGGCAATTTTGCGCTTATACAACCGCGGACCATCTCTCTGGCGTGGCACAGTGCAGCGTCACGCTGCATGGCTGACTGTGCCGAACGAAACTCTCGAATGTGCCGTTGGCGGCGTGCTAGAAGTTCCTGTTGGCTTGCATGAGCGGCAAATTGGCGTCTTGCCACTTGGCGTCAGCTACCATGAAGCAGTGTTGAGCTTGAGCAATGTACGCGAGCCTGTCTTGATCGCTGTCCAGCTTGACATCCGCGACGTGCCGCGCACACCAGTCTTGGAAACACTGTTGCTCAACTTTGGCACGGTCAATCCACTCCACGCTGAGCCAGCTGCTGAGACCGTGCGTATTCTGAATGCGGCGCCGAAGGCGTGGCATGGCACGGTCAGGCTGAACGCGGCGTGGCTTTCCTTTGAGACGGCGTGCCGCGCTTTCAGCCTGCAAGTGCCGCCGTCTAGCATCGCTGAATTCAAGGTCTTGGTGAACGCTCAAGCATTAGAGTTGCCTAGCGGCGCTCACACAGTGCCTGACGCGCTGATTGTCGAAGGCAGTGACCAGAGTTTCACTGTTGCGGCGCAGATAATGTTGATTGAGGCTGTGCCGCACTTGAACGTGACGCCGACGCATTTAACGCTGAGCAATCTAAAGCCTGCCAAGCTCAAGCTGAGCAATACAAGCACGCGCGAATGGACGTTTGAGCTGAGCTGTGTGCCATGGCTAGCGCTCACACTGAGCGAAGTGACGCTTGAGCCGAAAGAGACTCAAAGCGTGGAAGTGCGCCTTGTGCCTGAGAATATTGCTTTTGCGTGGTATGAGCCGCGCGCCATAGTCATCAGTGGCAGCGGACGTGAATGGTCGGTCGCTGTTGAGGTGACTGAGAGCGCACTGCGCGCTGCGAAGCGCACTAAGACAGCGCCGTTAACGTCGCCTGCCTCTGAGAATGCCTCGACACAAGCAGCAGCTGAGCCGTCAACCTCATCCAGCGCCGAGAGCGCACCTTCCCAAATGCCCAATGCGTCATCGCCGTCTGCTGTGAACGACTCAAATGGCTGAGACGCTGTGCGTCTACATCCTGCTCGATCACTCTGCCTCGATGAGCGGCACAGCCCTTGAGTCGTTGCGGCAAGGCGTGCAGGTGCTGTTGAGCGCCTTCGAAAGCTACAGTGGACGCCTAATCAAGGCTGCTGTGCTCGCGTACGAAAGTATGCCAACTGTTGTCACGCCGCTCCAAGCCATTCACTCAGAACTGTTTCATGCTGATGTCAACCTGATTCTTGCCACGCTGGAGCCAGTCGGCGCCTCAAACCTCGGCAAAGCGTTGCGCCGTCTTGCCGTTGAGTTGCCGCAAGGTGCTTCTGCTGCGCTTTACCTGTTCAGCGATGGTGGCTTCACTGATGACTGGCAAGAAGCCCTTGCCGAGCTGCGTCCGCGCTTGAAGCGCTTCTATGCTGTGGCGTGCGGCATAGCGCCTGACCGTGCTACGCTCTCCGCTGCCGACCAAGTTCTATCAGTCGGCAGCCTGACCACTGACAGCTTGCTGGCAACCTTGCGCGTTGCAAAGTGAAAGCGCTCAAATGCTCTCTGAGCGCTTTTGGTGAGCCACCTTTGGGACTCGAACCCAAAACCTCACGCTTACGAAGCGTATGCTCTGCCGATTGAGCTAAGGTGGCGAGTGCACTTATAGTTTAGCTGCGCCGTATTTGCCTGTCAAGAGCGTTCTGACGTTGCACCTTCTCAGCAATCTCTTATCCAGTTTGGTAAGGCAATTTAACTTTCACTTTTTTAGAATCACAGTGTGCTACATCGGCTATTGAAGGAGAAATTAACGCAATGAAACGCTCAAGAGCGCTTATGCTCGGCGCTGCTGCTTTGATTGGCATCCCTGTGATCGTCTTCGGCATCTACATCGCTGTGAATTTCATAATTCCATCAATTTTTACCACGCCTTCTGTGACAGGCGTGCCAACTGCGCGCAGCAACAACCTTGACGCGCTGCGCACACAACAGGCAGAGCGCAATCTGACTGCCACTGCAGCGCGTAAGAGCTTGTATCAGCACGGCGTGCATGCTGTTGCCTTTGGCGCTAACGCAGAACGTCCGTTGCCTGCCCAAGAGCTGTACGTCTCTTGCACGGCCGCGCGCAACGCCACTGCCACACCTGCCAACGTGCCGACTGCTACGCCCATGCCGACGGCAACACCAGAGCCAACGCCGACGGCAACTGCTGAGTCGAACTTTGTCTTCTTGACAATCGTAGGCGAGGAGTCAGAAGCCTGTTACCAAGTTGGCGAGATTTTGAACGGCAACTTCGTGCTAGCTGTTGGCGTGACCAAAGAGATCGCCGGCGAAGTGGCAATTGACCTAGGCAACCTCGCCAACAGCCAGCTGAGCGAGGAAATCAACGTGAATTTGGCACAGATTCGCTCTGATCAGCGCAACCGCGATAACTGGATGATCAGCGAGCGCGGCTTCAACTTCAACAAGTTCCCAATTGCAAAGTTCACTAACGCCGAGCTGATCGGCTTGCCGCAACGCGCCTACCGCGAAGGCGAGACCGTCACTTTCCAGATCAAGGGCAACTTACAAGTGCGCGAGGCGACCCGCGAGACCGTGTTCACGGCAATGGGACGCTATGAGAAAGGCACGCTCGTAGTGACCGCCTTTGCTGACCTGAAGCTGACTGAGCTGGGCTTGACGCCGCCGAATCTCGGCTTTGTGCGCGTCAACGACGAAGTGCGGATTGTGCTGAACCTTGTGGCGCGCGCCGCACAGTGAAGTGAAAGCGCAGGGCGGCAAAAGTGCCGCCCTGCCTTTATGAGCGCCGCGCGTTCTCAGGCAGTTTGCTCAAAAAGTCGGCAACGGTCTCTTCAGGCGTCATGTAGTCGCCGCCGTGATAGAGACGCATTGCCTCTTGGTGCTTGATCAGCCATGCGTAGAGATCAGCCTCAGTGCGACCGGGAAAATACTGCAGCACCTCATATTCGCGGATTAGTTTGACCAGTGGCATGTAGACGTTATCGTACCAGCTGCAGACCGCCTCTTCCCACGAGACCTCACGCTTTTGGTCGAGTCCCATGAAGTAGCGATGTACAGAGATGTGCTCCAAGAGTTGGTTGTAGCGATCAGGCTCGGTCAAGATGATCTGTGCCTCAGGACGTAACACATTCAGGCGTGTACGGCGTAGGAAATCGGCGTAGGCTTCCTTCTGGATCAGGTCTTTCTCAGTCGTGTTCTCGTCAATCGGCACTGGCGTCTGCAGCTCAGTCACATATGCCTCAATCGTCTTAGCGCCGAGCTGACGTGCGACTGAGACACGATGGTTGCCGTCAATCACAAAGTAAGCGTCGCCAACTTTGTAGACTTCAATTGGCGGAAAGCCTTCAGGCCCGCGCGCCAATGCATCAAGGCGCTGCCAGCGCGAACGGACAGCGTTAGTGCGCGGCAAGAACGTGCGTGTGAAGTCGCGGTAGCGTCCAACGCTGCCGACGATCTTGTCGAGCGGTATCTCGCGCAGGCCGAGATAGCGTTCATCGGTCAAGCGCAGGCGCTGTTTAACTTCCTCAAAGCGCAGCAGGTCAATGGATTTGCCTGTCAGCAGCGCCCAGACTTCCTGCCAGAATGCTTTCATGCGCGCCTGCGAGAAATGGCGCGCTGCTTGTGCCACAGCTGTTGGATCATCAGGGTCCATGGAGTACACTCCTTTCACAGCTTGTCAAAGTCTAGCACCCTTGCAGGATTGACGTTGATGACTTCGGTCTGTAAGAAGCGCGTGTGTGTGCGCTGCAAAGGTGCATCGTGCGTGTCCACATGGCCGTGTAACAGGTAACGTGGACGGTACAGACGCATCAGCAGACGGAAGGCTGTGAAGCCTGTGTGCGCGCGGTCAGGCAAGTCGTGGATGTGACGCGGCGGCGCGTGGGTCACCATGATATCCAAGCGGCGCCGAAAACGCGCTTGTGCTACCAGCACAGCGGGATAAAGCCGCAGCACTTGCCAGAGCATCTCGCTCTGTGTGTACTGGATTGGCTCGCGGTTGTAACGCAAACAGCCCTCCAAGCCTGCCCACAACAGTCCGCCAAAGTTTACCACGCGCCCATGCAGATTGTCGCCGCCGGGATGCTCTTGGGTGTAGTGGATATCATGGTTGCCGCGCACGTAGAGCAGTGGCACGCCCAGCACATCCGTGATGAACTCTAGGTAATGAGCGGGCATGTCGCCACAGCTAACAACCGCGCACACCTCGCCATAGTTTCGCAGCAAGTTATCGCGGTCTTCTAATTTTGCCAAGACGTTATCGCTGACGGCTAAAATTCTCATGGAGAAATAAAAAACGTAAGCAAATTATTCAGGCAAAAGCAGTTTAATCCTATACCTAATCGCGCACAGCAGCAAGCGGCTCAAATGCTTCTCATCTCTACAGGTCTTGCGTGACACTGCTCTGTGCCGTGCGTTGCGAAGCCTGTAGCTTTGTGGTAAGCTGTGCTCAGAATAACCTAGTCATGCGCGCTGAAGACGACGCTATGTCTGAACGAGGTGACCTGCCAAGCCCGTCCAAAAGCCCTGAGCGCGACCGCGAGGTGTCATCAGGCTCGGAGCGACCTATAGCGCAGACTCAGACAGGCATCTCGTTGCTCGCTCTGACCGCTGAAGAGATCGCGCCTGAGCAACGCCTACTGATCAATTGGTTAGCGCGCCGCGAGCAAGCTACCTGCAATGAAATTTGCACCTTCATGCAGCAGCATGCGCTCAGTCCTGAGCAAGTCCAGCCACTGCTGGATTCCTTGCTGAAGGAAGGCTTGCTCAGCCAAGCGATCCTAAACGGGGAGGTGTGCTACCGCGTCGCCTTCCGTGGCAGGACGCGACGCATAGGTGTCGGCTTGCCTGATGAAGTCTGGCAGCGTGTGGATCAAGATCGGCTGACTTTCCTGCGCAGCCTCTCACTCTTCAGCCAGCTGAGCGACGAGCAACTCCGCAGTATTGCTGACCAAATGGAAGAGGTACACTATCAGCGCGGCGACGTGCTGCTGTGGCAAGGCAAAAGCAGTGACTGTGTCTTTTTCATTAAGAGTGGGATTGTCGGTATTACACACTACTCATTGCAGACCAAAACGCAAAAAATTCTGAACTATGTGCGCCAAGGCGAGATCATCGGCGAATACAGCGCTATCAGCGGCGACTCAGGTGTCGCCAGTGCCACAGCCTCCGCGCTCACGAGCGTCTACGCGCTTAAGCTCAAGCGCGATGCTTTTCTCGCCATTCTCAGTCAGCATGCCAGCGTCGCTGTTGAGTTAGCGCGCGTCTTGGCAGTTCGTTTAGTCAACAGCAGCGTGCGCGCCAGCACCAAAAGAGCGCCCTTGATCGTAGTGATTGACGTGCAAGCAGGCATCAGCGCGAGTAGTCTGGGCATTGCTCTGGCACTGACGCTGGCGGCTGAGTCTGGTCAGCGTGTTGTGTACACTGAAGTGCCTGAGGCGCACCGCCTAGCTGAGCTGTTCGCGCTGGACGCCGAAACAGATACTTTCGCGCATGATGGCGGCTACGACGTCGTTGCGCAGCTCGGCGCCTCAATGATCCCGCCGCCTGTGCGCGCTACTTTGCTACTCGATCAGCTCTTCACGCGCTACGCCAATGTGATTGTTGGCGTGCCGTATTACGCAGATGAGACCATCAGCTACTTGGCAGGCTACGCTGACCAAATCGTCCTAGTTGGCACACTGACCTCTGAATCCGCGGCACGCCTCGCAGCACTCCGCAGTGCAATTTGCCGTCAAGTCAACGTGGAGAAAGCCAGCATTTTCAGCGTCTTGAAGTATGTTGCTTCTGAGCCAACTGCATGTATAGACGCAGCGACGTGGGACGTTGACTTCGTCTTACCCTACTATCCGACCTCTGCGCCGTACGCCGCATTGACACCTGACGAACTGCCTGAAGCACTTCGCCACTTCGCCACTACTCTGATAGATCGGTTAGGACGCACTAACGCTGTAAGCCTGTACATTCCGACAACAGTTGACGTGAACACTGCAGTTGACACTATGCCATACGTTGAGCGCACACTTGCCTTTTTTGGGCAACTTTTCGGCGGCGCAACCACGACAACGTTGCATGCGCGCGGCGTCTGGAGTAGCGCCGAGGTGGGACTGGTCAGCGAGACTATTCACATTGTGCGCAGCTATGCCGCACAAGCCGATCTCGACGCGCATCTGCAGCACATCCTTGACTATGCTGAACAACTGAAATGTGAGTTGCGTCAAGAGGCAATGGCGGTTGAGGTCAACCAGAAATTGATGCTAATTTGAGCGCAGGACATCCATAGAAAGCAGCATGAGGCATGTCTGAGCAAAATGCGATTGTTTTTCTGATGGGAACTGCAGGCACCTCGCAATGGCGCGAGCCGATCAAGGCGGCGTGCGCCGCAGAAGGCATCAGCGTCTTCGATCCAGTAGTGCCAGTCTGGGATGAGGCAGCGCAGCAGCGCGAGGCAGCCGCGCTGCAAAGCGCGCAAGTCATTTTAATGGCGATTACGGATGAGACGGCGAGCGTCGGCGCACTGGCAGAGAGCGGCTGGACTGCTTTGAGCGCGCTCAAACGCCGTCAGGCACTTGGACTGTATGTTGATCCGAACTACATAGAGCCAGAACTATTGCTCAGCCAACAAACTGGCTCACCACATGGCGACAAGCGCGCCACAGATACGATTGAAGACGCTAGTCAGCGCGCACGTAAGCTGGTCATCCAGCACGCTATGCGTCTGGCTGCGCAGTTCCCTGACTTAGACATTTACATTGCCAAAGACCTTGCCGATTTGCAAGAGTGGGCAATTAAGACGGCAAAAGCACGCCTGCCACGCCCGATTCGGCAAGTTGAGCAGCCACAAAGCGCCGTTCTTGCTGCTTACATAGCGCGTCACAAAGCGCCGCCGCTGTGTGTTGCCTATGCATCGGGCAGAGTCAATATTATTGGCGAGCACACTGACTACAATGATGGTTTTGTGCTGCCTGTAGCTATTGACAAAGCTATTTATATCGCTGCTGATGTACGTCAGGATGACCTGATCGTCCTTGACTCGCTCGATTTTGACAGCCAAGTGACTTTTCCGCTCGCGCGCCTGCACGATAGCTCATTGCCTGCTTGGACGCGCTACATTCGCGGCGCCATTGCTTTGAGCGGCACAATTGCGCTACTCAACGGGCAAAATCCGAATCGTTTGCGCGGCATGAACCTGACTATTGCCGGCAATGTGCCACTTGGCGCAGGCTTTAGCTCGTCAGCAGCTATTGAGGTCGCCATGTTTGAGGCGCTCAGCGCTCTACTTGGCGTGTCGCTGACACAAACGCAGAAGGCGCTGCTCGGTCAGCAAGTTGAGCATCATTTCATCGGCATTCGCAGCGGCATCATGGATCAGCTGATCTCAGCCGTTGGCAAGCCTGATCACGCCTTGCTGATTGATTGCCGCAGCTTGGAGACCACACCTGTGCCATTACCTAGCGGCGTGACCATAGTGACGCTAGACACAGGCGTGCGGCGTGAGCTGGTCAGCAGCGAGTACGGCGTGCGGCGTGAGCAGTGTGAACAGGCAGCGCGCATCATGGGCGTGCCAAG
>JANWYI010000065.1 GCA_025055255.1 Anaerolineae bacterium | reverse complement strand
TTGGCTGCGCATGTCGAGCGGAGGCAGTTCCACAAACTGGCTTGTGCCATTCAGCGTGACACAAGTGCGCGCGTCCTCTGCCCAAATGCCCGACTGCGTCACGCCGAGCGTAGGAGCGCCGATGTAGGTAGCATTGCGCTTGTTCTCGCCAATGTCAAACGCAACCGTGCCGCTCGTCTCGTCAAGGCGATAGTAGCGGACTGGCAGACGGTCACGTATCCAGCGCGTCGTGGTGAGCGGAAGATGCACGGCACGTACGCCTGTAGGCTGCTTTGTACCTGTGAAGTAGCGCGTCCCTTCGCCTTGTCCGCCATTGATTGCCGCAAGCAAGTTCTCGATTTGCTCAGCGCGACTAGCGCCGCTCTCTCGCTTCACGTCGTTCGCCTGTACAGGCGTCGCGCGGAAACGATAGGTCACGTCGTTAATCGTGACCGTATCGTTCTCTGCCACAGCAGGCGGATTGTTCATCTTGTAGCGCAAGAAACCTTCGGCTGTGGCTGTGCGAAAGGCGCGCGCGAGGATGACGCGGATGAGCTGGTCAGCGCGCCGCTTCTCTTGCAAGGGCAAGCTGATGTTAGTGGCTTGCAAGGTGCTCAGCAAATCTTCGCACTCAAAGTACGCCTCGCGCTCTGCGTACATCCCGCTTGAGAGCGTAATGCGGCGCAAACGTCCGACAAACACTGTCACGCCGTCAATCTTGACTTGGACGCGCCGACTCGGAAGGAGCAAGCCGTAATACGGACTGCTGGCATTGTTCGGCGTAAAGCGCCTATCGCTGTTATCGAGGCGCAAGTAGCATGTGCCAGCTGTAGCTGTGCCTGCTATCGGCGTGTGAATGCCGAGCCGAATGTACAGCTGCTTGAGATACGGCGTCAAGTCGAGCGGCGCGCTGTTGGCTAACGTCAACGTAACTTCGAACATGCTTGCCTCTCAGTCCCAGATGGCGTTATCAGCGAAGAGCGGCGCGCCATCGCTCTGAAAGGTCAGGCGCAACAGCAGACCGCCGCCGTGTGGCGCGCTGATAGCTTGCTCAGCTACCACCATTGGATAGCCGTGCTTCGGCGCGCCGCTGAAATTGCCGACAATTCCCCACACCAGCTCGCCACGCGCGCCGACGCGCAAGCGCGGCAAGGCGCTCAGCGCCAATGGCACTTGCGTCCGTGTGAAGAAGCCCTGCCAAGTCACTGTGCAGCTGCGCACGCCGACCAGCACGCTGCGCGCCGCAGCGTTGCCGCGCGTGTTGGTGTGCAGCGAGACGCTCTCAGTCATCTCAAGGTCAGTGCGCGCTGCGGAAAGGACGAGCGTGCCGTGCGAATCGCGCCATTCGGCATAGGCAGAGCGCTCAGCGTAGCTCATTCGCGCACCTCATCAGTCCGCTGGAAAGTCGCTGTGCGCACGCCGCTCAGCTGGCGGAAACGCTCCGCCTGTGCTGCGCAATGCTCATACTCTTGGCTCGCCTTCAAGCCGTGCGTGCCTGCCCAATCCAGACGCGCCGCTGCAAACGCCGCTTTCTGTTCCCAGATGCTGGCTGCGGCGCTGTAGAGATCGTAGAAGCGCGCGTCCAAAGTGTAGGACGCGCCCGCTTGATCCTGAGCGAAGACGACGCGCCGCGCGCGGTAATTAACTGTGAAACCGCTCGTCAAAGCGACGCCAGCCGCGCTGCGCACGGCAAAGCCGCTCTCCGGCGCTGCTTGCTCTACCCAGACGCCGAGCGCCGTCGGAAAGGCGTACTCATAGTAGCGATAGGCGCCGTCAATGAACTGCGGCAAGGCGAGCAGCGGCGCGCCATAGAGTGTGCGGCGTGTGGCGTCCAGCTCCGCTTGCAGCAACTCGTCTGACCAGTATGTGGTCGCGCCGACGATCAGATCAGCCTCACCAACAGCGCACAAGGCGCGCAACTGCGCGATCAACGGCAACATGCCGAGCCGTGCAGGCATAGATCAGTTCCTTTCATGGGATAGTCAGGCATCTAGGGCGAGAAAATCTCGCCCTAGCGCTTGAACGCGGACTAGTTGGGCAGCGTCGCCAAGCCTGTCAACTTGACGCCCATTGTCGGACGCCAGACGCCGTGCGCAAACCAGAGCGAAAAGTTCAACGTCAATGCCTCGCGCGCCTCGTCACGCTGCGGACGCAAGTTGAACGGACGGCGCTCATCATAGGCGAGCGCAAGCGGCGAATACATCGCGCCGACGGCGTTGTTACTGTCAACAGGGATGCTCGGCGTGACCACGAAGGTGACGCCGCCGATCAAGCTCGCCACGAAGTACGTCGAGACCAGAGCGTCTTGGAAGGCAGGCGCCTGCTTCAATTCTGTGCCGCTCAGCGCCGCGCTCTCCACAAGGCGCAGCCACTGGTATGGATGCAGCGCACAGAAGTACGGCGCAGGCACTTTGGCGTTGTGCAACAGTGCACGCGCGCGCAGGATGTGCGCCCAAGTCAGCGCGGAATTTGCCGTGCCGAGCGCGCCGCCTGTCAAATTGGCGAAGTCAGAGGCGATCTTCGCGTCCACAAACTCGGCAAAAGCGGCGCCCATCTCCAGCGCAACGTCGGCGCGCACGTCCTGCGGATCAGTGGCAATGCGTTGGTCAGTCAGGATGACCTGATCAGCGTAACGCGCCGGAGTCAACGTGCTGAGCGCCGTGCGATTGAAAGCAGTCGCTGTGACGCTATCGCCTTCGGCGAAGGCGCGCACATTGGCAGCGCTGTAGACGGTCGCCTTGCGCGGCGCCATGCCGCGGTTCTCATTGAAGACGGTCACAGTGCGCACTAGTGCGTTGTTGGCGCGTAGGACGAAATAGGCGCCTTCGTAGATGTCCTCAACCAGCGCTGCGATATCGCTGTACTTCGAAAGAGTCATCGCTCACCTCGCTTACTCATCAGCCCAACGGACGCCGCCGCGACCGAACGGATTAGCACGTCCTTCGCGGCGCTCGCGCAACCAGCTCAGGTCAGGCGCAGCGGACTCAGCGGCGTGTGCGGCGCTACTTGGCGTGCTGCGCACACGGTTCAAGGCGCGCGCTAGGAGCACAGCATCTTGTGCCAGCTGCTCAGGACTATCGGCGCGCAAGAGCGCAATCAGCTCAGGTGGAATGCCGTGCTGCGCGGCAAGCGCCTCGCGCTTAGCTTCCAATGCCTCGCGGCGTGCCTGCTCCAGCTCAGACTGCAGCTGCGCGATGAATATTTCCTGCGTCTCGTCCATCTTTGGCGTCTCAGCCATTCGAAACGACCTCCTCATCCTCTAGAGCTTCCGAAAGCGTGCGTTCGGCGGCTATGCGCGCCGACTCCGTCATCCAGTCGCGTCCGCGCTCGCGCGCTGCTGTCTCGCGGCTGAGAATGCCTAGACTCAGCTCGCGCGCCAGCACTTCCACTGTCTCAGCCGCGCTTGTCGGCAATGGATCAGCCCATGTGACGCGCACTGGCGCTATGAAGTCTGGCTCATCGGTCACCATGCGCATGACCTGGCTGAGCTGTGTCAAGCCGACCTCATAGTTGCGCCGCAGCTCCTCGATCTTGAAGATCGCGTCCATGTAGAGCGCGCGGATGCCGAGATTGGTGATCCGTTGCCAGTCTGCCACTGTGCCGTCTAGCACCACGACGCGCTGCTCGGCAAGGAAGGCGCGCGTCAAGAACTCAACAGCGTTCATGCTGCTCGCTAGGTCGCTGTGCATCTCAAGGTTGAAAACTTTGGCGTCTGCCTTTGGGATCGTCCAGAGCGTGTTGATGGCAGTCGGCGTCAAGTCGCGCGCCTCAAAGCCAATGCCGACTGTGCGCGGCGCCGCGTGGTAGCGCAGAATGCGCGCCACATCGCTCATTAGCCTGTTGACTCGGTCATTTAGGGCGAAGTTGCTGATCTCAGGCTGACCGTAAAAGGCACTCGGCGCGCTTTGGTGCTGCCACGCGACAATCGGCGGCAACGGATACGCCCAAACTGCTGTCTCGACGCGCCGCCAACCGCTGCTATCGTCCTGCCAAGTGTGGATCAGCCATGCATCATCAGCGCGGACGACCTCTTGGCGGTAGTTAGCGCGTCCATGTGACCAGTGCAATTCGTACCACAGCACGTCTTCATAGTCGTCAGCGCGCCAAAAGGCGATGACATTGGCAGGATTGAGCGCGATCAGGCGCGGCGCAGCCTCAGGCGCACTTGGCGGCAAGACGCGCGCAAAGACGTGACCGCTCAGGCAACCGAGCTTCGCTAACTTCGCCAAAAAACGTGCAGCGCCGTTCTTTTCCCACAGCTGTGCAAGCGCAGCGTTGCGCTCAGGCAGAGTCGGCAAGTCCAATGTTGGGAAGCGCGGCACCAGCAGGCTGACCGTGCGATCAATGGCTTGTCGGATCAGGTTGATGACGACGTTGTCATCGCTTTCTTCGCCTTGCGAGCGCAAGTGGCGTCTGTGCAGACCGTTATAGTAATCGCAGGCACGCTGATAGGCTGCACGGCGCGCGCGCAGCTCAGACTCAGCGGCGTCGCGCAGCGCGGCGTCGTTCGGCGCGTAGGCAAGGGCAGGCGGCATATGACCTCACTTCTGCTCATGCGGCTGAGTGAGGCACAGTCTAGCACAAATGTTCTAAAGTGTCAAGGGTCAAAAGAGTCGAGTGCCGACACAGCGCAGCTGCATTGGCTCAGTTCGGCGCAGGTTTATTCTGTCCTCTGTGTTCTAGTTTTCGCAGATAGGCGCGGATGTCCTGTTCGTGCGGCAACTTGGGTACTTTGTCAGGCTGATAGCTGGGCAGATCAGGTGGCGGCACTTGCAGTTGGCGCAGAACAGTGCGCGCTTGCTCTAACTGCCACCAATGGCTGAATGGCGTGCCTTCTGCCCATGCTTGACGGTACGCCTCAAGCGCCGCTGACTCGGCTTGGGCTGCATTGCCCAGCATGAGGTGAACTTGTGCCGCAGCCAGACTCGGCACGCCTTTTGCCAGCAGCACAAGTGCCTCTTCACGCCGACCTTGCATAGCGTAAGCACGCGCTAAGCCACCGCGGTAGTGTGCTATCAGTCTAGCGTCACTGTTAGCCATGAGGAGAGTTTCCTCGAAGAAGCGCTCAGCAGCATCAGGACGGTTCATCAGTGCAAGCGCTATCTCGCCCCAGAGCGCATAAACTGTGCGCTTCTCATCTATGGCGTTGCCTTGCGCAGCAATTTCCCAAGCTAAGTTCAGCGCGCCGCTCGGATCCTGCCCTTGTGCCAGCAACATCTGCGCCACAAGGCATTCAGCTGCGGCTTGGCGCGCTAAGGTGCGGTAACGCGCTGGACTGGCGCTGAACTCCTCATAGGCTTTTGCTGCAGCTGTCCAGTACCCGATCTCTACGTAATCGCGCAGCAGGATGAAATTCGCAGCTGCCTGATCTTCAATAGCGCCGATAAGAGCAGCCAATCGGCGCGCTAACTCGAAGGTGCGCACGCGCAAGGCGAGCGACTCTTGGATCAGGTTGCCGTAGTTGATCAGCGCTGTGCAGAGCCACTCAGGCATGTCTGACTCGATAAAAAGCGGCAAGGTCTGCTCTAGCCGCTGGCGCGCCTCTGGCAAGCGCGCCAAATTGGTCAAGATGAGCGCCATCTCGTGTCCGAGATAGGCGCGCTCCTTGACAGACCCAACTGCAAGCGACGCATGAGTGCCTTCTGCAAAGAATGGCGTTAACAGCTGCAGCGCAGTGTGCCAGTCGGCAAGGCGACCCAAAAGCGGCTTGCTCAGATTCTGGCGGTAGAAGATCGCAGCTTCCTCGGCTTTGCCTGCTTGGAGCAGCGCGCAGTACAGCTCTGTAGCGGCGCGCAGATCGCTTTCGTCATGCAGCGCCTCAGGGATATGCGCCAAAAGCGAAGTGTAGGTGCGTTCGACTGCGCTCAAGATCATCTCGCGCTCCACTTTAGGGCAGGCAGCGCGCATATAACGGCGCACAGATTGCGGCAGCGTGTAGCGATTGGTGGCGCGATCCCAGAGCAGCAAGCCACACCTTTCAAGGTCATGGAGCATAGTGTGTAGACGCGCTTGTGTAACAGCCTGCTGCTGCGTTGAGCTGCTCGGCAAGTTCTGGAGCGCCTGCCAGAGCAGCCAATGCGGCACAGGGAAGCGCTGCACTGCAAGGATGTCTAGGATCATGCGCGCGCCGCTCTCGATTTTGCCGATGATGTGAGCATCTTCGATCAGCAGCTCAAGATGCAAGCTAAGCCGTTGTGTGCGCCTGATGTGCGCTGCATGTGACCGCCACCACTCCTCAAAGCCGTTCGGATGTGCCTTGCCGCTCTCTGCGACCATGCAAAGCGCTAATGGATGGCGCTCTAGCGTCTCGATGCACGTCTCAACCGTCTGCGGAGCGCAGCGCGGCACGAGCTGCGCGAACAGCTGTACAGCATCTGCCTCGCTCAGACCGTATAGCGCGATTGACTGCACACCTGACCGATCAGCGTAGCCTTGCGGCTTCAAGCGCGTGACCAGTATGGTCTTGAGCGCGCTGAAAGTTGGCAGGGCGTCTAGGAAAGCGGCGATTTCGGCGTTCGCAGGCGGCGCCTCAGATGAATGAACGGTCTGCAGCGTGAAAAGCGCGTTATAGGCGCTCAACAGACGCTCAGCGCGCTCCAACACCAATAGCGCCGACGTTTTAGCCAGAGTCTGCAGGAGCAGCGGCAGGCGTTCGGCGCGCGGCATGTCATTGACAGCGTCCAGAGGCATGCTGAGAAAGTAAGCCAATGCATGGCGCACGAAATTGGCGAAACCGCCGTTGCTCTCGGCAAAGTCCCAGAGCATCAACGGCTGATTGGTCTCTTTCAAGCGCTCTTCCAGCAGCCAGTGCCAGACCAACGCGCTCTTGCCGATGCTTTCTGCGCCTGTCAGAAGTAGGACAGGCGTCGTGCTGCTCGACCAAGCGCGCAAGGCGTCCAGCTCAGCGGCGCGCCCGACTAGGCGGCGCGCTGAGTAATGCGAGTGCGCTACATAAGGCGCAGGAATCGTCGGCACGTGATCAGTGTGAGGCGGATGCAAGCTGAGCGACGCTTGCGGCGCGGATGTCAGCAGCGTGGTGAACTGCTGCACGAGCAGAGCGCCGAGGTCGTCGCTCGCCTTGAACGGAATCACCGTGCCATATTTACGGTAATCTTGCGCCAGATCGGCGCTCACGAACAGGAAGATAGGCAACTTGTGAGCAAGCGCTTGCTGGAGCGCTTGCTCAGCAGAGCGACTGAGCGGCTGTGTCAGCACGTCCACATAGGCGTGCGCTGCCTCTAAATCAGCTTGTGGCACGAGCGCCTCAGAGGATAGGAGCGGCACCAAGCCACAGCGCCACAAGGCGTCCACCACTGTACGCCGAATAGGTGTTTGACCTGCTGCTGAGATGCCGAGCAGCACAGCCGCCTCAAGCGTGAGCTGCACGGTAGAGCCAGAGATGTTTGCCGATGCTGTGCTTTCGAACAAGTGCGCTCCTATCAAGCGCTGAGAGACGTTGTGCTTTACGTCAAGTGTAGCACGCTTCGCATGGAAGTTTCAATATCCTCTTTCTTCCTTCGTTTCGATGTCCTCAGCGAGTCGTTCACAGTTGCAACAGCCATCAGCGCACGGCGCTCTAGTCCGAAGTTGCTCTATCCTTTTGGGACGCAAGCGGCTACAGCAGCGCTCAGCCTTGCTTTCTCGCCGCACTCAGCCTACGCTCTAGTCGTCTGCAGACGCTCAACCTTTTGTCCTGACCTAGCTGATGCAGGGCGCCGAGCTTCGTGCGCGGAACGCGCTCTGCCGCAAAGTCAATCACGACTCGAATGAGGCAATTGCATGGCGTTTGGACGCTTGGCTCGGCTCACGCGCTGTGCGGACATTAGCAGTTGCTGAACGTGGCGCGCAATGGTTGCGCTTCACAGACACCGCAAACGCTGACTGGCTCAGGCACTTCGCTTTTGGAATGCGCTCTGAATAGCGCAGAATTTAGTCAGATGGGCAAAAATGTCTGTTTTTGAAGGCGGGCTGCAATTCAATTTTTGACAGCCGCAACCGTGAACAATCCGTTGAAAGCAAATGACAAACTCCATTCCTTAGTCCCTGTCTTGCAAGCAAGACAGGCGAACTATTGTGTGTTGCCAACTTGTTCACAGGTCAGACAGGTCACGTCGCTGCTATGTCTCAGGGGTCAAAACGTGGATAACTCCCTTTCCCTGCTGGCGGGGAAAGGGCAGAGGATAGGGGTATTTCCCTGCTTGCAGGAAAAAGACCGGGGATAGAGGTCTTGCCATGAACGACCTGTTGAGCGTATTGAAAGGGCTACTGAAAGTTGAGGGCATTGAAAGCCGTCTGGCTGACGCTCTGTGTCAGCGCGACTTCCCAGCGCTCGTTCGGCTCCAGCTGCACGTGCCACAGGTGCAAAAAGACCGTGCCCTGATAGCCACGTTCAAAGCCATCTTCAGAGAGCGTGACCGTTTCAAGTGGGAACTGCCACAGGAAGGCAGGACGGCTGAGCGACATTGTGAGCGTCAAGTTGTGCAGGACAGTGTCAGCGCTGTAGTGCGTCACGCCTTCCAGCTCGCGCAGCGCACTCAGAGGCAGACGCTCGCTCTCGCCGTTCAAGCGCAGCGCGCTATTGGCGATATCTTGACCGCCGTCAAAGCCGACGACGGTCTCAACGCCGAAGCGCAGCTCAAGCGGTTGCCTGCCATGATTCGAGAGCGTGTAGTGCGCCTTGAACGCGCTCTCGCTGTGGAAGAACTGGAAGGTCTTGCGGATGTTGATCGGATGCGCGGTCTCGCCGAGCCAGACGCTGCCGGCACGCTGCAAAGTGACGTGAGCGCGCATGCCGTCACAGACCGCCTCGACAATCTCATAGGGCTGATTGACGAAATCGCCTTGTTCGGCGTACTGCGCGCGGTAGAACTCATCAAGCGTGGTCGAGGCGCTCAAAAAGTGGTCGAGGAAAGAGCAGCGGCGGTGCCAGTCGTAGATGAGGAGATTCTCTAAGCCTGCTTCCTTAGCGCGCACAGCGCGGCTGTAAGGCGGCTCACTCTCAAGGATCAGCGGCGAGGTCGGCAAGAGAATGCTGCCTTCGGCAGCGGCTTGGCGCAGGCGCGCGTGGTAGCTCTCCTTGCGGCGCGTCATGACGTTGTACAGGTTGTATGCCGCAGGGCGAAAGTCCAGCTCGACCATGCCGCCGCCTTGCACAGGCGACCACACAGCCGTCAATGGCGAGCCAAGCAGCAGGATATCGCTGTGACCGTCTTGATCAAGGTCAAAGGTCTGCAGGCGCAGCTCAGCTTCGTCGCTCTCAGCGGCATCTTCAGCGGCGATCAAGTTGGCGTAGCTCGCCACGCGCAAATTGAACAGATACACGCCGCCAGAGAGACCGTGCCAGTACGGATCGTTGCACTGTGCCGCCCAGAGCCGCTCTAGCGCGCGGTCGCGCTTGCGTCCGCGCCGCATGGCGTGAACCTTGCGGCTGACCATCAGGACGCGCTTGTGCAGCAAGTTCACCTCGTCATACTTGACCAGAAAGTTGCGCCACAAGCCGCCGCGCAAGAAATGCAGCTGATCGAAGCGTCGCTCGCGCTCAAGGCGTTGTCGCAACTCGCCAAGCCGCTGTGCATCTTCGGTCAGCAAGCTCCAGATGCCCATTTCCATGTAGCTGGTGGCAGGCAGGTAAGCGCGTCCAAGTGGCGGAAAGCGCGTGAGGTACTGACTGGGCGTGATCGTCTTGAGCCACTCGCTGTTCAGCTCAAGGGCAGTGAACAGGTCTTCCATGTAGCGCCCTTCGCCCCAGCAATATTCGTAGGCGCCGGCGTACGTGCCGAATTTCTCGCCGTTATCCGCCATCAGCAGCAGGCGCGGCGCTCTATCAGCTGAGGTCTGGCGCGCCTGCTCGCGCAGCCATTCCATCACGCTCTCCACAGGCTTAGAAGGAATGGTGTAGCGCAGATGCTCCAGCGCTGGGAAGACCGCTAAGGCGTGACCTTGCTCTTCTGTGATGTAATAGCCGAACATATCGCGCGGACTGTGGAAGCCAACTGCCTCAAAGTGCGCGTCATCAAGGATCACGTAGCGCAGCCCTGCTTGAGCAATTGGCTTGGCAAGGTGCGGCTCCCAAATGCGCTCGGTCAGCCACATGCCGCTCGGCGTGACGCCGAAGAGCGTCTCCAGTTCGTCGTTCAGCTTCTCGATCTGCCCGATCTTGTCTTCATCAGGGATGATGGCGAGGATCGGCTCGTAGTAGCCGCCTGAGAGCAGCTCAACTTGTCCCGCTGCCACCAGAGCGCGCAAGCGCTCTAGCATCTCGCGCTGATTGTGCTTCAGCCATTCCAGCAGCGCGCCGCTGTAGTGCAGCGCCACGCGCACCTTCGGATGATGCTCTAGCGCCTCGATCAACGGCAAATAGCTGACATGCGTGCTATGCTCAGTCACATAGCTGAACTGTCCGACAGGCTGGTGATTGTGGAAGACTAAAGCAAGGTAGATCGGCTCAGCCATGGTGAGTGCCTCACAGCGCTACCTGTGCCGAGTATAGCGCAAGCGGCGTGGTTATGGCGAATGGCATGAGTTGCGGATTTCTCGGCAAGGCGCTAGGCTTAAGCCATGTTCAATGTCGAAAGGATTCTTCCTGCATGACCGATCCGCGCGTTGTGCGCTTAGCGCGCACACTGGTTGAGTATTCTGTAGCCGTCAAGCCGAACGAGACCGTTGTTTTGATGGGCGAGATCAGCGGCTTGCCGCTCATCCGCGAGACCTACAAGGAAGTCATCCGCGCAGGCGGACACTGTGTGCCAGTTTTGACGGATGAGGTAATGACCAATGCGCTGCTGCGCTACGCCAGCGACGAGCAGTTGGACTGGATTTCGCCGCTTGAGGAATGGTCAGCTAAAGAGGCAAAAGTGCTGATCGCCATTCGCAGCACCAGCAACACACGCGCTGCAACGTCTATTGATCCAAAGCGCATGGCGCGCCGCGCGCGCAGCCGCACTGAGCTGAACAAAATCCGCTTTATGCGCTCTGCCAGCGGCGACCAGCGCTGGACGCTGACTCAGTTTCCCACTGAGGCGTACGCGCAAGAGGCAGATATGAGCCTTGAAGAGTTTGAGGACTTCGTCTACAAAGCCTGTTTTGTAGATCAGGACGATCCTGTGGCGAGATGGCGCCAACTTGAGGCAGAGCAGCAGAAATATGTGGACTGGCTGCGCGGCAAGAGGCACGTCCAGCTGCGCAGCGCCAACGCCGACTTGACGCTGAGCATCGAAGGGCGCACTTTCATCAACTCGACTGCCACGCACAACATGCCAAGCGGCGAGATTTTCACAGGACCAGTCGAGGACTCGGTCAACGGCTGGGTGCGCTTCTCGTTCCCTGCCATTCGGGAAGGGCGTGTAGTGGAAGGCGTGGAGCTGCGCTTTGAGCGCGGTCGTGTGGTGAGCGCCAAAGCGACCAAGAATGAAGACTACCTGTTGGCACAGCTGGAAACTGATGAAGGCGCTCGCTACTTAGGCGAGTTCGCCATTGGCACGAACTTCGGCATTCAGCGCTTCACAGGCAACATCCTGTTCGATGAGAAAATTGGCGGCACAGTCCACATGGCGCTCGGACGTGGCTATCCAGAGACAGGCAGCCGCAACGAGTCGGCAATTCACTGGGACATGATCTGCGACTTGCGGCAAGGCGGCGAGATCATCGTAGACGGCGAAGTGCTGTATCGTGACGGCAAGTTCGCTTTCTAGGCAGACGTTGTGAGAAAGCAGGCGTGGCTGATCGCCGTGAGCGTGGTAGCGATAGCGCTCGGCTTGGCGCTGCTGCTGAGCGTCCACGTCTTGGCGCGCGGCATTCGCGGCGCTGAATCGTTCACACAAGCAGTCGAGTCAGCGTCATTTGGCACGGTCTGGGCGATCAATACGCTGATCATGCTCGCCATGGCGCTGTTCATTGCGCAAGTCAGGCGCGAGGCGCTGCGCGTCTTGCTCACAGTCACAGTTGCGCTGATCATCGGCGGCTTGATCCTCCTGATTCTCAGTCCGCAGAGCGCTGCAGCGGCATACAACGCGCTTTTGACAGGTCCGCTCAGCCGTCTGAACCGTTGGGCAGCGTGGATTGACGACGCGATCAGCTTGACGCTAGTCGCTCTGGCGATCACGCTCGTCTTCAAGGCGAAGTTGTTCAGCTTAGGCGCTGAAGGGCAGATTTTTCTGGGCGCCTTGGCGAGCGGCTTGGTCGCGCTTTTTGTGGACGGCTTGCCAACGGCACTGCACGTGAGCCTTGCCGTCGGCGCAGGCGCGCTCGTCGGCACGCTCTGGGGACTGATTCCAGCTATCTTACGCGCCTATCTTGGCGCTAACGAGCTAGTCGCCACGCTGATGCTGAATCCGATTGCGGCGCTGTTCTACGGCTTCGTCCTTGAGCGCATCCGCCTGCCACAGAGCGGCATTATCGCCTCAGCTTTTTTTCCAGAGACGGCGCTCTTGCCGCGCCTGATCCCTGCCACGCGCGTGACCACAGCCATTCTCTGGGCGCTGATCGCAGCGCTCGCCGTCTGGTGGCTGATGCAGCGGACGCCGTTCGGCTATGCGCTGCGCGCCATGGGCGCTAATCCTGCCTTTGCGCGCTATGGCGGCATTCGTCTGGAGCGCGTCATTTTAGGCGCTATGGCGTTGAGCGGCTTGCTGAGCGGCTTGGCAGGCTCATACCTTGCGCTCGGCATATATCAGCGCTTGCCGCTCGCCGTCTCAGCAGGCTTGACCTTTGAGGCGATTGTGGCGGCGCTCTTGGCGCGCAACAATCCGTTAGCTGTGCCAGCGATGGCGCTTCTGTACTCGTATTTGCGCGTTGGCGCGCCGATCATGCAGAACGACGCAGCGGTCAGCCTTGAGATTGTTCGGATCATCCAAGCGCTGATCATCTTGCTCTTCACAGCTGAAGGCTTGCTGAGCCTGTGGCAGGTACGAAAGGTGCGCACAGCGTGGAAGACGTCCTGAACAGCATTTTCAGCGCGACGTACCTCGCGGCGATCCTGCGCATCAGCACGCCGCTGCTGTTGCCGTCTCTAGCGGCGCTGATCAGCGTGAAAGCAGGCGTGATCAACATCGGTTTGGAAGGCATGATGCTGATCGCCGCGTTCACAGGCGCGACCATTGGTGGTGTGCTGCAGAACGCGCTGATCGGCGCGTTAGCAGGTCTGCTTGCAGCCATGCTGACAGCGCTTCTGTTGGCATTCTTCCACTTGAGCCTGAGAGGCGACTTGATTCTTGGCGGCATTGCGATCAACATCCTCGGCTCAGCGGCGACAGTCGCCATTGGCTATCAACTGAGCGGCGCGCGCGCCATTGGCTTGGACGTGCCGCCGATCAGCCTGCCTGAGCTGGACTTGCCATTCCTGCGCAGCGTGCCGCTGATCGGCGAGACGCTCTACACAGCCATTGGACGGCAAAATGTGCTGGTCTGGTCAGCGCTGCTGAGCGCCTTCGGCGTCGCTTTCCTGTTCTATCGCCTGCCTTTCGGAGTCCATCTGCGCGCCGTGGGCGAGAACGAACAGGCTGCGGCGTCGGTCGGCATTCAAGTCAGGCGGACGCGCTACATAGCGCTGCTGCTCAGCGGCTTGCTGGCAGGCATAGGCGGCATTTACATGAGCATGGGTTATCTGAACAGCTTCAGCCGCGATATGACAGCCGGCCGCGGCTACATCGCGCTCGTGATCCCTGCGCTCGGCGGCTACACGCCGCTTGGCACGCTGATCGCGGCGCTGCTTTTCGGCGCTTTTGCCGCGCTTGAGACTCGCCTTGGCAGCTTCGACGTGCCTTCGCAATTACCGCAGATGATCCCCTACCTTGCCACGCTCATCGCGCTGACGCTCTATGCATGGCGCCGACGCCAAACGGCTCATCCCGCCAGCTGACTCGCCACACAGCGCTAGAGCTTGTATAATTGAGATGTCTATACTTTGTGGCAGAATGCAGTAAAGGTGTAAGATTTGCACGATGTAGATTCGAACGAGCAGATGCTCCAAGCGGCGCATATGTACTACATCGAGAACCTGACGCAGGCAGAAATCGCCAATGTGCTAGGTGTCTCGCGTCCAACAGTCTCGCGCCTGCTGACTCGCGCCCGTGAAGAAGGCATAGTGCAGATCACGATCAGTCCATGGCGGCAGCGCGATAGCGCCCTTGAAGAAGCATTTTGCCGCAAGTTCAACTTGCGCGGCGCGATCATTGTGCGCAGCGCCGGCAGCGCCGATAGCGCGACCACGCGGCAAGGCATTGGCTTTGGCGCAGCGGCGCACGTTGCCAAGCTCTTCCAGCCGAACGATGTGATCGGCGTTGGACGTGGGCGCACACTGGCTGAGCTGACCGCTGCTATGCGTCCGCCGCCTGTGCCGCTGAACCTGACCATTGTCCAGCTGCTCGGCGACGTCTCTGCACAGCACGATGAGACGCTCGCCCACGAGTTGACGCGCCAATTAGCTGTCAATTTTGGCGGCAAGGCGTACTACCTGAGCGCGCCGGCGCTGGTTGAAAACGCGACCGTGCGCGACATGCTGATGAACGCCACAGCGATCCGCACAGTGACCGAGCTCTACCGCTCAGTGCGCATTGCCCTAGTCGGCATTGGCGAGATTGAGCATTCGCCGCTTGTGCTAGGCGGCTTGATCAGCGAGGCTGAGGCGCACCGCATGGCTGAGCAGGGCATTGTCGGCGATATCTGTGGCTACTTCTTCGACCTAGACGGCTGTTTCCGCTCAACTGTCTTCGATAATCGCACGATAGGCATCACGTTAGAGGAGCTGCGCACGCGCGAGTACGTCATCGCAGTGGCAGGCGGCAACGACAAGGTCTTGCCGCTGCTGGGTGTGCTGCGCACGGGCGTGGTGAACTTTTTAATCACAGATCACGTCACAGGCGCGCAGGTCTTGGCGAAAGCGGACGCCGCAGAGCC
>JANWYI010000064.1:13998-15546 GCA_025055255.1 Anaerolineae bacterium | reverse complement strand
CCGCGCTCGCCAACTTCGGTATCCAAGCCGTCGCTCAGGCTCTTGAGCCAGTCGCCGTTGCCAATTTGCCGCGCCGCGCGCTCGACTTCGGCGTCTGAGGCGTCGGGCTTGCCGTAGCGAATGTTCTCGCGGACTGTGCCGTCAAACAGGACGTGGTCAGCGGACGACACACTCCGCCTTTGGGCGGCAGATGGAACAGCAATTGAAGTTGTATGTCAAGGTATGTCGCTGCAGGAATTGCTCGCATGGCTTGCTCAGCACAACGCGCCTAAAGGTGCTTTTGGACAGCTCTTACATGCGTGGTTCGGAAGTGAATTTGCGCCTGAGCGCGGTTTGCTAGTACAAAAACGTGGCGACGCGCTGTGGCTGCATCACGCCCAAACAGGCGAACAACTCGCATCTTTCTATGCAGAGAGCGAGATCAGGACGGCGACCTTCCTGCAAAACGGCGAGGTGATCGCGTTAGGCTGCGCCAACGGGCAGGTCATCTTCTTGCGCGTCGTAGTCTAGGCGCTTGCATAAGGTGGCGGGCGTGGATTGCACTACGATTAGAACAGGCGTATAATCTCGGCAAGGCTGCTGGAAAGAGAGCGAGATGGGCAAGCGCAAACAAGGCGGTACTTCCACAACAGACCTGATTTTCTCTGCCTATCAGGGCACCAACGCAGAGATTTTCCCGAAAATCCTCGCCTTGCACGTGCCGATAGGCGCTACTGTGGCAGACGTGACGTACGGCAAGGGCGTCTTCTGGCGAGACGTGCCAGAGGGACATTACAAGCTGTTGCCAACGGACATCCAATCAGGCGTGGACTGCCGTTGCTTGCCTTACGCCTCTGAGAGCATAGATTGCGTGGTGCTGGATCCGCCATATATGGAAGGCTTGCTGCGCAACAACGTTGAGCATCGCGCGGGCAACGGCACTCACAAAAGCTTCAGACGTGCTTACCAATCCGAAGAAAACTTAGCTGAGCCATCAGGCGCGAAGTGGCACGCTGCCGTCATTGCGCTGTACGTGCAAGCGGCGCGTGAAGCCTTCAGAGTGCTGCGAGAGAACGGCGTATTGATCGTGAAATGTCAGGATGAGGTCAGCGCCAATCGGCAATGGTTCACGCATGTCGAGATCATGCAGGCGTGCGCTGAGCTGGGCTTCTATGCCAAAGATTTGTTCGTCCTAGTGCGCACAAACAAGCCGTCGGTCAGCCGCCTGAAGAAACAGAACCATGCACGGAAAAATCACTCATATTTCTTAGTATTTGTCAAGCCAAAGCGGGCTAAGTCGCGCGCTCAGCGATCAGCGCGTCCAGCAAGCCGAAAAGATCGCGGCTGTACGGCGGTTCAACTCGCTCTGATGTCTCAGACCTGCAGCAGCTAGAGGCTGTGCGTCTACACCTACCAAGACTGCTCTGACTTTCGAAGTGCGGTCTGAGTCAGCCTAGCCCAGATTGCGCAAGATCGTCTACAATAGCGCGCCAAGACCGACTCGTTACACGCGCTCTCAGGAGACCTGCATGTCATCTCAAGTCATTACGCCGCGCGGCGAAGACTACT
>JANWYI010000064.1:11726-13902 GCA_025055255.1 Anaerolineae bacterium | reverse complement strand
TGCCAAGACCGACTCGTTACACGCGCTCTCAGGAGACCTGCATGTCATCTCAAGTCATTACGCCGCGCGGCGAAGACTACTCGCGCTGGTATACCGACGTGGTGCAGCGCACTGACCTTGCCGACTACGCGCCTGTGCGCGGCTGCATGATCATCAAGCCGTACGGCTACGCCTTGTGGGAGAACATCCAGCACGCGCTCGACACGCGCTTCAAGGCGACTGGACATCAAAACGCCTACTTTCCGCTCTTCATCCCAGAGAGCTTCCTGACCAAAGAAAAAGAGCATGTCGAAGGCTTCAGTCCAGAGCTGGCAGTCGTGACCATTGGCGGCGGCGAGGAGCTGCAAGAGCGCCTCGTGGTGCGTCCGACGTCTGAGACAATCATCGGCTATAGCATGGCGAAGTGGATTCAAAGCTACCGCGACTTGCCGCTCTTGCTCAATCAGTGGGCGAACGTGGTGCGCTGGGAAATGCGCACGCGCCTGTTCCTGCGCACAATGGAATTCCTCTGGCAGGAAGGTCACACGGCACATGCTACACACGATGAAGCTGAGGAAGAGACGCTGCGCATGTTGGACGTCTACTATGACGTCTATCTGAACGAGGCGGCGATTCCGGGCATCAAAGGGCGCAAGAGCAATCAGGAAAAGTTCGCAGGCGCGCTGCGCAGCTACAGCATCGAGGCGATGATGGGCGATAAACGTGCGCTGCAGGCTTGCACTAGCCACAATCTCGGTCAGAACTTCGCCAAAGCCTTCGACATTCGGTACACCGACGAAAATAACGAGCTGCAGTACGTCTGGACGACGTCGTGGGGACTTTCTACGCGCATGGTCGGCGCTGTGGTGATGGTTCACGGCGACGATCAAGGGCTGCGCTTGCCGCCGCGCCTTGCGCCGATTCAGGTCGTGATCGTGCCGATTGGCAAGAATGACGAGGAACGCGCGCCTGTCATGCAGATGGCTGAGTCGCTGTTTGCCGAGCTGAAGGCGAACGGCGTGCGCACCAAGCTGGACACGCGCTTTGAGCTCTCGCCGGGCTTCAAATACAACGACTGGGAAATGCGCGGCGTGCCCGTGCGCGTCGAGATCGGACCGAAGGACGTGCAGAGTGGGACGCTCGTCCTAGCGCGCCGCGACGTGGCAGGCAAGGCAGGCAAGCAATCCGTGCCGCGCGAAGGCGCCTTGGACGCCATCAAGCGCCTGCTTGACGACGTGCAGCGTGGTCTGCTGGAGCAAGCCACAGCCTTCCGCGACGCCAACATCCATGAAGTTGAGGCTGATTACGGCGCATTCTGTGAGATTTTGAAGGAAGGCTGGGCGTACACTTGGTTCTGTGGCGGCGCAGCCTGTGAGGCGAAGATCAAGGAAGACAACCAAGCGTCTTCGCGCAACTTTCCGCTCGATCAGGAGCGCGGCAAGGGCAAGTGCATCGTCTGCGGCGCTGAATGCACTGAGCGCGCGCTCTTCGCTAAGGCGTACTGACCTGAAACGTGCCTCACTGAGCCGAGTGAGGCACATTCTGCTCACTTGCCGCCGCGCACGGCGAGCGCCGCTGCGCCGATCAGGCTGACATCCTCGCCGAGCTGCGGCGGCACAATTTGCAGCCGCCAATCGCCGTACTGATAGTACGATTCGTCTAGTACGTGCGCCTTGATCGCTTCCCACGCAGGCGCCAACAGCAGATCGCCTGCGCCTTCCGCCACGCCGCCGCCAATGATGATGATCTCAGGGTTGAACAAATGCAGCAAGCTGACAATTCCTAAGCCGATCAGCATCCCAGCGCGCCGCAATAGCTCCAAACCGAGCGGGTCGCCGTTGCGCGCCGCCTCAACCACATGCCGCGTCTCGATTTGGCGCACGTCGCCGCCTGCCAACGCCAAAATCGCCGATTGCCGTCCGCCTACAATTGCCACTTGTGCTTGACGTGCAATAGCGCCGCCTTGCGTCTCTTTCTCAAGCGTGGTAGCGCGGATTTGTCCGCACTCGTAGACCATCATCGCCATGTGACCACCTTCGGCGCCAAAGCCGCGCCAGCCGACAATCGGCACGCCGTCTACGATGATGCCGGCGCCGATGCCCGTGCTGATGGTCAGATAGATGACGTGCTGGAAGCCTCTGCCTGCGCCGCGCTCATACTCCGCCAGCGCAGCTAGATTCGCGTCGTTGCCTAAGTG
>JANWYI010000064.1:0-11626 GCA_025055255.1 Anaerolineae bacterium | reverse complement strand
ATGACGTGCTGGAAGCCTCTGCCTGCGCCGCGCTCATACTCCGCCAGCGCAGCTAGATTCGCGTCGTTGCCTAAGTGGACTGGCACTTGCAGCGCCTCCTCGAGTCGCTTTTTGAGCGGCACGTCGTGCCAGCCAGCAAGGTTTGGCGGTCGCGTGATGACGCCTGTCTTCAAGTCAATCGGTCCTGGCGCTGAGACGCCGACTGCGGCTATTTCCTCGCCGTCTTTCGCCCAGACCGCTCGCGCTTGCGCTACGATGCGTCCAATGACTGCCTCGACGCCTTCCTCATCCAGTGTGAGCGTCTCTGTGCGCGCCAGACGCTCCAGATTTGCGTTGAACTTGCCTGCCCGAATGCGCGTGCCGCCTAGATCTATGCCGATGTAGACTTTTTCTGCCATGCAAGCATGCCTTTCCATGACGAAATTGCCACGCGCGCTGATCTTAGCGCTCAGCATTTGCTGAGACAAACCGCGCCGCCTTGATCTGGCAAGCAGCATTCAAATATGTTATCCTTTGCAAACAGCTTGTGATGTAAAACACAATTGGTTCTGGCGGTATGGCAGAAGCGAAAAAGACTATTGACTCAGCGGCGCGCGCACGGACATTCCTGCGTTTGTCGCTCGGCGCAGTGGCGACCACTTTCCTGATGATTGTAATCGGCGCTGTGACGCGCGTGACCGAGTCAGGTTATGGCTGCGGACCGTATTGGCCCTCGTGCAATGGATTATTGATCCCAGAGTTTGAGAACGTCGCCGTTGTGATCGAGTATGGACATCGCGTCTTTGCGCTGATCGTCGGCTTTTTTGCTGTTGGCGTCGGCATGATGGCATGGCGCAATTACCGTGCACAGCCGCTGATTTTTATCCCTGCTGCGCTCGGCTTTGTCCTGTTCTTCGTCCAGAGCGCCATCGGTGCGCTGACCGTTGTCATCTACACGCACGCTGCGCACTGGATCAGCGTGATGATCCATCTAGGCAACAGCATGTTCCTGCTGGCTGCTTTCATCGCCGCTTACATCAATGGACGGCGCCTGCTCTTGCCACAAGCTGAGACGCGCATGCCGCGCTTCTACATTCCGCCGCTTCAATTGGCACTGGCAACTGCGCTCAGCTTCATGGTGGCAATGGTCGGCGCTGCAGTGGCAGGTCAAAACGCGACCAAAGCCTGCATCGGTTATCCGCTGTGTGGAGGCGAGATTTTTCCTTTCTCGCAGGGCGCGCCGCAGATGGTGCACATGCTCCATCGCTTGATCGCAGGCGCGCTTGGCATACTGCTAGTGTTGATGCTCTGGCAAGCACGCGCCGACATTGCGACTGCGCTGCGCCGCGCCTTGCAAGTTGCCTTTGCTATTTACCTTGCCCAAGCTGCGCTTGGCGCAATGATTGTCTTGGTTGATGACCGAGATTGGCTGGTCATGGCGCGTTCGCTGCACGTCTTCTTCGCAGCGGCGACATGGGCAGCCATGATTGCAGCGAGTGTGCACGCATGGTTACAACGCTTGCCGAGAGACCTAACCGTCAAGAGCCAACCAACGTCGGACGCGGCGCGCTCCGCGATTACATCCAGCTAGCTAAGCCGCGCATTGTAACGCTGCTGATCTTCACCACTGTCACAGCTATGGTCGTCGCTGCGCAAGGTAGAGCAATACCGCTCGTCACCTTGCTGGCAACCGTGATTGGCGGCGCCATGGCGGCTGGTGGCGCCAGCGCGCTGAACCAATATCTAGACCGCGACATGGACAAGCAGATGTCACGCACTAAGAATCGTCCAATTCCAGCAGGACGAGTCGCGCCGCGCTATGCCTTGATCTACGGCATTCTGCTTGTGACGGTCTCGGTATTCGTTCTGGGCATTTTTGTAAACTGGCTTGCCGCGAGTCTAGCGCTGCTTGGTGCGCTTTATTACGTTGTATTGTACACAATCCTACTCAAGCGCAACACAGTGCTGAACATCTTGATCGGCGGCGGCGCCGGCGCGATACCTGTCTTGGTTGGCTGGGCAGCTGTGGCAGGCACGCTGGAGCCGGGCGCTTTTGTCCTGTTCTCCATTGTCTTTTACTGGACACCGCCACACAGCTGGGCATTGGCGCTCTTGGTCAATGCTGACTACGCGCGCGCCAACGTGCCGATGATGCCTGTAGCGCGCGGTGCGGATGCAGCGCGCGTGCAAATCTTGCTTTACTCACTACAGCTAGTCGCGCTCTCGATCTTGCCTGTGCCGTTCCGCATTGCCAGTTGGTTCTACTTGATTGCCGCTCTGTTGCTCGGCAGCGGCATGATCTATGAATCAGTGCGCCTGCTGAACGAAAAGAGCGGCGCGGCAGCCAAGCGCACTTACAAGTACTCGACGTTTTACTTAGCGCTGTTGTTTCTAGCGCTGATTGTTGATCAACTCTTCCTTCGGGTAAGGCTTTGAGAAATGTCTAACAGAGCGCCGACACAAGTGCCACGTCTTGCGCCACTCATCACGCTGTTGAGCGCAGGCTTAGTGGTTGCCTTCAGCGTCGCTTTTTTTGCCGTGTTAGGCAATGTGCCAAATCCGCAGCGCTTGATGACGCCTGTAATTGTGACAGCGTCGCCGCAGTTCACAGATAGCATCGAGGCGCGCGTTGCTGTTGCTGATCCGAGCAAAGGCGCAGCAATTTTTGAGAAGTACGCTTGCAACGCTTGTCATCGCGCTGAAGACGGCGTAGGTCCAGTGCTAACAGGCATGGGCAAGCGCGCAGCGACAAGGCGACCGAACTACAGCGCTGCGGCGTACATCTATGAGTCCATCATTGAGCCAAACGCCTTCATCGTGCCTGACTACGCTAACATCATGGTCTCCAACTACAAGGCGAAGATTCCTGAGGTGGAGCTGTTCAACCTGATCGCTTGGCTCTTGCAGCAGTGAGCTAGGCGTCGTCAAGCACGTCAAGGTCGCGGTAGCGCTCGGAGCGTGGTACAGGCGCGGTTGCTTCAGACGGTGGTGATGTGCGCGTGCTGCGCTTCAAACGCTCACTGGCAATGCGACTTGAGCTTGTTTGTCGCGCTCTGCTGACTGCCGCAAGCGTTGGACGGCGATAGAGGAACAAGCCGTAGAAAATCATGCCGAAAGCAGCGGAGAGCGCCATGACAATCAGCGCTGCAACAGTTGCTATTGCCAAGCGCACGCTGAGCGTCAACGGAATCACAATCGCTTCATCCTGCGGCAACGGCGTCTGCTGAGGCAGACGGTGGAGCGCACCAAATTCGTAGGCTAAGCGCTGATTTGGTTGCAGGAAAAATGTCACAGCGCTATCGCGCGGCACGTACAGCGGACTAGCGATGTTCAAGGTATACTGCTGTGCAGGCAAGTTCTCAAAGCAGTATGGTTCACCGTGCAGCGCCACATAGTTCGCCACCAGCACGTTCGAGGCGATCATCAAGTTATAGCTGACCTCAGGCAGAGCTTCCTCGCCAAAGTCGCGGACGCCGTTCTTGTTAGCGTCGTGATAGGCAAGCGCGCAGACAGTACCAGTGTCGAACCCTGCTTGAGCGTAGCCGACAAGGCCAGGTGCTATCAGCAGCCCTGCGATCAAGACCAGCCAGCGCGCAGCGCGAAGCATTTTGGGACTCTTCGTGGTTTGAGAATTGCTCACATTTTTGCATTATAACACGCTCTGTCAGACTATGTCTCACAACTTTTGTACGCTCAGGCGACGCTCAACATGCGTGTGTTGATGATCTGCAAAGCGTGCGTCGTTGGCACGTACCAGCGCAAGCTGGAAGCTATGGCACAAGACGCCTCGCTTGACCTGACTGTGCTGGTGCCGAGCGCATGGCGCGATCCAAGCGGCGTGCAGCCGCTAGAGCGCGCTTATACGCGCGGCTACGCTTTGAAGGTCGTGCCGATGCGCTTGAACGGCAACTTTCATCTGCATTGGTATCCCACACTTGGTCAAATTGTGCGCGCCGTGCGCCCTGACTTGATTCACATTGATGAAGAGCCGTATAACCTCGCTGCTTGGCAGGCGCTCTGGCACGCAAAACGAGTCGGCGCAAAGGCGCTCTTCTTCAGCTGGCAGAACATCTTGCGGCGCTATCCGCCGCCATTCTCGCTCGGCGAGGCATGGCTGCTGCGACGTGCAGACGGCGCTATCGCCGGCACACAAGGCGCTGCTGATGTGTTGCGCGCCAAAGGCTGTCGCTTACCGATTGCAGTCATCCCGCAATTTGGCGTTGATCCTGAGCTGTTCAAACCTGCGGCAAATCAGCCTGAGCCGCCGATCTTCGGCTTTTTCGGTCGCCTTGTGCCAGAAAAAGGCGCTGATCTCCTGCTGCAAGCAGCAGCGCGCCTGAAAGGCGCAGGTTACACCTTTCGTGTTCGCATTGTTGGGCAAGGCGCTGAGCGTCCCAAGCTGGAGCAGCTGGCTGAGTCGCTTGGCTTGCGCGAGCAGGTGACTTTTCTCGGTCAAGTGCCGTCTACGCACATGCCGCGTCTCTACGCTGATCTGACAGCGCTCGTAGTGCCTTCGCGGACTTTGCCGAACTGGAAGGAACAGTTCGGGCGCGTGATCGTCGAGGCAATGGCATGTGGCGTGCCTGTGATCGGCGCACACAGCGGCGCTATTCCTGACGTCATTGGCGAGAGCGGCTTGCTCTTCCCTGAAAATGATGTAGACGCGCTTACAGCGCACATGGCGCGTCTGTTAACCGATGCTGAGCTGCGCGCGTCGCTTGCCCAACGTGGCAGAGCGCGCGCTTTAGCGCGCTTCACGCACGCGCAGATCGCAGCGCAGACCGTTGCCTTCTATCGGACGCTACTGCGAGAGCTATGAATCGTTAGGCTGAGCGCGCTTGACAGGTCTGGCGCGCCAACTAAGCAGGAATAGCGTGCCGATGCCGAGCACAATGGCATGGTCGGCAAAGTTGCTGACATTAGCAATCACATTCGGAATGCGCACCAAGAACCAGTCCACGACGTAGCCAAGCGTTAAGCGGTCGAATGCGTTGCCGCAGGTGCCGCCGAGCACCAAGCCGAGCGCAAGGCGTGCCAGAGACTGCTCGCCTGCAATGCGCTGATGGAAGACCACAATGCCGATGATCATGGCAATGGCGATCAGCAGGAAAAGGTCGCCTGCCTGCGGCAAGAGGCTGAACGCAGCGCCTGTGTTCTGGCTGAACGTGACGCCAAAGACCTCGCGCAGCGGCTCAATTGGCGTCAACACTTCACCAAGCGCTACATTAGCGCGTATCCAGCTTTTGGCGACTTGATCGAGCGCAAAGACGATCACAGCAGGCGCTACAAGCGCTATCCATGCTTTCAAGGTGCGCTTTGCTCCTCATCTGCGCGGACAAATAGCGGTAGAACGTCTAGCGGCGCAGGGTAGCTGCGCAACCACATGCCACTGCTTGCATAGTACTCGCCTGTCCAGTAATCGCGCCATGTGCCGCGCGGCAAGTAGACGTCGCGCGCTGTTGTCTGTGGTGTAATCACAGGCGCTGCTAAATACTTGCCCATCAAGTACTGATCGGCGACTCTAAGCGCAACAATATCCTCAGGCGCGTCCCACCACAGCGGACGCACCACAGGCGTGCCGTCTTGCACAGCGCGCTGTGCTGCAGCAAGCCGCTCTTCTGCCAGTGAGACATGCAGATCGGTATATTTGCGGCAAATAGTGACTGTCTCAGCGTCGAAGTCCCACGGCGCAATCGAAAATTGCATCGCTAACATCAGCGCACTGGCTTGCGTCCAGCGGATGAGTAGCTCTTTATCAGGCACGAGGTCGCCGTAAGCATTGCCGCCGATCATATCAGGCAGCGTGAACGGATAGCCTGTGGCGGAGAGCATCAGCGCCGTGCTGATGACTGATGCTAAGCCGTTATCGTAGCCCCACGTGCTGAAGCGATCCCATTGGCGGAAAAGTACAGGCAAGGTCTGACTAAACCAGCCTGTGCGCACTTCACAATATGGAAAGTGCTCCGCTGCAAAAGCTGTCCAGCGTTTACTATATTCATTACGATGAATTGGCGCGTACGTGCGTCCATCAGCTGGCAAGTAGTTCGCTTCACCTGCATCAAACTTGTAGCCTGCTAAGCCGATCTCATTTTGCAAGGCGCGCAGCTTATCAGCGTACCATGCCAGTGCCTCTGGATTGCTCACATCCAGCAGATAGCCTAAGCCTTGCCACCAGAGGACAGGGTACGGCTCGTCGCGCTCAGGTTGTTTGACCAAATAGCCGCGCCTAATCGCCTCTTGCGTATTTTGCGACTCTGGCACAAAAAACGGATGTACCCACAATGTGACGTTGAAGCCGAGCTGATTGAGCGCCCGCACCATGCCTTTTGGATCAGGAAAGCGCTCAGGATCGAGTGCGTTATCGCCATAGGCGCGCTGCCATTTATCGTCAATGCCGAAGGTGCCGCCTGCAAAGCCGTGCGCACGGATTTCTTCGGCGAAGCGCAGCACTACGTCTTGGTTGATAGCTGTCTTGTAGCGCGCCCACGTTGTCCAGATTGGTTGACGCAGATATGCCTCTGGTGGAGTGCGCTCTGGTTTGCCTAGCGCGTTGATCAGCGCCTGACAAGCCGCTCGCACATGATCGCCGACTAAGATCAGGTAGTTGAGCGGCTGATTTGGATCGTGTAAGGTCAGCAGATCGTCGCTCTCAGGACTAGCCAAAGGCGGACGCATTGCAGCAGGCGCCTGCGCTGCGCTTAAGTCCCAACTTGGCGGCGCAACGTGACTGGGCGGCGCATTAAAGCCGACCTGCAATGAGTCCGTTGCGTTCGTTACTAGAAGTGCAACGCCTGTGGCGCACAGCCAAGCAGGCGTCTGAATATTGCCTAGTCCTGTGGCGCCATTGTCCCATGTGAGCAACGGCGCCTCCCATAGACTGAGCTGGTCAAGCGGATAGCGTTGATGCACCAGCTCACCTTGTCCGTACCAATGCACGCCGACTGAGAGATCGAACGTATCGCGCGTTGGCTGATCCCAAGCGAATTCCCAGCCGTTTGGTAGCGCGCGCACGCGCAACCTGCCATAGCCGTGCGTGCCACGATAGAATGTGAGCAAGGCTTCATCGCCTTCAACCTGCCACAGGCACAAGCGACCACACGGCGCGCTCCAGCCTTGCCCTGTGCGCATCACGAGATGCTCACCAACTAGCATGTAGAAACCGCTGCCGTCAGTGGCGAATTCTAGAGTCGAGTGCGCTGCGCTCAGCGTCAGCCGTTGTTCATGTTCAGTGACACGCAGTGCTGCGCTCAAGACGTCTGCTCCACGAAAGTTACTGTCCGTTTGCTGTGATTGATGCGCACTTGGACAGGCTTGTTATCGCTGTCATACAGTGTGATCAGCTCAAAGGTCTGACCGCGCGGCAATTCCTTGTCCTCTACCTCAAAGCGCGCAAGGTCGAGTGCCTGCCAAATTGAGCGCGGAATGAGCGGCTCTGTCCAACAGCCGATGTAAAACGCCGCGCCGTGCCCAACTTTGTTCATCGTAGCTGCAGGCGCACCTTCATAGTAACCGTCTGTGTAGCGCATCAGGACTTCAGCTGTTGTCGGCTTCAGCACCTCTGCCCAAAGGCGATAGCGCAGCTTCGGTGGCACGCCGAAGCCTTCCGTAAAGCCGATACCAGTCGTTTTCGCGGCAATATCGCTGACATGCGCGCCGCGCTCATCGTCCCAGTCCGCCGTTGGATCGTCAGGCAGGCGCCAGCCGACGCTTGGCACAGGTGGAATGCTCAAAAATTCGTCCACTGTCATGCCAAGCAGCTCCGATAAGCCGCCAGCTGGCATCGGCTGATCTGTCCACGTATTGCTTGGATTTTTGAAAAAGGCGCGGAAGGTGACCACTAAGTTACCGCCTTGCTCCACATAAGCGCGCCACTTGGCAAGGTGCGCCTCGTTGATCAGCGCCGGCGACGGCACAAAGACAGCTGCATAGCCGCTCAGATCGGCATCGCGCGGCAAGATGTCCACAGGAATGTGCTTTTCCCAGAGTGGACGGTAGAGGTCGAGTGCCACTTGGTAGTAAGAGAAGGCTGCATTGTGCGGATCGAGGCGCAGCGTCCACAGGTCTTCATAGTCAAACAGGATTGCCACTGGCGCCTTGCCGCGCTTGAGCAGTGGATGCTTGGCTAGGTCTTCACTGACGGCTTTTGCCTCGTGCCAGCCGCGGTCAGGCGTGCCGTCATGCTTGAGCAAGCCCGCGTGGTATTGCTCCTGCCCAATGTTCACGGCGCGGTCGCGGAAGTATAGGACAGCCTCAGCGCCGTGTGCGAAGGCTTGGTGAGTCCATGTCCGCACTTGTCCCGGCGGCACAGGCGGATTGTAGGGCGTCCAGTTGACGCTGCCCGGCTGCTGCTCCATGATCCAGAATGGACGCCCTGCCTTCATGCCGCGCATCAGGTCAAGGTTGAAAGCCGCTTCCATTGGTCCGGACATGCCGTGCAGATAGTTATCGTAGCCGACGAAGTCGAGGTCAGCGGCGAGCGCGTAGTAATCCAGATCGAAGAATCTGAGCATAAAGTTGTGCGTGATGAAGCGCTGATCGCCGATGCGCGGACGCAGAATCTCAATTTGGCGGCGCTGAAAGGCAACCCAGCTCTGGCTAGAGAAGCGACGGAAGTCCAGCAGCAAGCTAGGATTATGCGCAGCCGTTGTCGGCGCCGGCACAGGAATCTGCGACCAGTCAGTGTATGTTGCGCTCCAGAACTGCGTTCCCCAAGCCGCGTTGAGCGCCTCAAGCGTGCCATATTTCGCCTTGCACCACGCTTGGAAAGCGCGCCTTGCGTGATCGGAGATGTCCTGTGTGCTGTTGTGACAGCCGAACTCGTTATCAATCTGCCAGCCGATCACGTTTGGATGTTTTCCCCAGCGGTCGGCAATCGCCGTGACGATCCGATCACAGGCTTCAAGGTAGGCAGGCGCGTGGCAAGTGACCGAGCGGCGCGATCCGAACGAGTCGCGCAGACCTGTGCGCTCGTCCACGCGCAAGATGTCGGGATGTGCGGCGACGAGCCAAGCTGGCGGCGTCGGCGTCGGCGTACATAAGATTGCCTGAATGCCTGCTGTTTGGAAAACGTCCAGTGCGCGATCCATCCAGTCAAAGTTGAACTGACCTTCAGCAGGCTCTAGCTTGTCCCAAGCGAACTCCATCATGCGCACCACGCTGATGCCTGCCTCGCGCAGCAGCTTGGCGTCCTCTGCCCAGCGCGATTCGTGCCAATGTTCAGGGTAGTAAGCTACGCCCAGCAGACGGCGTGTCAACGGTTGAATGCTCAACGTTGTTCCAACTTTCTATGTGCTGCTATGGATGTCGTTATGCTAGGATTTTGCCGCTATCAGCGCACTTTGGCAACTCTAAGGCGGAGAAATTAGGCAAGCATGGCTGCTATCCAGTGGACAGCAGCCTTGAAAAACGCGGTCAAGCGGCTTTGCGCGCCACCTCGAAGACGGCGTAGAGGATCAGGAAGACAGCGGCAAGCGCAAAACTGCCCAAGCACAAAGCTAGGCTCTGGCTGAACTGCAAGCCGAAGACAAGCGTGCCGAGCAGCAGCATCATGCCAGGCGCAACTGTAGCTGAAGCGCCTAGGTAGTGCAGCACTTCAGCTGCTTTGCCGCCTTGAATCGGCTTTTTAGCAGCCGACTTGCGCGCCACATAGTAACCCATCCACAGCGCCAGTGCGCCGCCGACCAAGATCGCGGCTAACCAGTTCGGCATGTGACGCTCCGTCTAGCGCAGCGAGTAGATGAACGGCGCTAACGGCGTGGATGCACCGAAGATGAAGATGAAGAAGAACAGCAGCAGCACCACGACCATTGGAATCATCCACCACAGGCGCACTTTCCACAGAAAGCTGAACAGCTCGCCAACTACGCCTGCGCGCGACTGCAGGTCGCGGCGCCAATTGGTCTGTGCTTTTGTCTCAGCAGGCGCGCCTTCCAGCTCCATGTCTGTGTACATCGGCGTCGCGCTCTCAGCTTGTGCGCTCTGGATCAGTTTCTCTTGCGTTGTCACAGGTAACTCTCCACTCAGCTTTTTTAGCGATTGTCAGGCTGTGCGCTCACTTGCGCACCAGATATGAGCCCAGCACCAGCAGATCGAGTCCGCTTTTGCTGAAGGTGTTCCAAGCGTTGGCAGGCGACGTCACGATAGGCTCGCCGCGCAGGTTGAACGATGTATTCAGCAAGACTGGCACGCCTGTTGCCTCGCCAAAGGTTTTGACCACATTGTAATAACGCGGATTGGTCTCATAGTCAATCGTCTGCAGGCGACCAGTGCCGCCTTGATGCGTCGTGGCAGGGATCACGGCGTGCTTGTCAGGATGCACAGGCGAGACCATCAGCATGAAGCGCGGCGGATAATGATTCGCCACGTTTGGAAAGTCAAAGTACTCCTCAGCGCACTCGGTCAGCACCACAGGCGCAAACGGACGGAACGGCTCACGGTACTTGATCTTGGTGTTGACCACGTTCTTCATCTCGCTGCGGCGCGGATCGGCGAGGATGCTGCGATTGCCTAGCGCGCGCGGTCCCCACTCAAAGCGTCCCTGAAACCAGCCGACCACTTGCCCTTGCACAAGACTATCCACGACTTGATCGATCAGGCGCTGATCGTCAGGCTCATAGATGTATGGGATGTTTTGCCGCTCTAGAAAAGCGCGAATGTGCGCGTCGCCGTATTCTTCGCCCCAGTAGGCGTGTTCCATGACGAATTTGCGCGGCTGCCCAAGCACGCTGTGATACGCCCAGAGCGCCGCGCCAAGCGCGCCGCCGTCATCGCCTGCAGCCGGCTGGATGTAAATCTCCTCAAACGGCGTCTCGCGCAGGATTTTGTAGTTCGCCACGCTGTTGAGCGCTACGCCGCCTGCCATGACCAACTTTTTCAGCCCTGTTTTGGCGTGTAGCGTGCGCGCCATGCGGATGAGCGCCTCTTCCGTGACCGCCTGAATGCTGGCTGCTATGTCGGCGTAGTGCTGATTGCGCGCCATTGCCTCTTTCTCGCCTGCGCGCTCAGGATTGGTCGCCATGGTGAAGAAATCGTCGCTAGGCGGACGCGGCTCGCCGAACAGGTCAATGAAGCGCTGATTGAAAGTGCGATCCGCGCTGTAGTGGAACGAGAAATAGTCCATATTCAGATGGAAACTGCCATCTTCATTCAGATGGATCAGCTTGTAGACCTTGTCCAGATAGCGCGGCGTGCCATACGGCGCCATGCCCATGACTTTGTACTCGCCTTCGTTCACTTTGAAGCCGAGAAAGGCAGTGAAGGCAGAGTACAGCAAGCCGATAGAGTGCGGAAAGCGCTGTTCCTCGAAGAGCGTGATCTCGTTGCGCCCGTTGCCGTTCCAGCTCGCCTTGGCGCGCCCAAGCGCCGTTGTCGTCCACTCGCCGACGCCGTCAATAGTCAGCACGGCTGCTTCATCGAATGGTGAGGCGTAAAAAGCGCTCGCTGCGTGCGACATATGATGATCGCAGAAGAGAATCCTGTTGCCGTCAATGCCGAGATGCTTCTCAAGCCGCGTCTTAATCCACAGCTTCTCCGGCATCCAGACGAACATCGCCTCGCGCCAGACGTCGCGCGAGCGCGGAAAAGTGCCCAGCACGGTCAGCAGGATGCGCGCAAACTTGACGAACGGCTTCTCATAGAAGACTACATA
>JANWYI010000063.1:1423-16562 GCA_025055255.1 Anaerolineae bacterium | reverse complement strand
ACAGCGGACGCTGCATGCGCCGAACAGTCAGTCAAAGCACGCTTGATTGTGGATGACGGCGAAACTCAGCGCGTCGCTGTTGAACAAACTGCCACAGCTGACCTTGTGCCGTTCGCCCTTGACCTGACTGATTGGCGCGGACGCGCTCTCAGCCTGCTTTATGAAGTAGATACATCCGAGCCGCTGACCTGCGGTCATGTCTTGTGGGCAAATCCGAGGATTGAGTTCAGCCTTGCCTCAGCGCAAACTGCGCACCGCTAAGTTGCCTGGTTCAACCTCAACTGTGACCAAAACAGCGTGGTCGCCTGAGCCGTCGCGCAGCGGTAAAGCGCTGCCATTCCGCCAGTCGGTCAGCAGCAGCCAGAGCTGATATTCGCCTGCAGGCAGGTCACTAGGCAGCTGCAGCGCGTGATGGTCGCGGTAGAGCGCGCCTGCCTGCCACTTGGTGAAGCTGTCGAATGTCCCGCGCGGCTGTGCTACACGCTGCGCTACTGTGAAGCCTTCAGCGTTGATCAGCGAGAGATTCACGCTGTAATCGAGCGGATCGAGGTCGTCAGGGAAGCCTTCGGCGCGCCAAAGGAGCGAAATCGGCAGGAAATCACCCGCGCGGTAGCGCGTGCCGCGCGGCAAATCGAAGCCGATCAGCGTCGCCACGCCGAAAGGCGCGTTCGCCCTGCGCTCAGGAAATGGCGGCAAGCGCATTGGCGGCGCGCTGATTGGCGCAAAGGTCAGCACGCGCGCTTGCGGAGCGCTGAACAGCTCCTCAGCAGGAAAGTAGTGCCGCGCGAGGAATTCTTCGGTCACGCGATACCGATTGGTCGTGAACGGTGTATATTCAGTGAAGAACAGCCAACGTCGGCTGCGCTGCGCTAGACGCGCAAAGAGCGATTGAAAATACGGATTGGCGCGCTCCTCAGGATTGGCGCTCACAACGCGCGGCGGATTGTCAGGATCAACGGTCTCGCCTTCAGGCGTTGGGATGACATAAGCGGGATTGTTGCGCTTGTAATAGTTAGCGATGAATGGACGGTAGGCGTCTGAGTTGATGATCAAGACGTCGCCTTCGCGCAGCGCCGATTCAATGGCGCGCAAGGCTGACCACAGCTCAGGATTATCGCCGCCATAGCGCGGATCAGCGTACACAGCGCGCAGACCGATGTACAGCGTCACAGCCAGCACAGGCAGACTCAGCCATGCCATAAGTCTGTGCCATATGCCGAGCGCTGCCATGCCGACGCTCAGCGCGCATAGCGGTAGGACGATTCCGCCGACGTGCAGCACGTCCCAAGCCACCGCTGAAGGCGCGCTGCCGATCTGTTGCGCTGTGACAAGGATCGGCTGATAGCGCACATCCCAGACGCCTTCGCGCCATGCCACAATCGGCTGTCCTTCGCGCCGACTCGCCTCTTCCAATGCCGTGCCGTAGCGCGTCGGCGGCAAGCTAATTGCCACAAGCTGAACCGCTGCGCTCAGCGTCAAAAGCGCTGCAAAACCGACTTTGCCATGCCACGGCACTCGTCCAAAGAACGACGCAACAACTGGCAAGAGCCACAAGCACAAGAGAGGTGTCGTCGGCACGAGAAAGCGCGGTCCCCAACCTAGTCCGCCATACCAGTAGTCGCTGTGCAGCAGCGGATGTCCAACAGCAAAGCCGAGCAAGACGGCGAGCGGCAAGAGCGCAACACGGTAGCGTCGTTGCCGCCACCAGTGTGCCGCGCCAATCAGACCTGTCAGCAAAATCGGCGAAAATGCCCAGACGCTGAAGCCCGGACTGATCAAGTAAGCAGACAGCGCTTCAGGCAGGCTCTGAGCAGCGCGCGCTAGGCGCTCAGGCGTCAACAAGCGACCGAGCGTGCTTTCCCAACGCAACGTCACAGCGCTTGCGGCAATGGCTGCGCCAATAGACAAGACATACCATGCACGCCGTTGACGCAGAACAACGCTCAAAATTCCCAGCAACGGCGCGACTGCAAAGACAGCGCCTGCTTGCTTGGTCAGGACTGCTGCGAAGACGGCGCCGAGTGATCCGATCAGCCAAAATATGCGACGTGGCGCAGCGCACCAGCGCTCTGCTAGGTAGGCTGCGGCTAAGCCGCACAGCGCTAGGAGCGGCTCGCGGAAGTACATCTGCGCATAGGGCAAGGCAATCGTGCCGAGTCCGAAGATCAGGGCTACGAACGCTGCGACGCGCTGTGAGTAGCCGAGTCGCCTGCCATAGACGTAGAGCAGCGTACCTGTCAACGCCGTGACAAAGATGTTGAACAGCCAAACTGTCTGCAGCACGCCGATCTCAGGCAGAGCGCGCGCCAAGAGGACAAGCGGTGCGCTCAGATATGCCTGTAGCGGCTCAACATCAGCGCTCGGCATGATTTCATGCGGCGCAACGTCAAAGGCAGGTCGCTGATCGGCGCTCAGAGCAAGCTCGAAGCTGCCATCAATAGTCAGACTGCGCACCATGTCGAAGAGCAGGCGCTCATCGCCGCTGACAGGATGTCCTGTGTAGACGGCGAAATAGAGCGCGGCAAGGATCACGAACAGGCTGAGCGCAAGGCGTCCGTTCATGCGTCCAGAAACTCGCGGTAGAAGGCGATCAGGCGCTGGGCACTTGGCACGATATGGTACAGATCGAAAGCGTCTTGGCGCAAAGTCTGCGCGCGTGCCTGTGCTGCAGGCAAGTCGCGCAAGATGTTCAACGTCGCTGCTGTCAGCGCTTGGGCGTCGTTTGACGGCACTAACGTCCCGCGTCCGTCTGCCAACATGTCTACCACGCCGCCAACTGCGGTCGCCACGACTGGCGCGCCTGTCACAAGCGCCTCAATCACAGCGCTCGGCAGACCTTCATTCTTGGAACATAGCACAAGGCAATCCAGTGCGCCGTAGACTGCAGGCAAATCGTCCTGCCAGCCTGTGAAGATAACTGACCGTGCTATGCCTAGCGACTCGGCTTGTGCCTCAAGCGCAGGACGCAGCTCGCCGTCGCCGATGATCGCAAAGCGCGCCTGTGGCACTTCCTGCGCGACCTGCGCCATAGCGCTCAAGAACAGCGCATGATTCTTGATCGGCACCAGTCGCCCGACAATGCCGATCAGTGGCGCCTCAGCAGGAATGCCGAAACGCGCGCGGAAGTCGCCGCACGGTCGCTTCACCTCGCGCAGCGCCGAGAGATCGTAGCCTGGTATGACCATTGCTACCTTGCGCAATGGCGCAATTCGATAAACCTGCCCGATCTCGCGCCGTAAATTCGGACTGACAGCGATAATCCGCGTGGAAAGCGCGGCGCCAAAGCGCTCCAGTGTGATATAAAAGCGCGTCTTTAATGTGCCAAAGTAACTGTGAAAGACATGACCATGATACGTATGGAAGATGAACGGCACACCTGCTAACTTTGCCGCCAGACGACCAACAAAGCCTGCCTTTGCTGTGTGCGTGTGGACAATGGTTGGCTTCTCGCGGCGCAGCAAGCGGTAGAGCTGCACAACAGTGGCAAGATCGCGCAGCGGCGAGATGTCGCGTCCAAGACGTGGTATGTAGGTCGGTTGCACGCCGACTCGGTCGGCGAGGTAGCTCATGTCGCCTTCACGCCTGCCCAGACTGCCTGCGATCAGTGCGCTTTGGTAGCCTGCGCCGCGCAGCAGCGCTGTGATTGGGATGACATAGGGCGAGATGCCGCCAATGTTTAAGCGTGAGATGATGTGAACGATTTTGGCAGGCGACGTCATCGGGACAGCCTTAGGAGAGCTAAAGGCGAAACAGCGCTGTTTCGCCTTTCAGTGAGGGTAAAAGTGGCTCACGGCGCTACTTAGTTTTGCAGAGCGCCTTGATCTGGCGCGCTGAGAGGCGCACGCGCACACGCCTGCCGTCAATTTCAATGGTCGCCCATTGTAAGTTTGTGCGGAAGAGCCGCTTGGTCTTGACCTGCGAGAAGCTGACGTTATTGCCGACGCGCGAAGGGCGCGCAAACTTGCGGCGCGTCTCATGGTTAATCTTACGCTTTGGCATGGTCGCTTTCTGTCTCCACTAGTCTTATGCGGCGCCATTGTAGTCAAAAAGAGATAGAAGAGCAAGGGTAGGCGTCACCTAGACGTGCTGAAATGCGGTATACTCCTTGAGCAAGGGGCGTCTATGCCTGTCCGCGCCTTTTATCAGGAGACAAAGTATGGAGCGAGTGGACAAAATTTTGAGCGGCGGCATTGTCTTGACCATGAATGCTGCTATGGATGTATTTGTGAATGGTGCGGTCGCCATTAAGGGCGATAGCATCGTGGCAGTTGGCACAGCGGACGCCATTGCTGAGCAATACCTTGCTGACGATCTGGTGCTGTGTGATGGACAGGTGATCATGCCCGGCTTGGTCAACACACACACGCACGTGCCGATGACGCTGCTGCGCGGCATGGCAGACGATCTACGCCTTGATGTCTGGCTGATCGGCTACATCATGCCGACCGAGCAGAGCTTTGTCAATCCGTACTTTTGCCGCTTGGGTACAAAGATTGCTTGCGCAGAGATGATCCGCAGCGGCGTCACTATGTTCGCTGATATGTACTACTTTGAGGCGGACGTGGCTGCAGCTGCAGCCGAAGTCGGCATGCGCGCTGTGTGCGGTCAGACTGTGCTGAAATTTCCTGCGCCAGATGCAGCCAGCTATGAAGAGAGTCTGCAGTACACGCGCCAATTCATTCAGACTTGGAAAGGTCATCCGCTGATCGTGCCAGCTGTAGCGCCGCACGCGCCGTACACTTGCACAGATGAAATTCTGAGCGCTTGCGCCGCGCTCGCTAGAGAATTTGACGTGCCGCTGATCATCCACGTCAGCGAGACGCGCCAAGAGGTCGAGGAGAGCCGCGCTGAGTTCCAAATGCCCGTTGTGCCGCGTATCAAAAAGCTAGGCGTGCTGGACGCCAAAACTTTGGCTGCGCATTGCGTCCATCTGGACTCAGGCGAGATTCGCACGCTTTTCAATCATCGCACAGGCGTGGCGCACTGTCCAACTAGTAATTTGAAGCTGGCAAGCGGCATTGCACCTGTCCGTGAGATGCTGGAGCGCGGCTTGAACGTCGGCATTGGCACGGATGGACCTGCCAGCAACAACGATCTGGATATGTTTGAGGAAGTCCGCTTGGCAGCCATTCTCGCCAAAGGCGCTACGCTCGATCCAACGGCTGTGCCTGCCAAGCAGGCGCTCTTGATGGCTACGCGCATGGGCGCTCAGGCGATGCATATGGGCGAGATCACAGGCAGCCTTGAGGTCGGCAAGCGCGCTGACATCATTGTGGTGGACATCCGTACGCTGCATAACTCGCCTAAATTCTCGCGCGACGAAGATGCAATCTACAGCCAGATCGTCTACGCCGCCAAAAGCACAGACGTACGGCACGTCATGGTCAATGGCGTGTGGTTGATGCGCGATCAGCAGCTGCTCACAGTGGACGAAGCGGCGCTGCTGGCAGAGGCGAACGCGCTCGCCGAAAAAATTGACCAGTTCTTGATCGCGCGCGAAGGCGACCTACTGAACAAGCTAATCGCCATTGGCGGCGTTGAGCGCGCTGAGAGCTTTGAGATTCAGGTCAAGTCGCACTTGCCGCAGCGCGTGGACGCTGAGGCGTTCGTCGCGCCGCTGCTGAGCGATCCGCGCGTGCAAGTGGTGCGCAAGAGCCACTATCGGCAATACGATACGTATTTCACTTTTAACGATGAAGCGCAAGGTCGTGTGCGCTACCGCGAAGACGATGCGCTGAACGCCGAAGGTGAAGTCACGCATGTGCGCACGCGCCTGACCTACACTTCGCCGATCAAGGAGCGCGAATTTGACCGCGCTGTCTTGCTGAGCCGCTCACAGTTCATTGCACCTGCCACGCGACCGTTGCGCTTTTACCGCGAGTACTTCCGCGCCAGCGCCGAGTATGAAGTCCACAAGACGCGCCATCGCTGGCACATCCTCTACAAAGGCGTGCTGTTTTATCTGAATGTGGACGAACTGTTGCTGCCAAAGGTAGACGGCACGTTCGTTGAGATCAAAAGCCAGACTTGGTCTATGCGCGACGCTGAGTATAAGGCGACTCTGGTCAGCGAGCTGTTAGCTCTGCTGGGCATGACTGAGGAGTTGCGCGTCCACAAAGAATATATTGAGTTTGCAACCGCTTAAACTAGACAGGATAAGTTCTGACTGAGGCAGACTATGAGCGAGACAGTGACACCAAAACTGGTTGCCACACGCGGCAAGTTTGCACGGCAAAGCTGGGTGATCGAACGCACACCGCTGATCATCGGGCGTGAGCCTGACTGCGACATCATCCTGAACGAGCCGAAAATCTCGCGTCAGCATGTCCGCCTGACTCAGACAGCCGAAGGACGCTTTCAGGTAGAAGACCTTCAAAGCAGGAACGGCACGTGGGTAAACGGCGTGCCGCTCAAAGGCGCACGTCTGTTGGAAGACGGCGATGAGTTGGACTTGGCGCGTATGGTCACAATGGTGTTCGTCGCTAGTGAGATCACAGAGCCATTGACGCCTGAAGAGTTGCACGAATCGCAGCGCCTGCGCCTTGACCGCAACTCACGGCGCGTCTTCATTGGCGACCGCGAGATTGTGCCGCCGCTGAGCGTGCCGCAATATCGCTTGCTGGAGCTGCTTTTCGACGCAAACGGCGGAATTTGTACGCGCGAGGAAGTGATCAGCGCAGTCTGGCCCAACGACTCAAGCGAAGGCATCAGTGAGCAAGCCATTGATGCACTTGTGCGCCGCCTGCGCGACCGTATCAGTGAGTATGCGCCTAACCATCAGTACATCGTGACCGTGCGCGGACACGGCTTCCGCCTAGAACAAGGCTAAGACAACACTATCGCCACAAGCGCTTGAGCTAGTGCTTGTGGCGAAGATACTTGAAGCCTATGACAGCGCACCGCAGCGCGCAGCTGCCGATTGATCAAATTTTGCAAGGCGATTGCCGCGAAGTTCTCTATCAGCTACCTGAAAAGTCAGTTGATTTGATCTTCGCCGATCCGCCTTACAACCTACAGCTGCGGCAAAAACTGTTGCGTCCAAACTTGACCGAAGTGGACGCTGTTGACGACGACTGGGATCAGTTCGCTGACTTTGCGGCGTACGATCAGTTCACGCGCGAATGGCTGACTGCCTGTCGGCGCGTCCTCAAAGATACAGGCACACTCTGGGTAATTGGCTCTTACCACAACATTTATCGCGTCGGCAGCATCTTGCAAGACTTAGGCTACTGGATTCTCAATGATATTGTCTGGATTAAGACAAATCCAATGCCGAATTTTCGCGGCGTGCGCTTTACCAACGCGCATGAGACGCTGCTTTGGTGCAAAAAGTCAAAAGAGCAAAAGCGCTACACCTTCAACTATCACGCCATGAAAATGGCGAACGACGAGCGGCAAATGCGCAGCGACTGGGCGATTCCGCTCTGCACGGGCAGTGAGCGCCTGACCGTGAACGGCGAAAAGCTGCACGCTACGCAAAAGCCAGAGGCACTGCTCTACCGCGTCATCCTCGCCAGCTCAAATCCTGGCGATATTGTGCTCGATCCTTTCTTCGGCACGGGAACAACAGGTGCAGTTGCTAAGCGGCTAGGCAGACATTTCATCGGCATTGAGCGCGAGGTGAAGTACGTCGCTGCGGCACAAGCCCGCCTCGACGCTGTCTCCGCGCCTCTGAGCCTTGACGATGAATTGCTCGGTCGCTTTGAGACAAAACGCTCTGCGCCGCGCATACCATTCTCAGCGCTGCTGGAGCAAGGGCTGCTGCAGCTCGGACAAGTGCTGTATTTTGACGGACAGCGTGACAAGGTCGCTGTTGTCTTAGCAGACGGCTCGCTGCGCACTGTCAGTGGCGAGCGCGGCTCAATCCACAAAATTGGCGCGCTAATGGCAAGGCAGTCAGCGTGTAACGGCTGGGAACACTGGTATTTTGAAGCTGAAGATGGTCAATTGCAGCCGATTGACGTTCTGAGGGCGCGCCTGCGGCAAACACAGCAGCGAACATCTTAACGTCAACAGCCAAAACGTCTTGGACAGACAGTTTAGCCTAGACAGGGACAGCGCGTGCTGTCCCTGTGCTGTGCGCGGAGAAACGTGCCGCGTCTAGTATTCGTCTTCGTCGTCGTAGGCAGGACGATGGCGTTTGCCGCCGCGCTTGCTCCTCTTGCGGTCAGCGCGACGACGCTCCTCTTCCTTTAGCGAGGCAGCTTCAAAGTCGGCATAGTCAGCCTGCATCGCGCGGCGATAATCTGCCTCTGCATAGTCAGGCGAGGTGACTTTCTTCAGACTCAGCCCAAGTTTCTGCTTGTCTGGCTCGATCTTGATCACGCGCAACGTCAGCACGTCGCCTTCCTTGACCACATCCTTTGGATGCGCGACGCGCTGTGGCGCTAACTCGCTGATGTGGATCAAGCCTTCGATCTCAGGTTTATCCACAAGGCGTGCAAAAGCGCCAAACTTGGTCAGCTTGGTGATGGTGCCTTGCACCAACTGACCGACCTTGTAGGTGCGCGCCACAACTGACCAAGGGTCTTCTTCGCAGCGCTTGATGCTCAAGCCGATGCGCTTTTCCTCGCGGTTGACGTTAATGACCTCGACCTGCACTTCCTGTCCAACATGTAGCACTTCTTTCGGATGCGCGACTTGCTTCCACGAAAGCTCGCTTAGATGCACCAATCCATCGGCGCCGCCTACATCTACAAAGGCGCCGAAGTCTGTAATGCTCTTGACGCGCCCAGTTCGCCGCTCACCCACTTGCAATTCTTGTAGCAAGCGTTCTTTGCGCGCCTCGCGCAGTGCAGGAATTGCCTCACGCTCCGAGAGGATGAGACGGTTGCGGTTGCGGTCAACCTCTAACACTTTGACGGCGATGTCCTCGCCGCGCATGGCGTCCCATTTCTCCTGCGGATCGGAGCCCTTGGCGCGCTCACGGCGCTCACGGCTGACCTGTGACTCAGGCACAAAGCCACGCACACGCCCTAGGCGCACAATCAAGCCACCTTTGTTATAACCATCTACTTTGCCGTGAAAAATCTCTCCACTTTGGCGCAATGCCTCGGCTTTACGCCAGTCCTGTTCCTCTGCTGCCCGTGAGAGCGAGAGGACAACACGCCCGTTGCGCTCTGGATTTAGAACATACACGCTGACGCGAGCGCCTTTCTTCAGACGGTCGAGCGTCTCTTTATCCATGCGCTCTAATTCTTTGCCAGCGATCACACCTTCGGTCTTCATGCCGAGATCGATCAAAATTTCAGTTGGCGAGGTCTCGGCAACCACGCCTTCCACGATATCGCCCTTGCGCAGCTTTGGCTCAGTGTGCGTGTCAATTAATTCGGCGGTCAGGGCAGAGCTTCCCGAAATCGGCACATTTTCAGAAGCCGACTCGGTTGAGGCTACAGCAGTTGCTTCAGGGCGCGTCACACCATCAGGTGAGCGCTCAGCTTGCGGATCACGCTCCGCAACAGCGTGCGGTGCTGCAGCTTGTGCAGCCTCGCCACTAGGCGCAGCAGCGGTCAGCTCAGCCTGAATTGGCTTCGGCTCGCTCTCGCTGGCGACAGGCATGTTGGACTCCATTTGGCAAACGTTCTCCGTGCAACAGGGGTACTGGTTCATCATTGTAGCACGGCGTATTATGGCGCGTCAAACCTGAATTAGCAATGCAAGAGCCCTTTTTGGCACTTATCAGACTGTTTGAGCTCACTAGCCACAGGCAAGCCTGTTTCACTCTGAGTGCGCAAACAGCTTCCAAGAGCGCACTTTCGAGCAACATGAGCTATGGCTCTGGCACTGCGAGATTGGTCTCGCCTCAGACTCTGCGCGTCACCTTGCTTTTGAGGCGCTCAGCTGCTAGAATGGCAGTCGATAGCTCCCGTAGCTCAGGGGATAGAGCGCAAGTCTTCGGAACTTGGCGTCGGGGGTTCGAATCCCTCCGGGAGCAAACCTTCAGGACTGCCTCGCTACGAAAACGTGCTATACTCTGCCCAACGCCATAGCACGTTCGCTCTTCAAGGACTTTATGCCTATGTTGCGCATCGGATACATCGGTTTGGGCTTGATGGGCGCGCCCATTGCCCGCAATTTGCTGAGGGCAGGCTTCAAGGTTGTAGTACACAATCGCAGCCGCGCCATTGTGGATGAGTTAGCAGCTGAAGGTGCCATTCCTGCTTACTCACCTGCCGAAGTAGCCCATCAGGTAGATGTTGTTTGCACCAATTTGCCTGACTCAACTGATGTTGCGCAGGTGGTGCTTGGGGCAAATGGCGTGATTGAGGGCGCACATGGCAATCTGATCTTCATGGACAACAGCACCATCAAGCCAGAAACTGCGCGTATGTTGGCGCAAGCATTGGCGCTGCACGGCGTCCCGGCGTTAGATGCACCTGTCAGCGGCGGTCAGATTGGTGCGCAGCAACGCACGCTTGTGTACATGGTCGGCGGCGACTATCAAGCGTTCCAAAAAGTGACGCCGATCTTCCAAGCCACAGGCAAAGCATGGACGTACGTCGGCGGGAGCGGCGCTGGACAGATCGCTAAAGCCTGCAATCAAATCATGGTCGCTGCGCAGATGGTGGCAATGGGCGAGTTGCTCGTCTTGGCGCGCAAAGCAGGCGTCGATCCGTTCAAAGTGGTCGAGGCGATTCGCGGCGGTGCGGCGCAGTGCTGGGCGCTTGATCACAAGCCTGAGCGCCTTGCGCAAGGCATTCGGACGCCGGGCTTCAAAGCGCGCATGCAATTGAAAGACCTGCGCATCGCTCTGGAGACAGGCAGAACGTATGACGCGCCACTGCCACTGACTGAGGTCACAACTGAGCTATTTCGGCAGATGGTGGAGAGCGGCGGCGGCGAGTTGGATAACTCAGCTGTGCTGAGCGTCCTTGAACGTATGGCGAACGTACGGATCGGACAAGGCGGCTTATGATCATTGATCCACTGCCATTTGCCCTGACTCTGGGCAGTGTCACCTTTTTATTGACAGTCATCTGGGGCAGTCCGCTTGTGGAAGTTCTGCGCCACTTGAAAGTTGGGCAAAGAATCCGCGCGGATAGCCCAGAGTGGCACAGCAGCAAGGAAGGCACGCCAACCATGGGCGGCGTGCTGATCCTCGTGCCAGTCGTCTTGATCACGTTGCTGTTGAACATTGCTAACTTATTGCGTCCTTCGGAGACGGGCACGGGAATTAGCATTCTTGTGCCGCTCTACGTGCTGGTCAGCTTTGGCGCGCTAGGTGCCGTAGATGACTGGACAAAGCTGCGCAATAAAGGCGAGGGACTCTCAGCGCGGACAAAGCTATTGGCACAGATTGCCCTAGCCAGTGTTGCGGCTATCGTAATTTCGCTGGCAGATGGCGGCTTTCAGTTTGCTAATGAAGTCTACATCCCTGTAATGGGCATTAGCGTGCCGCTCTCGCCGCTCGTCTTCATCCCGATTGCGGTCATCATCATCGTAGGTAGCTCAAATGCGGCGAATTTGACAGACGGCATGGATGGCTTGGCGGGCACGCTCATGGCGTGCGCTTTCGTCGCCTACGGGCTGATCGCGCTCGTGCAAGGGCAGACCTACCTAGTGCAGTTCTGCTTTCTGGTAGTTGGCGCCTGCTTTGCCTTCTTGTGGTACAACGCGCTACCAGCACAGCTGTTCATGGGCGACACTGGTTCACTAGCGCTAGGCGCGGCGCTCGGCACTGTAGCGATTATGACGCGGCACTGGCTGCTGCTGCCGATCATCGCGGCTGTGCCTGTGGCAGAGCTGTTGAGCGTGATTGCGCAAGTGCTGTACTTTCGCTGGTCAGGTGGCGCGCGACTGTTCAGACGCTCGCCGCTGCACTACCACTTGCAGCTAGGCGGCTGGAGCGAGGCGCAGGTAGTGCAGCGCTTTTTGATGATCGGTGTCTTAAGCGCCATGATCGGCGTCGCTTTGGCGCTCATCCGTTAAGTCGCCTCAAATGACTTTTGTGTCCATGTTCTGAGAGCTGACCAGTTCAAGTGCAGTCTGTAGGTCTAGCACACGGTAGGCAGGCTTGTGCGTTTGGTCATATGGCGGCGAATGTTGCGTCGCTGACCATTTCTCAGCGGCGCGCGTACGTCCGATCAGGACAACTGTGCGCTCTGAGAAGCGATTTGCCAGTGGATTGCCCGGCTGAGTCAGGCTGTGGAAAATTTCCCACCAACGCGCCATAGTTTCAGCGTCGCCGCGCTGCTGCGCTGATGAGCGGATGAAAGCGTCCAGCAACTTTTTCAGATTTCCACCATAGGCGAGGTACGGGCGCAGATTCAAGCGCACGATTTCGTCATAAGGATGCACACTTTCAAGCAATGGCTCAGCGGCATTAGGCTTCAGCTTTTCGCATTCCTTTTCTAGCCACTCGCGCGCTGCGCGCGGATTACTGACCGCGTGACCTGCACCAAAGACGCCTTGATGCAGCAACTTGTAGACATCTAAGATATCTAAAGCGACGTAGCGCTGAACATGCTTGAGGATCAGTGCTGCAACGGCTTCATCCGCCATCTTGTTCTCCTAGAGCGCGCCTAGATGATGGCAGATTGTACTCAGCGCATGTGAAAGAATCTTTAAGCTACCTAAAAAACTTGACATAAAGACCTGAAAGCACTTGCTGAGGCAAAGACGTAGGCTCTGGAATGCTCAAAACGCCCTTCGCTGCCAATGGCTCACGTGCCTGACTAACCAGCTTGCCTCTGCACAATGCCTGAATATTGAGCATCATGCACAAATGCTCAGTTCAAGCGCCACAGCTGCACGTTCTGGAAGCTGCAGCTATGACCGGGACCTTTTCCGCCGCGAACCATGAAGTAGCCGATGCTGCCGCCGTTGACAAAGCGCGGATCGTCGGCTTGGGCAACCAGAACGCCGTTCACATAGACTGTCAGCACGCCATCTGCCATCACGAGCGTCAAGCGATTCGGGCTACCATTTCCAGCACGAATAGCAGCACTCGTACCTTGGGCAAGTAGCGTATTCGACCATGTCTCGTTAGCGCGCGGATGCAAATAATAGTATTGTGTGCGCAGATAGTAGAACACGACCATGTCTGCATCTATCAAAGTTTGTTGTTCGTATAGCTCTCGTACAGCTGTTACGTAAATGCCGCAGGCTGTCCGAATGATGGCGCTCTCAGGCGCCGCAAGGCTGACGTCTACCGAGAGGACAAAATCGTAGAAACGCGCGCGGCTGAACGGCTCAATGTAGAACACATTCTCCTGCTCAGTGCTGCCGCTCATCAAAGGTGGATTGGTCACTGCAGGCACTGAAATTAGCTTAGCATCAGAGGGAATAATACCTTGTTCGCGCAAAATCTCGATTCCCTTAGTGAGATCACCGAGCGTCAGCTCACGAATGGCACCTGAAGGCAGCTCAGCCACAGCAGTTGGACTTGGGCGCGGCGTGCTAGTTCCCAGCAGGACAGCAGCAGCTGTCAGCGTAGCAAGCGGATCGAAAGCAGGTGTGCGCGTGGCAGTGCGCGTCGGCGAAGGCGTGCGCGTTGGCGTGTTAGTTGGCAACAGCGCAAGAGCGGTCTGTGTGAGCGCAGCATTGACTGTAGCCGTGCTGAGCGCGTCCGCAGTAGCGGTCAGGGCGAGCGCGAAGGCTTCAGCAGTCTGCAGACGTTGCTGCACAAAGGTAGCCGTTGCATCAAGCGCTGCTTGAATGGTCTGCGTGGCGCTGAGAGCAGTCGCAGTTTGAATGGCTTCAAGGGCGCGCTGCGTTTGAAGCGCCTGAGCAGTCTCAAGCGCTTCAGCCGTAGCCAGACGCGCAGCGACAAACGTCTCAGTCGCGTTAGGCGTCGGCGTGAAGGTCGCGCTAGGCGTGAAGCTCGGCGTGGCAGTAGGAGTGCTGGTCGGCGTTGGCGTCGGCGTAGCGGAGAGCGCAATCAACGTGGCTTGAGCGTTCGTCGCAGCAAGCGCGGCTGTAGCTATGGCTTGGGCAGTTTCAAGCGCATCAGCAGTGGCAAGGCGCGCAGCAATGAGCGTCTCAGTCGCGTTAGGCGTCGGCGTGGCAGTGGCACTGGGCGTAAAGCTAGGTGTAGCCGTAGGCGTGTTGGTCAGTGTTGGCGTCGGTGTAGCAGAGAGCGCGATCAGCGTCGCTTGAGCATCTGTTGCGGCAAGGGCAATAGCAGTGCTGGTCACGTTTTGAACAGCGAGAGCAGTTTGCGCGGTCGCTGTTTGCGCTGCGCGCTCATTCTGACTGTTCAGCAGGAAAAAGGCGCCGACTAGCGCTAAAAGGACGAGTGCTGCAATACCGATAAGGGCAATAGGCACGCCGCGCTTCGGCGTTGCAAGAGCAGTTGCTGTGCCGCTCGCCAACGGCGATTCAATTGCAACTGTGCCGCCGCGACCTTGTGGCGTCGGCGCCTGCGCGACGTTTGGCTTCAATGGCACAGTCGTTGACGACTCGAACGCGCCGCCGATCACTGTGCTGTCATCAGGCGCCGCCTGGACAGCTGAAATTGCTTTGGAAGGTGTGCTGCGAATGCCGAAAATCTGGGCGAATTCGCGCGCCAACTCTTCAGCCGTGTGATAGCGCATTTCAGGCACTTTTGCTAAAGCGCGGTTAAAGAGCGCGTCCACAGCTTCAGGCAAATTCGGATCGAGTTGGCGCGCTGAAGGCGGCGCTTCATAGACGTGCTGGAAAATGAGCGCAGCAGTTGTATCAGCTGTGAAAGGCAGTTTGCCTGTCACCATCTCATAGAGCATGACGCCGAGAGCATAGATGTCAGAGCGTCCATCTACAGCCCTGCCCATTGCCTGCTCTGGTGACATATAAGCTGGCGTTCCCATGACGCTGCCTGTGGCAGTCAGCTTGCGCTCAGCGCCTTCAATGCGCGCAATGCCGAAGTCGGTCAGGTAACAATTGTTGGCGCGGTCGAGCAGGACGTTGTTCGGCTTCAGATCGCGGTGAATTACGCCTTTTTGATGCGCGTAGTCTAATGCTGAGGCAATCTGGTCGAGATAGTGCGCAATCTCATCTGGACTCAAGCGGCGCTGACGCATGAGGTCGTCTAACGAGCCGCCATCCATGTAGCGCATGACGATATAATAAATGCCGTCTGACTCGCCAAAGTCAATGATAGGCAGGATGTGCGGATGCTCTAGCTTGGCGATAATGCGCGCCTCGCGTTGAAAGCGCTCAA
>JANWYI010000063.1:0-1326 GCA_025055255.1 Anaerolineae bacterium | reverse complement strand
CTCGCCAAAGTCAATGATAGGCAGGATGTGCGGATGCTCTAGCTTGGCGATAATGCGCGCCTCGCGTTGAAAGCGCTCGACAAAGCTCGGATCGTTAGCGATCTCAGGCATCATCACCTTGACCGCTACGTAGCGATCCACACTGGCTTGATACGCTCGGTAGACCGACGCCATGCCGCCTTTGCCGAGCGGCGCCTCTAGTCTGTACTGTCCGAGCGTCTTGCCGACGAACTGCGAGAATTCCATATGCCGTCCTGTTCTCCTTGCCGCAACACCTACTTTAACACTGATCAACGGCTGATACAACTTGAGTCTGATGCTCACACAGCGATGCAGCCGCCAAGCGCAGGTCTGAGCGCCTTTTTCACACGCTCAGCTATCACACTGCATCCTAGATGTCATGAGATACCACGAATTGTTGCAGTTCGCGCTAAGACGTGGTATGTGTAGCAAGTAACCTGTGTCAACAGGCACGAGCGAGTGTTTTTCTATAAAAGGCAGGTGAAGAATGGTTTCACGTAAGACTTTCCGTTTGGTAGCGCTGCTGATAGTGGTAGCGCTGATGTTCGGCGCACTGGGCACTGTTGCGCACGCTCAGACGATTCAGCTGCGCGTTTTGTGGTACAACGACGGCAACGAAGGTGAGGTCTACCGCGCTGCACTTGACAAGTTCGAGGCAGCCAATCCAAACATCAAGGTCAAGCTGGATGTAGTCGGCTTCAGCGACCTGCACAACGTCCTACAGGCAAACATCGAGGCAGGTACGCCGCCAGACATGGCAAGCATCACGCAGCTTGGACGCTTCCAAGGGCGCTACCTCGACCTGCGTCCGTATCTCGCCGATCCTGCGACCTTTGAGGCGAACTACCCTGAGTCTTTCCTCAATTGGCTGCGCGTGCCGGGTGGTGAAGACAAGGGCATCTATGGCTTCCCGCGCTCAGTCGGCGTGAGCGGTCCGTACGTCAACGTCACTCTGTTTGAGCAGGCAGGCATCCCGTTGCCCGAAGGCGACAAGACCACTTGGGCAGAGTGGATTGACCTAGCCACCAAAGTCGCCAAGGCGACCAACACGCCCTACGCTGTAGCCATTGACCGCTCAGGACATCGCACCTTCGGTCCGATGATGAGCTACGGCGCGCAGATTCTCGACCCTGCCACTGGGCGCTTCACAGTGGACTCGCCCGGTTTCCGTGCCTTTGCCAATGAGATGAAGCGCTGGCATGACGAAGGCTTGACGCCGAAGGAAGTCTGGATTGGCGGCGGCGGCGCTTACCGCGCGGCGAAAGAGTACTTTGTCAACGGCGAGCTGGTCTTTTACTACAGCGG
>JANWYI010000062.1 GCA_025055255.1 Anaerolineae bacterium | reverse complement strand
ATATACCTTAGCACATGGCAGTCCGCGCGAGCCTGTCTGGGAATATATCCTCGATCCGATCATCGCTGCTTTGAATTTTCCACACTTTGAGACGCCCTACTGCTTTGTCGGGCACACACATACACCTGTCATCTACAAGCAACTCTCTGAGCGCGGCGATACAGATGCTCACGTGCCTGTCTATCGGCAACCCTCGCAGCTCAACGGACACCGTTTGATCATCAATCCCGGTAGCGTCGGTCAGCCGCGCGACGCTAACCCAGATGCATCTTACGCCGTGCTTGAGGTCGAGAAAAATGTGCTCGAGTATCGGCGTGTAGCGTATCCTGTCCATGTGACGCAAGAGAAAATGCGCCGTGCCGAGATGCCCGAACGCCTGATCGCGCGCCTTGAACACGGTTGGTAGCCTGTAGGGCAGCTGATGCGCCCAATCGAGCTGGTTATCGAGAATTTTCTCGCCTACCGCGATCAAGTCAGGCTCTCTTTTGAAGGCATTCACGTCGCCTGCTTAACAGGCGCTAACGGCGCAGGCAAATCCTCTCTCTTGGATGCTATCACTTGGGCGCTCTGGGGCAAAGCGCGCACCAGCGACCGCGATCAGTTGATGCACAGCGGTCAGCGCCAAATGTCAGTGGCGCTCACCTTTGAGCAAGATGGGCGCTACTATCAAGTGCGCCGATCTTACGCCAAAAGCGGCAGAAGCAGCAAGCAGGAAGTCTGGCTGCGCTTCTACGATCCTGAGAGCGCTCAGTGGATACCGATTAGCGAGCAGGCGGCTACGCGCGAGATTGATCACGAAATAGTGCGGCGCATCGGCTTGGACTACGAGACGTTCGTCTACTCTGCCTTTTTGCAGCAAGGCAAGGCAGATGCTTTCGCTACGCAGATACCTTCTAAGCGCAAAGAAATCCTAGCTGATATTCTCGGTCTGGCGCTCTGGGAAACCTACGAAGATCGTGCCAAGCAGAAGGCAAGCGAATGTGCCAGTCAGCGCAAACACAGCGCTTACGAGGTGGAGCGCCTTGAAGCAGAGCTAGCTCAAGAGACTGCTTTGCACCAAAAAGTTGAGCAGTTGGCAGCTCAGCTTAAGATAAAACAGGCTGAACTCAATCGCGCTGAAGAGGCATATCGCGCTGTAATGAGCGCGCCCGATCAACTTGCGGCGGCGCAGCGCGAGCACAAGGCGCTCACTCAGAGCATCGCTACTCTGAAGAGCGACCTTTCCCAGCTCGCGCGTGACATCGCCGAGCTAAAACAAGAGATTGCTCAGTACGATGCGCTGGTCGCGCAACGTGCCGAGATTGAACGCGCTGAGTCTCAGCGTCAGCAGCTTGAAGCTGCTCTGGTAGATTTTGACAGACGCGGTCGTGAGTTTGAACGCCTTGAGCGTGAGTATCGCAAAGCGGAAGCGGCTCTAGGTAAGGCACGCGAGCGTCTTGAGGCACAGTGTGAAGCGCTTGCCAAGCAAATTGCTCAGCTTGAGCAAGACGCCGCGCAGCGCGATAACCTGCAAAAGCAACGCGATGAAGCGCAAGCTGAGCTGGATGCACTTGAGCAGCGCAAGTCAGAGCTGCAAAACCTGCGCAACCAGATCGTTTCGCTGCAAGCGGCGCGCGCTAAGAGAAAAACTGAAAATGAGCAAATTGAGCGCGAAGGCAAGCAGCTGCGCAACCGTCTGGAAGCGTTACAAGGCGATGAGACGGCATTGTGTCCTGTTTGCAACCAACCGCTCTCAGTAGAGCGGCGCACAGCGCTCATTGCTGAGTACACTGATCAGATCGAGGCGCTGCGCGAAAAGTACCGCCAGAACGATCAGGCGCTCAAGGCTGAAGAAAGGCAGGTCGAGCAGCTCGAAAGGCGCGCTAGAGACCTAGAGGCGACGCTCAAACGGCATGAAAGCGACCTAAACAAGAGACTCGGCACGCTGAATGAACGTTTGAAAGCAACAAATAGCGCCGCTGAGCGCGCTGCACAGCTCCGCGCTGAGCGCGCCGCTTTGCAAGCGCAACTCGACTCAGGCTCGTTTGCCCAAGACGCGCGCCAAGTCATGGCAGCCTGTGAGAGAGACGCTGAAGCGCTTCAGTACGATGCAGAGGCGCATAATGCCCTGCGTCAAGAGCTGGCGACCTTGCAAGATGCACGCCTGCACGCTGACCGCCTCAGGCAGGCTCTGGAGAAACTGCCCGTGTTGCGGCAGCGCGTGGCGGAAAAACAAAAGCAGGCTGAGCAGAAGAAAGCGTACCTCACTGACCTTGAAGCGCACCTGCCTGAGCTCGAGGCAAGTCTTTCGGAGCTGGTTGAGCGCGCTAGGCAAGCCGAGCTGTGCCGCGCTGAGCGCGACCAGCTGCGCACAGCCTATCATACCCTGACTGAGGAGTTTGCTTACTACAGAAGCCAACTAGCAAACTTGGCGAGTCTTCGTGAGCGCTGCGAGATGCTTCGCCGCGAGGTCGCTGACTTGAAGGAGCAGGAGCAGCTTTACAGCGAGCTGCAATATGCCTTCAGCAAGAGAGGCGTGCCTGCCATGCTGATCGAGGCAGCCATTCCGGAGCTGGAGCTGATGGCGAATGAACTACTAGCGCGCATGACTGATGGACGCATGCACCTGCGCTTTGAGACGCAGCGCAGCAAGAAAGGCGGCGATGGCACGATTGAGACACTTGAGATTCTGATCAGCGACGAGCTAGGACAGCGCGACTACGCACTCTACAGTGGCGGCGAGAGCTTCCGCGTTAATTTTGCGCTGCGCGTGGCGCTCAGCCAGTTTCTAGCACGGCGTGCAGGCACACAGCTGCGTACATTGATCATAGATGAGGGTTTCGGCTCGCAGGATGCAGTCGGACGTGAGCGTTTGATCGAGGCAATCAACGCTGTACAGGATCGCTTTGACCTGATCCTAGTCGTGACGCATATTGAAGAGCTGCGCGATGCTTTTCCGACGCATATCGAAGTACGCAAGTCGCCTAATGGTGGCGCCACGCTCACAGTTCGCCAGTGCGCCTTGTGAAGGGCTAGTTCCATGCACTATAATAACGATCAATCAAGCCAGCTTGAACACACAAGGAGCGATCCTATGTCTGGGCATAGTAAATGGTCTACTATTAAACGTAAGAAAGGCGCATTGGATGCTAAGCGTGGCAAGCTCTTCACGCGGCTAGGGCGCGAGTTGACCATTGCAGCGCGCGAAGGCGGCGGCAATCCAGAGGCGAACACACGCCTACGCCTTGCCATTGCGAAAGCGAAAGCTGCCAATATGCCGAAGGAAAACATTGATCGTGCTATTGCGCGTGGCACAGGCGGCGGTGATGACGGCGCACTAATGATGGAAGAGGTGACCTACGAAGGCTATGGTCCGCACGGTGTTGCCATTTTGATTGACGTGCTGACCGACAATCGCAATCGCACGATCTCTGCCATTCGCACGCTGTTCAATCGCGCTAATGGCAGCTTGGCTGAGGCAAACGCTGTGACGTGGCAATTTGAGCGCAAGGGCTACATCGAAATCAGCGCAGAAGGAGTTGATCCTGACCAACTGCTCTTGGATGCAGCCGATGCTGGCGCCGACGACGTGGTCACAGGCGAGGAAACGCACATTGTCTACACGCCGCGTGAGTCACTTGCCGCTGTGGAGAGCAAACTGAGCGAGGCGGGCTACAAGATCACTGACTCCAGTCTGAGCTGGATCGCAAAGAATGAGATTGAGCTAGGACTTGAGGAGTCCATGCAGGTCACCAGCTTGCTGGAGAAACTGGAAGAGCTGGATGATGTGCAGAGCGTCGCCAGCAACTTGAGCATCAGTGACGAAGTAGCAGCCGCCATGGCAAAGGCGAGCTAGGCGGCGAGGCCGCCTAGTTTTTTTGGCGCAGGCGCTTGGCGCGTCGGGCGAACTTTGCCTCAATCTCGCGGATCGTCTCGCGTGCAGTCGCCTCAAGGTAGGGAAACGCGAGCCAAGCGTTCATCAGACCGAAGAGCAAGCCTGTCACAACGCGGAACGTTGGCGTGGTCTCGCGCACTGCCCAGAGCCTGCCGCTCAACAACTGCGAGAAGCCGTCAATGCCGATTGGCGCCAAGCCAAGCCACACATACAACCACAGCGGCACAGGGCGTAGCTGTCGGCGCACGCGCGGTATAGCGAAGATGACTCCGCCTAAAAATAGCCCGACGTAAATCGCTATGTCGCGTTGACAGATCGCTACTTTGTAGCCGAGCTGTGGATTGCCCAGAAACTCCCGCGCGTACCACTGGTCAGGCGGAATAGGCGAGTCAGATGGTGGCAGGCGGTTCAGCTGTGCCATGATAGTCGGCAAAATTGCCTCATAGGTTAATGCTGCGCCCAAGTGCGCCGCCTCACGCGGATAGATGGTCTGCTCGCCATAGAGAAACCATGAGCGGAAGGCAAAAGTGTGGCAGAGCGGTCGGTAAAGGCTGTAAATGACCTCAGCAGCGTCCGTTGCGCCAATCTTCATCAACGTTGGCGCAAGAAAGGGCAGAATAATCAGGATAGCGAGCGGTATCAGCAGGATTTTTAGATAGTGCCGCGAGCCTATCAGCGCCCAGCGATTCAGGCGCACTGCCCATGAGTTATCTGGCTTAGGTGTGTAGCTCATGCGGCTGATCATAGATCACAGCGCGTCCTTTTGGCAACACTTGACGAGGTAGCATGACAGAGTCAGTCAGACGGAAGGTGATTGGCGTATTTGGCAGTGCCTCACTAGCAGCTGATACGCCTGAGTATGCTGCAGCACAGCGACTAGGCGCACAGTTAGCGCAGCGCGGCTACGCTGTGATGACAGGCGGCTACGGCGGCGCTATGGGCGCTGTCAGCGAAGGTGCGGCAAGGGCAGGCGGTCACGTGATTGGCGTGACAGTCGGGCTGTTTCGAGCGCGCGGCTTGGTGCCAAATCCGTTTTTACATGAAGAGGTGCAGTTTGCCACGCTTGCCGAGCGGCTCAATTACCTGATCACGGCGCCTGATGCTTATGTCGCGCTGCAAGGCGGCGTCGGCACACTTTCAGAGATCGCCCTAGCTTGGAGCTTGCTGCAGGTGCAAGAGATACCGCTACGTCCGCTGATCGCCGTCGGCGAAGGCTGGCGCGCCTTTGCTGAGGTCTTTGCTGCGCACGCCATCATCCGTCCTGAGGACATGGCGTATCTACAGGTTGTGCTGCACGCCGAGGACGTGGTATCTGCGCTTGAGGCATGGTGGGCGAATCCGCCGCGCATTGTGCCGCGTCTAGGCGACGTACAGAAGACGCCGCCACTGGGCGACTTGCGCGACTAGCGCTCACGCTGCACGTGCAGCCGCGCCTGATTGGCGCGCAGCCAAATGCCGCTGCCAAGCTGCACGCCGCCTGCAGTGCGCAGCCGTCGCACAAAGCGCAGCGCCGCCTCGACTCGCTCAAAGCTCAGATCGTGATCAGGTGCAAGGTGTAGCACAGCTGCGCGCAGCCACAGACGTTGCTGTGCAGGCAGTAAGCGCAAAAACTCCTCACGGCGGATGCTCGGCGGCACGTATGGCGGCAAGCTCGCCATAAGCGCAGCGTAGTCATCGCGCAAAGTTTCGGCTGTGCGCGCAAGACTAGCTGAGACAGCAGGATTGATCTCGCGCAAGAGCGGCATAATGAGGTGACGCACTTTGTTGCGTGCGTGCTGAGTGTCGTAGTTAGTCGAGTCCTCGCGCGGCTCAATGCCCAGACCTTTGACGTACGCCATCAGTTCGTCATGTCCAACTGCCAGCAAGGGACGCACGATGCGTAGCCCGTTGCGCTGACTGCAGGGCAAGATGCCGCGCAAGCCTGCTAAGCCGCTGCCGCGAATGAGATGCAGCAGGATCGTCTCTGCCTGATCGTCGCGCTGATGGGCTGTAGCAATGCACGTTGCGCCGATTTGAGCAGCGCAGTCGCTCAAAAAAGCGTAGCGCGCGCGTCGCGCTGCTGCTTCCATGCCCAGTCGCCATGTCGCAGCTAGACTTGGCACGTCAACACTGCCAACTGTACACGGAATCTGCCACTGCGCTGCGATCTCTGCTACGAATGCTGCATCTGCTGCGCCTTGCGCGCCGCGCAAACCGTGATCGAGCGTAGCGGCGTGCAGAGCAATCTGCAGCTCAACTTGTAGCGCGCGCAGAATGTGCAGAAGCGCTAACGAATCGGCGCCGCCGGAGACAGCCACGACGACGCGCTCATTAGGCGTGAATAGGCGCTCAGTGCGGCAGAAGGTCAGCACGCGCAAATGTAACTCTAACCTGAGCATTTTCTAAGCGTTCGGCAAAGTGCCGTCTTTTGCGCTATGATGGTCAGCCTAGTGTACCCAGAAGTTAAGTGTGTACGCAGCCTTAAATGTGACTGTATGCCTAAAAGCGCGGTATGTCTAGACCAATGTCGGCTGAAGCATCCTACCCTACTGCCTATCCTACTGAGCGTCGCATGTGGTGGCTCAAGCTGAGTTTGGGCTGCTTGGGCATCAGCATGATTCTGTCCACCAGTCTCACTTTCCTCGTGCTGATTTTGACGCCAATGTGGTTCCGCAGCTTGCCGACAAGCGAGCAGGTCATTTGGATGAACCGTATTCCGCTGCTGGAGGCGTTCAAGCCAACGCGTGCTTACAGCGCTGACAGCTTGCCGACGGCTGTCAACCGTGATGATGACGCGCTTGCGCTGCTTGCCACTATGCCTGCTAGTCCAACGGCTGAACTAGGCGGCGCGCTGCAAGCAGGCGGCGATGCTCAGAACATTGCTGCAGCGCCGACACGCGGCTTGCCAAACACGCCAAGCGGCGCACGACCGACCTCGATATTGGTCACTAACACGCCTGTGATTGCAGTGCTCGCCGCTACGCCGACGCCTTTCCCGACGCTCTCGCTTGCCATGTTGCCGACTGCCACCACCACGCCGACCTTGCCGCCTTCGCCTGTGCCAACGGAGATTCCTGTCCCTGTAGCATGGCAAGGGCAAGGTTTCCGCTTTGTGCAGCAGACGTGGAATACTTGCGGACCGGCAAACTTGACGCAAGTCCTGTATTACTTTGGCTGGAACGGTACAAAGGAAGAGGTGACGCGCTACCTGAAGCCGAGCACTGAAGATCGCAACGTCAGTCCGTGGGAGATGGTCAACTACGTCAACGCGCACTTGAATAGCGAGCGTGGCATACCGCTCAAGGCGCTCATGCGCATCGGCGGCGAGCTGAGCCTGATCAAGCGGCTTGTGGCAAACGGCTTCGGCGTGATCCTTGAGAAAGGCTATGTCGTGGCAGGTGAAGGTTGGATGGGACACTATCTGACCATTCAGGGCTACGATGATGGACGCGGCGAGTTCTACGTGCTGGACACCTATCGCGGCGCACGCTGGGAACGTTACACCACAGTTGACGAGCGTTGGCAGCAGTTCAACCGCCTGTACATCGTCATCTATCCCGCTGAGCGTGAGCGCGAGCTGGCACTGCTGCTCGGTCCGCACCAAGACGTGACCTACAGCATTCAACATGCGCTCAGCCGCGCCAAAGAAGAAGCCTCGATGCAGCCTGATAATCCGTTCGCTTGGTTTAACATGGGCAGCAGCTATGTGCTGCTGCGCGACTATCGCAACGCTGTGCGCGCCTTCGACCGCGCGCGTAGCGTCGGCGCAGGCTTGCCGTGGCGTATGCTGTGGTATCAGTTCACAATGTACGAAGCGTACTACTATGCTGGTCAGTATAGTGAGGTAATTGCCCTAGCAGACGCCACGCTTGGCACGTCTAGTGACCTTGAGGAGTCACACTATTGGCGCGGTATGGCACTGGCAGCACAAGGTAACATGGAGGAAGCACAGCGCGCTTTCCGCCGCGTGTTGAGCATCAATCCGCGCTACACGCCTGCTGCAGATCGGCTTGAGGAAATTCGCACTGGGCGTTTCCGTCCGCCTAACTCGTAGTGCAGCCTGTTTATGACGCTTTTCATACGTTGACTGGACAGGCGCACGCTTTCTAGGTATGCTATAACGCGCTGAGCGCAAGCACTCTAGCGCAACCAGATAGCAAATCACAACAAATTCGTGTGGAGTAGTTTCAATGGGTTTGAGAGTGAGCAAGGTCTTGGTGGTGCTAACTGTAATCGGCATTGCTCTGATAACGTTCAGTTTGCCCGCTGCCGTCACCACCAACGCACAGAATCCGACATTGACGCCTGCCATTATTATTGTGACCGCGACACCAATTGGTGGCGGCGCGCCACCAGCTGTAGCGACGCCTACGCCGCCTTCGCCTGAGGCGACCGCTGCGCCGCGCGAATGGCAGGCGTTCAACGTAGCGCGCGCTTACCTCTCGCGCAAGATCAACGCTAATCTGCGCTATGTGACCAGCTGGACGTGGGAACTGATGCTGTTTCCAGATAGCGCGCTCGGCTGTCCGCCGCCGCCCGGTGAGACGGTCATTAAGGGCAACACAGCTGGCTATCAGTTCATCATTCAGCCGCTAGGCAACCCGAATCGCTACGATATCCGCGTCACTTATGACCTGCAGCGTGTCTATGACTGCGGCATTGCAGGCACAGTACCAAGCGGCGGCAACGCGCCGCCACCAGCAGGTGCAGCCACAGGCGGCGGCTTTGAGCTAGGCGGTCACGTGCTGGAGCTGAACGCAGGCACGGTCAACGCTATGAAGCAGGCGAAGATGCGCTGGGTGAAGAAACAGATACGTCCAGGCGACGGCGCTGCGTTCGGTCACATTGCCGCAGCGAAGGCGAATGGCTTCAAGATTTTGCTGTCAGTCGTCGGCAAGCCTGAGGACATTCTGGTGCCGGGCTTCTTCGACCAGTACGCAGGCTTCGTGGCAGAGCTAGCTGCTGCTGGCGCTGACGCGATTGAGGTCTGGAATGAGATGAACCTTGACCGCGAGTGGCCCAATGGGCAGATCAATCCTGCGCGCTATGTCGAGATGTTAGCGAAGGCGTACAACGCGATTAAGGCGCGCAATCCGAACACGCTCGTCATCAGCGGCGCGCCGGCGCCAACAGGCGCAGCAGGTCCAGCTGGCAAGACGGCTGCTTACTGGAATGACGACGTTTACATGCAGGAGATGGCGCAAGCAGGTGCAGCTCGGTATCTTGACTGCGTCGGCGTGCATTACAACGAAGGCATTGTCAGTCCAAACCAGACGAGCGGCGATCCGCGCGATAACTATCCAACGCGCTATTTCTCGACCATGCTGAATCGTGCTTTGGCGCCTTTCCCAGGCAAGCAAGCCTGCTTCACAGAGCTTGGCTATCTCTCGCCTGAAGGCTACGGTCCGTTGCCAGGTGGCTTTGCTTGGGCGCAAAACGTGACGGTTGCACAGCAAGCGCAGTGGCTGGCGGAAGCTGCTGTCCTCTCGGCGCGCAGCGGTCGCGTGCGCCTGATGATTGTCTGGAATGTTGACTTCCCGTTCTACGGCGGCTCTGACCCAGTGGCAGGCTACGCGATCATCCGTCCGGGCGGCGCCTGTCCGGCTTGCGCTACGCTTGGCTCAGTCGTACCGTGAGTTCGAGCGCTGTTCTTTGACAAGAAAAGGCGGATCGTTGCGATCCGCCTTTTTGATCCTCTTATGAGCTGCCCAGCTGCGCGCGCAGCGCCTCAGGCGTGTTGACGGGCAATTGGCAGACAAATTGACGGCAAACGTACGCCGTTGGCTGACCGTTGACCAGCGTCCGTTCGCCTACAAGCGGCGGAAAAATTTCGTTCTCATCAGCGGCATGCGCCACAATTGCGTTTGGATAGTAGCCGCGCCGTACAACTTCCAACAGAGCGGTCGTTTGCGGCGAGTCAGGTGCGCCAATGATCGCCACCTCTTGGACGCCATACACTAACAAGCGCACAGCGCCAAGCGCCTCGCCGAAGGCAAGCGGATATTCGCGCATAGCGCCTGCCAATGGCGTCAAAATTGCTTGCGCTGACTCAAGATAATTCAGCTCGCCTGTGTAAGCGGTCAGCTGAGCCAAGACTTTAGCGAAGACGCTGTTGCCGCTCGGCATAGCGTTATCTTGCAAATTGCGCGGACGTGCGATCAGCTGCTCGTGGTCACTGCTTGTGTCATAGAAGCCGCCGTCTTCAGCGCCGAAGTAGGTCAGCACGGTCTCAGTTAGCCTGATTGCCTCTTCCATCCAGCGCGCATCGAACGTCGTCTGGTAGAGCTGGAGCAAGCCGTCAATCAGGCAGGCGTAGTCCTCAAGGTAGCCATTGAAGCGCGCTTGTCTATCGGACTGCTTGGCAACCAAGTCGCCATTTTTCACGATGTCTTCAGGCTCAATTAAGTAGCTGCGCAATAGGCGTCCATCTTCTTGGCACAGCGTCTCTAGGACAAAGTTAGCGGCATGGATCGCAGCTTGTTTGTAGTCGTGCCGATCTAACACGCGCGCAGCCTCAGCCAGACTAGCAATTGCCAAGCCATTCCACGCCGTCAAGACTTTGTCATCGCGGTGTGGCGGCACGCGCTCCAGACGTTTGGCGTAGAGTACCTTGCGCGCCTGTGCGATGTGCTCTTCAAGCGTCTCTAGCGGAATGCCGAGCTTGAGCGCTACTTGACTTGGCTCAGCTGGCACGTGCAAGATGTTGCGCCCTTCAAAATTGCCGTTCTCAGTCACGTCCCAGTAGGCAATTGCCGACTCAGCAACTTCAGGCGGTAGAGCGGCGCGCAATTCATCTACGCTCCAGACGAAGAACTTCCCTTCTTCGCCTTCGCTATCAGCGTCTGTGCTGCTGTAGAAGCCGCCTAAAGGCGACTGCATCTCGCGCAGTAAGTAATCGTAGGTCTCCTCAGCGATTCGCCTGAAGAATGGATCGCCTGTTATCTGCCATGCGTGTAGGTACAGCCGACTGAGTTGTGCGTTGTCATAGAGCATTTTCTCAAAGTGAGGCACTAGCCACATGCGATCCACGCTGTAGCGATGGAAGCCACCGCCAATCTGGTCGTAGATGCCGCCGCACGCCATCTTTTTGAGCGAAAAGGTGACCACTTCAAGCGTCCGTGCGCGCAGCGCCTCATCAGGCAGGAAGCGCGTCATGCTGAGCAAAAACTCGTAGTTCATCGGCATTGGGAACTTCGGCTGACTGCGCGAGAGTCCGCCATAGACAGGGTCGAAGTCGCGGATTGCCCTGCGCACAGCCTGCTCCAGCAATGCCTCAGACAGCTCACTGGATGAAGCATCTAGGTTGAGCATGTCGCGCTGCAAGCCTTGAGTCACCTGTTCAGCCACGTGGTAGACCTGCTCGCGCCGATTGCGCCATGCATCAATCACGGCTTCCATAACCTGTTTGAAGGTCGGCATGCCACGTCCTGGCTCGCGCGGATAGTAGGTGCCAGCGTGAAACGGCTTGCCTTCAGGCGTCAAAAAGACCGTCATGGGCCAGCCGCCATGTCCGCGCGTGAAAATCTGGGTTGCCTGCATGTAGATGTCATCAAGGTCAGGGCGCTCTTCACGGTCTACCTTGATGTTGATGAAATCGCGGTTCATGATTGCAGCGGTCTCTGGGTCTTCAAAGGACTCATGCGCCATGACGTGGCACCAGTGACAAGCGCTGTAACCAATGCTGAGTAAAATCGGTTTATCCTGCTGGCGGGCAAGTTCGAGCGCCTCTGTGCTCCATTCATACCAATCCACAGGATTATTGGCGTGTTGGCGCAAATAGGGCGAGCTAGCGTGCTGTAAACGGTTCATCTCAACCGTGCCTCTCCATGTGAAAACCAGATTCGCTTACGATTTTCTACTTAAATCACCAAGGTTAGCAAGTCCTCAGTTTGCCGATATTTTCGTGCGAAAGTCTCCGACAAGCTCTTCTCAAGGTATAATCTCAATAACTTGTCCTAGAGCGAAAGAGAACTGCTGGAAACTCATCATGACGTGGCAACCGAATAAACTGGAGGCAGAGCGCCTTGAAAAGCTGCAGCGCCTGCGCGAACGCGGCATTGATCCATTTCCCGGCAGCGTGCAGCGCACTCACACTATTGCGGCAGCAGTAGCTGCTTTCACAGAGCAGGAGGCGCGCGGCGACGCCGCTGAGCCTGTCCAAGTCTCAGTCTGTGGCAGGCTGCGATCCATTCGCAGCAGCGGCAAGCTCTCCTTTGCGCATGTGGAAGATGGCACAGGCAAGGTGCAGCTCTTCATCCGCCAAGATAACGTCGGCGAGGCGACTTATGAGCTGTTCAAGCGCGATCTCGACCTGTTTGACTTCGTGCAGGCTGATGGAGTCATGATGCGCACGCGCACAGGCGAGATCAGCGTGGATGTGCGCACCTTGCGCGTGTTAGCGAAGGCGCTCAGTCCGCTGCCCGTCGTCAAGGAACAGGAAGTTGACGGTAAGACCGTCACTTATGGCGGCTTCACGGACGTGGAAGAGCGCTACCGCCAACGCTACGCCGACCTTGCTGTGAATCCTGACGTGCGTGAGGTCTTTCGCAAGCGCGCCCAGACCATCAGCGCAGTCCGTCGCTTTTTGGACAACGAAGGCTTTCTTGAGGTTGAGACGCCGATTTTACAGGCGATCTACGGCGGCGCAGCGGCGCGTCCGTTCATCACGCACCACAATCAGCTCAAACAAGATTTGTACCTACGCATTAGCTTTGAGCTGTATCTGAAGCGCTTGCTCGTCGGCATGTATGACGCTGTGTACGAGATCGGACGTGACTTTCGCAACGAAGGCGTCAGCTTCAAGCATAATCCAGAGTTCACTATGCTGGAGTTCTACAAAGCGTACATTGACTACAACGGCGGCATGGAGCTGACTGAGCGCTTGGTCGCTTATGTTGCCGAGCAGGTGCACGGCACAACGCAGATCACTTACAACGGCAACCTGATTGAGTTGGCGCCGCCATGGCGGCGCATCACGCTGCGCGAGGCGATCCGTCAAGCCTGCGGCATTGACTATATGGACTATCCAACGGCACAGGCGCTCTACGAGGCAATCTGCGCTAAAAACATCCCGACTCGTCCGAATTTGCCTTGGGGAAAATACATCGAGCAGCTGATGGGCGATTTCGTCGAGCCGAATCTGATCCAGCCGACCTTTGTCCTAGATTATCCGCGCGATATCTCGCCTTTTGCCAAAGGCGTGCCGAACGATCCGTTCCATGTACAGCGCTTTGAGTTCTACATTGCAGGCATGGAGTTCGGTAACGCTTTTACCGAGCTGAACGATCCGCTTGACCAAGAACAACGCTTTCTGGAAATGGCGCGCCTGTTTCGCGCAGGTGATGATGATGAGGCACCGCTAGATGAAGACTACCTGCGTGCCATGCGCTACGGCATGCCACCAAACGGCGGAGTCGGTCTCGGCATAGATCGGCTGGTCATGCTGATGACAGATCGGCACACAATCCGCGAAGTGCTGCTCTTCCCGCATTTGCGCGAACGTGACAAGGAGTGAGTGGTATGAGCGAACAAGTCCGTGCGCCTAAGAAGAACGCACCACCAATTCAACTCACAGCCGATAACTCGCCGCGCACACGCCTAGCGCGCCGTTTCATGCGCTTGCTCGGCACTCTGCTCATTTGGCGCACCACAGTCAAGGTGACCCATCACGGCACTGAAAACGTGCCGCGCCACGGACCGACTATCTTGCTCTTCAATCATCTCTCACAGGTCGATCCGCCTCTAGTTGGCGGCATGATCACTTTCCGTGATGTGACGCCGATTGGCAAGGAAGAATTGCTGCATAATCCGCTGACAGCATGGATGATGCATTTCTGGCAGGCGATTCCCGTTAAGCGTGGCGAGCTGGACATGCAAGCGCTGCGCCGCGCACTCTACGTGCTGGAGCATACGAACGACATGCTCTTGATCGCGCCTGAAGGACATCGCTACAAAGCGCTGAGCGAGCCAAAAGAAGGCTTCATCTTGTTAGCAGCTAAGACAAATGCACAGATGGTCGCTGCAGGCATTAGCGGCACGCAAAACTTCCGCCGCAACCTGCTGCGCTTGCGCCGTACGCACGTCACCATCAACTACAGCCGTCCAATCCGCCTGAAACGCAAGCTCACGCGCCAAGAATACCGCGCCGCTGCCGATGAGGTAATGTACTACCTTGCTGCGCATATCGCTGACCCTGCCTTGCGCGGCTTATATAGCGACTTGAGCAAGGCGACTACGAATTACATTGAGGTCGTCGGCTAGTGCAACCTGTTCAGACGCCTTATGTTGCCTTTCACGCCATGCTGGAGCGCGTCATCGGTCAGCCACTCGCAGCAGCAGGCTTCGCTCTGGAGCCAAACACTATGCATCACATGCGCGGACTATTCCGCTACACCAAGGCGCTCTCCGAGCAAATGCAGGTCAGCTTAGCTTTCCAGCTGTTGCCGTACGCTGATGGCTCAGGACGCTTTCAAGTGTTGCTGAGGCGCAGCTCACCTGAGCGAGCGCTTTTCGAAGTCAGCTTGCCGCGTTTACTCTGGGAGACGTTCGATGTAGTACAGCTGGGCAGTCCAGAGCATTGGTGGCAGTTTCGCACAGCGCATGAGCTTGCTCAAGCACTGGTTGAAGCAGGCAAGCTGCTTTTTGCCTTTGGTGTACCGTACCTAGAAGGCAACCTTGAGAGCTAGCGCTCGATAGGGCTCAAATCCAGCATGCTACGTATCTTCGGAATTAGATCACGATGCAAGACAGGCTTGGGCAAGTAGCTCGTAGCGCCGGCTTCCATGCCGCGAATGATGCTGTCCGAGTCACTGCGCGCGGAAAGCATCAGGATCGGCGTCTCAGCAAAGCGCGGCATCTGACGGATGACTCTGCATAGCTCGATGCCGTCTATGGCAGGCATCATGATGTCCAAAATGATCAAGTTGGGTGCCTCTCGCTCAAGGATAGTTAGGGCTTGGTGGGCACTTTGAGCTCTTATCACTTCAAAGCCGCCACGCTCCAAGATAATGCCAATGAGCGCTAGCGCACCTGCTTCATCATCCACGACTAAAATTTGCTTCATGCCTGTAGCCTCTCCAAGCTGTACGCCTATTCGGTATGGACAGCAAGCGTGAGTGAGCACAACTATTGGCGCAAGATAATATGCTCTCTATCTTACAACGATCAGAGAAACTTTTTGTAACGCTGCTGTAACAGTTTACGCGAAACAAACGCAGCAATAACGTCTTCTTTGCTGAGATTGTAGCGCATGTCAGCGCAAAATGGGCATAACTTCCAGACTTGTGCAGTCAGACGGTCAGCTTGACTTGGCTACATTCGGGACTTTGCACTACAATGAACGCAGGCGAAAAAATAGCTACTTACTGTGGGAGTCGGCTATGCGAACACGCGCTGTTATCCTTGCAGGCGGCGAAGGCACGCGCTTGAGCGTGTTGACTGCCAAGCGCGCCAAGCCTGCTGTGCCATTCGCTGGAAAGTACCGCATTATTGACTTCACGCTCAGCAACTGCGTTAACTCAAATATTTTTGATGTGCTGATCCTCACCCAGTATCGTCCGCACAGCCTGATGGATCACATCGGGCGCGGGCAACCGTGGGACTTGGACCGCAGCTTCACAGGCGGCGTGCACATCCTGCAGCCGTACAAAGGGCGCAAAGATACTGACTGGTACAGCGGCACAGCCGATGCGGTCTATCAAAATCTGAACTTTGTGCGCCGCCGCCAGCCTGAGAACATCCTGATCCTCTCAGGCGACCACGTCTACCAGATGGACTATTACACGCTGCTGACCTTTCACACCAACAAAGGCGCCGACGCCACGATCTGCACTATCCGCGTGCCAATGGATGAGGCGAGCCGCTACGGCATCCTAGAGACCGATGCACAGTATCGCGTCAAGGACTTTGTGGAGAAACCTGCCAATCCGCCAGGCAACCTTGCCAGCATGGGCGTGTACGTCTTCCGCACGGAGCTGCTGGAGCGCCTGCTGATTGAGGACGCAGCGCGCGCCTCATCTAGCCACGACTTCGGCAAGGATATCATTCCGCGCATGGTCGCTGAGGGCTTGAAAGTTTACGCCTATCCATATGACGGCTACTGGGTGGATGTCGGGACGATTGACGCCTACTGGGAAGCGCACATGGACTTGCTGAATCGTCCGCCGTCGCTGAATTTGAACGACCGCTCATGGATCATCCACACGCGCAGCGAAGAACGTCCGCCTGTGATGATTGAGAGCGGCGCAACAGTGCGCGATAGCCTGATCACTGATGGCTCAATTATCTGCGAAGGCGCCGTTGTTGAGCGCTCAGTGCTTTCGCCGGGCGTTTACATCGGTCCAAACGCCGTCATCCGCGAGTCGATCATCTTGACCGATACTTACATCGAGGCAGGCGCCGTTGTCGAGCGTAGCATCATTGACAAGCAAGTAGTGGTCGGTCATGATGCACAGATAGGCAAAATTACGGAGTCAAGCGATCTAGGTATCACAGTGATCGGCAAAGGCGCGCACATTCCAGCAGGCTTCACCATTGGACGCAACGTGGTCATCAATACTGACCTCGGTCCGAACGACTTTGCCGAGTTCACAGAAAAAACTGTGCCGAACGGCAAAAAAGTGATGGGCGATACTAAAAAGCGCCAAGAGTACTGAGATGGGATGCGCCGATGTAGCCAACTACATCGGCGCACTTTTCAGCACTCGGCGGGTATTTTGCCTTGCTCTAAAAATGCCTTGACGCGCACATCTTCAGCAGCCAGCATCCGCAGCCCGTGCATGTAGTCACGTGCCATGCGCAGCTTCGCGCCCAAAATGCTGGCGAATAGCTGCAAAAAGTTAGCCGCTAGGCGCGTTGTGCCGTAGACAACTATTAAGCCGAGGTTCGGGTCTTTCATGTGCTTCAG
>JANWYI010000061.1 GCA_025055255.1 Anaerolineae bacterium | reverse complement strand
TCGACAGCAACAACATGAGCGAAAGTGAAAAGAGCACGAGGACGAAGCGCTGGTTAGTGTTCCCATACGGCTGGGGCAATACGCTACGCAGAGCGATAAGAAAGGCAGGTAGTGCAAAAATAAGCGATAGGTTTTGTGTTGGGCTGAAGTATGTTAAGTAGTTGACGTATCCTAGAAAGAAGGGAAGATCAAACCAGACATAGAGTGGCGTCGTCAACAGAAAAGCTACAACTATTATCAAAATAAGCAGGCTCGGAAAACTTGATGGGACTTGAAGCCTTACGGCTAAAAATAACGTCGCTCCTTGTAGAATTTTGAACAGAGTTGCCAATGCTACAGATACTTCCACATGACTTTCCGCACCCGTGATGCCTCCCAACAAAATAGCCAAGACATGGTACAGTACATGAGGCACTCTCAGGCTCTTCCCTTCCTCAAATTTGAGCGCAAAGATGTAGTGATCCCTATAGTCGAGATATTGGACAACGACATTCGAAAAAACAGGTGCAAACAAAGCTAGAAGAATGACAGATAAGATCAACAGGTAAGCTGTAACGGGAATTGTTTGCCTCATTGTCGTGTACTGCAACTTTGTCCTAGGCGTCTTGCCTAGCTTTGTCACCTAGCATCCTTCAGAGCTATTTTGGTCACTGGATGCATATATCACAAGCGTTTTTCGCCGACACGCGCTACCACAGCGACAGCGCATCTGCGCTCTTATGACTTAGTACCTGCAAACAGCCATTGCTATGCGTTCTCTGAGTTTCTTCGGCTTGGTTTGCGCCATGCTTTTAACATTTCTAGGCAAGAGTATAGCGTGTTGTAGGGCGATGTCAAGTATGCACTGCGCAGCTGACATACCCAAGCTCAAGTATCTCCAATGAGAATCCACATACTGTGCCTAGACTTTCACCTGTCTCTGGGGATATTCTCGGTCGGCTGCAAGCGCACTTCACATCCAACTATGGTACAATTACCTTGAAAGGCTTTATGCAAGATGGCAACTCAAACTTTTTCGCTCCCGAAAATAGCGGCACGTCTTGACCGCTTGCCGCCTTATGGCTTTGAACTAATCAACCAACGCATTGCCCAGCTGAGCGCTGAAGGCGCTGACATCATCCGCCTAGACATAGGCAGTCCAGACATGCCGCCGCCGCAGCCTGTGATTGAGATGTTACAGCGCAGCGCCGCCAATCCAAAATATCACAGCTACGGCAGCTATCGCGGCTTGCCTGCTTTTCGCAAGGCAGTAGCTGCTTACTATGAGCGGCGCTTTGGCGTGCAAGTTGACCCTGATAAAGAAGTCTTGCCGTTGATTGGCTCAAAGGAAGGCATTGTCAATCTTGCACTCGCTTTCATTGATCGCGGCGATGCTGCAATTGTACCTGACTTGAACTACCCTGCGTATACTATGGGCACGTTGATGGCAGGCGGCGATGTGATCCTGATGCGCCTCGATCCTGAGCGCAGCTACGCGCCTGACCTCGACACATTGCGCGCTCATCCCGATCTACGGCGTGCCAAGCTGCTCTGGGTGAATTATCCAAATAATCCAACAGGCGCTACTTGTGACCTATCGCTTTACGAGCAACTGGTCGCTTTTTGTCGTGAGCATGATTTGCTGCTGTGCTCAGACAACCCGTATGCCGAGGTGGTCTACGACGGCTACCGCGCGCCGAGCGCTTTGCAAGTGGCAGGCGCGCTAGAATGCACAGTTGAGTTCATGTCGCTCTCAAAGCTCTATAACATGGCAGGCTGGCGACTCGGCGCTTGCCTTGCGCGCCGTGAGGTGATTGAAGCGCTCTTGACCATCAAAAGCAATGTAGATAGCGGTCATTTTCGTCCAATTTATGAGGCAGGCGCGCTCGCCTTGAATCAGACGCCGCAGAGCTGGATTGACGCGCGTAACGCGATCTATCAGGCGCGCCGTGACGCGCTACTTGCCGCTTGTCCCAGCATTGGACTGAATGCTTTCAAAACGTCAGGCTCGCTGTATGTCTGGGCGAAGGTGATGAATGGCGACGACACAGCTTATGTGCAGTCCGCGCTTGAGCAAGCGCACGTCAGCCTGACGCCGGGCAGCATGTACGGACCGGCTGGTAAGGGCTATGTGCGCATCAGCGTCGGTATTGAAGATGAACGCTTGCAAGAAGCCATCGTTCGTCTACGAGCGTGGTATGCCAAGCAGCATTGAAACAGGAGCGTGTATTGAGACGACACAAGAATGAACTGAACCTTCTTTTCAACCCTGACTATGATGAACGCCTCACTGCGCCGCCGAAAGAGCGTGGCTTCCTCGTAGCGGCAGATGTGCGCTCTGCACGTCCACTTTTGAGCGCACACGACTCACTTGATGAGCTAGAGTTGCTCGCTAAGACAGCTGGTATTGAAGTTGTTGGACGTGCTGTTCAGCATTTGCAGCGCATTGACCCTGCTACATACATTGGCAGTGGCAAAGTGCGCGAGGTGCAAGAGCAAGTGGCGCTGCTCGGCGCTGACGTGGTTATTTTTGATGACGAGTTGGCGCCAAATCATCAGCGCGAGCTAGAAAAAATCTTTGGCGAGACCGTCAAGGTCATTGACCGCTCAGCGCTGATCCTCGACATCTTCGCGCAGCACGCACGCACGCGCGAAGGCGCACTGCAGGTCGAGTTAGCACAGTATGAGTATCGCTTACCGCGCTTGACGCGCCAATGGACGCACCTCGCGCGTCAAACAGGTGGCGGCAGCGGACGCAGCGGCAACGGCGGCGTCGGCTTGCGTGGACCGGGCGAGACTCAGCTGGAAGTTGACCGTCGTGAGATCAAGAAACGGATTGCCAAACTGAAGTGCGAACTTGAGGCAGTGCGCGCCCATCGTAGCCGACATCGCGTCCAGCGCGTGCGGCAAGGTATCCCAACGGTCGCGCTTGTCGGCTACACAAACGCCGGTAAGTCTACTTTGATTAATGCGCTGACTGATGCTAAGGTCTACGTCGCTGACCAGCTCTTCGCTACGCTTGACCCGACAACACGCCGTCTGACTCTGCCCGGCGGCAAGGTTGTGCTGATCTCGGATACAGTCGGCTTCATCCAGAAATTGCCGCCAACGCTGATCGCCGCTTTCCGCGCCACACTAGAAGAGGTCAGCGAAGCCGATATGATCATCCACGTGGTAGACGCAGCGCATCCGCACGCTGCAGCGCACATTGAGACGGTCGAAGACACTCTGGCAGAGATTGACGTGCCGCGCTTGCCGCGCATCCTCGCCCTGAACAAAATTGATCTGCTGCCCAATGGCGTCCCACCTCTGCGCGGCGCCGACCGCTACGCTGCCATTGTGCCGATTTCAGCGCAGACAGGTGTAGGTATTCCGCACCTAATTCATGAGATTGAGCGCGTTCTGCGCGAATCAATGCTGGAGATCAAGATGTTCGTGCCATATCAGCGCGGCGATCTCTTGGCGCTCATTCGTGAGCAAGGCGTGCTAGATCAGGCACAGCCGACGCCTGAAGGCACGTATGTCCGCGCGCACGTGCCGCCACGTCTTGCCGCTTTATTAGCGGAGGATAAAATTTAGTCTATGCGCCGCTTGCTCAGAAGTCTAGACCGCGCTCTATGGTTGGCGAACTTGCTCAACTGGTTTCGCGTCAATATCCCGCCACGACGCGGCGTCCTGATCTTGCTTGCTGTGCTGCTGCTCATGGTCAGCCTGTTGGTGCACATGGTCTACCTCGTGAGCGGACAGAACTTGTGGCTCGGCGTCTGTGGCTTTAGTCTGCTGCATGTGGCACTAATCATGGGCTTTCTAGGCGTCTTGCTCTCTGAGGCGCTAGGCAAGGGCTACCGCGAGTAGGACGCCTAGTCTAGCTCTTCACGCACTCGATCTGTTGCACGCTGTGCAAAGTTCTGTGCAGCGTCCACATGCTCCAGAGCTTTGCTCAGTGTATTGCGCGGTTTTACAGGCACTGAGATGCGGTCAGAGCGTGTGCGTCGGCGCAGCGCACTCAACAGGAGCAACGTCAAGCCGCCTAGCGAGATCAACAAGCCATTCCGCGCAAAAACGTCCACAGGGTCAGACCAGTTCGGCACAGTGAAGTAGCGCACTACGGCGCCGCCTGTCTCAGCGACCATGCGCTCAAAAATGGCGTCCACTTGTGTGTTGACTCGTGTGTAAACGTAGAGCGGGATGCGCAATTGGCGCGCCGCTTGTGCGTAGTCGGCAATTTGGTCTAGTTCGCGCCCTTCGTAGCTCAGTCCCTGTGTGTTTTTCGCCTCTGCGATGAAGCCATTTCCGAAAAAATCAGGACGGCGGAAGGACGTACTCATCGGCACAGAAGCCATGCATACGTTGCACTCAGCAGGCGTCACGAGGCGTGAGTGAGCGCTGTTGCACAGGCACTTACGCTGATCAGCCTGATCGTTACGTGGCAGACGCAAATCTTTGGCGAGAATCAGCTCGGCTGAGCGTCCAATTTCAGCAGCTGAGCCGCGCCCTGTTGTAAGAGGCATCTCGCTAGAGTAGCGCCTACCTGTTGGATTAGGCGCTGTGAAATTGAGCAACAACACAACACACAGCGCTGCATGTAACGTCAGCAAAACAGCCAAGAAGCGACGTAAGTGCTTTATAAAGCGCATGTTTTTAGCTCCTCAGATGCCGTAGATCAGGATCGGTCAGCAAGCGTGCCGTGCTGAGACCTGCCGCCACAGCGCCTGTGATCAGCGTCGCATGAACGCCTGCTGCTAAGCCACCGTTGAGGTCACCTTTGTAGAAGTACAGCAAGACTTCATAGGCAGGAATGCCCGGTATCATCGTGATGATCCCTGTCACTGTGAAGACCAGACGCGGCAGCTTGTAGCGCGTTGAGATTGCGTAGCCTACCAAGCCGACGAACAGCGCGCCTGCGTATGCCGCGAGGGTCGGCGCTGCGCCGCTCTGCAGCAGACTGTAGCGCACGAGATGTCCGCCAATGCCAACAGCGCCACATGGCACTAGCAAGCGCGGCGGCACGTTGAATAGCACGGCGAAGCCCGTTGTCGCTAGGAGCGCCATAAAGCCTTGCAATAGGAGCGTCTCAAGGTGCATCGCTCGCCTCTAGACAATAGAAAAACCTGTCACCAGCAGGATAGCCAACATGCCAATGGCAATGCACGCCAAGATCAGCACAGCGTAAATGCCGCGCGATAAGCCTGAGACTAAGTCTAGATTGACAAGGTCGAGCAGCGCTGTTATCAACGGCACGCCCGGCACCAAGAGCAGAACCGAGGCGATCACGCCATTCTGTAACGACGGCTGAATGTTGAGCAGTGTGTAGATCGGCGCAAAAGCGCGCAACAGAGCATAGCAAACGCCTGCAGCTACGGCTGCGCAGATCACCACAATTGGCACAGGACTCAAATGCTGTTTGATCAGCGCCATGCGCAGCGTCTGCGCTATTGCTGCGCCGCTGAAAGCCGCTGCAAACTCCAGCGCGCTGCCGCCAATGATGACTGAGAATGCGCCGCACGCCAAGCCGACCATGATCGTCACAACCCAGCGCGGATACAACATGCCTTGCGCCTCGATCTCGTCTATGCGCTTGTGCAACTCAGCCGCTTCAATGCCCAATGGCAATGTCCGTGAGAGCAGCTCTAAGGCGATCACACGGTTCATGTCCACTGCTAAGCCGCGCACCTGTTTGATCTGTGTGCGATGCTCACAATCGCTGTAGGCAGAGGCAATGATGCCTGTCGGCGTGACATATGCCTCAAGACGCTCAATGCCAAGTGCCGCTGCACAGCGCTCCATCACTTCTTGTGTGCGGAAACTTGCTGCGCCGCTGCGTAAGACTAGCGCTCCGATACGCAGCACGACCTGCAGCGCGGCAGCCAACTCAGTTTGCGTAAAAGTGCGCTGATGGTGACGAATGGATCGGCTCATCACGGTTTTTTCCAGTCAGGGCGTGGTAAAAGAACAGTGTACTCATGACCGTTCATTGGAATTGCCTCGCGCAACTCATAAGCGCGTTCAATTGCAGCGAGCACAGGCGGCGGATAAAAGCCGAGAATCGCCGTCTGACCAACTTCGCGCCGCAGGATCACGACTCCAAATGCTTGTTCTTCGATCATGGCAATCAAGGTTGATGGATCGTAAAGCGTGCGCTCAGGTGTGTTATTGTTGTAGAGGTTGAGCAGTTGTGTCGGATTGGTGACCACAGGCTTTCCGCTGCGGAAACTGAACGCTGCTTCTTCGCTTAAAATCGGACGCGGATCGGCTTTGGCATATTCAACGATGCGCCAACCGTTGGCGATATCTTGCGCCGTTGGAATTTGTCCAATAATTGCGTAGCCCATTGTCCAGCCGGCTGAGTCGTAGAAATGCGGAAACTTGGTGTTGCTCTGCACGCCGAGAATCTGCCCAATCTGCGCAAAGACTGGCATGTCGAGCGGCAATTTGATGACCGCTGCGCCGTACAGCACAAACGCCGCGCAAACTACAACGCCTAGAACTGGCATGGCGCGTTGGATGCTCGACAAAGAGCGCGGCAAGCGCCATGCGTTGTTAAGCGTGCGCCCTGCGAAAATGCCTGCAAGGATGCACGTCCCAGCAATGGCTGTAGCAAAGTAGCTATCGCCAGCGCCCCACTTGCCCGCCAAAACGCTGATTAGCATCGCCGCGACGAACCACACGCTGTAGACCGAGAGCCGATCTAGGTACAGCTCGTAGACCACCATCAGCACAGCTAGGATGAGCAGCGCGCCATGTAGACCGATGAACTGTCTCAGCAAGCCTGTGTACTGCCCTAAGATGTACTGATTGACGTTTGCTGTGATGACGTTCAGCCACCACTGTCCGCCTGTGCTCCAGTCAATTAGCAAGAAAATGCCGCCTGCAATCGCTGCAAATGGAATTGCCCATGCAATGGCGCGCCGCACGCCGCGCAAAAATAGCCAGATAAAGACTGCAGCGACCGTTGCAACTGCCAGCTGTTTGGTATAGCCTGCAGCCAGCAACAGTGCAAGGCTGAGTGCAATCAGGCGACGTGGACGTTCGCTTTCGCTGACCGTGGCAATCGTGACGACCGCTAACGTCTCAAACATCACCATGCTGATATGTTGACGGAAGAGCGGACCGATGTGATAGATGTAATTCGAGGCGAGATAAGCGCAGCCGCTCAGAGTCGCTACAAGACGCTGTCTTGTGGCACGCTGTACAGCATAGCCAATTGCAATTGCTGTAATCAGCGTTGCAAGGAAGCTCACCAAGCGTCCATACCAGTACTCGGCGCCAAACAGCCACGCGAATGGCACGAGAATCACATGGTAGAGCGGCGGATAGTTGCTGGCGTAGAACGGAAAGACCTCATTGTTGCGGTAGGGCGACTGAAACTGGCTGAGCAAGACTGTGTCGTTCAGCTCAAAGCCTTCGCCTTGATCGTAATCGAATGGGAAGGCCATTAGGTTTGCGGCGTAAACGAAGTAGACGGCAAGATGCAGCGCCATCAGCAACGCGGCAATGCTGAGCAGCGTTTGCTGAGCCAAAAGAAGCAGGCGCGGCATACTCTGTGTGCGCTCAAGTGTGCCAATCATGCGGGACGGTCTCCAAGCGGCAACAGGCTGAGTCCGAGCAGGCAAGCGCCAAGACTCCCTGCCAGTGCCAACAATTGCGTCGGTCCAAAGTCGCCGAAGCTGCCGCGCAGCGCGTCTAGCAGCAGAACTGCGACAAAAGCGAGTGCGCCGAGCGCGATCAGCAGCGCGCCAAGCGTGCGTTTAGTGATTACAAAGTCAGAGCTTTGCACGTTCTTTTCGGAGTTGCCCATCATAGCTACAGCTCTACTGAGTGAAGCACAAAGTAGTCAGACAGTGCTTCATTAAGATTTGCAATAGGGTATTCCTGCAAGCCATAATAACATATGAGCCAAAATTCTTGGGAAAAGCGCCGAAAATATCGGCGCGGGATAGGCGCTATGTCTAATCAACCTTCGTCCCACTTAGGCAATCCAACGCTGGGAAGCGATGTTGCCATTCAGAAGTACCTGCAGCTGATGGCACGCTATGAGCGCTTGATGGAGATCAGCCGTCAGCTCAACTCAACGCTAGACCTCGGCACGCTTCTCAACCGCATTATTCATGCTGCCACAGAACTGACCGATACCGAGGCTGCTTCAATTATGCTCATTGATCCAAAAACGGGCGAGTTGCGCTTTGAGGCGTCTTCACAATCAAGCATGACGGCAGGCGCAATGGAAGCAATTGTCGTGCCTATTGACGGCAGCCTTGCCGGCTGGGTCGTGCGGCACGGTGAGCCAAGTTTGGTCGAAGACGTGCGCAGCGATCCGCGCTTTTTCCGCGGCGTAGACGAGACAATTGACTTTGAGACGCGCAACTTGTTAGGCGTGCCAATGATTGCGCACAACCGTGTCATCGGCGTGGTGCAAGCTGTCAACAAGCGTCCAGGCTCACAATGGACTGAAGATGATATCAACACGCTGACCACACTTGCCGCGCAAGCTGCCGTTGCCATTGAAAATGCGCGGCTCTTCCAACAAAGTGACCTGATCGAAGAGATGGTGCATGAGCTGCGCGCACCGTTGCTCGGTCTGCGCGCCAGCACGACGCTGCTCATGCGTCCTGACCTGCCTGAACATCGCCGCCGCGACATCATCCAGACCATTCAGAATGAAGCAGAGCGCCTAACGCGCATGACCACTGAGTTCCTCGACTTAGCGCGCCTTGAGTCAGGTCGCGCGCGCTTGGAGACCAGCCGTTTCGATTGCGCACAGCTGATCGAAGAGACAGTTGAAATTGTGCGCCAACAGGCAGCTGAGCGCTACATCACCATTCATATTCAAGCTGAGCCAATCACGCTAGAGGCAGATCGCGGCAAGGTCAAGCGCGTCATCTTGAATCTGCTGACCAATGCTATCAAGTACAACCGCGATCACGGCGAGATTTTCGTGCGCGCTAAGGCATTTGCTCAAGGCAATCAGCCGCCGCGCATGGCACGTCTTGAGGTGCAAGATACCGGGCGCGGCATGAGCGAGGAAAGTAAACAGCACATGTTTGAGAAATTCTACCGCGCCTCAGATGTAGCGAACAGCACGCAGGGCACGGGCTTGGGCTTGGTGATCGCCAAACGTATTGTTGAGGCGCATGGCGGCGAGATTGGCTTCCAAAGCACGCTAGGTGTCGGCACAACGTTCCACTTTACCTTGCCAATGGTGCCACCTGCTGAGCCTGCTGAACCAGAGGCGGCGTCACAAAGTTAAGTTGAGCGATAGGCACAATTTTTCAATATGCCTAGCGTAAGGAAAGCGTCGGAGCGCTATAATTAAGCGCATCAACAGCTCAAGGCATCGGCGCAGCATTCACAGGTGAAGCACAATGGCTGATCCATTGATCGGGAAGAAGCTAGGCGATTATGTTATCCAAGAGCTGCTGGGCAAAGGCGGCATGGCGCGAGTCTACAAGGGCTATGATGAGCGCCTGCAGCGCTACGCCGCTGTAAAAGTAATTGACTCCGAGATTGCCGCTGCCGATCATGTTGAATATCGCATGCGCTTTGAGCGTGAGGCGCGCGCCATTGCCAAGTTAGACCAACATCCGAACATTGTCAAAGTCTACCAGTTCGGCGAGTACGGCACGCTTTGCTTCATGGCAATGGCGTTCATTGAAGGCAAAGATTTGCGCCAAATCTTGCGCGAGTACAATGAGCGTGGCTTGCGCATGCCACACGCCGACATTGTAAGCGTCATACAAGGCATTGGCGATGCGCTCGATTATGCGCACAGTCTTGGCGTCATCCACCGCGACGTCAAGCCTTCGAATATCATGATCACGCCGCAAAAACAAGCCGTGCTAACTGATTTTGGCTTGGTCTTAAGTGCCACTGACGGCACAATGGGCGATACTTTTGGCAGTGCGCACTACATCGCGCCTGAGCAGGCTGTTTCTTCCAAAAATGCCGTGCCGCAGAGCGATATCTACTCGCTGGGCGTCTGCGCCTACGAAATGCTGACAGGCAGAGTGCCGTTTGACGATCCATCCGCCATGAGCGTGGCACTTAAGCACTTGCACGATATGCCACCTTCGCCGCTCAGCCTCGCGCCTGAATTGCCTGCCGCTGTTGAGCCAGTCATCTTCAAAGTGCTAGATAAAGACCCAGAGCGCCGCTATGCCAGCGGCGCCGAGTTCTCGCGCGCTCTCGCCCTTGCCCTGTTTGGCGGCGATACCGAGCGCTTGCCTATCTTGCGCAGCAAAGTGCCAAGCGTGCCAACGCTTCTCAGCGATTCGTCCGCTGCGCGGCGTATGTTGCCTACCAGTGATTGGACAGAGGTGAGTGAGGAAAGTGATACGCTTGATCTACGCCACCTAGAGGCTAAGCCGCCTGCCAAAAGACGCGCTCTTCCGTTCGTGCTGCTTGGCATTCTCTTTTTGGTCGCAGCCATTGCTTTTCTCGCCCTCAACCGACTGCCTGAGATGAGCGCTGCAGCATCTGCTGAGACAGCATTGGCGGCTCTGTCAGACCTAACTGCTACCTCAACGTCAACTGAGGTGGCAATCTCACAGCCCACAGGTACGCCAACTTCGCCTCCGCCACCTACCACTGTCCGCCCAACTGAGACGCCTTCTGCCACATTCAGCCATACGCCGAGCGCTACTGCCACTGAGCCGCTGTCTGCCACTGTCCCACAACCAACTGCCACATCCACGCCCAGCTCGACGCATACGTCAACTGCCACATCCACACCTAGTCCATCGCGCACGCCGACTCTTACACGCACACTGACTCTCACGCGCACACACACACCTGCTCTGCTGCGAACCGTTGCTCGCACACCAACTGCTACTCCAACGCCGCTTGAAGCAGACATTCTGCTGGTCTATGATGATGACCAGCTGAACTTGATCAACGTGAGCAACCGCACCTTGAACCTGCAAGACCTGAACTTCATCCAAGATGGCAGTGAGCCGTACCTCTTCAATGCCTCTGAATGGGCGCTGACGGGTGCTGTGCGCCAACTGAGCGCTTTTCCGCCAAGATGGTGCCTGAAGGTAGGACGAATCGAGCGCCAAGTCGAAACGCGCTTCGGCGAATGCCGTTCACTAGCCTCTTTCCGCTACACAGCGCCGACCAAGCAATTCTGGCGCTCTCACAGCACAGCCGTGACCACTTTTAGCGTCCGTCTGGGCAACCAAGAGATTGCCACTTGCCCGATTGCTGCTGGACGTTGCGCTTTTTCGCTGTCAAACCGTACTTCGCCGTAGTGAGACCGCATGACCGAGCGCTTCCTGATCGTCGGGTTGGGTAATCCTGGCAGTGAGTACGAGCGCACGCGCCACAACATCGGCTTTCGAATTGTAGAAAGCCTTGCAGCAAAATACGCGCTCAGCTTCAGCAAAAGGCAAGCAAAAGCGCTCTTGGCTGAAGGCACAATTGCCGAGCGGCGCGTCCTGCTTGCCAAGCCGCAGACCTACATGAACCTGAGCGGCGAATCAGTGCGTCCGCTCATCGCTTTTTACAACATTCCCTTGACAAATGTGCTAATCATCCTTGATGATCTTGACTTGCCACTCGGCACGCTACGCCTGCGTCCAAGCGGCAGTCACGGCGGACAAAAAGGCTTGAAAAGCATCCTTGAGCGACTTGGGACACAAGATGTGGCACGTCTGCGCTTCGGCATTGGGCGACCGCCGGGACGCATGGATGCCGCTGCCTACGTGCTGCAGCCGTTCGCCGCTGAAGAGCAGCTTTTGGTGGTAGAGACACTGGAGCGCGCTGTGCGCGCTGTGGAGACGTGGCTGCAATTCGGCATTCAGACAGCTATGGCGCGTTACAACGGCACAGCGGAAGATGCGGCGCGGAATGCAAATGCTGCGCCAAGCGTACCAAAGACCGAGCCAAAGAGCGAATAACTGAAATCTATGTATTTACACGGCTTGATCGCGCTGCTGCGCGAGAGCGCCGCTTTCCAGACCTTGCTTCAGCAAGTGCAAGCGGGCTGTGCTATCCCAGATCAAGGCATTGTGCGCGCTGCACGTCCTTTTGTGGTTGCCGCCTTAGCACAGGCAACAGGACGACCGCTCGTCGTGCTGAGCGGGACAGTTGAGCGCGCCTACACACTGACTGAACAACTGCCTGTCTGGCTGCCTGAGACGCCGATCTATCGCTTTGCTGAGCCAAGCGCGCTTTTCTATGACCGCAGCACATGGACAAGCAGCGCCATTCGCGGACGTTTAACTGCTTTGAGCGCGCTCATGCCGCCACTTGGCGCAGCGCGCGGCGCGCCGCCGATTGTAGTTGCCTCAGCGCATGCTTTGATGCAGCGCACTTTGCCACCGCGCGAGTTCCGTGCGCACTCGCGCCAATTGAGCGTCGGTCAGCGCGTAGATCAGGAGAAGTTGCTACGCCTGTGGCTCGCCATTGGCTACACACCGACTTCTGTGGTCACAGAAGCAGGCACTTTCAGTCGGCGTGGTGGCGTGCTGGACATTTTTCCGATCAGCGCAGAGCGACCTGTGCGCATTGAGCTATTCGGCGATGAAATCGAGAGCCTGCGTGCCTTTGATCCGTCTACACAGCGCAGCCTTGCCACACTAGAGCGTGTCAGCATCACGCCTGCGCGCGAAGTCCTGCCCAAATTTGCTGCGCCTGTGGCGTTGCGCCTTGCCGACTGGTTCGCTGCGCAGCCTGAGCCGCTTGACCGACGCGCTGACTCGCCGCGCGCCGATCAGGGCAGTCTGGCAAGCGAGACCGCTTTTCCATACCTTGAGTTCTACTTGCCGTATTGCTACCGCGAGCCGTCTAGCCTGCTGGACTACCTGCCTGAGGACGCACTGCTGATTGTGGAAGATTGGCGGACGCTTGAGGAGACTGTCGCCGCACTAGAGGCGCAAGCTGTTGACCTGCGCGCTGAAAAAGAGCGGCTTGGGCAGTTGCCGCCTGACTACCCGCTACCATACCTGACATGGGAAGCCTTGCGCGACTCAATTGTGGCACGCGTGCCAGTCCGACTAGGTGGCTACGAGGAACAGACAGTTGATCCAGAGACACTCGGCGCACTGTTTGCGCCTGAGGCGCGCTATGGCGGTCAGTTGAGACCATTTTTAGAGGCGTTGCGCGATTTTTACACAGGTGGCACACGCGCTGTGATTGTCAGCAATCAGGCGCAGCGCTTGGCAGAGTTGTGGACAGGGCAGGGGCACACGGTTCGTCCATCTGTGGTTACAACGCTGAGCGACGTGCCTGACCTCGCCTTTGTGGAAGGCGCGCTCGCCGAAGGTTGGCAGTTGCGCGTTCAACCGACCTTGCACTTGCTCACAGACGCTGAAATTTTCGGCTGGCGCCGTCCAGAGCCGCGCCGTCAGTCTGTGCTGCGCGCGGTCTCGCCTGAGGCGCATTTTGCCGACTTGCAGCCGAACGACTACGTTGTGCACAGTGACTACGGCATTGCGCGCTTTCTCGGTCTTCACAAGCTGATGGTTGACGGCAGCCAGCGCGAGTACTTGGCATTACAATTCAGCGGCACAGACATGCTCTACGTGCCGATTCACCAAGCTGACCGTGTCTCGCGCTATGTCGGCATTGATGACCAGCCGCCAAGTTTGACGCGGCTTGGCTCATCTGAGTGGCACACGCGCAAAGAAGCTGCGCAGCGCGCTGCTGAAGAGACAGCGCGTGAGATGCTCGAACTCTACGCCAAGCGCGCTGTGGCAAAGGGTCACGCTTTCAGCCCAGATACAGCGTGGCAGGCTGAGCTAGAGGCGTCTTTTCCATACATTGAGACAGACGATCAGCTGCGCGCCCTAGCGGAAGTCAAGGCAGATATGGAACGTCCAATACCAATGGATCGCTTGCTGTGTGGCGACGTCGGCTTTGGCAAGACAGAAGTTGCCTTGCGCGCTGCTTTCAAAGCAGTTATGGACGGCAAGCAAGTGGCGCTTCTAGTGCCAACGACCGTTCTTGCGCAGCAGCACTTCAATACGTTCAGCCAGCGCCTTGCGGCGTTCCCTGTCAAGGTCGAGATGCTCTCGCGCTTCCGCACGCCGCGTGAGCAGAGCGCAATTCTGGAGGCGACGCGGCGCGGCGAGATTGACATCCTGATCGGTACACATCGCCTGCTCAGCGATGACGTGATCTTCAAAGACCTCGGCTTGCTGATCATTGATGAAGAACAGCGCTTCGGTGTGACGCACAAGGAGCGCTTCAAGCGCCTGCGCACTGAGATTGACGTGCTGACCATGACAGCGACGCCGATTCCACGCACGCTGTATATGAGTCTAAGCGGCATCCGCGACATCAGCATGATTCAGACGCCGCCAGCGGAACGTTTGCCTGTCATCACGCATATCGGACCGTATGACGAGCAGCTGGTGCGCCAAGCGATTTTGCGCGAGCTGGATCGCGGCGGGCAGGTCTACTTCGTCCATAATCGCGTGGCAACCATTCGCACAGTTGCTGATCACTTGCGTCGTCTCGTGCCAGAGGCGCGTCTTGCGATTGGGCACGGTCAAATGCCTGAGGAAGAGCTGGAGCGCGTGATGATCGGCTTTGCCAATGGTGAGCAAGATATCCTGCTCTGCACGACGATCATAGAGAATGGCTTGGATATTCCGAGCGCGAATACGATCATTGTAGATCGCGCCGACACTCTCGGCTTGGCGCAGCTCTATCAATTACGTGGTCGTGTAGGACGTGGCGCTTATCGCGCTTATGCTTACTTGTTCTACGCACAAGGCGCCGTCTTGACAGCAGATGCGCGGGCGCGCCTTGAGACCGTTGCTGAACATACAGACTTGGGCAGTGGATACAGCATCGCCATGCGCGACCTAGAGTTACGCGGCGCGGGCGAATTGTTGGGCAGCCGTCAAAGCGGCTTCATTGCCAGCGTTGGCTTTCATCTGTACACGCAAATGCTGGCAGAGTCAGTGGCACGTCTGAAACGTGAACAGCCGACGCCAAAGGTTATGGAGGTCAGTGAAAAAACGCCGCTAGTGATTGACCTGCCGCTGCGCGCCTACGTACCTGCCGAATTTATTGCTGAGAGCGCCATGCGCTTGCAGCTGTATCGCCGCCTTGCCGACACACGCACGCCTGCTCAGCTAGATGACATGCGCGCTGAGCTGCAGGATCGTTTCGGCAACTTGCCGCCTGAATTGGACGATCTGCTCTATCAGCTGCGCGTCAAACTTTTGGCACAAGCAGCTAATGTGCAAGCAATCACACTCGAAGCAGGACAAATCGCTCTAAAGTTGCCGTACCTAGGCGAGATTGACCGCATGGCGCTACAGCGTTATCTGGGTAACGAGGTGCGTGTCAGCCGCGTAGCAATCTGGTTGCCGCACGACGCCAATGGCAAATGGCGTCTACGCTTGCTGGACATTTTGCAGCGCTTGCAGCCGATCAAGCACGGGCGCGTGCGCGCGGCTGTCTAGCTGCGTCTAGACCGCTGCTACTACTCTAACTGCGGCGTATACGCCAAAGCAAACATGTAACAAAAATGCCGCAATTGAGAGTCCTAGGCGCCAGGAGAGCCTGAACGGCTTCGTCGCGTACTGCTTGATTAAAAACAAGAGTGTGCTGAACATCAGTACGAATAGTGCTGCATAGGCTGACCAAACAAAGTTGCCTGCAGAAAGGCGTTCACCTTGCTCGTAGAACAGATAGCTCCATACGAGGCCTGCGCCAAAGACTAGCCACGCCAAGTTGAGGTAGTCATTGCGCTGCACTTGTCGAAGGTGCAATCCATAGACCACAACGGGGAAAATCGCTGAGAGGGCTAATTTAGCAAAGACCTCGCTGTCTTCAGTACGGTAGTAACGAAAAAACTCTAGCCATCCTATGCCGACAGAGGCTCGCTGCGTATCTGTGTATGTCACGATGTATTGCACAGCCAGCATCAGCGAAATAGGTGCGCCAATGCCGAAGATCAACAGCGACCAATCAATTGGCAGGCGACGGAGGAAGCGATACAGCACTATTAGCCCAAGAGCAGGTAGAAGGGCAATTGAGTAATTCGGCTTGCTCATCGAGAGCAACAGGACAACTAGCACTGAGAGTAGCGTAAAAAACACGCGCTGATTTACGCTCTTGAAGGGCTGAGGCGCGATCGCACGCAGAGCAATTAGCGAGGTTGGCACTACGAAGATGAGCATCAAATTCTGCGTCGGGTTGTGATAGGGTAGGTAGTTAATGTAGCCCAGAAAGATCGGCGGATTGAACCAAAGATAAATCGGCGCAGTCCACAGAAGCAAAGCAACGGCAACAACTGTCAGAGCATTCGTTAGCTGACCGGGCGTCTGCAACTTGATTGCTATCAACAAGCTGCAGCCGACTAAAACTCTGAAGATCGTCAGCAAAATAGTAGAAATCTGTTTAGTATCTTGTGCACCAAGTATATTCTGGACGATAATTAGCACGGTATGATATAATACGTGCGGTATCTTCAACTGTTCACCACCTTCGATTGCTTTTGCAAAGCCGTGATGGTGCATATAGTCCAAGTCGTTTGTGTCATAGAAGCTATGGAAAACGGGGATGAAGGTAGCAGCTATGATAAACGCGAGAACCAGCAGACTAACTGTAAGCGACAGTGGGCGACTTTCCAGCATTCGGTCACCTTTGATCGTAGTATTGCAGACTGCGCCATAGTAGCTTGTATAGACGCAGAGTGTCAAGACTGAGCTGTAGCACAAAGGGTGATAGAGCTCTTATACACATTTCTGATTGCAGGTACACTTGTCAGTAGAATTGCAAACCAAATTGGAGCAAACGCATGGTGTTTATTCCGACTGTGGTCGGAGATACGGGGCGCTACGAACGCGCTTAGAACGTTTATCCCCTGCTGCTCA
>JANWYI010000060.1:1509-17261 GCA_025055255.1 Anaerolineae bacterium | reverse complement strand
TGTGGCGCAAGGCACTGAGCGGCGACCCTCAGAACCTCATTCAGCGCCTCCTGAGTGCGTTTGAAGCATTGCGAACGCGCAGAGGACACTCAGAGTATGTGTTCTCTGTAGCGTGGTCGCCTAACAGATGGCTCGTAGCGTCGGGGTCAAAAGACAGGACAATCCACCTGTGGGACGCAGAGACGGGGCAGCTCGTGTGCACGCTCACAGGACATACAGGTGCTGTGCTATCTTTAGCATGGTCGCCGAATGGACGCTACCTTGCCTCAGGCTCAGCCGACGGGACAATCATCATCTGGGGCATCCCTGAGTAGCTATGCGCCACGTCTACAAACACAGGGCAGTCTGAATGACTGCCCTGTGTTTCTCTCAGCGTACAGCGACTGGCTCGGCGTGGAAGGTTAGCCGCTCGCCATCAGGCGAGACATCCACAGTGACCGTTGCGTTCTCCTGTACCTTGCCTTCCAAGAGCGCCGAAGCCAATGGATCCTGCAGGTAGCGCTGAATGGCGCGCTTGAGCGGACGTGCGCCGTAGACAGGATCGTAGCCGCGCTCCGCCAAGAATGCTCGCGCCTGCGGCGTCAAGTTCAGGGCGATTTGGCGGCGATCCAGCAACTTCTGCAGCCGCTTGAGCTGGATGTCCACGATCCGCTCGATATGCGTGCGATCAAGGCTGTGGAAGATGATGATCTCATCCAGCCGATTCAGGAACTCCGGACGGAAGTGCTGGTCAAGCGCCCGCAAGACCGCCTCGCGCACGCGCGCTGTGTCCGCGCCGCCTGCCGCCTTGATCAGCTCGCTGCCGACGTTGCTGGTCATGATGATGACCGTGTTGGTGAAGTTGACCGTGCGCCCTTGCCCATCAGTTAGCCGACCGTCATCGAAGACCTGCAGGAAGACGTTGAAGACCTCAGGATGCGCCTTTTCGATCTCATCCAGCAGCACCACGCAATACGGACGCCGACGGACTGCCTCAGTCAGCTGACCGCCTTCCTCATAGCCGACATAGCCGGGCGGCGCGCCGATCAGCCGCGCTACGCTGTGCCGCTCGCCGTATTCGCTCATGTCAATGCGCACCATGGCGCTCTCATCGTCAAACAGGAACTCAGCGAGCGAGCGCGCCATCTCGGTCTTGCCCACGCCCGTAGGTCCGAGGAACAGGAACGTGCCAATCGGACGATTCGGGTCTTGCAGGCCGGCACGGCTGCGCCGCACAGCCGCCGCCACAGCACGGACTGCCTCATCCTGCCCGACGATCCGCTCGTGCAGGCGCTCTTCCATGCGCAGCAGTTTCTCCACCTCGCCTTCCAGCAGGCGCGCCACAGGAATGCCTGTCCAGCGGCTGACTACAGCGGCGATTTCATCGGCGTCCACCTCTTCCTTGAGCATGGCGCCGTCGCGCTGCATCTGAGCCAGCTCTGACTCAGCGTCGCGTAGCTTGCGCTCTAACTCTGGCAAGGTGCCGTAGCGGATGCGCGCTGCCAATTCAAGGTTGCTTTGGCGCTCAGCGCGCTCAAGCTGCAGCCGTGCGCTGTCAATTTCCGCCTTGAGCGAACGAATCCGTTCGATCACGGCGCGCTCTTTCTGCCAGCGCGCTGTCAGCGCGTTCAAGCTCTCGCGCAGATTGGCGATCTCCTGCTCCAAATCCTCAAGGCGCTGCTTAGACGCTTTGTCGCGCTCCTTTTTGAGCGCCTCGCGCTCGATCTCCAGCTGCATGATCTGCCGCTCCACGCGCTCAACCTCAGCTGGACGACTATCAATTTCCATCTTCAGGTTCGCAGCTGCCTCGTCAATCAGGTCAATCGCCTTGTCAGGCAGTTGGCGGTCTGGGATGTAGCGATGGCTGAGCGTCGCTGCGGCGATCACGGCACTATCCTGAATGCGCACGCCATGATGCACTTCGTAGCGCTCCTTTAAGCCGCGCAGGATGCTGATCGTATCCTCAACGCTCGGCTCATCCACAAAGACCGGCTGGAAGCGCCGCTCCAGCGCTGCATCTTTCTCAATGTGCTTGCGATACTCGTCTAGCGTGGTCGCGCCGACCATGTGTAGCTCGCCGCGTGCCAACATCGGCTTCAAGAGATTGCCCGCGTCCATAGCGCCTTCGGCTGCGCCTGCGCCGACAATCGTGTGCAGCTCGTCCACAAACAGGATGATCTGACCGTTGCTATCGGCAATTTCTTTCAGGACCGCCTTCAGGCGTTCCTCGAATTCGCCGCGATACTTGGCGCCGGCTAGCAAGCCGCCAAGATCGAGCGCGATCAGGCGCTTATCCTTGAGACCTTCTGGCACGTCGCCGTTGGCAATACGTTGCGCCAAGCCTTCCACAATTGCCGTCTTGCCGACGCCTGCCTCACCGATCAGCACGGGATTGTTCTTTGTGCGGCGGCTGAGGATGTGCATCACGCGCCGAATCTCTTCATCGCGCCCGATCACAGGGTCGAGCTTGCCTTGCCGCGCTAAGGCGGTCAAATCGCGCCCGTATTTCTCTAACGCCTGAAAAGTGCTCTCAGGATCAGGGCTAGTGATGCGCTGACTGCCACGAATGCTCGCCAATGCCTGCAGCACAGCTTGCTCTGTGATGCCGTGCTTGTTCAGCAAGTCAGCGACGTTTGAGCCTTCCAGCAGCGCCAAGAGCAGATGCTCTGTGCTGATGTAGTCATCTTTCATGCGCTGCGCGATCCGCTCAGCGCGCGTTAATACGTCCACAGCAGGGCGACTCAAGCCGATCTGTCCTGTTGCATTGCCTAGACGCGGCTGCGCGCGCAAAAGCGACTGCGCGCCGTCTAACAGCGCAGTGGATTGTCCGTTGATCTTAGCGACGATCTCAGGCACCACGCCGTCTTTTTGCGTCAACAGGCTGACTAGGATATGGATCGGTTCGATAGCGGGATTTTTGTACTCAGTCGCAAGACTTTGCGCTTTGAGCAGCGCCTCTTGCGCCTTGTGCGTGTAGCGATTCAAGTCCATAGGACAAATACCTCTCCAATAAAGCTACGTTAAGCCTAGCACAGGAAGCATTTGATCTACATCAGTGAAATATCAGTGGCGCGTAAATATCTGCCTGTGCTATGATCGGCGCGTGACGGCAAGAAAGCAGGCGCAGCGATGTGGTTGATTGATGGACACAACCTGATCGGACAACTCCAAGACCTTTCACTAGACGATCCGCACGATGAAGCGAAGCTGACTATGGCGATCAAGCGCTACTGCATGCGCGCGCGCTGCAAAGCGACCGTCATCTTCGATAACGGCTTGCCTGGCGGCTTTTCCAGAGAGCTCTCTAACAGCGATGTCAGCGTATATTTCGCGCCGCCGCAGACCAAAGCTGACCATATCTTGATGCAGCGCGCCAAAGAGCTGCATCGCTTGCCGAATTTCGTCTTGGTGACTTCGGATCGGCAGATCACGCGCCTCGCCTATGCCTACGGCATTGAGACCATGCCGAGCGAAGAATTTGCGCTCTTGCTCGGCTTCCGACCAGTCGAAGTGCCACCTGAAGCGCCTGGCAAGCCGAAACAAATCAAGATCATCTACGAAAAAGACCCGAATCCGTACGTCTCGCCGCAAGAGATCGCCTACTGGCTGCCGATCTTCAAGCGCCGCCTGCAAGAGGCGCGCGCTGCCAGAGCTGCCGCTGAACAGGCTGAGCGTGAGCGTATCCGCGCAGAACGGCTCGCCCGCAAACAAGCCGCTGAGGAAGAGCGCCTTCGCAAGAAAAAACGTCTCTCGTGAGCCAAGCAGCCCTGATTTGCGTCCAAGCGCTCAACAAGGTTTTCGGCTTGCGCCCTGCGCTGCGGAGTGTCTCGTTTGAAATCGCGCGCGGCGAGCTAGTCGCGCTCTTAGGCGCTAACGGCAGCGGCAAAACGACGCTCCTGCGCATCCTTGCTGCGCTGAGCAAGCCAAGCAGCGGCACAGTCACCATTGGCGGCTGGCAACTGCCCAGAGAAGCATACGCTGTGCGCGGACATTTAGGTGTCGTCACGCACTTGCCGCTGCTCTATGACGAGCTGACAGCTGCTGAGAACCTACGGCTCTACGCACGGCTGTACAACTTGCCGCATGAGCTGAGCAAAGGTGACCTAGAAGCGCGCATCCGCGAGTCTCTAGCGCGAGTCGGCTTGCTCAAGCGCGCTGATGACCGCGTCCGCACTTTTTCACGTGGCATGCAACAGCGCCTTGCGCTTGCGCGCGCTACTTTGCACAGTCCTGACATCCTACTTCTGGATGAGCCGTATACAGGTCTAGACGCGCAAGGCAGCGCTTTGCTCGACTCGCTGATCGCCGACTGGCACGCGCAGGGACGCACCATCATTGCCGCGCTGCACGACCTCTCGCGCGCCGCTGCGCTCTGCCGACGCGCCCTGATTCTGGCAGATGGTAAACTCGCAGCCGATCTGCCCATGCCCGACGCGCCAATTTTGACTGAGACTTTCAATGCCTTGAATCCGAGTTAGTCATGCGCCGCACGCCGTTTCTACGCGCAGTCTTTGCTATTGCCGCTAAAGACCTGCAAGCTGAGTTTCGCAGCCGTCTGTTGATCAGCGCCATGGGCTTGTTCGCTGTGCTGACCGTGATGGTCTTTTACTACACGCTGGAGAGTCGTCCAGAGGCACGGCGCGGCGCCTTGCCGGGAGCGCTATGGGTCACAGTGACCTTTGCAGGTACGCTAGGTATCGGGCGTAGCCTTGCCGCTGAGTATGATCGCGGCACGCTAGACGGGCTGGTGCTGGCGCCTGTGCCGCGCTCTGCGCTTTATTTCGGCAAACTGGCGATTGCGTGGCTGTTCACGCTGACCGTAGCGCTCCTAGTGACGCTCGCGCTGAGCATCGTCTTCAACACGAATTTGCTGCGGCTTGGCTGGCTGCTGATCGCCTTTCTCGGAACACTCGGCTTCGCAGCGATTGGCACGCTGCTGGGCAGCATGGCAGTCTATGCGCGCTCGCGCGAGACAACGCTGCCGATTCTAGTTCTGCCAGTGGCGCTGCCGATCATCATCGCATCGGTCAATGCAGCGCACGGCGTGTTGGACGATCAGCCGCTTGGCGAGTGGATCGCCTATCCGCTGCTTCTGGCGTCCGTTAGCGCCGTCTTCCTGACCCTAGCGTACCTGCTCTTCGATTACGTGCTGGAGGAATGAAAAAAGCGCCCTCACAGGCGCTCTAATTGAGGCGTCGGTGGGAATCGAACCCACGGTGAAGGTTTTGCAGACCTCTGCCTTGCCACTTGGCTACGACGCCTTACACTTGCAATGCTACCTGACCTTGAGCGATTTGTCAACATTCAGAATGTCACTTGGCTGTTCAGGGATGCCCCAGATGATGATTCGAGCGTCCCTCGCGCCAGAGGCGAGGTAGCGTCCGTCTGGCGACCATGCAACTGCGTTCACTGAGTCCTTGTGCCATCTCAGCGTCCGTAGACACTGACCGTTCGCGGCATCCCACACTCGAACGCTTTGATCGCTTGAGGCAGAGGCAAGGTAACGCCCGTCTGGTGACCACGCCACACAGTGGACAGCGTCTGTGTGACCTTTGAGCGTTCGCATAGGCTGACCGCTTGAGGACTCCCACAACCGAATAGTCTGGTCAGCCGAGGCAGAGGCGAGGTAGTGCCCATTCGGCGACCACGCTACGCAGTATACTTCACCAGTGTGCCCAACAAGCACGCGTGAGTGTTCACTCTGCGCGCTCGCCCATAGACGGATAGTTTGATCAGCTGATCCAGAGGCAAGGTAGCGCCCGTCTGGTGATAGTGCTACAGAGTAGACCGCGCCGCTGTGCTTCTTGAGCGATTGCAAAACCTTGCTGTGTGCTACGTCCCACAAAATAATAGTTCCGTCGTGTGTGCCGAAGACAAGATACCGTCCATCCAATGACCATGCCACACACAAGCCATTCTTGGCCCCAGCAAGCAAAGTAGGACGAGAGGGCTTGTGTCCAAGCTCAGAGAACACCAGTAGCGTGCTCACGTTATTTTGCTTAGTTTCATGCTTTTGATCTTGCAAGCTCCATATCTTGATATGCTCATAATTCACAGCGCAGGCGAGCTTTTGTCCATCAGGCGACCACGCCACAGCGTTTATAGCGAAGTCGTGTTTTTCAATAATTCGCATTCTGGCTAGCCTTCGGCTGTCCGTGTCCCACAAGCGGCAGGTATTATCATCATAGGCAGAGGCGAGGTAGCGTCCATTTGGCGACCATGCTAAAGCACCTCTTTTAGGGCGGTATCCGAAAAGCATTTGAACTGGCTCCAAAAAGCGCACAGCAAGGTGATCTGTGTCATAGTCACGCCAGTCAGAGAACTGCTTCTGGAAAGCCACAAAAGCGCGTTTTGCTTCATGACGAGTCTCTTCACTGCCCGCCAAGCGCAAAATGTTCGCATAGGCTTCGTGTTGAGGCGAGAGACGTGCTGAGACTGTTGCTATGGGAGCGCCTTTTGTACTTGCTACAGCAGGCATCGCAGAGCCAGTCAGCGTGCTATCGAGTGGAATGCCTAGCGCCATTGCCCAAACAATGACTGCATACTGCGCCTCTCGGCTTGGGACTTGCTTGGCTGTAAGGCGCGAGGCAAGTTGGTGCAGAATGGCTTTGTCTAAACCGCGCCCTTGTAGTTGGCGCAGCGCATGTGGCACTTTCTCGTTGAGCGCTAACATGACTAGCCTGCGCTCCAGCGCCTGTTCCCTTGCATAGCTAGCCAGAAGTAAGCCCAGCTGTGTAGGCGTGTCTTTCCAAATCTCACCATGTCGAGTTAACACTTGTTTAAGCGTTAGCGCCAAGTTCCTTAGAGGCGTTTGAGAGGACATACCTTTAATACCTTTGCACACACAGAGACGAGCGCTACTTTCTCCATTCTACGCAGACTTTGTGTTAACTTTTGTTAAGTTGATCTGCACACTTGGCGATATAGCGCGAATCGCAGAGACGCGCTAGACTGTTCAGCGCGACGTTCAACGTGCTGTTTCCTTGAGCAGACTCGTGAGTCGATCCAAGCGCAAGCCGACTAGCAAGCCGCGCCGTCACTGGTACAATCCCGCTCTTGGCGCTGACCTGCCTGAGCGCACTGCCTCGTCACAGCGCGGACGCGCACGCCAGCGCGTGGAGCGCCGTCGTGCTGATCGTCGCTTGCCGCGCCTTGACTGGACGTGGATTGTCATTGGCTTCGCCATAGTCGGCGTGCTCGGCACAGCAGCGACTTTGATCATCTCAGCAGGCAATGGCGCGCCGAGTCGAACGGCAATCGCGCTCAGCACGCCTGCACAGGGCAGTTCAGTGCGGTCAACAGCGCCTGCCTCAGAAGCCACAGCGCGTCCGATCAGCATGGCAGACCTCGAAGGGCTGAATCTGAAGGCTTGGGACGGCAAGCGACGCCTGACCGTGCTGCTCATGGGCTTGGACAAGCGTCCCGGCGAGCGCGGCACAGGCTTCCGCACGGATACGCTGATCATTTTGAGCCTCGACCCTGCGACTCAGCGCATCGGCATGTTGAGCTTGCCGCGCGACCTGCGCGTGCCGATTCCTAATCGTCCAGAGACGTTCTACCCGATCAACGCGGCTTACGTACTTGGTGAACTAGAGCGTCCCGGCTATGGCGCGCGCCTGACAGCTGAGACGATCCAGTATAATCTCGGCATTCCGATTGATCACTACGTTGTGCTGTCTTTTGAGGCGGTCATCGGCTTCATTGACGCTATCGGCGGCATTACGATTGACGTGCCGAGCGAGATCGTAGACAACGAATATCCTGATATGGCATTCGGCTACGATCCGCTCTACATCCCTGCAGGCAGGCAAGTGATGGACGGCGCGCTTGCCCTAAAGTATGCGCGCACGCGACACCAAACCGATGATTTTGACCGCACGCGCCGTCAACAGCAGGTTATCCTAGCTGTGCGGCAACAGGTGCTGCGCAGCGACGTGCTGCCTCGCCTGATCTTACAAGCGCCTTCGCTCTGGAATGACCTGAGCAAAGGCATCATCACTGACCTGACCCTCGATCAAATCCTCAGCCTCGCTTGGTACTTGAAAGACTTTCCGCTGCAGAGCATCCAAACTGGCACGCTAGACGAGCGCTATATCCGCGCTGTGAACGTGCGCGGCGAGACCTTGCTTACCATTGACCGCGAGCGCGTCGCCGAGCTGATGATCAGCGTCTTCGGCGCAAACTACAACCGCTAGATATCAGCTTTCCTCGTCAGCGAAAGCGCAGCCGCAAATCACTGGTAGGCTATGAGCAACACGGTCGCCAAAGTGCGTTATAATCGAAAGTAAACCGCACTAGCAGGGCAAGAGTGATATGATGAGCGATTTGCCTGCTGCGCCTGCGCTGAACCTTCAAGAGACGCTTCTACAACTTCTTGAGCGCGCGCGCGAAGTACTGCCATTCGACCAAGTCGGCATCGCTTTATACGACTCTGAGAATGAGTGGCTGTTGCCGTACACAGCTTCACACAACCTTCAGGCTCAGCCGATCCGCCTTGGCGAAGGCGTGATCGGTGTAGCGGCACTCTCGCGGGAAGCCTTGATCGTGAATGACGCCGCTGAGTCGCTGGCGACCGATGTCATCCGCTCTGAGCTGGCTGTGCCAATGCTGCTGCATGGCAACCTGCTCGGCGTTTTTTATGCTCAGTCGCGGCGCGTAGGCACTTATCAAGCGCATCATCTGGCTATAGCGCGCCTGATCGCTGATCAAGCAGCACTGGTGCTAAACACAGCTCGGCTTTACGAAGTCCTCAGTCTGCGCTACGAGCGCTTGAACGCTTATAACGAGGAGCTCTACCTGAGGAACGAAATTAGTCACTTGGCGGCTTCAGATATGCCGCTTGATGCGCTGTTGCCTCAAATGCTGGAGCTTTTGGCGCGCTTGGTTAGCGCTGATGCGAGCTTGATCTCGCTGTGGGATAGGAATGGGCAGCGCGCCCACCGAGTAGCAGCCTATGGCTTGGATGTAGGCGACCTGCAGTTCAGTAAACGCGAGACCAACGGTACGACTTTGGTAGAGCGCGTCATCGCCTCAGGTGAAGTGGTCATTTTGAACAACGCGCATCAGCTCAGCAATCCACCGACAAGCCTGATTGCAGACTACGGCATTCATGCGCTCTTGGCAATGCCGCTTGTTGCGCGCGGACGACCAATCGGCGCCTTGTTACTGCTGAACAGGCGCGAAAACGCGCCCTTCGATCAGTCGCATGTAGAGCGCGCGCTCGCCGTGCTGGATCAGATTGCACTTGCTATTGACAATCGCACGCTGCTGCAGGACATGCAGAATCGCCTCTCTGAGACAGCAGCCCTGCTTGAGGTGGCAGCTATGGCAGCCAGCAGCTTCAGCACAGACGAAATGTACAGCGTGGTGTTGAAGCTCAGCCGCCAGATGCTAGGCGTTGGTGTCGGCGCATTTTTCCTCTATGATCGGCACACCAACACGCTCGGCTTGCCGCCAAATGCCTCTTTTGGTGTTCCAAGCGAAGTCGAGCAAATGCGGTTTCCAGTCCATGCACCGCGCAGCCAGCTTGCCGTTGTTTTTTCATCAGGCAGCCCATACTTCACGAATGAAATTCCTAGCACTGTGCAGGACAGCAACGAGCCTTACTGCCACTTGATCAATAAGCTCGTGCTGCACAATTTGCTCATAGTGCCGCTGCGCATGCAAGATGAGCCAATGGGCGTTTTTCTGGTGGGCAACAAACGGACAAATTTCAGCCGCGCTGATGCACAGCTGCTGATGGCAATGGGCAGTCATGTAGCATCAGCGCTGCGCGGCGCAGAGTTATTACGCAGCATGAGTGAGCGCCTGCGCGAGACCATTGCCCTGCGCGAGATTGCCGAAATTACCAGCACCACGTCTGACCTAGACGAGATGTTGGCGCGCGTGGCACGCGAAGCCGCTGACTTGCTCGGCGCGCAAGGCGCTTTTCTCCATTTGCCTAACGATGAACAATCAGCCTTGGTGATGCACCAACGCTCGCGCTACGGCATTGCGCTCGATGCAGACTTGAATGCGCTTGCTATGACATCCGATCACTTCATCGTCTACACTTATCAGACAGGCAGACACTACCTCAACAATCAGCTGAGCGTTGCTGAGCAAGTACCTGCCAACTGGTATAACATTATCACCTATCCACTGAACACGCGCAATCGCACGCTCGGCACTTTTAGCGTCGTCAACTGCTATCAAGGCGATTTTCTGGAGTCGCACCTTGACTTGATGCGCGCCATCAGCGCACAAGTGGCGACAAGCATAGAGAATGCGCAGCTGTTCGCCGCAGAACGCCAACGTGCCGACCTAATGGCACTTGTTAGCCGCATCAGCCAAGAGTTGACAGCTACGCTCAGCCTGAATGAGCTGATGCGTAAAGTAGCACGCGCCATTCACCTGCAGCTGGGCTACGAAGTAGTGAACGTCTGGTTGCTCAACTCAGGTGGCACACAACTTGAGCTAGGCGCCTGTGCCACAGGCATTGCCAGAGCTGCTATCCCTGAAAACACTGTGCTCTCCATCGAGCTAGGAATTGCTGGGCGCGCAGTCCGCACTAGCGAGACGCAAGTTGTGGTTGATCTGAGCGAAGACGGCGACCATGTAGCAGCCTGTGCGCCACCAAACCGAACTTTGTGGATCAACGCGGGCAGTGCGCTCGTTGCTCTAATGCGCTACAGCACGCGCATGCTCGGAGTCATCGAGGTATACTCAACGAAAGTCAATGGCTTCCGCATGGCAGATCGCATCGCGCTGGAGACTCTTGCCGCGCAAGTTTCAATCGCCATCGAAAATGCGCGCCTGTGGGATCAAGCGCGACGGCGCCTGTTAGAGCAAGGTATTGTCTATCAGATCAGCCGCGATCTGAGCGCGATCCTAGACTATAGCGAGCTGGTCAACGCCATTGTCAAGCACATGGGACGCGCGCTCGACACAGCGTGGTGCTTGCTGGTCAACTATGATCAGAGGCGCGGTCGTGTGACGGTTGAGGCAGAATATCGCTTGCCTGAACTACCTGCGAATTTTCTGCCTGCGCTGATTGGACAGACGCCTGCTTTTGTGCAACATAGCGCTATTGAGCGCGCTGTTCAGACACAGCGCCAAGTGATCGTCACTTATCCACTCACAGCGCTCGGCGTCAACGATAGCGGCTCATGTACACAACTGACCTTACCGATTGTAGTCGGCGACCGCGTGATCGGCTGCGTGTTGTGGGTTGAGCCACGCAAGCCGCGCGAATTCAGCAACAGCGACGTGCGCCTTGCCCAAACCTTAGTCAGCCAAGCGAGTATTGCACTAGAGAATGCACGGCTATTCCGTCAGGCGCAGCGGCAGGCACACGAACAAGCCCTTCTGCGGCAAGTAGCCATTGGCTTGAGCAACGCAACGGATACGCTCAGCATGTTTACGCAGTTAGCGCGCGTGATTCAAGCCCTAGACGGTGTAGATAACACTGTCGTCGCCGCTCAGAACGAGGCAGGGCGACTTGAAGTGCTGACGGCGCACCTGACCACACGCACGCTAGACGTGCTGGCGACGCCTTACCTGCTCAAGCGTGCGCCACACCTGCTTAGCAACCTGACACGCAGCGTCTCAGTGCGCGCAGGCAGCACTGAGATGCCTTTTGCTGAACACATGGCTGCTTATCCGCTTCACGCACACACGAGCATCCTCTTCGTGCCAATTCTGCGGCGCGGCGAGCCAATCGGCGTGATTGAAGTTGCCTCAGACAATCCGATGCGCGTCTTCGAGCCGCAAGAGGTACAGCTACTGGAAGCGCTCGCCAATCAAGGCGCTATTGCCTATGAGAGCATCTCCTACCATCAGCGTGAGCAACGCCGCCTGCGCCGTCTGGAGCGCTTGCAGGTTAGCAGCCGCAACCTGAGCGGACAGCTGATGACAAGCGTGTTGCTGGATACCATCGTGCGCGAAGCTGCTCAGGTTTTTGAGCTACCTGCAGTCAGTCTGATGACACCTGATCCGAACCAGCAAACTTACGTCCTGCGCGCTGCAATCGGGCTGTCAGAGCGCTACGTGCGTGAGCGTCGCGCTCACATGCTCACACAAATGCAGCCATGCATCTTGACACCTGAGACTGCTGACGCCGATGAAGCTCAGCGCGCCTTGATTGCTGCAGAAGGCTGGCAGCAAGCCTTAGTTGTGCCGATGCAGAAAGGCGAGCAGCACCTAGGCGTCTTGAACTTGTATGCCTTCGAAGGACGCACATTCAGCGATGAAGAGAAAGAGTTGGCGATTCTTTTTGCGGCACAAGCCGCTGTTGCGCTCGAAAATGCCACGCTCTTTGAAGAATTGCAAGAGCGCGCTGTTGAGCTGATGCAGGCTAATCGGCTCAAAAGCGAGTTTTTGGCGCGCGTCAGCCATGAGTTACGCACGCCGATGAACAGCATCAACGGCTACAGCGAGATGCTGCTACGCCAGACCTATGGCGCGCTCAATGAGAAACAGGCGGATCGGGTTGAGCGCATTTTGCGCAACGGACGCAACTTGTTGGCGCTGATTGATGACTTGCTCGATCTCTCGCGCATTGACTCAGGCAGAATGGAGCTGCATCTTGAGGCAGTAGACGTGCGCGAGGAAGTCAACGCTGTAATTTATAACCTTGAGAGCCAAGCCTCTGCGCGTGGATTGTACGTACGCTTCGAGCCTTCTGAACACCTGCCACTGGTCTACGCAGACGCTACGCGCTTGCGCCAAATCATCGTGAATCTGTTAGGCAACGCGATTAAGTTCACTAAACAAGGCGGCGTCACCATTCGCAGTCAGCTGACTTATGAAGGTGAGCGCGCGCTTGTTGTGACCAGCGTCCGCGACACTGGCATTGGCATTCGTCCAGAAGATCAAGCCATCATCTTTGACGAGTTTCGTCAAGCTGATGGCTCAATCACGCGCGAGTACGGCGGCACAGGCTTAGGTCTAGCTATCACACGCAAACTGGTTGAGATGATGGGCGGACGTATCTGGGTCGAGAGCGAAGTAGGCGTCGGCAGCACTTTCAGCTTCACTTTGCCTGTGGCAGAGTGACACATTAATCTGGCAACCAGCCAAATGGCGGCTCTTCATCATCGAGCAATGGGCGAGGACGTGGCGACTCAGGCGATATGCGATTTTGGCGCAGGCGTCGCTCAGCAGCCACGCCAAGGCGCCGCAGTTGTGTAGGGCTGATCAGACGATTTTTGAAACTATCAGCAGAGAGCGCAAGCTGCGCAATAGCACGCGCAGCGAGCTCTGCTGTCAGCGGACGCACAGAGCTGAGCGGCAAGCCGATCAATGGCAACGCGCCGAAAAAACTCAGCAGAAGTCCAAGCGCGCTGCGCGGCTCGTTCGGCGCGTAGAGCGGCGGCGCGTGGATGATCGTCCATGCCAAGCCACATTTTTGCACGTAGCGCTCTGCCTCGCGCTTTGACTCGATGTAGCCGCTTGGAATCCCTGCGCCTGCAGCTGCGCTCAACAGCACAAAATGCGGCACGCCGTCATTGACCGCCATGCGTGCCACGTTGCGCGCTGAGACAAAGTTCAAGTGCCGAAAGGTCAGTCCGCGCGCTGTATTTTGCTTCATACTGCCCACAAGATGGATTGCCACGCCATGTCCGCGTCCGCGTCCGTGCAAACTGGCAGGATCCCAGACGTCGCCGTGTACAACCTGTACACTGGCACGCAGCGCGCCAAGTTTTTCTTCCTGCTCTGGACGCACCAATGCCGTAACTTGCGCGCCCTCATCTAACAAAGCGCGCACCACGCGAAAGCCGAGAAAGCCCGTGCCGCCTGCCACGAAAATCCGCGATAGGTTGCGCGTCGGCATTGCAGGCTAGAACTTCCATTTTTTCAACTGCTCAATCATCGGATAGGCGGTCATGTCGAGGTGAACGGGCGTGATCGAGACGTAGCCCTGATGGACTGCCCAGATGTCTGTCCCTTCAGCGCTAACGTCGCCGCTTGGCGCCTTGCCGCCGATCCAGTAGTACGGTCGCCCTTCAGGATCAAGGCGCGTGACCAGCTCGTCATGGTAAATGCGCGTACCCTGCCGCGTAATTTGCGTACCCTTAATTTGGTCATAAGGCAAGTAAGGGATGTTGACGTTGAGCAGCGTCATCGGCGGCAAGCCGTGCTCAAGTACCTGTGCGGCGACACGCTTGGCAACCTGCGCTGCAGCGCTGTAGTCTGCTTCTAGCGAGCGCGAGTCGAGCGAGAAAGCAATCGAGGGCTTGCCATGAATAGTGCCTTCAAAAGCAGCCGCTACAGTGCCGCTGTACGTCAAATCTTGTCCTAGATTAGCGCCGCGATTGATTCCGGAGACAACCAAGTCAACTTGCACGCCTAGCAAGCCGATCAATGCAATGGCAATGCAGTCAGCAGGCGCGCCGTCTGTGCTGTACGCCTCAATGTTCTCACCGATTTTCACAGGCGTCACGCGCAGCGGCTTGGTCAGTGTCTTGCGATGACCGTTAGCGCTCTGATTTTCTTCTGGTCCGATCACAACAACGCGACCGAACTCACGCATAGCCGTGGCGAGCGCCAATAAGCCCGGCGCAAAAATGCCGTCATCATTCGAGACAAGGACGCAGCGATGAGGGACTCTTGCCACCATACTTCACCGATCCTTCTAAAGTCAATTTGCACTCGTCGTATTGTAGCACGGACAGGACTTGCCTGTGTGCTTTCTCGCCTGTTGACGCTCAAGTCGGCATCTTCAGGCGAATGAAGTCCATTGGGTTGATCAGGACGCCGTTCACGGCAATTTCCCAGTGCAGGTGTGGTCCTGTACTACGTCCTGTGTTGCCACTCAAGCCGATCACCTCGCCTTGCAAGACAATCTGACCCGGCACTACGAAAATTTGACTCAGGTGCGAGTAATTGCTGAAGACGCCCCAGCCGTGATCAATGATCACGTTGCTGCCGTGAATATCGAGCGGACGTGCGTAGACGACACGACCACTGGCAGAGGCTTTCACAGGCGTGCCAACTGCCATGCGAAAATCGTGACCCGTGTGCCGCCGTACAGAGCCGTCGTTAAAATCGCGCACGCTGCCGAACGGCGACGTCGTCGGCGCATTGGCAGGCAGGCTGAACTGCCCTTCCCAGAAGCGCTCAGGTGTCACGACGCTGTAAATGCTGTTCAACCGAGCGTTCTCGCTCTCTTGTACAGCCATGTCCAGCAGATGGAGCTTTTCCGAAGGCAGTACAAAGGTAGGCTCGCGGATGAACTCGCCTGAGGCGACTCTGACTGTGCCTTCCCACGTTAACGGCTCGCCGTCGGCACGGTAGACAGTGACTGTGATCGGATAGTCACGAATGCGCTGTTCCATTGGCACGGCAAGGAAGGCAGCAAAACCGCCTGTGACTGGGAAAAACGGATAGATGCGCTCAAAGGCATTGATCACGCCACCAACGACGCCTTCGCCGCTCAGAGTGACCACGCCTGCTGTGCCCTGTCGCAAAAACTCAAAGTTTAAGGTGACGACAATTGCGCTCTGTGCTTGAATGTGCCTCAGCGCGCCAAGACCGAGTAACGCGATCAGCACAGGCACAACCAGAAGTTTCTTAAGCATGTTCTAATCAAGCTGTGAGCCGTAGATTTGAACAACAGGTGCGGTCATTATAGCGCGCGCAGCGTCTCTCAAACAGCGTTGTTCTGCAGCCGCCACGCTAGGGCTGTGTAGCGCCGTGCCACTTGGTTGTTATTGACTGCCATTGCCACAGCGCGCTTCATGCCGACCAGCACAACGAGTCGGCGCGCGCGCGTGACAGCTGTGTAGAGCAGA
>JANWYI010000060.1:0-1411 GCA_025055255.1 Anaerolineae bacterium | reverse complement strand
GACTGCCATTGCCACAGCGCGCTTCATGCCGACCAGCACAACGAGTCGGCGCGCGCGCGTGACAGCTGTGTAGAGCAGATTGCGCTGTAACATCATGAAGTGCTGCGGCATGATCGGCATGACAACAGCGGGATATTCTGAGCCTTGACTGCGGTGCACGCTCACAGCGTAAGCATGCAATAGGTCACTTGCCTCTTCCCAGTCATACTCGACTTCCCGATCATCAAAGACAACGTGCAACTTTTGCGCTGTGAAGTCAATGGCTTGGATAATGCCGATATCGCCATTGAAAACTTCTTTCTCGTAGTTGTTGCGCGTCTGTAGCACTTTGTCGCCGACGCGGTAGATTGTGTTACCCAGCTTTTTCTCAGCGTTGCGTCCATGCGGATTGAGCGCCGTTTGCAGACGTTCGTTCAGCATCTGAATGCCGACGGCGCCGCGGTACATCGGCGCCAGCACCTGAATTTCGGTCAATGGATCGAAGCCGAACTTGCTTGGAATGCGATTTTGGACGATGTCTACGACCAAGTCAGCGGCAGCCTCAGGTGTCTCAGCGTAAAACATGAAGAAGTCGCTGCTGGAATTATCCAGTTGAGGCATTTCGCCGCGATTAATGCGATGTGCGTTAGGGATGATCTGGCTGTCGCTGCTCTGGCGGAAAATTGCCTGCAAGCGCGTGACGTGCGCAATGCCGCTCTTGATCAGGTCGCGCAGCACGTCACCTGCGCCGACGCTAGGTAGCTGGTCTACGTCGCCAACCAAGAGCAAGTGTGCCTCAGGCGGCAATGCCTTCATTACGTTATAGATCAGAATTTGGTCGAGCATCGAGGCTTCGTCAATGATCAGCATGTCAATGTCGAGCGGCTCACTTTCGCCGCGCAGGAAGCCTTCCTCAGGCGTGTAGCCGAGCAAGCGATGAATGGTCTGAGCAGGACGATTGGTCGCCTCGCTCAAGCGCTTGGCGGCGCGTCCAGTTGGACTAGCGAGTTCGTAGCGCGCTTTGTTCCACTCTAGAGCGCGGATGAGAGCGCGCAGCGTTGTCGTCTTGCCTGTGCCGGGACCACCTGTCAAGATGCTGATCTTGTGTGTGAGCGCAGCGCGCACGGCGTCACGCTGCTGTTCCGTGAGGACAATGCGATCCTCGCGCTGCAGCAGGTCAAAGAATTTTGTCCAAGCCATGTGCTGGGCGTGCCGCAAGCGCGAGAGCGGCAAATCGCGCATTTCAAGCAGGCGCTTAGCAGTGCCGCGCTCGCTTAGGAAAAGCGGACGTAAATAAACTGCTTCAATCTGCTCACCACGCTCATCAGGCACACGCTGCAGCAGAATTTCGCTCTCACTGGCAAGTGCGCCAATCGCCTCGTCAATTTTAGCGTTCAGACTGACCGAGTCAGAGGCTGCATGACCTGCTTCA
>JANWYI010000005.1:33053-105908 GCA_025055255.1 Anaerolineae bacterium | reverse complement strand
CCTGACACAGGCGAGATTCGTATCGTAGATAATGACAATGTTTGCACGAATGGCAGCTCAGCGCCTGTGCTTGGCACGCCATACTTCATGGCGCCAGAGATCGTGCGTGGCGAGGCGACGCCTTCCACAGAGACCGACTTGTACTCCCTAGCTGTCTTGCTGTTCCATCTACTGTTTGTCGGTCATCCGCTGAATGGTGAGCAAGAATATCGCATTCATTGTCTAGACTTAGCTGCTATGCGTAAGCTCTATGGCACTAATCCTGTCTTCATCTTCGATCCGAACAATTCTACGAATCGTCCTGTGCCAGGCTGGCACGATAACGCCATCATTTACTGGCAAATTTACCCGCAGTTTATCCGCGATCTGTTCACACGCGCTTTCACTGAGGGCTTGAGACCTGAAGGGCGTGTGCGTGAGAGCGAGTGGCAACGCGCCATGGTGCGCCTGCGTGATTCGATTATCTTCAGCGCCGACGGCTCGGAAAATTTCTACGATCCTGAGCTGTTGCGGCAAGGCAAGCCGCACATTTGCTGGCACAGTAAGCAACCAATCACGCTGCCACCGCGCCTGAAAATTGAAGATCGCATTATCATGCTCACGCACGTCACCACGCTCTCAGAGCATCACTTCAAGGGCAACTTCAATTTTGACCAAGTCCTCGCGCGCGTTGTGCAACATCCAACGCAACGCGGCATTTGGGGACTGCGCAATGAGTCAGGGCAGGTGTGGCATTTCACAGATTCAGACGGTTCGCTGCGCGAGGTGCCACACAGTAAGAGCGTGACGCTACGAGACGGCTTAGTCATTAACTTTGGCGGCGTCACAGGCGAGATTCGCGGCTAGGTAACAAGCGAATGGGCTGCATGAGACTTTGGCTCAGCGCCGCACTAGTGCTGCTTGCAACGGCTTGCAGCGCTACTGCGACGCCAACGATTGTGCCGCACACTCAGACACCTGTGCGCCGCGCTGAGCCAGTGGTCGTTGCTACACTTGCAGCTTCGCCGACCCGACCGATTGTCTTCGTGGTGACTCTCACACCAACACTGACGCCGACTGTGCCACCTGCACTTTTGACACAAACAGCGGCTGCTCTGCGCACGGCTGAAGCCGAACGCATCGCAATGCTGACAAGAATAGCACAAGCGACTGCTCAGCAGGCTACGCGCATTGCGCGAGACGCCCAAGCGACTGCCGAGCAAGCCACACAGATCGCGCGCGATAGTCAGGCTACCGCTGAGCAAGCTACACGGATCGCGCGCGATAGTCGGGCGACTGCTGAGCAAGCTACACGGATCGCGCGCAACAGTCAGGCGACTGCTGAACAAGTCACGAAGCTAGCTGCTATCCAAGCCCAGTCTACTGCCACAGCTTTTGCTGTTGCCACAGTCAACGCACGCACGCGCGTTGCCTCTAACGCCTTGCCATTGCCCTCAGGCGCCAAACTCCTCCTTGCGCCAAGCAATGGCGAACTTTACCACAACCCAAGTGACGGCTTTGTAAGCGTACGCCGCGTTGATGGTTTCTACTTACGTGACGGCATGATGGAAGCGCGCTTCTATACACCATATACTGATCATGACTGGTCGCATGGCTTCTTTTTCCGTGACACTGATCGCATTCAATATCGCCTAGTCATCTCTTCAGATAGACGCTACGCGCTCATCTACGGCTACCTTGATGGCAGTGACAACTGGCAATATGAGTGGATCCAGACAGGTAATTTGCCCGACTACACTGAACTTGGCGCAAACAGCAGCATCGCAGTGCGCCTTGTTGTGCAAGGCGGTACCGCTTCTTTGTTCATAAATGGTGAACTGACCGCTGCGCTCAACGTCTCACGTCACCAAGGCAGTGGTGCTGTGAGCATTGGCACAGGTTTTTACCGCAACAGTGAGAAAGCAGGCGCTGTAACGCGCTATGAGCAGTTTGCTGTTTGGTCGCTTGATCCTGCCACTGCCACGCCAGCGCGCACTTTTACGCGCACGCCGACGCCAACGCGCACGCGGACACGCACACCTATCCCGCCAACGCGCACTTTCACGCGCACGCCTGTGCCAACGCGCGTTGCTCAGCGCTTGTGTCCGAATTCGCCGCTGCCGCGTCTTTCCATTGGCGATATTGGCTATGTGGTCTACGGCTACGGACCGAGCAATTTGAATAAGTATCCGCGTCGCTCAGGCGATAGAAACATCGTTGTAGATATTTTGAAAGAAGGTGACACTTTCCGCGTTGTTGGCGGTCCGCAGTGCGGCAATGGACTGACATGGTGGCAGGTTCGCTATCTTAAGAACAACTTTCTGGGCTGGATAGCGGAAGGCGAAGGCGACGTCTATTGGCTGGACAAGATCAGGTAGTGAGGCGCGCTGAGTCTCAAGCGTTTTCTCTGCCTTCGCGCTACACTTCAATCACGTCATTCTTCTGCAGCTGAAAAGGATCACAACCATGCCAAAGATCACTTTTATCGGCGCAGGCAGTACCGTCTTTGCCAAGCACCTGATGGGCGACATCTTGACTTTTCCTGAGTTAGCCGAGAGCGAATTCGCGCTGTTTGATATTGATCCGCAGCGCTTGCGCACGTCTGAGATTGTGGCGCATCGCTTGAACGAGTCACTTGGCACGCGCGCGCGCATCACTGCCACGCTAGATCGACGCGCTGCACTTGACGGCGCTGACTACGCCATTTGCATGATCCAAGTCGGCGGCTACAAGCCCGCCACTGTGACTGACTTCGAGATTCCCAAGAAATACGGCTTGCGTCAAACGATTGCCGACACACTCGGCATTGGCGGCATTATGCGCGCTTTGCGCACTATTCCTGTCTTGCTGGATATGTGCCACGACATGGAGCAACTCTGTCCAAACGTCGTCTTTCTGCAGTACGTCAATCCAATGGCGATGAACTGCTGGGCGATCAATCGTGCCACGCGCATCAAGACAGTTGGCTTGTGCCACAGCGTGCAAGGCACAGCACGGCAATTGGCAGAGGATATCGGCGTGCCGCTTGAAGAGATCAACTACTTAGCCGCAGGCATTAACCACATGGCATTTTACCTGCGCTTTGAGCGCAATGGCGAAGACTTGTACCCATATTTGCGGCGCGTGATCGAGGAAGGGCGCGTGCCGAGCTGGAATCGTGTGCGCTATGAGATGCTGCGGCGCTTGGGCTACTTTGTGACTGAGAGCAGCGAGCATTTCAGCGAATATGTGCCGTGGTTCATCAAACGCGACCGTCCTGACTTGATCGAGCGCTTCAACATTCCGCTAGACGAGTACATCCGCCGTTGTGAAGTCCAGATCGCTGAGTGGGAAACGCAACGTCAGGCGCTGGAAGGCGGCGCTGCACTACAGGTGCAACGCACTGATGAGTACGCTGCGCAAATCATCCACAGCCTTGAGACAGGCACACCGCGCGTCATTTACGGAAATGTGACCAACAACGGTCTGATTGACAACTTGCCACAAGGCTGCTGTGTGGAAGTGCCATGTCTGGTGGACAAAAATGGCATTCAGCCGACTAAAGTCGGCACGTTGCCGCCACATTTAGCCGCGCTCATGCAGACCAATATCAATGTGCAAGCGCTGACTGTGGAAGCCGCGCTGACAGGCAAACGCGAGCATGTCTACCATGCCGCCATGCTCGATCCGCACACAGCTGCCGAGCTAGACCTCGATCAAATCTGGTCACTGGTAGACGAGCTGATCGCGGCACACGGCGATCTCTTGCCTGCCTACCATTAGAAAATGGTAAAAACTTTCGGCTGACTGCTGTGACGCTCAGTTGGCAGCGGCATATCTTCCACTGCTAAGTGGCAACGAATCATCGGCGCTTGGGTTACTCTAAATGACCTGAGCATTCGCATACCTGTCCGCATACGCTAAGAGCGCCAAGCGCACAACGCTCAAAAGGTATGTCAGCTAAGTCAACTAACAACCTAGAGAGTCAAAGGACGTAGCTACATGTCGCTTGCACACTTGATTCCTTCACTAGAACCAAAATTACGCAGCCTATACGATGCGCACCATGAGCGCGCTAAGCGCATTGACTGGTCTTATAGCGAGTACTTGCCGCTCGACGAGCTGAAAGCGAATCCTGAGAGCATTCCGCAGCTCTCACCTGTGGTTTACACAGCTGTTGAGACAGCAATGCTGACCGAAGTGAACCTACCATGGTTCACCACGCATTTGTACGCAGCCTTTCGCGGCTCGCTGAGCGTGATGATTGACTTCCTGCACACATGGACTTCTGAGGAAGATCAGCACGCGCTGTTGCTGGAAACGTACCTGTTGCTTGGCGGCAACGGCGATCCGAAGCGCCGTTCCGCTTTGCGTAAGAGCGTGATTCGGCAAGGTTGGGCAACTAACATAGACTCGCATTTCGGCGCCATTGCTTACACAGCCATTCAAGAGTTGGCAACGCAAACTTTCTACCTGCGCGTGGCTGACGTTGCCGAGCAGGAAGACCCGCGCCTTGCGCGTGCCTTGCGGCGTCTAGCGAAAGATGAGACGCTTCACATGGCGTTCTACCGCGACGCCGTCAAGTACCATCTAGAAGTCGAGCCAAACTATGTCTATCCATTGGCAGAAGTCATCATGAAGTTTGAGATGCCCGGCAGCGGCATGCCGAACTATCAAGAGCGTGCTGAGCTGCTTGCGGCAAAGGCGAACTACGGTCCAGCTGAGTACTACACACAAGTTATTGACGCGCTATGGCGCTACTGGGGCATTGATCGGCTTGAGCCGACGCTCGCGCGTGCGCGCGAGGCACAACTGCGGCTGATCAAGCACCATCAGAAGCTAGGGCGCATTGCCGCTAAACTGATGGAGCGCCGCAGGAAGCGTCGGGAAGGTGCTGCAGACTAGCTCACAGTTGGCTGCTCGCGCTACAGACGTTAAGATTGAGGCATTCGCTGAAATCTGAACAGTCGGAGCGATTCTTGCAATGCCTGAATACGTCACGGTGGCAAAAGTAGCCGATGTACCGTCTGGCGAGCGGATCGTCGTCGAGGTCAAGGAGCGCTACATCGCCATTTTCAACGTCGGCGGGACGTACTACGCCATTGAAGATGTCTGTACACATGATGACGGTCCGCTTGCTGAAGGCGAACTTCACGAGTTTGAGATTGAGTGTCCGCGTCACGGCGCACGTTTTGACATTCGCACAGGCAAGGCGCTCTCCATGCCAGCTACACAAGATGTCGAGCGCTTTGACGTGCGCGTTGAGGGCGACGACCTGCAAATCCTGATCTAGCTACTGCGCTTCGTTAGAGGCATGGTGTGCTATAATGCTCGACCATGCCTTATCTTGTCTTCACGCCAAGTGCCGCTGACTGGGATGCTTTCGTGCGCGCTCATCCTGACGCGCACGTGCTACAGCTCTCAGCATGGGGCGATCATCAAAGTCATTTCGGTTGGCGACCACAGCGCATTGCTGTTGCGAATGAGTCGGGCAGAGTGACAGCAGGAGTGCAACTGCTGTTACGGCGCTTGCCGCTGCGCTTAGGTGTACGCGCTTATGCGCCTGCGGCACCGCTCTTCAGCGAAGATGAGTCGGCTAACGCGCTCTTGTGGCAGGCACTGCGACGCTGTGGCGCCACTTTCATCAAGTTTGAGCCCTGCAACTGGTATCGTCCACGCCCTGACCTGCCCGAACGCCTGATTCAAGCAGGCTTGCGTCACTCACCTCAAACTGTCCAAGTGCCGCGCACCATTGTGCTAGACCTGAGCGGCACTGAGGAAGATATCCTCAAGCGGATGAACCAGTCTACGCGCTACAAGTGCCGTCTTGGGCAAAAAAAGGAAGTCACTGTGCGGCATGGCGACGCAACAGACGCGCTGCGCTTTGGCGAGCTGATGCAGCTGACAGCGCAGCGCGACGGCTTCTATGCACGTCCGCCTGAGTACTATCAGAGCGCCTACCAAGCCTTTGCGCCAAGCGGCGAGGTTGTCCTGCTAATTGCCTCTTACAATCGGCAAGACCTAGCAGGTGCGATGATCTTCCGCTGTGGCGAGAACGCTTACTACTTTTACGGCGCGTCTTCTGATGCTGAGCGCAACCGAATGCCGACGTACATCCTACAATGGGAAGCCATTCGCTGGGCAAAGGTGCACGGCGCGCGGCGCTACGACCTATGGGGCATTCCTGATGCAGATGAGACAACTCTAGAGGCAGAGTTTGAAAAGCGTGATGACGGCTTGTGGGGCGTCTACAAATTTAAGCGCGGCTTTGGCGGCGAGGTGCGGCGCAGCGTCGGTGCGTGGGACTTGGTGAACAATCGCGTCGCCTATGCGCTCTATATGTGGTACGTACAGCGACAGCTGAGAAAAGGCGCATGAGCGGCTTCACTTTGGTGCGCTTTGACGGCTCTGACAGGGCGTGGGATGAGACGATCAGGCAACTGCCATGCGCACATCCGTTGCAAACGGCAGCTTGGGGAAATTTCAAGCGGCGCAACACGGGCTGGCAGCCAGAGAAGCTCATTTGGCGCGCTTCAGACGGCACAACTTGTGCTGCGGCAATGGTTCTGGTGAAACGAGTCGGTATTTTGCGCGTGTTGTATGCGCCGAAGGCGCCGCTGCTCGATTACACCGATCACGAACTGTTAGAACAAGTGCTGAGCGACCTAGAATGCTTAGCACGGCGTCATTTTGCTCTGCAGCTCAAGATCGATCCTGATGTGGTGCAGCACACAGGTGAGCCGAAGACTGATTCATGGCGCGATGATCCAAATGGCGCAGCAGTGGTTGCGCTGTTGAGACAGCGCGGCTGGCGCTTCTCGCCTGAGCAAGTCCAGTTTAAAAACACTGTGCTGATTGACCTGAGGCGCTCAGAGGATGAGCTGCTCGCCGCGATGACTCAGAATAAGCGCCGCAAGGTGCGCTATGGCGTCCGTCATGGCGTGACAATTCGCACGGCGACGCCTGAAGACTTACCTGCAATGGTCGCGCTCTACCTTGAGACAGGCAGGCGTAACAACTTCCTGACGCGACCTGCTGAATACTACCTCGACGAATGGCGCAGTCTGATGGCAGAAGGCTTAGCGCACGCCTTCATCGCTGAGGTGAACGGTCAAATGGCAGCGCACGTGGTCTTGCTGGCTTTTGGACAAAAGTGTCTATACTTTAACGGCGCGTCTACCTCAGATAACGAGCTGCGCAAGCTGATGCCTGCTGATGCACTGCAGTGGGAAGCCATACGCTGGGCAAAAGCGCATGGCTTCACGATCTACGATATGTGGGGCGCGCCGACACACTTCGACCAATCCGATCCGCTCTGGAATGTCTGGCTGTTCAAACGCGATTATGGCGGCATGTTGACATGGCATATCGGCGCATGGGACTACGCGCCGTTGCCGCTGCTCTACTGGCTTTACATGCGCGCCATGCCGCGTTTGCGCGCATGGCTGCGCCGTAGGCGCTCAGCGCAGCCATAGGCGAATAGCACCTAGCGCGGCGTGATGACTTCCAAGCCGCCCATGTACGGACGCAAGACTTTCGGCACGACCACACTGCCATCTGCTTGTTGGAAGTTCTCTAGGATAGCGATGATCACGCGCGGCATGGCTAAGCCAGAGCCATTCAGCGTATGGACGTACTCAACCTTGCCGCCACTCTCAGGACGGTAGCGGATCATGGCGCGGCGCGCTTGGAATGCCTCAGCGTTTGAAATTGACGAGACTTCAAGCCACTCGCCGCAGCCTGCAGCGTACATTTCGATGTCATAGGTTTTCGCCATGCCGAAGCCAAGGTCGCCTGTGCAGAGCGTGACGACGCGGTAGGGAATTTCCAGCATTGCACAGAGCCGTTCCACATCGGCGCGCATTGCCTCATGTTCTGCGTAGCTGCGCTCAGGCGTGGTGAACTTGTAAAGCTCGACTTTCTGAAACTGGTGGACGCGCTTGATGCCGCGCACGTCGCGTCCGGCACTGGTCGCCTCGCGGCGCCAGCACGGCGTGTTAGCTACATAGTAGAGCGGCAAATCGGCTGCGCTCAAGATTTCGTCACGATGCAAGTTGGTGATCGCTACCTCAGCCGTTGGCAAGAGGTACAGCGCTGCATCAGGATCAGTGTAAATCTCATTACGGAACTTCGGAAACTGCCCTGCGCCGTAGAGCATCTCTTCTTTGACGAGGAACGGCAAGTACAGCTCTGTATAGCCGTTCGCCGTGTGCTGATCGAGACAGAAATTGATCAAGGCGCGTTGCAAGCGCTCGCCCATGCCTTTCAGCACGTAGAAGCGTGAGCCGCTCAGCTTGGCGCCGCGCTCAAGGTCAATAATGCCCAGCGCCGGACCGAGTTCCCAATGTGGCTTAGGCGCGAAAGTGAAAGTTGGCAAGCTACCGTTCGGTTCACTGACTGGATTGTCTTCGCTAGTGACGCCAAGTGGTACAGAGTCATGCGGCAAATTAGGCAACCACAGCATGTGTTCGCGCATTTCCGCCTCAACTGCCTCAGCTTGCCTGCTCAGCGCCTCGACCTTGTCGCCAATGCTGCGCAAGGCTTCTGTGAGCGCACTCAGGTTAGGCTGCGCATTCGAATCAGGGACATCAGCTGGCGGATTGGCGAGCAGATCAGCGGCGCGCGCGAAATCTTCGGCTTGGATGGCGCGCACGGCTTCTTGTATGGCGTAGGCTTGCGCAGCGAGGCTCAGGTTGCGGTTGCCTTTCATGCGTCCGAGCGCTTTGTTGAGCTTGTTGCGCTCTGCTTGTAACGTCTCGCCTTGCACGAGCAGAGCGCGGCGGCGCTGATCCAGCTCAAGGATAGCGTCTACACGCGCGGCAAGTGTTTCGTCGTGGCGCGTGGCAAGGCGTGCCTTGACGAACTCAGGCTGTTCACGGATTAAGTTGATATCGAGCATGTCTCTTTCTCCTGACTGCGGATGCAAAAAATCCCTCGCGCCGCAGTGCGCACACGGGCGCATCAGGGCGAGAGGGACTCGCGGTGCCACCTGACTTCACAGCACATGGCTGCGATCTCATTAGGCGCTGTAACGTGCGCACACGGACTGCCTTAACGGCGCATGCGTGCCTTTTCGGCAGCCGACGTATCAGCAGTGGACTTCAGCGGCGCGCATACTGCCTCGCAGCAGACGGCAGCTCTCTGAAAAGCGCGTGACGCTTACTAGGCTGCTTCAGAGTCGTTATCGGTATAATCGCTTGAAAGTGTATGGAGCTTGAGATAGCTTGTCAAGCGTGAAAAAGGGCGCAATCAAGTTGTGTTTGACAATTTATTCTGTATGTTACATTAATTAATCGCACGCACACTGGAAATGCTCTATGAACGATCCATTTATTGGAAAGATGTTGGGTCACTATGAGATCGTGGCGCGACTTGGACACGGCGGCATGGCAGATGTTTACCGTGCGTGGCAGCCGAGTATGAGCCGTGAAGTCGCCGTGAAGATTTTAAGCAGCGCGCTCTCACACGATCAGCTGTTTGTAGAGCGCTTCACGCGCGAAGTGCAGACCATTGCGCGCCTTGAACATCGCCATATCGTGCCTGTCTACGAATACGGCAAGACTGAAGATGGCGTCATCTACCTCGCCATGCGTTATTTGAAAGGTGGCACGCTTGCTGACCTGATCAAGGCACGCGGCGCATTGCCGCTCACGCTGGTTGATCATTTGCTTCAGCAAATTGCCTCCGCTCTGGACTACGCGCATCAGAAAGGCGTCATCCATCGGGATATCAAGCCGAGCAATATCCTGCTGGATGAGGAGCAGAACGCCTACTTGGGCGATTTTGGTCTAGCGCGCGCCGATGAAGACCTCGCTAAAACGCTTACTAGGTCAGGCACGATGATTGGCACGCCTATGTACGTCGCGCCTGAGGTGATTCAGAGCGGAAGAGCTGATAGCCGCTCCGACTTATACAGCTTAGGCATTGTGTTGTATGAGATGGTGACAGGCAAGCCGCCGTTCACAAGCGGCTCAATCTACGCCTTGATGCAGGCGCACTTGAATCGGCAACCGCCGCGTCCAAGTGCGCTGCGCACTGACCTACCGCAAGCCGTAGAGCGTGTTTTGCTTAGGGCTATTCACAAACAGCCTGCACAGCGTTACCAAAGCGCACTAGAACTGGCGCAAGATTTTCGCCTTGCCATGCAGCAGGCGCCAACACATCCGCATCCAATCAGTGTACGGACTATCCTAACGCGCACGAGCAATCTGGCGCGCAGCCGACCGCGTCTTTTCGGATTAGGTGTAACCTCAGCGCTGATCCTGATTTTAGGGCTGTTTGTCCTACTGCCTAGCCTGAGTTCTAACTACATAAGCAGTCCCAACGTGCCAACATACACAGCTGCCGCTGCTGCGCTGCCGTATGCCGACGAGTCAGCGCGCCCTGAAGTTGGCAGTCCTAGCGACTTGAAGAACTCACCTGAGGATGTCAATCGTGCGCGTCGATACCTCGCAGGTAGCTTCATCGGTGTGATGTTGTGCACGCTCTCGACCGACTATCATGCCAGTCTTGCCAGTTCCATTCGCACCTACGCCGATCAGCTGGGCTTGCGCGTTGAGATGGAAGATTCACAGGCAGACGAATTCCGTCAGCCTATCATCTTGCGGCGTTTGGTAGCGCGCGGCGCTAAAGCAATCGTGATCTGTCCGCTCAACTACGAGTCAATCACGCCTGCTGTGCGAGAGGCACAAGCAGCTGGCATTGCCACAGTGGTTATCGGCGACAACAATTTCGGGCGTTATAGTCTTAATATGAGCTTGACTAATGAGGACATTGGTCGAGCTGTCGGCGAGCATGCAGCGCGTCTGATCAACACTGAGTTGAACAGCGAAGCGAACGTCGCCATTTTGGACTTTCCAAGCGCTAATGACGTACTGAAGCGCTCTAACGCAATGGAAGACGCTGTGCGTCAGTTAGCGCCAAGGGCGAAGATTCTTGGTCGCTGGCTTGGTGGTACTCTCGAAAATGGCGAGCTGAGCATGCGCGAAATCCTCAGCACGTATCCAGAGGTGAACGTGCTGCTCAGCATTAACGATGCAGGCGCGCTAGGCGCGGTCAGAGCCTTAGAAGCTGCAGGCAGACCGCCTGACTCGCTATTCATCATCAGTGTAGACGCTGAGAGTGAAGCGCGCCGTCTGATGCGCGAGAGACGCTACTTCCGCGCCTCGCTAGATAGCAATCCGAGCGGCGTCGGCAAACTGGCACTAGATGCAGTTGTCGCCATGCTCAGTGGCAGAGCTGTGCCGCGCCGCATTGCACTGGAAGGCGTCATGATCACGCGAGAGATGCTGCGCGCGACGCCGACGCCGTAGCGTGCTACAATCTGCGTGTATCGTTCATCCGAAAACTGACTGGAGAAATGTCATGCTCTCACGCACTGCACTGCGCTTGTGTGCTGCATTGCTCGTAGTCGTGCTGATTGGCGCTGCGCTGAATATCTCTCTCAGAGCGCAAGCACAGCCTGCTCAAACAGAAGAGGCAACTGCAGAAGCCACGCCTGAAGCACAGGTGACCAAATTCCCGCCTTGTCCACCTTTGGACGGCGCTGAAATCGTGGAGCCGACCGAGACGCCGACGCCAACTGGCACGCTCTCTGCCACGCCGACCTTCGATACGCGCGCTGAGTTCGCACCTGCCTATCTGGGCATTGCTGCTGAGGATGTAGCTAACTGTGGCAGTCGTGTGATCGAGATCATCAGCGGCTCGCCTGCTGATCGAGCAGGCTTTCAGCTAGGCGATGTGATTGTGGCGGCTGATGGCGTGCCGCGCCGCAACGTAATGGCGCTGCGCAACTACATCATCAGCCGCACAGCTGGTCAGAGTGTCGTTTTTGTGGTCAAGCGCGGCGAGCAGGAGCTAGAGATTAGAGTTGTGTTAGGCTTGCGTCCGCGCGCCATGCCGCCGACCGTTACACCTGTGCCAACTGAGGTTGAACCAACATCGGCGGCGACCCAGAGCAACTGACTAGGTCGAGATGCACAGGGCGCGCCTGAAGTGTTGAAAATCTGCGCGCTCTGTGGAAAATCAGGCATTGCAAATGTCTCTCATGTGGAGCAAGTGCAATGCCTAAAGTTTTAAGCCGTTTTTTCCTGATACTAAGCCTGATCGCGCTAATACTCGGCGCTGTGCCATCAAATTCGCGCGCTCTAGCGCAAGAACAGCCTCAGAAGGTGGTAGTGCCGGGCACATTCCAAGCGCAGCTCGGCTGCTCTGGTAACTGGCAACCTGACTGTGACGCCACAGCGCTGAAGTACGACCCTGTCAGCGACATTTGGATCGCCACATTCAAGCTAGAGGCAGGCGAGTATGAGTACAAGGTCGCGCTGAATGGCAGTTGGGATGAGAACTACGGCGCTAAAGCAGAGCGCAACGGCGCTAACATTAAGCTGAGCCTGCCACAAGCGCGCGAGGTCACTTTCTTCTATAGTCGCAAGACCAACTGGATTGCAGATAACGTCAACGCAATCCTCGCTAACGTCCCGGGCAGCTTCCAGAGCGAGATCGGCTGTCCGAACGATTGGATGCCGAGCTGTTTGCGCACTCTGTTGCAAGACCCAGACGGCGACGGCAAGTATGTGTACGTCACCAGTGACATTCCTGAAGGCGCATTTGAGGCGAAGGTTGCGCTGAACCTGAGCTGGGCGCTCAACTATGGCGCGCGCGGCGCACGAGACGGCGCGAACATCGGCTTTACGTCCATTGGCAAGGAGATCGCCTTCATCTGGGACTCAGAGACCAAAGTGATGAGCATAGAGGTGGCAGGCGCACCGAAAGGCGATTTGAACACGGCGCGTGCGCACTGGGTGCTGCGCGACCTGTTCGTCTGGAACGCCAAAGCGCCCGATCCGCGCCGCAGCGTCTTCCGCTTGCACTATGCACCTGAAGGCGGCATTCGCATCGAGGAAAACCGTGTTGTCGGCGGCGAGTCAGTGCCGCTGAAGTACGTGATCGGCGTTGACTCAAAGGTCACGCGCAAATTCCCGCATTTGAACAACAGCTATTCATTGCAGTTGCCGTCTGAAATCCTGCCACAAGTGCCACAGATTCTCAAAGGTCAGATCGCGCTTTCAGTCACGGACGCGGAAGGCGCGCTGCTGGACGCCACAAGTGTGCAAATTCCCGGCGTGCTTGACGATCTGTACACTTACAGCGGCACGCTTGGCGTAACCGTGTCAGATAGCGGGTTGCCGTTCTTCGCGCTCTGGGCGCCAACAGCGCGCTCTGTCACGCTGCACATCTTCGATGACAGCAAGCCTGAGACGACCAGCAAGACCTATCCGATGGAATATGACGCGGCGCAGGGCGTTTGGACGTACCTAGGCGAAGGTGACTGGCTGAACAAGTACTACCTCTATGAAGTCGAGGTCTATGTGCCAAGCACGCGCCGCATTGAGCGCAACTTGGTCACTGATCCGTACTCAGTCAGCCTCTCGCTCAACAGCAAGCGCAGCCAGATTGTGGATATGTACGATCCTGAGCTGATGCCTGCAGGTTGGCAGACCTTGCAAAAGCCGCCATTGGCTGCTCCAGAGGACATCGTCATCTACGAGCTGCATATCCGCGACTTCAGCATCATAGATCAAAGCGTGCCGGAGCAGCAGCGCGGCACATACCTCGCCTTCACTAATCCTGAGACCAATGGCATGAAGCACCTCAAAGCGCTGCAGCAGGCAGGCTTGACGCACGTACACCTTTTGCCGTTCTTCGACATTGCTACGATTGAGGAAGACCGCGCTAAGCAGATCAATCCTAGCTTTGCGGAACTTGCTGCCTTTCCGCCTGACTCAGATCGTCAGCAGGCGATCATTTACGAAACTCGTGACCAAGACGGCTTCAACTGGGGCTACGATCCGTTCCATTACAACGTGCCTGAAGGTAGCTACGCCGTAGATGCTGATGGACGCGGACGCATCCGTGAAGTGCGCCAGATGGTGCAAGGCATCAACAATCTTGGCTTGCGCGTGGTCATGGACGTGGTCTACAACCATACCAATGCCGCTGGTCAGGATGCTAAGAGCGTGCTGGACAAGATCGTGCCGGGCTACTACCATCGCTTGAATGAAGATGGTCGCGTAGAGACTTCCACGTGCTGTCCGAATACGGCAACCGAACATGCCATGATGGAGCGCCTGATGATCGACTCGGTCATCTTCTGGGCAACTCACTACAAAGTAGACGGTTTCCGCTTTGACCTGATGGGTCATCACATGCTCGCCAACATGCGAAAGGTGCGCGCTGCGCTTGACGCGCTGACGCTCGAAGAGCATGGCGTGGACGGCAAGTCCATCTACATCTATGGCGAAGGCTGGAACTTCGGCGAGGTGGCGAACAACGCGCGCGGCGTCAATGCCACACAGCTGAACATCGGCGGCACAGGCATTGGCACTTTTAACGACCGCATTCGTGACGCTGTGCGCGGCGGCAATCCGTTTGGCGACCGTGAGAAACAAGGTTTTGCAAACGGTCTATTCACCAATCCAAATGACGTTGACCAGACGCCGCCTCAAGAACAGTTGCGGCGACTGTTACTGCTCTCAGACCATATTCGGATCGGCTTGGCAGGCAACTTGCGCGACTTCAAGTTCGTCAACGCACAGGGGCGCGAGGTGACAGGTCGCCAAGTGCTGTACAACGGTCAGCCAACGGGCTACACGCGCGATCCGCAAGAGAACATCGCCTACACCAGCAAGCACGATAACGAGACGGTCTTTGACCTGATCCAGTACAAGGCGCCGCGCAGCACGAGCATGGCAGATCGCGTGCGCATGAATACTCTGGCGCTCTCACTGGTGATGTTCGCACAAGGCGTGCCGTTCTTCCACGCCGGCGACGACATGCTGCGCTCAAAGTCGCTCGACCGCGACTCCTACAATAGCGGCGACTGGTTCAACGCCATTGACTGGACGTTTGAGACGACCAACTGGGGCAAGGGCTTGCCAGTGGCTGAGAAGAATCGGGACATGTGGGACGTGATGCGTCCGCTGTTGGCTGATCCGAGCCTGAAGCCGACGCCTGAGGCAATGCGCGCCGCGCATGAGCGCTTCAAGGAACTCTTGCAAATTCGGCGCAGCTCGCCGCTTTTCCGTCTGCGCACGGCAGAGGACGTGCAAGCACGTCTCACTTTCTACAACACAGGCGCTGAGCAGATTCCAGGCTTGATCGTGATGAGCCTCTCAGACATGGTTGGCGAAGACCTCGATCCAAACTACCAGTCTATTGTGGTGCTGTTCAACAGCGCACCCGAGACGCGCACCTTCACAGTGGACGCACTGAAAGGTGTGGCGCTAGAGCTGCATCCTGTGCAGGCAAATGGCGGCGACGATCTGATCAAGACGGCGACGTTTGATCCTGCCACTGGCACGTTCACAGTACCGCGCATCAGCGCTGCCGTGTTTGTAGTGCGTCAATAAGTCTGGCAGCAGTCGCGCGCTGCGCTCAAAATGCGCGCTGCGCGCGCTGACCACGTATACTGCGCGCTCTGTGCTTGGGCTGCTGCGCCAAGCCGAGCGCGCAGCGCTTCATCGTCGTACAGACGCATCAGCGCCATGCCAAAGGCGACCACATCTTCAGATGGACACAGCAACGCTGTCTCTTCATGCTGCACGACTTCAGCAATAGCAGGCAAGTCGCTAGCTAGAATTGGTTTGCCGACGCGCATGTATTCAAAGAGTTTCAACGGCGAAGCGTAGTACGCAAAATGCTCAGTGAACGGCAGCGGCAACGCACAAACGTCAAATGCAGCCAGATAGCGCGGCACTTCAGGTGGCGCAACTTGACCTACATACAGGAAGCCTGACTCTGGCAGGCTATGAGCGCGCCAACGTTTGCGCAGCTGCGCTGCTATCTCATCAGGTCCGCCGACTAAACACAGGCTGATCGGACGCGCACTGACAGCGATTGCGTCAATCAGTGTGTCCACGCCTTTGGACATGCTCAGCGTGTGCAACCTGCCAACGTAGCCGACAATGAACGCCTCAACAGGCAAATTGAGCGCGCGCCGCGCTGCTTCTTGCTCAGGTAAATCGGCAAACCGTTCATCGCGGAAACCGTCATGTTCAACGATTACGCGCTCAGCGCCTTGCTCGCTCAGCCGCGCTGCTAGATGTCCTGTGGTTGCCACTACCAAGCCGACTCGCTGCGCACAAATTTTCTGTAGCTTTCTGCCCAAGCGCGACCTAGCAAGCGTGTGCGCCTCGTAGACCAGTTTTCGACGTGGCTTGATCAAGCTGAGCAGCACAAGCGTCAAAATGTCGCGGCTGTAGTAAATGTCAGCGCGCTTGAAGAGCATCAAGCCAAGCAAGGTGAGTGTGTAACTGAGTGTCTGTACAACGAAAAAGAATTTTTCAGCGCGACCGAGCGGCAAAAGATCAATGCACGGCACGCGCTGCACTGCGAAGTTGTGCGGCACGCCGTAGTGTGCATGGATGTCGCGCACAGCGCGCAACTCAGGCGTATTGACGCGCCGTGCCACGTAAAGCGTCACTCTCGCGCCGTTCTCAGCGAAGGCAGCGCAGTTTTGCACGATTTGTAAGCCATGTGCTTTTTCGGTCGGCATTCGAATGTTCGCTAGGTAGAAGAGCTTCACCTTGAAACTTCCCTGAATAGCTTCATTAGCCGATCTGCCAAGCCGTCAAGACTGTGCGCAGCGTGTGTCCGCTTGCGCAAAGCAGCGCCAAGCGCTTGGCGCTCTACTGAGTCAGTTCGCAAGAGCGCCTCAAGTCGCTGTGCTAGACCATCTACATCATCAGGCGCGTTGATCCGCAAGCGCTCTGCATGGTCTGCTAGCAGACTGTCAAAGGCGGAGTTGCTGACCACAGTCGGTAAGCCACACAGCATAGCTTCAAGCGCTGCTTTGTCAAACAAGCCACGCGGACTCAAGTTGACAGCAAGCGTCGCGCGCCGATACCACGCTATGACTTCGGCTTGCGGCAAAGCGCCTGTGAAATGAATGCGTTCAGCAATGCCGAGCGCAACAGTGAGCTGGCGTAGGCGCTCAGCGTACGCCGCGTCATGACCTTCAGGCACGTCGCCGATCAGCGCGATCTGGTGCGGCATATTCAGCTTTGCCGACGCACGGATTAACGTCTCTTGATGCTTGATTGGCGTCAAGCGTGCCACTTGGACGATCAGCGGCGGCGAATCGGGCAGCATGGATGAGTCAGGTGCGAAGCGCGTTGCGTCAATGCCGTGACCAAGCACGCGCACTTTGGAACTGCGCAGTGGAAAGCTGCTCAGGTCAGCTGTTGCCACAGCGCGTGCCACAGTGAGTGCAGCGCGCAGCTCGGCACCAACATGCCGATGCACATACCACAGCACAATCGGCACGCCGTGTAGACGTGCCAGTGGCGCTGCTAACCATGCGTAGCGCGGTACCATGTGGCAGAACAGGGCGTCTATTCGTGGCAGAATGCGGCGCAGAATTGCCCAGTAGCGTAGCACCATGCGCAATTTGCCGCTACCTTTGCCCATGTGGTCAGAAAACACATTGCTAGGCAAGTCACAGCGCGGTGCTGAGAGCGTGACCAGGTGGAGCGCCTCAAGCCGACTCGCAAGCACTTCAATCCAAGCAACTGTGAAGCCCAAGAGCGGATGAGATGGATCGGCTTGCTGTGTGACCATGCCTATTCGCATGGCGTCAATCCTTGCACAACGCGCCGCCACATGCCGATCCAGCGCTCAGTCAGCTTCTCAGGTGCGAAATTGTTCATGACATATTCGTAGGCGCGCTCTGCCATTTGTCGCGCGCGCACAGGATGCTGTAGAACGGCGAGAATCGCCTCTGCCAGTTTCTCAGGGTCGCCAATTGGCGTCAAGTAGCCTGTGATGCCGTGCGCAATGATGTCAGCGGCGCCTTCGTTCGCCGTGCTAACAATTGGCAAGCGCGCAGCGGCTGCTTCCAGCAGCACGCGCCCTAAGCCTTCATAGTTGCTGGAAAGCGCATAAACACTGGCAAGCTGGTAGAGCGGCGGCAAGTCATCGTACTTTATGGCGCCAGGGAAGCGTGTCACCTCGCCCAGACCGTAGGCTGCTGCCTGTCCGACGATATTTGTGCCGCTCATATCGCCACCAATCACCAAGCGCGCCTGCGGCATGGCGCTGTATATGCGTTTGAAGGCTTGCAACAGCACAGGCAAGTTCTTGAATGGCACGGGGCGTCCAACCCAGAGCACCACAGGCGTGCCTTCAGGCAAATCCAGCTGCTGGCGCCATGCTGCCATGCGCTCAGGATTAGGTGGCGCAGCGAAAGGATGAATATAAGTGACAAGCGGAGACACACACACGCGACTTGGCTTAACGCCTAGCCGAATGCAGGCGAGACGTTCGCGCTTGTTCAGCACGCGCACGGCGTCAGCGCGCGGCAAAGTGAAGCGCGCCATTAAGCGCAATAGTCGGTTGCGCGGACGCTCGCGCAGAAAGTACGGACTGCTCACAAAGCATGAGAAGTCTTGTACGATCAATGGACGGCGTGTCTTGGCACGCAGGCGCAGACCGATCAGCGCCGTCAGAAATGGGTCTTGCGAGGTGATCAGGTCTATGGGCTGCTCAGCGTGGCGTGCCATGCCGAGTCGTACGCCGTCACTGATGTAGTTGATGTAGCCGCGCGACTCAGTTGGCTGCACTGACAGGCGCTCAGAGCGGTAAGGCGTCAAGGGACGATCAGCTTGTCTGCGATTGCACAGCACAACGCTGATCCGTCCATTGGCGCGCAACGCGTAGTCCTCATGGCGCACTAATGAGTTGTCAATCGTGCCAGTCAGCAATGACGTATCAGTGCCGATCATTAAGACGTGCATCAGGCTTCCTATGTGTCTGCAAAGGTTGCGCTCAGAGTGCCAGTCAAGCGATTGGACGAACAAGGGTCTTTTCCAGCAAGGCGCGCAGGGCTGCATCAGTTTGGTCGAGCATAGTTTGCCACACAAAGCGCTCTAAGCCAACAGCAGTCCTAGCAGCCAATGCGTCACGCACGCCTTCGCTGAAGGCATGCTGTAGCGCAGCGCGCAAGGCAGAGAGGTCAGGGTGTGGCACAAGCAAACCATTCACGCCGTGCGTCACTACCTCAGGATTACCGCCGCGCGCGCTGGCAATCACAGGCGTGCCGACGTGCAACGCCTCTAACAGTGTGTGCGAGAGACCTTCCCAGCTGGAGTAAAGTACCAAATAGTCAGCGGCTCGCATCAGGAGCGGCATTTGAGCGCGCGGTACCCTACCTAGAAAGTGTACACGCGCTGCGACGCTACTTGATGTAGCCAGAGTGCGCCACTGATGCAAAAAGTCGCCATCACCTGCTACGATAAGCTGAGCGTCTGGCACAGCGTCCAGTGCCTGAATGAGATATTGCACACCTTTGTGGGCAACAAGACGCCCAACACTCAGTAAATAACGTCCATTGAGCTGCCAACCAAGCGCAGCGCGCGCCTCCATCTGTGAGAGATTCGGGCGATGTGACATTGGCTCAAGGGCATTGTAAATGACCTGAATGCGCTCAGGCGAGACGCCCCAGCCGCTCACCAAACGGCGCAGATGTTGGCTTGGCACAATGACCCTGTCCGCCTGACGCGCCTCACGCGCGCGGCGCGCTTTGTACCACATCACGTGCGGTAAATCAAGGCGCGTCTGGAAAGTGTCGAGATCAGTCTCAGGCGCGATCCAGCGCTTGCTTAGGGCGCGTTCCCAAGCGTAGTCGCCGACAACTTTCAGCGCGAGCGGCTTGCGGACTCTTGGGCGCGGCAAGCCAAGCATGTTGACATAGACAAGATCAGCTTGTTCGGCGAGCTCAGCGTAGCGACGTGCGTAGAGATATCGGCGGCGCAGCGTACCTTGCTTAAACGAAATGCGCTCAACAGGATAGCCGTAACCGTCACATGGTGCATCGCCATAGGTTAAGACGTGAAATGTGTAGCCGCGCTCCTGCAAAGCAGGCAAAAGACTGTGCAAGTAGGTTGCTGGTCCGCCAGAGTCAGGATGAAAAATGCCAGTGGCGATTAAGACGTGCATGTCAGCAAGTTTACCACAGTCAAGTGCTCAACCGTGAGTTGCTTGCTGTAACACAGGGATCAAATATGCGCAGCTATCATCTGCCTCAGCTATTCTGCCTAAGTTGCGTGGCACAACGCCCAGCAGACCGCTGATCAGGCGCATATCCATTGCGCACAGCTCGTGATGTTCAGCTGTCAGATGGTGGTACGGGCAGTTGCGTGTGCGCAAAATGTAGCCCTCAGGCGTGCTTTCCCAGCTTGCTTGGTAGCCATGTGCGTTCAAGTAGCTCACCACATGATCAAGGCGCGCTGACATCGGAACGCCGCTCAAAGCCGCTTCAGACAAGCCTGCTTCTGCCACCATTTGATCGGCTACGCCTTCCAAGATCACGTTGACCTGTGATGCCTCAAGGCGTGCCTTCAGCTGCTGGAGAAGATGTTGCATCAGATGGTGGTAGTTGTTAGGAAATTGCGCACGTCCTTTTTCAGTTAGGGCATAGACGTACTGCGGTCTGCCGGGCGCGCCGCTGCGTCGGACTTTCGGCTCGGTCACGAGTTCTTCGCTGCGCAAGATATCAAGATGGTGGCGCACAGTGACGCCTGTGATTTGGTGTTGAATACGTGCATGCAGCGCCCTGACCAGCTCATCCACTGTTGCCTCACCACGCTCGCGCAAAATCTCCAAGATATGTTGGCGTGTCTGCTGCATAATCTAGTCCCATACCATACCGCATCTGATTTGATCATATCATTTTTTAAGTAATTTTTCTAGTGGCGTGCTGCGTGCAGCATGTGGTGACGCGCCCTGCGGCTCACCATAGCCTTTTTTGATAGGAGATTATAACGGAGTCGGCTTGCTGCAATGGACAAACATTGCATATACTGTTTAGCCATAATAGACTTCATTGGGCACGCAAAAGGGCATGCTGTGGCACACGAACGCATTCTCGTGGTAGACGATGGGCGCGAGAACCGCGAGTTCATCATCAAGTACATCTTGCAGCCAAACGAATACCGCGCGCTGGAAGCACGCGACGGCATAGAATGCCTTGAGATTGTGCGCCGCGATCCGCCTGATCTGATCCTGCTTGACTTGCAAATGCCACGTCTGGACGGCATGGGCGTGCTAGAGGCACTTCAGCGTGAACGCCTCGATATCCCTGTCATTTTAATGACCTTTCACGGCTCAGAAGACATTGCTGTTGAAGTCTTCCGCATGGGCGTGCGCGATTACTTGAAAAAGCCCTACACAGCTGAAGAGATGCTCAACGCTATTGAGCGTAGCCTTGCCGAAGTGCGCCTGCGCCGTGAGAAAGAGGCGCTCACAGCGCGTCTCATGAATGCCAATCGTGAGCTGCACTTGCGCGTCAAAGAGCTAAACACGCTCTACAGCATCGGCAAAAGCGTGGCAGCACTGCTGGACTTGCAGCAACTGCTAATTCGTATCGTAGAGGCTGCAATCAGCTTAACGAACGCTGAACAAGCGCGCTTACTGTTAGTCGAGAATAATGCTCTGGTCTTGCGTACTGCAAAGCTGCGCGGTGAGCAAAATGCACAGAGCATCGCTGAGGTCGTCCAGGATCGAGTCGCTGAGCGCGCTGTTAGCACAGCACGTCCAATTGTTCTGAACGAGGCACAGCTAGAACAACTCAGGCAGGTTAATCCAAATGTGCCGCGTGCCGCACTCTACGTGCCGCTTTTACTCGGCAATGTTGCTATTGGCGTCTTGAATGTAGAGAACTTGTCACAAGGTACGCGTCAATTTACTGAAAACGACGCTGCGCTGCTCTCTGCGCTCAGTGACTACGCGGCTATTGCCATTGAAAATGCACGCAACTATCATGCCTTAGAGGCACTCAGAGCTCATCACGCATCGTCGAATGTTGTGTCCAATTCAATCAGGCGAGGCGAGGCACTTGCTGAGGCGAGTCGCGCTGAATGGCGGCAGATCAGCGTGGTTGTTGCCGATTTACGCGGTTTCAGCGCTTATGCTGGTCAACAAGCACCTGAGCAAGCGATGCGCGTCCTGAACGCTTATCTCTCGCTTGCAGCTGAGACCTTTGCCAGCTATGGCGCTACACTCGATAAAGCAGGCGGCGATGCGCTGATGGCGCTCTTCAATGTGCCACGCGATCAGCCTGAGCATCAGCTGCGCGCTGTACAGGCTGCGCTCGCTTTGCAAGCAGCTACCGAGCAGTTCAACGCGCGGCAAGGCGCAGCAGGGCTCGCTTTTGCCATTGGCGTAGCGCATGGCGAGGCATTAGTCGGCACGATTAGCGCAGCACAGGCAATTAGCTACACAGCTGTCGGCGAGCCTATCAACGTCGCCTATCGCCTGCAAGAGAGCGCGCGTTCAGGGCAAATCTTGATTGAAGAGAGCAGTCTAACACAGCTAGGCAATCGCATTGCTGCGCGTAAGCTCGGCGAGGTAACCCTGCGCAGTCGGCGCGGCGCTGTTACAGTGTATGAGGTGCAAAAGCTGCTGTGAGCGAGCCGTTACTAGTCTGCGGTTTGGATGAAGCAGGTCGCGGCGCCTTGGCAGGTCCACTTGTGGCTGCAATGGTCGCCTTCCCGCCAAATTTCCGCTTGACCGAGCGCTTTCCCAACTTACCCTTCCGCGATTCAAAACGGATGACTGCCAAGCAGCGCGCTGAGGCAGTCCGCTACATTTACGAATGGGCAGCCATTGTGGAGACGGACACTGTTGAGGTCGCTGACATTGACGCGCACGGCATCGGCTGGGCAAATCGCAGCGCTTTTGAGGCGCTCATCTGGCGTCCACTAGAGGCGGCGCAGTACATCGTAGACGGCAACCTAAAATTGACCAATCTGGGCAGAAAAGCGCCACGCGTGCGCTGCATCGTGCGCGCCGACGAACAGTTTGAGGTCGTTGCGGCTGCTTCTATCGTAGCGAAGGTCAAACGCGACCAAATTATGGCGGACTTGCACGCACAGTATCCGCACTATGGCTGGGAGCATAACCGTGGCTACGGTACGGCTGAGCATCTTGCAGCATTGCGCAAGCACGGCATTAGTCCGCAGCATCGTAAGCAATTCGTGGCGACTGCGCTGCGCAGCTTGCCGCGTTTACCCGGCTTGTAGTCTAGGGACGCACGTCAAACTCGTCTCGAACCAATTCAAGCCGACCGATAATTTTTGTCAACTCGTCTATTAGTTCTACAGCGCGCTGCACAGCTTTGACTTCCATATAACTGACCAACTTGCGGAAACTCTCTGGCAGCGTAGCGATTTCATTTCGGATGCGCTCAAGCGAGTTAGCGTTGGCTACGACGATCAGCCGCTGCACTGTCGGATTGTTCTGTGCGCGCTGCAAGTTCAAGATGAGCGAATCGAGCGAGCCGCGCCGTTGCACCTCGAAGACGTAGGTCACCACGCCTAAGTTGGCGATGCGCGTTTGCCAGATTGCGTCCACTTTGGCGCCACGCGCCACTAGCTTCTCTTTTTCAACCGAGAAGCCTAAGCTCTCGCCAATCTTAAGCAGATTCTCAACGACTTGATCGTGGTCAAAGTCTTCGACTTCAGGTGTGGCGCTCGGTTGTGGCACGAACGGCGTCTCTGCGCTGCCACTTTCCCAGACGATATAAAGGAAATAATCCAGCTTTGGATAATCTAGGTCTGTTAAATTGAGTTGCTCAAGGACATTGCCTATCAGTTTGAGGACTCGATTGAAACGCTCGTATTCCTCGCCATTAATCTGTTGCTTGTGTGTAAACGGCAAGATGTCCTGCATACCAAGAATGTTGAGCGCGCGGCGCGCTTTGTCGTTCCAGATGCCGCATTGCTCAGGATGTACGATTGCTAGTAACTCTGTGATAGACGCCGTGCCGAGTCCTTTGATAGCGCGCCGAAAGGTGTCGTAGCGCCGACCAACCGATTCTTTGCCCCACAGCAAGTCACTGAGGTGCTTGATCAGCGCAGGCAAGCCATTAGCCGCAATCAGGTTCTCAATAAAGTGTCTCTTGTTCACCCAGAGACGGTTTGCCCACAGTGAGCCGATCACCTGCCCAAGCTCTAGCTCAGTCATGCTGCGCAGCGCCTCAGGTGAGAGCAGCTGCTGATAGAGTTCACGGCGCGCAGCGCGCTCAAGCAGCTCCTCGTTTTGCTCCGCCTGATTGAGATGGTAGCGGAAAATCGGAACAAAGCGCCTGATATTCTCTAGATGTTCAGCGGTCAGCTGCATGTGAACTTTCTCGGTTAACAAAGCGACGTTCAATGTGTCGTGCGCACCACCATGCCACGCTGATCCATAGCACGGTCAGCAAAATTTGCATGCTGAGCCGCCCTTGATCGTAATCGCTTTGAGTCAAGAGTGCCATGCTCAGGCGCGAGAGCGCATACGCTGTGAGCAACGGCGCGAACAGACGCATGGCACGTCGTCTCTTCAGCAGCACACCAAAGCTGAGCGCCGCAAAAATGACGCACCATACTAATGGCATGCCTATCAAGACGACTAATGGCACTCTGACTGGCAGTGTGCGCAGCGTAGGCACAGCGTTAATCACATTTAGCGCGCCTAGACCGTTGAACAGGCTCAGCGCGCCAAGAGCAAGACCGATCCACAGCGACACGGCTAACGCTGTTCGCCGCTGAAGTAGCCGCTCAGCCAGAAGAACATCTCTAGCGCATTGCGCGGCTGTGTGCGTCCTGTGATCAGCTGGCGGCGGCGATTAGCATCTTGTAGAGCGCGCTCATTCGCTTTCTCACCCAGCTTCAAGATGGCGGCAGCGGCATACTGCAGGTTCGGCGCCAATGTTGGCTGTAGCTCGCGTTGGCGCGCAGGCGGCACAGACGCCCACAGGTCGTCTACTTCGCTGCACAGCGCCTGCAGGTCTGACTCAGTAGTTGGCTCTTCGGGCAGGGCAGCCAGTAAGCCGTTCAACAGGGACACTACTGAGGCTGATTCGCGCAGGAGCATGTTCAGTGAGCGCGTGCCAAACAAGTAGTGAGCCGCCTCACGTTGAAAGCGCGGCAAGTAGGTGCGTCCTTCGCCAAGCCGCGCACCTAACCACTGTAACATCTCAACGCCGCTCTGAGGCACACTCTCAGAGCGCGCTAGTGCAGCTTGGCGTGCCTCTAACTCTTGGCGGCTGCGCTTGCCGAAGCGCTTCTGATGGCGCTGATAGAGCTTCCAGAGCGCCTCGCTGATTGCAATTGCATTTTCACTCAACTGACGTCGCTCTGCTTCAGATAGTCCGCCGCTCATGACCTCAATGTTACGCCGCAGTTTGGGAATATCAGGTGGCTGACGCTCATTCTCATAATAGGCGGCAATGTCAGTCAGCAGGAGCGCAGCCGTCTGAGCTTGCTCGGCAAAGACGCCGAAATCTGTGCCACCTGTCACTAAACGCACACGATAAGTCGCCTCAAGCGCTTTGTAGACTGCCTCGCCTTGCCGTGAGCCGACTAGATGCGGTACTTTAGCAGCTTGGTTGGGTGCAGCACGCCGAATGTAGTCGCGCATGACTTCCAAGCCTGCTGTGCGCACTTCGGTTGACCAGTCCAGCAAGTTATAAGCCTGACAAACCAACTCTGCGGCTTGCGGCTCTTGCTCGCTGAAAGTCAGAGCATAGCTGCTGAGCGCGTTGAGCACGCGCAGTGCCTCGGCTGAGTCTTTGCGATGAGCGGCTGCTTTCAGTAGGCGTAGCGCAGCACCGACGCCAACACTTGCGATCAGGCGCGGATCGGCGTAGAAAAGGGCTGAGAGCCGATCCGTGACGGGCTGCAGCGCCGCATCCCAGTTACGCCCTTCCAACGCGCCAAGGTCAGCATGGGCGCGCAGGAGCGGTTTGAGCGAGCTGTTCTGTAATGCACTGAGCGCGCTTAGCAGCTCAGAGATGCCGATTGGCACGTCACGGAAGGTGACACGCAGCAGCTCTGCGCCTTGCGTTTGCCGCGCACCTTGATAGATTGTGTCCATACAGAGCGCAATCAGCTCTACAGCGTCGTAGTAGCGTCCGCGCACCAAATGCAGCGTGATCAGGCTACTATGCGCCTCTGAACTCATGGTGCGCAAAGTACTCAGAGCGCTCAAATCTTCCAGCACGTTCTGGATGACTTGCTCAAAGCGCGTTGCCAATGGCGAGCTCGCTAACCTGACCAAGTTAGCGAGCGCCTCTGTGTCAATTAGGTCGCTGCGCTGCACGCTAACTGCCCAATCAGTCAAACGACCCGTTAAGATCGGCTGATGTGCCTCGCCAAAGACTTCTGTGGCGCGCGCTAACAGACGCGGTGGCGCAGGCTTAGGCGCATCAGCGCGCAAGTGCGGTAACAGCTCGCGCAAGTTCGGCGGCAACTGCGCTTGGAAAGCGCTCTCTGCCACGAGGCGCTGTAAGTTGCCTAGCGACAAATGGTAAATTGCCAGCAAGAAGACAGCGCGCGCTATCTCAGCGTTCTCTGCAGCACGGCGACGCGCTACTGTGATCAGCTGTGTGGCGACCTGCTCCATCGGCACTTTGTCAGTCGCGCTGACAAACTGCTCTAGAAAGGCGGCAAATTCACTTGGTGGCGCGTCCAGCAACTCTGTGGCGCGCGCACTGGCTGCCATTGCCAAGAGTGGACGCCAACGGCTCAGATCAGCGCCGACAGGCGCCTCAGAAAGCCAACGCGCAACTAGCTGATAGACATCCATGGCGCGCTCGCCACTAGCAGCTGACCAAAGCTGCTCGTAGACAGCGTCAGCGATCTCTTTACTCTGCGCGGCAAGGGCAGGGATCATCTCAGTGTGGCTGTAATCGCCAAGTGCCAGTGAAAATGCCAACAGGTGATTGCAGTATGCGACGCGCAGCTCATCTGAGAGCGTTGGGTCTTCGCGCAAGACGGCAGCTACCATCTCACGGTCAGCTGGCTGGCGCTGCAAGACCAGCTCGTCGAGCGCAGCGCGCTTGGAAGCCCAAGCAAGAGCATTCGCCATTGTCTCTCGGCGCATGGCGCGCCATGTGGCAGTGCGCGCTAGTTTCTCAGTCTGCTCAATCACAAGTGAGGTATCAAGCTGCAGCTGCGCGCGGATAAATTTAGTGTAAGCGTCTTCAGGCGGATTACCTGTGACCGTCTGCGTCCGCCAATCGAACAGGACATGCTGCGCAGGCGGCGCGCTCAAGTTCGGCGTGAACTTAATCTGTGCATTCAAATGGAGCGCGTCAGGGCTATGCGTCACAAAGGTGACCGCTACGCGAACAGGCGCAGGCAACAGACACAACAAGCCTTGCACAAAAGTCAGCCTATCGCGCAGCGAGGCGGGCGCACCTGTTACGATGACGCCCATGCCTTGCACCATGCCTGCTAATAAGCCGCTCACCGTGCGGACGTTATTGCGGCAATACCCCAGAAGCGCAAGGAGCGCATCGCTCTGCTGCTCAAAGCTAGGCGGACGTGGCTGAGCGATGACGAAAGGTTGCAACGGTTGATTAGCAGGTGATAACGGCTCGCGCGCGAAGGCTTCCAAAGGCTGTAAATTGCCGCCTAAGGCGCGCATGACAGCGGCTGGGATGATCAAATACTGCACGAGCGTATCGCCGTCTTTCGTCGGCAAGGCTTTGGCGGCTACATAGTCAACGGTCTCGCCGCGCAGCAAGCCCAGTGTGACGAGTGGCGGCTTCAGAGGTGTCAGTGGACGTTGTGCTGTGAGCGTGGCAATTCGCCGCGCCTCGATCACATGCTCTGGACGAACACCTGCTGTGCGCGCGATCAGATGTCCAGAGACAGGGCGCGCTGTTACCTGGGCAGGAATCACCAAGCTAAAGCGCTCTAACTGAAAGACTTGAGGACGGTCACTCATCGGAACAGCGCTTTCCCAAGACTGCTTTACACTTTTCACGAGCATACGCTTGTATCTTATCACCAAGCGCTCAGTCAGACAAGCGCACTGATAATGCGGCGAGATGAGGAGTGCTTAACAGTTGTGACTCATTGTCCGCCGCTCAAGCCCGGCGTCGGCAGCACTTGATATGGCTCTGCCCAATAGCGTGGGAACGGCGCGTAAGGCAGTCCATAGTATGCTTCGATGATGCGCCGTGCGATTGGCGCGCCCGTCTCCGAGCCTTCGCGCGAGTACAGCACTAGCACAGCAATGGCGATGTCGGGCGTCTGATTGGGTAAGCCTGCATACGCCACGAACCAACCGTGTGGAAAAGGCGTGCCGCTCTGAACCGTGCCAGTTTTGCCGCACACCTTGATCCGCGCGTGATCCCAGCCCTCAAAAACCCAGCTTGCTGTGCCGAGCTTTGTGTCAGTGACCACTTCGCACATGCCGCGCTGCACACCTTTGATCACCTCAGGCTTAATGCCAAGCGGCTCAGGCGTCCGCTCAGGCGCAACGTAAGTTGGTGGCTGACCAGGGTAGCCGACTTTTTTCACTAGCGTCAAGTTCGGTAAAACCTGTCCATTAGCAATAGCAGCCGTCATGCGCGCCGCCTGTAACACGGTCACTTTGACGCTACCTTGCCCAATCACGACGTTCAGGCTATCGCCCACGCCCCAAGCGCGTCCTTCGTTGGCGCGCGTCCAGTCAGGGTCAGGAATCACGCCCTGTAGGTCAACGAGCGAGTCAATGCCTGTCGGCACGCCTAGACCGAGCTTGTTGCCATAGCGCTTGAGCAACGTCGGGTCGAGGTTGTTCAGCTTCTCGCCGACAAGCCAGAAATAGATGTCACATGACGAAGTCAGCGCCTGATGCAGGTTGATCTCGCCGTGATAATTCGGATCGCGGTTCGGCTCAAGGTAAATCCAGTCAGTCAGGATACGTCCGTCATCGGGACTGCGCAGCGTGCCATTGCAGACGCGCGTCTCATTCATGCGAAAAGCGCCTGAGTCAGCTGCAGCCGCAGTCGAGACAATTTTCATAACCGAGCCAAGCGCGTACAGCTCTTCTGTGGCGTGATTGACCACAGCGCGTTGCGCGAAGTAGCGACCGATCACGTCTGCGGCGTCCCACGTTGTGCCGATGCGCCATGCATCAGGGTGTGGCGATGGAAAGCTCGCCATTGCCAGCACGTCGCCTGTCTTCACGTCCAGCACGACCGCTGCAGCACCTGTGACCAAGCGCGCTTGCGCTGCGCCGTTGCGCAACGGCGCCCAATTCGCTTCATTGTACGCCGCAGCAATGGCTTGCTCTGTCTTGAGCTGCAGCTCACGGTCAAGGCTCAGGTGAACGTCTTGTCCGCGCGTGGCAGGCTTGCGATGAATGGTGCGCACAGTCACGCCATCGGTCGTGCGGATGAGCAGTTCGGCGCCGCTCTCGCCACTGAGTCGGTCTTGCCAAGCGCGCTCAACGCCAAACTGCCCGATAAGCGAGCCGGGCGCTAGGTTCGGAAAAGCAGCCTGCTGATCAGCTTGCATTGGCGTCACAAAGCCAACAGTTTGCGCTGCGAGGTTGCCGCCGTAGTAAAAGCGTGTGGTCTGTGGCACATATTGCAGGAAACAGACGCGATCTAGGCTTGGACGCAGCGCCTCGTAGTCACTTTGAAAAAGTGTGCCAACTGTGAAGCCGAAATCTCGCCCTGTGAAGGGACGATACTGCTCAAAATCGCCGATGTAAAGACGAAACGTCTCTGCGAGCAGGCGGAAGCAAGCATCAGGGTCGTTTGTTGGGTAGCGGCGCGTGAGCAGGCGCACAGCGTAGTTTGGCACGTTGTCCTGAGCGATAACCTTGCCGTTACGGTCATAAATGCTGCCGCGCAATGGCGGCGTGCGCTCAAGGATGAGCTGTGAGTTGCCTGCTAAGCCTTCGAAAATGTCCATTGTGCTCCAAGCCACGCGCCAGCCGCGCTCCGTGAGCAGCAGACGCATGGTGCGTCCTGAGTCTGTGAACTCACCCAAGAAGCGCGAGTTGAAAGTCATGTCGTAGCGAACAATTGCTGTGTTGCCTTGCCGCTGTGTCTGATCGTCCAGGATGCGGTAGCGCTTGGCATTCTCGCCAAAGAGCGCAAGTGTCTGCTCAGCCTGTTGATAAGCAGCTGTGAACGCCTCGCGGCTGATCACTAACGAGCGCGGCGTGAGCAAGCCGTACATCGTATTGAAATCGTTCTTAGTCCATGCTTCTAGGAACGTCCGCGCTGTGTTGACGGCATCGCCAAGCGTTGGCGGCACAGTTGGCGCGTCGGGCGCAGCAAGGTCGGCTGCGGAACACGCGCTGATCAGCAAAAAGGCTAGGACATGCCGCAAACGTTGAATAAACGTTCTCATTAGCTACTCTTATTGCAAGCCTGCAAGGCTAAGTTGCTGTTTCAGTATCAGACCGCTTTGTTGTTCGGCTAGTTTGCACTTCGCTCTCAGCCAGCATGTCGAGGATGTGCTGACCGAGAATCAGCACGCGGCGCATGCCATGCGGCTGGCTGACGCGCAAGCGCCGCGCCGCAATCAAGCGCTTGACAGTGCTCAAGCTGACGTTCAAAATCTCAGCGACTTCCTCGCGCGAGTAGACGCGATTCGGCTCGATCACTGGACGTTGCGAATGGTGTACCATAGCAATCACGAACGCTGACTGCGCATGATCACGCTCTGGACAACGCCAATGCCAATCAAGAGCGTTAGCAGTGACGATCCACCAGAGCTGATGAAAGGCAGTGTGAGACCTGTCACAGGCAGGACGCTTAAATTCATGCCTGTTGAGACGACTGTCTGGAAGAAGATGATGGCGGCAATGCCGTAGCAGATCAGTGAGCCGAGTGCGTCGCGTGCGCGCGCCGCAGCGCGCATAATGCGCCACAGCACAATTCCGATCAGCACAAACACGAGCGACGCACCTACAAAGCCGAGTTCCTCAGCGATCACGCTGAAAATGAAGTCAGTATGGCGCACGCGCAAGAAGCGCAGGCGCGATTGTGTGCCACTGGCATAGCCTTTGCCAAGCAATCCGCCTGAGCCAATGCTGATGCGCGCCTGAAAGATATTGTAGCAAGCTGCGTCGCGCGTGTCCTGACAAGTGAAGAAGTTGCTGATGCGCGCACGCTGATAGTCTTGCATGTTTAGCCACAGCATAGGTGAGACTAGCACAGCGGCAAGGCTGAAGAGCACGATGTGCTTCCAACGCAAGCCTGCAGCCCAGACCATCACGAGCCAAATGAACAGAATTAGGATTGTAATGCCCAGACTTGGCTGTAGGAAAATGAAACCTGCGGGCAGACCAACATAGCCAAGAGAGATGAACACTGTTCGCGCCCTGTCCATCTTCGAATATTGTCTCTGCAAGTGCTGCCCGAGCACGATCACGATCAGCACTTTTGCCAGCTCAGAAGGTTGGACAGGCAAGCCAACCGTCAGCCAGCGTTGTGCACCGCCATCGCCGACCTGTCCAAGCACTGCCACTAGCGCCAGCAAAAAGACCATCACGCCGTAAATGTACGGCTGTAGCGCTGCTAACAGACGGTAGTCAATGGCGGCGAAGACGAACATCATGGCGATGCCGATGATCGCATACTGAATTTGGCGCGGCACGCGCGAGATGAGATCAGTGTCTACAGCGCCGAGCGTCGCGCTGCGGATCATCAGCACGCCATAGATGATCAGCACAACTACTGTGCCGAAGAGGACAAAATCAAAGTTGCGCCACAGGCGCACTGTCTTGTTCAAGGCAGTCTTGCGCTCCTGAAAAGCCGATCATAGCGCTAGTCAGATCGCTAGGCAACGGCACAGCACGCCTATCAGCAAACGCTCAGCTACTGATCAGCTCAGCCAGTCGCGGCAAAATGCCGCCTGCTGTGCCTTGCAAGAACAGGTCGCACATTGGTGTGATCTCGTTATGTTCTGGATTGATATCAATCAGAAATGCGCCGCCATATTGCTTGGCAAGATAAGGTAGCGACGCTGCTGGCTGCACAACGCCCGACGTGCCGACAATCAAGATAACGTCGGCGCGCAGGCACAGCTCGCGTGCGCGCTCTAGTGCGCCCACAGGCAAAAACTCATTAAACCAGACCACGTTTGGACGTGCGTAAGCGCCGCAGTGTGGGCAGCGCGGCGGAATCTCGTCTTGTGGCAATTCGGCAATGTTGAGCAGTGTTGGGTCGCCTTGACAGTCAGCGAAGCACTTGTGCTGCATGATGTTGCCGTGTAACTCAATCACGTCCGTGCTACCGGCGCGCTTGTGCAAGCCATCTATGTTCTGTGTGACAATCACAACCTGCGGCAAATGCGCTTCAAGCGCAGCGAGCGCATAGTGACCTGCGTGCGGCTGCGCTTGGATGATTTGCAAGCGTCGCGCCTCATACCATTCCCAGACCATGCGAGGATTGCGCTGAAAGGCTTGTGGCGTGGCAACCTCTTCGGGATCAAAACGCGCCCACATGCCTTCGAATGCGTCTCGAAAAGTTGGGATGCCGCTCTCTTTGGACATGCCGGCGCCGGTCAGCACCACGAGATGCTTTGAGCGGCGCAGGACATCGGCTGCTCTCTGCAGTTGACTAGCGCTCATGTTGCCTCCTCAGACTTAGAGAAAGTGACATTGGCATAAATCGCTGCTAAAGATACCTGCACGTTCAGCGCAGTCAATGCAACGCTTGCCGATAGTCTTTCACAGATGGTTAGAGACCACTGTTGCGCGCCTTGACGCGCGAAATGTTCCACTCTTGGTTTGTCTTGTGTGACGAGCAAGTAATCTTGCAACGACTCAAGCTGCTGATAGCGTTGCCATTTCGTGCCGCGATCATGCGCCTCTGTAGACGGCGATAGCACTTCAACGATCACAGTTGGATTGAGTAGCGTGTCTTGGTCTGCCAGTTGCGGCGTGCTGCAGACAACTGTCACATCAGGATAGACGTATGCCCTGTGCAACTTAACACGCAGGTCGCTCGTGAAGACACGACAAGGGCTGTCGAGCGTGGCACTGTGTAGCGCTGCAATAACATTGGCTGTGATTTGAGCGTGTTGCAACGACGCGCCGACCGTGTCGTAAATCTGACCGTCATAGTACTCATGCTTGCCGTCGCTGGCGCGCTCAAATGCAAGGTACTCAGCTTCTGTCCAGCAATGCGGACGCATTGGCAAGGCGATCATTAGCACTCTCGGACTCACTTAGTGAGCATTCTAGCGAGAGGAGGAGTTTGAAACAAGCAAGCCTTTCCGCACACTGCGAAAAGGCTCGCTTGGGTCAACTAACGTACGCGGAAAGTCAGCTCTCGGCAGACGTTCTCTAGGCGTCCGAGCTTTTCAATCTCAATGGTCACAGTCGCCTTGTCGCGGAGCAGGCGCGGCGGATTCATGGCGCTGCCGACGCCTGCAGGCGTGCCAGTCAGGATCACGTCGCCGCGATAGAGCGTGAACGTGCGCGAGAGATAGCTGATGAGCGTCTTGACCTTGAAGAGCATCTGACTAGTGTTGCTGTTTTGACGCAGCTCGCCGTCTACCATGCAGCGAATGCTCAAGCTCTGCGGATCAGGCACTTCATCAGCGCTGACCAGCCACGGTCCAAGCGGACAGAATGTGTCCATGCCTTTGGCGCGCGTCCATTGACCGTCGTTTTTCTGCAAGTCGCGCGCTGTGACGTCGTTGGCAACTGTGTAGCCGAAAACATACGATAGCGCGTTTTCCTCAGAGACAAGGCGCGCCTGTTTGCCGATCACAACAGCAAGCTCTGCCTCGTAGTCTACGCTGTTGGTGATGGACGGATCCCACTCGATCACGTCGCCATGAGCAATTACGCTGCTGTTCAGCTTGGCAAAGACGAGCGGCTTTTCAGGCGGCTGCTGACCCGTCTCGCGGCAATGATCGGCGTAGTTGAGACCAATGCCGATGATTTTGCCGGGACGCGGCACAGGCGCTAACCAACGCCAGCCTGCCTCTGGCAACGGCTTGCCGGCGGCGTAGGCTGCTTCAACAGTGGCGCGCGGCGCGTCCATCAGCGCGAACATGTCGCTGAAGCCTTCGATCAAGCGCGGCGAGCGCTCATCAGCGGCAGCCACAAGGCGCGGCGTGCCTTCATACAAGATAGTTGCAAAGCGCATGGCACCTCACTTGCCTAACTTAGCGCGCGCTGCTGCGGTCAGCGCAGGCACGACCTTGAACAGATCGCCGACAATTCCGTAGTGCGCAATCTTGAAGATTGGCGCTTCAGGGTCTTTGTTGATTGCTACGATGATCTTCGAGGTACGCATGCCTGCCTGATGCTGGATCGAGCCAGAGACGCCAGCAGCGATGTACAAGTTCGGACTGACCACTTTGCCTGTCTGACCAACTTGGTGCGCATAAGGGATGTAGCCGGCGTCCACTGCAGCGCGCGTCGCGCCGACGGCGCCGCCGAGCACCTCTGCCAGCTCACGGATCGGCGCAAAGCCTTCAGCGCTGCCCACTGCGCGTCCACCTGTGACGATGATCGCCGCGTCGGTCAGATTGACGCTGCCGCGCTGCTCTTCAAACGCCTCAACTTGTGTAGCGATCTGCTCAGCTGGCATAGCAGGTGCAATGTTGATCACCTCGCCGCTGCGGCTGACATCTGGTGTTGGCAACGGGAAGGCACGACTGCGCAGCGTAATGAAGACAGTCGGCGTCATAGCGGCTAGATCGCTCAGCACTTTACCGGCATAGGCGGGATGCACAGCCTTGATTGCCGCGCCGTCAACGCTCAGCTCGGTCACATCAGGCAGAAGAGCGCTCTCGGTCTCAGCAGCCGCAGCAGCCATCAACTCGCGTCCGCGCGTCGTAGCGCCGCTCAGCACAGCGCGCGGCATATGTTCTTTGACCAATTTTGTTAGAAGCGCTGCATATGGCTCTAGGCGATAATCGGCAAGCGTGGCGTCTTCGCAAGCAATCACTTTGTGCGCGCCATAGTGGAAGGCGAGCGTGATCAAATTGCCAATGCCGCTACCAAAGACCAGTGCTGTGATCTCGCCGCCGAGCGTCTGGGCAGCGCTGATTGCCTCCCACGAGGCAGGCAGTGCTTTGCCGCGAAAATGATCGATCCAGACGAAAATGCCGCTCATAGCGCCTTCTCCTTGAGCAAGATGTCAATCAGCTTCTCTGCTTTCTCCTGATCGCTGCTGCCTTCGATGATCTGGCATGTGCCGCTGCGCACGGGCAAGTTGCGGTAGGCGCTGATTTGTACAACAGGTGCGCCGATGCTCACGCCGAGATCAGCCGCTGTCCAGACGGGTATTGTCGCTTTGGACGCTTTGCGAATGCCAATGAACGATGGTGATTTCGGCTCGTTAATGTCTTTCAGGACGCTAATCACGCAGGGCAGGCGCGTGCTGAGGACTTGCTTGCCTTCTTCAATCATGCGTTCAACGCGAATGGTCTGCGCGCCGAAATCGAGCGCCAAAATCTTCGAGACAGCGCCAATTGCATTCCAGCCGAGTTTGCGCGCTGTCATGTAGATGTGCGCATCGCTGTTCGAGTCCACAAATTCCTTGCCGAAGATGACCAGTGAGACATCGCCTAGTTTGCGAATCGCAGCTGCAGCAAGCATAGCAAAGGTCAAGGCATCGTGTTCGGCGTCACTGTCAATCCGAATTGCTTGATCCATGCCAATTGCCAGTGCTTGCTTCAGCGCATCAGTATGCACTTCGCCACCGATGCTGATGACAGTCGCCTTGCCTTTGTGTGCATCGCGCTGCAGAACAGCCTCTGTGACGCTGTATTCATCCCACGGATTCAGCACTAGTTGCGCTGTTCCCCAAGTAACCGCACCATTCGCGCCGACCTCCACTTTTGCAGCAGTGTCAGGCGTGTTGCGCGTGAAAACAACAATGTGTGCCAAAGTTTACGAACCTCCAAAGTTTTTTGCGGGACAGTTTAGAGAGACTTCTGAAAGTGTCAACAGCTTGCCTTAACAAGCCTGTCTGAAGCTATGCAGGACGTTTGATAGCGATTATAGCAAAGACATGCCTTGCTTCAAGGCTGCATCTGATCTGTGACCGCTGAGTTTGTTTCGCATTAGCGAGCAGGTATAATTCAGGAGCATTGCTCTCTGCTCGGAGCTGAATACGTGGAATCCTACCGCCTGTTGGAAGAAACCTGCCACATGGCGTTGGAGCTGCTTGGTTGCGATCTGGCATGGCTTTTAGCAGTGGAAGGTGAGCAGCTCCACAGCCGTGCACTTGTTAGCGCCAAGAGCAGCAGCGCTGCTGATGTATTCTTATGGCAACTGCACGGCAAAGCAGCACAGCATTCCAGCTTTCCGCTCAATGTAAACACTAATCTGCTAGCTTACCTGCTTTTATCAGATGAGCTACGGCTGAACTTGCCCATCTCCGAGCTACGTTACTTGCCTGATGGCGTGCGTTTCATGCGCGCTTTCGGTCAGCTGCGCCACAATTACATTCATATTTTGCCGCTGTACGAAAGTGGGACGCCGCTCGGCTTGCTCGTACTGGCAACTGATACCTTTGCTGATGCTGCACACTGGCAACAAGCACACTTCATCGAAGTCCTGACAGCGTACGCTCGCACGTCACTTCAAAACGTGCGTCTGGCGATCTCAATTGCTGCGCGTGAAGCACAGATGCGCGCCGACAGGGATTTTCTCAAGCGCGTGCTGGACACCATGGGCGACAGCTTGCTAGTGCTGGATGAAGAGGCACACATTCGATATGTCAACAATCGCCTGCTGTTAATGTCAGGCTATGCGCGCGAGGAGCTGTACGGCAACAGTGTTGGGATGCTCTTCCCCGCTGAGGCACGCGAGACCATTGTGCGCAACTTGCAACGCGGCGGACGCGGCACGCTCAGCTTCAGCCAGCAGCTGATTACGCGCTTTGGACGCGCTGTGCCAGTGCTGATGTCACGAGCGACAACGTACAGTGACGGCGTAGAGCATACCATTCTTGTGCTGAGCGATCTGACAGAGCAAAAACTGCGCGAGCAGGCGCTCGAACGGCAAAGCGAGCGGCTGCGCATCTTAAATCAGGCTGTGCAGGCACTGGGTGCTGCCTTTGAGCAGAAAGATGTAATTGCCTTGCTGCTGAGCGCGGCACGAAACGTAGCGGAATGTCAGCATGTGCAGCTCTTCTTATCTGTTCCAGATCAAGCTGACCTGTTTGAGGTGATCACAGAGCAAGACTTGCAAGAGCCCGAAAGAAACACCAGCTTTGTGTGCCTAGAGCAGGCTGCGGTAGAGCAAGCAACACGCCAACGCCATTCATGGCTGGAAGAGCAAGCAAGCACAGGTCATCTGAACCTACTGACCTTGCCGCTTACAGTTGCTGACCACTTGATTGGCGTGCTGGAGGTACAAGCACACTCAGAAAGCCACTTCAGCCGTGATGAAGTAGAATTTTTGGAAAATTTGGCGGCTGCGGCAGCTGCAGCTCTTGAGAGAGCCTCGCTCTACCAGTCGCTCAAGCAGCGTGCTAATGCGCTACAGCAAGCCTATGATGAGCTGCGCGAAGCAGAGCGCTTGAAAGACAATTTGCTCCAGAGCCTCTCGCATGAGTTAAAGACACCGCTTCACAAGATCATCATGCAGCTCCAGATTCTTGATGATGAGATGTACGGCAGCTTGAACGACGATCAGCATCACTCGCTGCGCGCCGCACTTCGCTGGAGCGCACAACTGGCGAGTATCGTAGATGAGATTGTGATTGTACAAGCGTTGAGTGCTGAGGATTTGCATTTCGCAGCCATTGATCTGGAACGCCTCGCGTCGCAAGCCATTCGAAAGGTACGCATGTTGGCAGGCGAGCTGCAGCTTGAAATTACGGTCAGGCTTAGTCCGCACTTGCCGCCTGTGCGCGGCGATGAACGGCACTTGTTGACCGTGATTGAGCAGCTGCTGGACAATGCTATCAAATTTAGCCCTGAAGGTGCGCAAATTGAGCTGAGCGCTCAACAAGATAGCGCAGACACGGTCGTCGTGTGTGTTAGAGACCATGGCATTGGCATTCCTACAGATCAGCTAGAGCGCATTTTTGAGCGCGGCTATCAAGTCGAAGGCGGTATTACACGGCGTTTTGGTGGTGTTGGCTTGGGCTTAGCAATGGTGCGGCGAATCGTTGAAGCACACAATGGACGAGTTTGGGCAGAAAGTGCACTTGGCGAAGGTAGTGCGTTCTACGTGCAGCTGCCAATTTGGACCTGAGCGTCAACATGCGCAAAAACGCGATTTCTTGCGCGATTCTTGCACAGACTTGCTAGACTTGCGCCTAGATCAATCACTTCAGGACGAGGATGTCTTATGACTGCGCCTGCGGCACAAACGTACGAGTTTCGCGCTGAAATCCAACAGCTGTTGCACATCCTAATTCACGCGCTTTACACAGACCGTGAAATCTTCCTACGCGAGCTGATCTCAAATGCCTCCGACGCGCTCAATCGGCTGCGCTTTGAGCAGCTGACCAATGCTGAGGTGATCGATCCTGAGCTTGAGCTTGCCATTCGGATCACGTTTGATCCTGAGGCACGTACGTTAACTATCACAGACACTGGCATTGGCATGAATCGTGATGAGATCGTTGAGAATCTCGGCACGATTGCACATAGCGGCGCTTTAGCCTTCATCAAGGCAGTTCAAGAGCGCGGCGGGCAGTCGCCAACGGAGATCATCGGTCAATTTGGCGTCGGCTTCTACTCAGTTTTCATGGTTGCCGAAAAAGTTGAGGTAATCTCGCGTTCATTCCGTCCGCATGACCAAGCCGTCTTGTGGACAAGTCACGGCGGCACAGAGTACACAGTCGCGCCTGCTGAGCGGACTCAGCGCGGCACACAGATCACAGTTTACGTCAAAGAAGACGCTGCCGAGCTGCTTAACGAGCGAACGCTCAAGCGGATTATCACCACACACTCAAACTACATTCCATTCCCGATTTATCTGGGCGACAAGGTCGTCAATGCGCAGACAGCGCTGTGGCGGCGCGCGCCGCGCGAAGTTGAGGCGAGAGAATACCAAGAATTCTTCAAACAGCTGACCTTTGACTCAAATCCGCCGACCTTGACTATTCACCAAGTTGCGGATGCACCTGTGCAGTTCTATGCCTTGCTGTTTGTGCCTGCCAAGCTAGACCGCGGCATCTTGGTCGGCGAAGGGCAAGGTAAGCTGCGTCTGTATGCGCGCAAAGTGCTGATCCAAGATCACGCCAAGGACTTATTGCCAGAGTGGATGCGCTTTGTGGAAGGCGTGGTCGACTCTGAGGACTTGCCGCTCAACATCTCACGCGAGACCGTGCAGTCAAACCGCTTGATGCAGCGCTTGAAGCAGACAATTGTCAGCCGCGTGTTGAGCGAGCTTGAGTCGCTTGTCGAGAAAGCGCCTGAGCGCTATCTGAGCTTCTGGAATGAATTCGGACGCTTGATCAAGGAAGGCACTATCACTGACACGACCTACCGCGAGCGCCTGATACCGCTCCTGCGTTTCCGTACGCTGCGTCATCCTGACCAGCTGATCGGTCTGAAGCAGTACGTCGCTGAAATGGTTGCTGGACAAGAGCATATCTACTACCTGTTTGGCGACGATCCGCAGTCTATCCTGCGCAGTCCGCACTTGGACGTCTTCCGTGCGCGCAAAGTGGACGTGCTGTTGCTGACTGATACAATGGACAGCTTCCTTGTCAACGCGATTGGTATTTTTGAGGAGAAGAAGCTGCACAACGGCGCTGATGCTGATCTGAAACTGCCTGCAGGTGCTGAGGAAGAGGCGCCATCAGCTGAGTCATTGCCTGCGGAAGTCCAAGAGACGCTAATCGCGCGCTTCAAGCGTGTGCTAGGCGAGCGCGTTCAGGACGTGCGTACAACCGATCTATTGCGCGAGAACGCTGTGCGCCTAGTTGCGCCTGATCAAGGTTTCGGCGCTGACATGGAGCGCGTCTATCGTCTGCTAGACAAAGACTTCAAGTTGCCGACGCGCATTCTGGAGATCAATCCGCGTCATCCGCTCATCCGCAATTTGAGCGCTATGCCTGATGAGCCGCTGACTGAGCAGATCATTGAGCAGCTCTTCGAAGGCGCACTGCTCGTGGAAGGCATTCATCCACGTCCCGTGGATATGCTGCCGCGCTTGCTCTCGATCATGGAAGCGGCGACGCAGCGCAGGCTATCTAGCCAGTGACAGCTCAAGCAAGGCAAGCAGCCAACTTACTCGACGACTGCTTGCCTTGCCTCTAGCCTTTTCCATCACAGACAAGCTATACTTTCAGCCACGCTATCGAGCAGGCAGGTGTGACGTGAGGAGCGATCCAACTTTTTGGTCAGAACAGTCCGTGATTGTGACAGGCGGTGCTGGTTTTTTAGGCAGGCACGTCGTTAATGCGCTGCATGAGCGCGGCGCCAAGCGCGTTTTTGTGGTGCGCAGTGCTGAATATGACCTGCGGCACGAGGAAGACGTGCGCCGTCTGTATCGAGACGTGCCAGCAACAATGGTTATCCATCTAGCGGCGTCTGTCGGCGGCATTGGCGCCAATCGGAAACATCCAGGCAGCTTTTTCTACAACAGTCTGATGATGGGCGTGTTGATGCTGGAATATGCACGGCTTGCTAACGTGCCAAAATTTGTTGGCATTGGCACAATCTGCGCCTATCCGAAGTACACACCTGTGCCGTTCCGCGAGGAAGACCTGTGGAATGGCTATCCTGAGGAAACGAATGCGCCGTATGGCTTGGCAAAGAAAATGCTCCTAGTACAAGGGCAAGCATACCGTCAAGAGTATGGCTATAACAGCATTCACCTCATGCCGACGAATCTCTACGGTCCGGGCGATAACTTCGATCCTGAGACATCTCACGTGATACCAGCGCTCATTCGCAAATGCGTAATTGCCAAGCAGAACGGCGATCCGTACATCGAAATCTGGGGCGATGGCACGCCAACGCGCGAGTTTCTATACGTCAAAGATGCGGCTGAGGGCATTTTGCTGGCGGCTGAGCATTACAACAGTCCAGAGCCAGTGAACTTAGGCAGTGGCATGGAGATTTCGATCCGAGACCTAGCGGCGCTGATTGCAGAACTGGTCGGCTTCAAGGGCGAGTTTCGCTATGATACTAGCAAGCCGAACGGTCAGCCACGCCGCCAGTTGGATGTCTCACGGGCGCGTGAAGCATTCGGTTTCACAGCAAAGACATCCTTCCGCGACGGTCTACGCGAGACAGTGGCGTGGTATTTGGAGCAGGTCGCGGCGAAGCAAGCCTAGTCAAGTACAGCTCATCAATTCTGTGGCGTTTAGGCTATAGAGAACTCGCGGCTGGCAGGCGTAGACGTTCACACAGACATTCTGCTGGCACAGATTTTTTTTGAGCAGTGCGGTTTCAAGGTAGATGAGATTCTGCTGCTGCGCAAGCGCGGCGGACGCAGAGGACTCTTTGAGACTGCTATCTTCGTGAGACTCTAGGTCAGGTCTAAGTCCTCAGGCACTGTCACGTCTCTGGCATATGATGTGCGCTAATGCGCCTCAGTTACGTTCTTTGTCGCTTCAGGCACCTCACCAGAGCTTGGTTGAAGTCTCTCAATGCTGTTACAAAGACTTGCACTCTCTTTACCTAGAATGAATTTACTCATAAGATAAAATTGCTTAAGAATATTTCGTCTGCTAAATCTTTACTTTATGAAAGGTGAGTCAAGCGATGGTAGCAGCAGTTCTAGCGCACTACATCGGCGTTGAGCAAAGCAAGGTCGAACGTCTGCTATTGCTCACGCAGGAGCAGGTTTATCAGGACGCTGAATATCAAGCGTGGATCAACGCACTGGACGTTGAACGGCTAAATGACTTCCTGCCATTGGCACGCGCAGCGTACGAAAGGCATTTAGCTAGCTTCACGGAGCATCTACGCACAAAGTATGGCATGGCAAACACGCCGATGTCGCCGTTCACGCTCGGTAACTGGCTAGTCGGATTCCTGCAGTATCCAAGCCAGATCAGTAATCTCTCGCGCATACACCAACGCTTGCCGCGCCAAGCCGTGCTTGAGATGTTGCCTGAGATGATCGCCATGCTAGATGACATGCCTGAGGGACGCGAGGACTGGCAACGTGCCTTTGCGCTGATGACGTTGCCGCTTGCTGCAAAGCGAAACTAGCCATTCTTGCAGGTTGCTGAACTCGTGAGGACAGTGAAGATGCGCTAGAATCGGCGCATCTTCACCATTCAGGAGTTCAAGGACGTGCGCATTTTAATCACAGGCGGTGCAGGCTTTCTTGGCTCACACTTGGCAGATCGGCTGTTGGCGGAAGGTCACAGTGTGATTGCCATGGATAACCTGATCACAGGCAACACAGATAATATCCAGCACTTGATCGGACGCCCTGACTTTACCTTCATCCGTCACGATGTCACGAACTACATCTACATCAGCGGTCACTTAGATGCTGTGCTGCATTTCGCTTCGCCTGCCAGTCCGATTGACTACTTGAAATATCCTATTCAGACTTTGAAAGTTGGCGCGCTCGGCACGCACAATGCACTCGGCTTGGCACTTGCCAAGCGAGCGCGTTTTTTACTAGCCAGCACGTCTGAGGTTTACGGCGACCCGCTAGTACATCCACAGCGCGAGGATTATACGGGCAACGTGAACACAATCGGTCCGCGCGGCGTCTATGACGAGGCAAAGCGTTTCGCTGAGGCGCTGACAATGGCATATCATCGCTCACACGGCGTGGATACGCGCATCGTGCGCATTTTCAACACTTATGGCGAGCGCATGCGCCTTGATGACGGTCGCGTGGTGCCAAATTTCATCGGTCAGGCATTGCGTGGTGAGCCACTGACCGTACATGGCGACGGCACACAAACGCGCAGCTTCTGCTATGTGAGCGACCTGATCGAAGGCATCTATCGCCTGCTGATGTTGCCGCCATCGGAAGATGCCTCGTTGCCTGTCAACCTCGGCAATCCGCTAGAGATGTCTATTCTAGAATTCGCGCAGATTATCAATGAGATGACAGGCAATCGCGGCGGCATCGAGTTCCGATATAAAGATCGGATCGAAGGCGATCCGCAGACGCGTCAGCCTGACATTACGCGCGCCAGAAATCTGCTCGGCTACGAGCCTGTTGTTGGACTGCGCGAAGGCTTAGCGCGCACGATTGAGTATTTCCGCGCGCGCGTAGGCGTCACAGCTAATCCGTCAAAGCACGCTGAGTAACTATGCTACGCCTAGCGCAGCAGTTATCAGTCCATTGGCTGTGGCTCGGCATGGCTATTGGAGCAGGTCTAATAGCTGCTTTGCCGCTTGAGAGCGCTTTCCTGATCTTAGCGTGTGTAGCGCTTGGCACATTGAGCCTGCTCGATCTGCGCGTTGCGGTCGCCGTGACGCTGATTTTGGCGCCACTGAAGGCGCTGATCGAGACTGAATTAGCTGTGCGCTTGCCAGTAGATATCGGTCAGATTGCTTTTGCTTTGACAGTCAGCTTGTGGCTCATTAAGCAAGTTGCTGCGCAACAGTGCGTTGTCCTTCCGCGTCTGAGCATCCTTGTGCCGCTGGCGATATTTATTTTCGCAGCTGCGCTCAGTTTGCTGACAGCCAATTCGGTTAGTGCAACGCTGAACGAGCTGATCAAATGGCTGCAAATGGCGCTCATGGCGCTGATCGCAGCGTCGCTGTGCCAGCAGTACGGCATTGCTTGGCTGCTCGGTGCGCTGCTGACTGCGGCGTGTGTGCAAGCGATCATCGGTCTGTATCAGTTCGCAGGTGGCTCAGGCGCGCCGCATTTGTGGATACTCGACTATCGCTATTTCCGTGCGTTCGGCAGCTTCGGACAGCCAAATCCGTTCGGCGCCTTTATGGGCATGACGCTGCCATTGGCGCTTGGTGCGCTGTTCGGCGCACTGAGCATGACGTGGCTAGGGCGCGGTAGACAGCGCATCGCATGGTTATGGCGTTCACTCTGGCTCAGCATCGCAGCGCTGTTGATCAGCGCAGGCTTGATTGCCTCATGGAGTCGCGGCGCATGGCTTGGTTTTGGTGCTGCACTAGTGACGCTTATTGCCCTAGCGCCACGCCGTCTGTGGCAACGGATTGTTATCACAGCGGTATGCGCGAGTTTGTTCATCTTGGCTATGCTCAGCAACGTCGTGCCAAGCGCTTTGTTGGCGCGCTTCAGCGACTTTGCCCAAGACCTGACAGGCTTCCAAGATGTGCGCGGCGTGCCAATCAATGACGCCAACTACGCTACGGTTGAACGTTTGGCACACTGGCAAGCGGCGCTGAGCATGGCGGATGAGTCGCCGTTTTTTGGCGTCGGCTTTGGCGGCTATCAGGTTGCCTATCCGCGCCACGCACTGGTAAACTGGCAACTAGCGCTCGGTCATGCTCACAACTACTATCTTAACGTGCTGGCAGAGACAGGCGCAGTCGGTCTGGTAGCATATGTAAGCATGTGGCTCGCTTTCGGCGCGCTTGGCTTGCGCGCTCTGCGCTTAGCAGACGCTTTTCAGCGCGGCGTGGGTATAGGCGTGCTAACAGTCTGGATTCACGTCGCTGTACACAGCCTGTTTGACAAACTGTTTGTCAACAACCTTTTCTTGCACTTTGGCGCAATGCTTGGTTTAATTGGCACGCTTGTGACGGCAGTAAACGGCGTCACTGGGGAAACGTAGAGACGTGAGGCAGCAATCTTCTATGAATCGATCCGAAAGCCTCTCGCTTGCTGAAGGCGAGCGCATGGGTATCATTCGACGCATCAGCATTCGCTTTGGCGGCAGTAAGCCGCGTGAGCTAGAACGCTTCATCAAATTTCTAGTGGTCGGCTCAATTGGCGCGCTGATTGACCTCGGCACCACGAATTTCCTGATGCGTTTCGTCTTTCAAGTGCAGGACGGACAGCTGTTGCCAGTGGTCATCTCAGCGGCGATTGGCTTCACACTGGCAGTTTGCAGCAATTTTCTTTGGAATCGCTACTGGACATATCCCGACTCGCGCTCACGGCGCATTCGCTATCAGCTGGCGCAATTCTTCGCTGTCAGCATCGTCGGCTTGGCAGTGCGCGCAGGCGTGGTAGCCGTCTTCTCACCGATCTTCGCTGATGTTGTGCGCTACTTTGCTGCTAACCATCTGGTGGAGCTAAACCTTGCTGACAACGTGCAGTGGAAGCTCGGCGCAAACATGGCGGTCATCATGGCGTTGGTGATCGTAGCACTCTGGAATTTCTTCGCCAATCGCTACTGGACTTATAACGACGTAGAGTAAGCAAACTGCGTGTCAATCGGCATTGATTACACGCCTGCCTATCAGCAAGGCGGCGGCATTGGACGCTATGCACGCGAGTTGATCACAGCGCTTGCCGCGTGCGACTCGGCGCATGACTACCGACTGTTTGTGGCAGGCGCAGCGCGCGATAAGTTGCCGCCTGTGCCTGCTGCTAACTTCCGTTACTGTCCGACGCGCCTCGCGCCGCTGACTTTGGCACGGCTGTGGCATAAAGCGCGTTTGCCGTTGCCTATCGAGCTTTTCGTAGGCAAGGTACAGCTTTTCCACGCTACAGACTTCGTCCTGCCGCCAACTCTGCCGCGCACGCGCACCTTGCTGACCGTCCACGATTTGTCATTTGCGCGTCTGCCAGAGTTAGCGGCGCCGCGCCTGAGAGCATACCTTGAGTCAGTTGTGCCGCGCTCTGCGCGCCGCGCTGACCATATCCTAGCTGACTCAGCAGCGACAAAAGCTGATATAGTCGCGCTCTACAACATTCCAGAGGCAAAAATCACTGTGCTGTACAGCGGCGTGAGCGACGCTTTTCAGCCTACTTGCGACGCAGCCGCTCAGAGTGCTGTGCGCGCCAAGTATCAGCTCGGCAACTCACCCTACGTTCTGTCTGTTGGCACAGTGCAACCGCGCAAAAACTATGAGCGGCTGATACAGGCGTTTGCTGCTTTGCCGCTGCGCTGGTCAGACCTGAAATTGGTGATTGTCGGCGGACGCGGTTGGTTAGACGCGCCAATTTATGCACAGGCGCGCGCTTTAGGCGAGCGCGTCCTGTTCACAGGCTTTGCTGATGAAGCAGACCTGCCTGCGCTCTACAGCGGCGCGCTGTGTCTTGCCTTTCCATCGCTCTATGAAGGCTTTGGCTTGCCTGTGTTGGAAGGCATGGCGTGCGGCGTGCCTGTGCTGACTTCTAACGTCTCATCCTTACCTGAAGTGGCAGGCGACGCCGCGCTGATGGTTGATCCGTACTCAGTTGAGGCGATTCGAGAAGGTCTGCTCACTCTACTGGAAGAAGACACAGCCACTCGTGCTGAGCGGATTGCGCGCGGCTTTGCCCAAGCCAAGCGCTTCACGTGGCAAGCCGCTGCGCAGCACCTCAAAGCAATCTACGACAAGCTGTGTTAGCCAACTTTGCGCAAGGCAACGCGCACGCGCTCACCAAACTCAGCGCTGCTCAGGACAGGTGCGCCTGACTCAGCGATGTCAGCCGTGCGCGCGCCCGACTCAAGCGCCTTGATCACAGCTGACTCAAGCGCGGCTGCTTCCTCTGCCAGATTTAAGCTATACCGCAAAAGTAGCGCTGCGCTGAGGATCGTGCCAGTTGGATTGGCGATGCCTTTGCCAGCAATGTCAGGTGCGCTGCCATGAATCGGCTCGTAGACGCCAAAAGTGCCTTCGCCAAGCGATGCTGACGGCAACATGCCGAGTGAGCCTGCTAACACAGCTGCTTCATCCGTCAAGATGTCGCCAAACATATTCTCAGTCACGATCACGTCAAAGCGAGACGGCGTGCGAATCAGCTGCATGGCGAACGAATCAACCAGCGCGTGATCGAGGCGGACATCAGGGAATTCAGGCGCTACTTGCTCAACTGTGCGCCGCCATAAGCGTGAGCTTGCTAAGACGTTTGCCTTGTCCACTGAGGTCAGATGCTTGCGGCGCGTTTGAGCTGCACGAAAAGCCACTCGCGCTACGCGCTGCACCTCTGGCACTGTGTAGATCATGGTGTCGTAGGCAGTATCGCCGTCACCTTGCTCTTGGCGCGCGCCGAAGTAAGCGCCGCCTGTCAATTCGCGCACAAAGAGCATGTCAACGCCTTCCAGCAGCTCGGCGCGCAGCGGCGCATGACCTGCCAACATCGGATAAGTGCGCACAGGGCGTAAATTGGCGAACAAGCCAAAGTGTTGGCGCAAACGGAGCAAGCCTTGCTCAGGGCGCACTTTAGCGCTTGGGTCAGACCACTGCGGTCCGCCGACGGCGCCCAGCAAGACGGCGTCACAATTCTCGCACAGGCTGCGCGTCTCCGTCGGGAACGGATCGCCCGTGGCGTCAATAGCACAGCCGCCGAAAAGCGCCTCTTGGAAGGTGAATGTATGTCCGCCCAGTGCAGCGACCTCTTGTAGCAAGGCAACAGCAACTGCGGTGACTTCTGGTCCGATTCCGTCGCCGCCTAAAACCGTGATAGTAGCCTGCATGGTTGCACTCTGCCTGTTAGATGAGAGAAAGCCATTCGAGCGGCAAAGTATAGCCAAGCGCTACGCCCTTGGCTACGCACGACGCGCAATCTCCCACGCTAAGTGATTCAGCTCTGGCAAGATGAGCGACTCAACAGCCAACTTGACCGCTTTTGGCGAACCCGGCATGCTGACAATTAGCTTACCGCGATAGACGCCTGCAGTTGCACGGCTGAGCATTGCTGCAGCGCCAACTTGCTGATAGCTGAGCATTCGAAACAGCTCGCCAAAGCCGCTGAGCGTTTTTTCCAGCTTGCGCGCGATCACATCGTAGGTTGTATCGCGCGGCGCGATACCTGTGCCGCCGTTGAACAGCGCAATCTGCAGCTCTGGAATGCTGACTAGCTCTTCTAGCACAGTCTCGACCTGCTCTGGTTCGTCGCGCACAATTCGATAGGCAGCGATCCGATGACCGAGTGACTCAAAGGTTTGACGCAGCCAGATGCCATTCTCATCTGTCTGTGGTGTGCGTGTGTCGCTGACCGTGACAATGCCGAGCGTCACAGCACTGCGCCCTGCCAATTCACGATGTGCCTCAGCGCCCATGTACCTAGCCTCTCAGTTGCCTATTCCTCATCTCAGGTGATCTGAGCAAGCGTTTGCGCAGCCCTACAAGGCGCTCTGCTAACGCCTTGAAAAACGGTGGCGGCTGTTCTGCTTCCGCGTAGAATGCTTGCAAAATTGTGCGCAGACGGTTCGCGTCCAGACGGCGGATCATGCGCCCGCTATTGGTGACAGAGATTTGTCCTGTTTCCTCTGAGACAACGACACATACGCCGTCGCTGACCTCACTAATGCCTAGTGCCGCGCGATGACGCGTGCCAAGTTTGCGGTCAGTCAAGTTGCGACCGCTAGAGAGCGGCAAAACACACGCTGCAGCTGCAATTTTGCCCTCGCGCAAGATCACAGCGCCATCATGGAGCTCGGTCTTTGGGTAGAAAATGGTGAGCAACAGCTGCGCGCTGACAACGCTATCTAGGACAACGCCAGTGTCAATATACTCCTGCAAGTTTGTCTCGCGTTGGATGACGATCAAGGCGCCTTGCCGCCGCTCAGAGAGGCGCGCCGCAGCCGCACAAATTTCTTCAATAATCTTTTGACGCACACGCTGGCTCTCAGGCAGACGGTTCAGTCCAAAGCCTGCCCTGCCTAGCTGCTCCAGCAAGCGGCGCAGCTCTGGCTGAAAAATAATTGGAATGGCGACTGCTGAGACCGTCAGGACGTTGCCAATCAGCCAGCGAAAGGCAGGGAAAGGAAAAATTGAAGCCGTCAGGCTGACCACTGCCAACAGGATGATCACTCCGCGCAAGAGCGAGAGCGCCTGCGTGTTGCGCAGCAGCAAACTCAAACCGAAGAAAATGAGCGCTACCACGAAGATGTCCAGCAGCGCCGTAAAGTTTAGGTATGTCTCGATCAGCCAGCACGGCTCACCACACATAGCGCTCACTGCCTCTTTAACAGCCCATTTGTGCTAACAGTGCCTGATACTGCTCTACATTCGGCGGACGCAACTGGATAATCTGTCTGATAGTGACGCATGCCTCTTGCATCAAACCTGCGTCGAGCTGTAGCTCGCCGAGCGCGTCCAGCTGTTCAATTGCCTCTGGAATGCGCTTGAGTTGCTGGTAGACTGCCGCTAGGCGCGAGCGCAAGCCCATTTCGGCTGGGCGCGCTGCGACCATGCTCTCTAGTGTGGAAAGAATCATGGCGCCACGCCGCGATTGCGCATACAAGCGCAGCAAGTTGTCCAGTTCGCGCATTGCCTCGATTGGATTGCCGAGCTTAAAGTGGATTTCGACCAGCTCACGGCGCGGCTCGTCATCGGTTGGCACGAGATCGCGGATTTGCTCAAAAGTGCGCTGCGCTTGCCGCCAATCAAGGCGCGTCATGTAGATATCAGCAAGGCGACGTAAAATCTCAACGCGCTTTTCTATCGGCGCATTCAGGCGCTGTGCCATGCGATTAGCGGCGAGGTATGTGTCGCGCGCTTGGTCAATTTCTGCCAGTTGATAGTACGCGCCCGCCAAGCCGATGTACTCATCCAACATGCGCATTTCATCGCCTTCGCGCTCTAGGAGTTCAATCAGGCTCAAACGGAGATTGATGTCCATTGGTGCGATCTTGATCACCTCATTCAGCAACGCAGCAGCACTGACACGGTCATCGCGCGCTAGAAAGCTGTTGATGACCACGTTGTACTTGGTGATCGCAGCTTGAGTCTGTCCTTCTTCCATCAACACCTGCGCAACGCGCTGATGAGCGGGCAACGAAGTTGGTTGCCGTTCGATGATCCACATTGCCTCATCAGCAGCCAGTGTGTATAAGCCGCGCCGAATGTAGTCATCTACGCGCGTTAGCGCCTCAACAATAGACGGATCCTTGACAATATCAATTAGCTCGTTTTTGCTGCCGCCGCGCAGACGGTCGTCAATGGCGCGGCGCGTCTGCGGAATGCGCACTTTCCAATCTGGGCCTGAGAGCCAGCGGTTGAACTCATTGCATGTCTCGGCAAGGTCATATTCCTGCATCTGCTTGGTTGCTGAGAGCAGCTCATTGTACACAGCCGTCAACTGGCTCGCTTCGTCAGGATTTATTGCGAGTTGCAGGTCGGCTAACTGCAGCGCACGGACGAACTGCTCAGCTGCTGGGCGCACTTGTCCTAAGCCGAGGTAGGCTTGTCCCATGCCGTGTGCCACGCCTGCAGCATAGGCAGCATCTTGGACGCGCTTCAGGTAGTCTAGCGCGTTCTGCCATTGCCCTTGTGCTATGAACAGTGAACCTAGGCACATATACAGCGCAGGATGACGAATGCCTTGTCTCTCGGCTAACTGAAAGGCTTGGATAGCTTGGGCGTTCTCGCCAATTTTTTGCAGCTCAATACCTTGAATCGCCTGTGCCTCAGCTACTGTCAAGCCGCCTTCTAGTAAATGTTCGGCAAGATGGGCTAGTGCTTTTTCAGTTGCCTCGCCAAGCGGACCAGCAGCGTGCGACTCGGCAAGAGTAACAGGTGCTTCCTTAGCAGGCGCAGCTGAGCTAGCTTGTTTGCTATCCGATGGAAGCTCCTCTTGCAACTGTGGTACAGCGATCAGTTCGCCCGACTCGATGGCGCGCCTAGCATTCAGGACTTGCACGTTGCTCGGCTCAAGGCGTAGTGCGCGCTCAATTGCCTGCATGGCGCGCTCACGGTCTTTGTTGCGCTGGAAGTTGAAAGCAAGCGTGAGGTACTGCAACACAGCGGCACGGCGGCGACCTGTGCGCTCATAGAGCTGGGCGAGGCGGAAATGGATTTGTAGCAATCCCGGCGTGAGCAACGTGGCACGCTCATAGTTGCCGATTGCTTTCTCAATGTCACGCTGAGCAAGGTAGATTTCCGCTACGTTTACGTACTGCGTCGCTGCCTCCTTGAGGCGACCAAGGCGCTCTAACACATCAGCGCTGCGTTCTAGCGGCACAGGGTCATCTGGCGCCAGCTTGTGACCCTTCATCAATACTTTCAAGGCGTCGTTGTAGCGCTTGACCTGCATGAGCGCCAAACCGAGATACTTGTACGGATCAGGCTCTTCAGGGCGTTCTTGCAGGGCGCGTGCGTAGGCGTTCACTGCCTTTTCCCACTCTTGATCCCAAGCAAGGCTGTGACCTAAATTCAGATAGTACTCGTACGTCTCTTGTTTCGATACCATCGCTCTGCCCATCCAATCTCGCCCAAAAGCTGCTCTCGATATCAATGACTCAGTAAGCGCACCAGAATCGCTTTCTGTGCGTGCAGCCGATTAGCGGCTTGCTGGAAGATCAACGAATGTGCGCCATCTGCCACGTCATCAGTGATTTCTTCGCCACGATGTGCAGGCAAGCAGTGCATCACGACCACATGTTTAGCCGCAAGGCGCACCAGATCAGCATTGACTTGATATGGCGGGAAAATTTGCCGTCTCACCTCAGCCTCAGCCTCTTGCCCCATGCTTGTCCATGTATCTGTGTAGATGCAGTCAACACCTTCCACAGCAGCGCGCGGATCCTCGGTCAAGGTGAGCGCTAAACCCATGTTGCGCAGATGTGCCACTTGCTCTGCGCTCAGCTGGTAGCCCTGCGGACTGGCTATACGCAGCTCAACGCCGTAGCGTGCTGCTGCCTCGCCTAGTGAGAAAGTGACGTTGTTAGAGTCGCCCACATAAGCCATTTTTAAGCCGCGCAGCGCGCCGAAATGCTCATAAAGCGTCAACATATCAGCGAAGGCTTGGCAAGGATGACTGTCATCGCTCAGTCCGTTGATGACAGGCACGCTTGCCCATTGTGCCAGTTGCATCAAGTGATCTTGAGCGAAGACGCGCGCCATAATGCCCTGCACATAGCCACTCAGCACGCGCGCTACGTCTGGGATACTCTCGCGCTTGCCCAAGCCAATCTCATCAGGACCGAGGTAGATTGCATCGCCGCCAAGATGTTTCATTGCTACCTGAAAGCTGACTCGCGTGCGCAGCGACGGCTTCTGGAAGATCATCGCTAGGATTTTACCGCCTAGCACAGGACGATTACCGCCATTTTGCCACTCCAGCTTCAGGTAAACTGCCTGATTGAGCAATGCTTCCATCTCAAGCGCTGACCAGTCTGAGATATTAAGGAAGTGTCTCATTGGTGAACCTATCTGTGATGAGAGAAGCGCTTCTCATGAGGAGTATAGCACGGCTAGACGCTCCGGGATAGTCAGGTAGGTGTGAAAAAGCTAGGCTGAGCTGCTCAGCCTAGCCAGAGGTATGTTGTGAGCCGCAGTCAGGTACGTTGATTGTAAAAGTGCAGGTATAACTCGTAGGCTGCGCGTCCAAAGCAGACCATGATCACACGCTGAAGCGTCTGATCGCGCTCCAAAAAAGTCTGGACAGTGTCAAGCGCGATTGGAATAGCGCGCTCCATTGGAAAGCCATAGGCGCCTGTACTGATAGCTGGAAAAGCGATACTGCGCACGCCGTGTTGTACAGCCAACTCCAAGCTGGAGCGATAGGCGCTTGCTAAAAGCGCATCCTCATTGTTATTGCCACCTTGCCAAATCGGTCCGACCGCATGAATGACATAGCGTGCAGGTAGCCGATAGCCTTTAGTCAGGCGCGCTTCACCTACAGGACAACCGCCTAACTTGCGGCATTCTTCTAGCAGCTCTGGACCTGCAGCGCGATGAATAGCTCCATCTACACCGCCGCCGCCGAGCAAGCTGGCATTAGCAGCGTTGACAATAGCATCCACTGCCAACTTCGTAATGTCGCCTTCTACAATCTCAATCCGCGGATCGTACATCGCCCAAGTTCCCATCACTGCAGAAAGTCGCGCAGGTGGCGCGAGCGACGTGGATGGCGCAAGCGGCGCAGCGCTTTGCCTTCAATCTGGCGGATTCGCTCGCGCGTCAAGCCAAACTTCTGCCCAACCTCTTCAAGCGTGTACTGCTCGCCGTTTTGCAAGCCAAAGCGCAAGCACAGAATGCGTGCCTCGCGCGGCGTGAGCGTGCTGAGCACCTCTTCCAGCTTTTCGCGCAACAGGCTCTGATAGGCACTCTGCATCGGCGTGGGAACGCTCTCATCCTCAAGAAAACTGCCCAGCTCGCTCTCTTCCTCTTCACCAACTGGACGCTCTAGGCTGAGCGGTCGCCAGCTGACTTTGAGCAACCACTCTACTTTGCGCGGACTCAAGTTCAAATGCAGTGCAATTTCTTCAGTCGTCGGCTTGCGCCCAAGTTCTTGCTCCAGCTGGTGCACAACGCGGTAAATATTACGGATTCGGTCAGACATATGGACAGGCACGCGAATAGTGCGCCCTTGATCGGCAACAGCGCGGATGATGGTTTGTCGAATCCACCACGTAGCATACGTGCTGAAGCGATAGCCGCGTCTGTGATCGAACTTTTCGACTGCCTTGATCAGCCCAAGATTGCCCTCTTGGATCAAGTCTAGAAATGGCACGCCGCGTCCCATGTAGCGCTTGGCGATGCTGACAACTAGGCGTGTGTTGGCGCGGATGATATGATCGCGGGCAAGGCGACCGTCTTCGACAATAGCAGCGAGACGCTCACGCTCAGCACCTTCGGCGTGCTGTAGTGCCTCGCTCGCAGCCATGCCCGCTCGGATGCGCTCAGCAAGCGCTATTTCCTCTTCAAGGCTGAGCAAAGGCACGCACGCCATCTCTTTCAAGTACAGCCCGACGCTATCATCGCTCGACACATTGCTCAGGTCAGGCTGCCACTCATCCTCTTCAGAAAAATCGAGGGAACTTTCTTCACCAAAGGCGGCTTCACCATAAACTTCTATGCCGGCAGCTTGGAGGAGCGAGATCAGCTCGCTAGGGCTGTCATCGCTTTCACTGGCAAACTCATAAATCTCTTCAAGCGTCAGAAAACCTTGTAGCTCAGCTTTCTCAAAAAGTTCTTTCAGATCAGCATGACAAGAATGACGGCTCGATAAGTCCTGCATGGCATAAATTCCCCTTCGCTATATCACACACCACTGACGCCTACTGATTCGGTTTTGAGAGCTTATCACGCAGCGCTTTCAGAGCCGCGAGACGCGGATCAATAGCTTCTGCTCGGCAACTGCACGTGCCTTCGTTCAAGTTTTGCCCACACTCCGAGCAAAGTCCAAGGCAATCAGGCTTGCACAAGGCAACGATAGGCGTCTCTAGGATAATTTCTTGGCGCAGCAAGGGAGATAGGTCAAGGATGCCGTCTTCACCAATGGTGAACTCAGCATGCGGACTAGGCTGAGCGAGATAGAGTTCCTCAAGCTGAATCTCTAGGGCAACCGAAGTTTCGGTCAAGCAGCGGCTGCATTCTAGACAAATGGCTGTACGCAATACGCCTTGCACCAAAATGCCGCGCGATGTGCGGCTGAAGCGCAGCTGACCACGCAGAAAATCTACTGTTACGTCTTCCGCGACGCGCAGCCGCGGTATGTCCAGCTCAGTTTCGCTGATCTGCCCACGCGTGCCTTCTAGCAAGAAGCCGAGCTGAAACTTCAATACGCGCGGTGGCACATAGCCATTTGATGATGTGTTCACGAGATTACCTAAAAAATAACCACCACTGCGAAGGTGCAGCGGCTGAACAATTGAAATATTACGATTGTTCCCATTATAGAGACTATCCAAGGTTTATGTCAATGTGTTAGTGATATATTAATTAAACTCGCGCGCCTTTCCTGCGGAGAATACTCTGGATTTTTAGCTGCGCAGCGACGACCGTAACAGTGTTGCCTCCTGATCAGGACGTTGACGTACCTCGATTCGTGCGCGCTCGAAAGGCTGCGTGGCAGTAAACTCGATCACGCCTTTCTCGTAGTACCACAAAGGCGCAGCCGAGTCATCCAAGTAAATGCTTTCTGGCTCGTCAAAAACGCCATAGACCTCGAAGCGATAGCGTAGGTAAGGTGGCACATAGTTGCCAACACGGCGCCAGCTGAGCGATAGATTACCGTTTGATGCAGTGCGGCAAGTGAACGAAAGCCAGCGATAGCTGCCTTGTTGGTAGGCAAAACCCTCGCCGTCATCTTCGTAGAAAGTTGTCTCTGCCTCGCCTGCGTAGACGCGCAGCAAAAGTTCCTCAGGCTGCTTTTGTTTAACGTATTGCTGTGCTTCCCACAATGGCAACACATGCCCTGCGCGCACTAGGATCGGAGTTCGCTCTAGCGGCGCGGCAAGGCGTACCTCTTGACCGCCTTCATAAAGCTGCGCTGTGAAAAAGTCATACCACTTGCCTGCAGGCAGCGGCACTGTGCGCTCAAAGACACCTTTCTCAAGCACAGGCGCAACGAGAAGCGAGTCGCCCAGCATGAAAGCATCTTCAACTGATCGGAGCGCTAGTTCTTTCGGCGCGCTAAGCCAGAGCGGACGTACCATTGGCGTGCCGCGCTGGACAGCTTCTGAAGCCACAGAGTACAGATATGGCAGCAATTGATAGCGCAACGTCAAGTAGCGACGCGCGAGAGCCACATATTTTTGCTCCACTTGCCACAACGGCGCTGCTTGAGCAGGCTTGGGTAGGCTGCACAAAGGCAGAAAAGCGCACAGCTGTATCCAGCGAACAAACAGCTCAGGGTCGGCGCCTTTGAGCGCATAGTTTGGCAAGGCGCCGCCGAACGGCATGCCACTCAGACTGCTATTCAAGACGGCGCTCAGTAGGCGATGCAAAGCGCGCCAATCAGCGCGCTCGCCTAACGCTACACCTGTCCAAGCATGACGCTGAGTGCCGCCTTGACTCGCCCGCACGAGCACATAAGGTCGCTTAGCAGGCTGAACGCTGAGCAAAGCCGACTCAGCTGCAGCCGCCACATGCGCTGTATAGATGTTGCACGCTGCGGCGTGACTCGTTGGCGCGCCGTCACAGGCGTACTGGGCAGAGTCAGTCAGATTTGGCAGCTGTTCAGGTTGCCACAAACCGCTGATGTTCGCCCTCAGCAGCTCAGCGTAGCGCGCTGACCACCAGTCACGTCCGCGTGCATCGGTCAGGTCAATTGCGCACTGCTCACCTTGCGCCGTTCGCAGACGCACAGGGTTGCCATTGGAGTGCCTTAGAGCGAGATCAGCGTCAATATCTCTGAAAGTGGTGGTCACAGGCAATAGACATCTGAAGCCGCGCCGCTCTAGATCGCCGATCAAGGCGCTCGGCTTAGGAAAGCGACTATTATCCCATGTGAAAGGTCGTCCCACTTCCATGTAGTCAGAGCTGAGCGCTAGTCCGTCACACGGAATTTGCTGAGCGCGCCAATCAGTGGCGAAGGCGCGCAGCGAGTCAGCTGAAGTTGGACATGGTGCTAGAATATGCGCGCCAAACGCCCAGAGCGGCGGCAGAGACGGTCTGCCAACTAGCTCAGTGTAGCGCTGCAGGATGCTCAGTGGCGTGCCGTAGAACTGGTAGTAGCGCAGCTCGCCCTCGGTGCCGCAGAAGATGACGCGCTGTGTATCTTCAGCACCGACGTCAACATAACCGCGCGACGAATTGTCCCAGAGGAGCGCGTCTACTGCTCGTTCGCTGATTGTGAGCAAGAAAGGCAAGAAGGCAGGCAAGTCTTTTTCTGGCGCGCTTTGCCAAAGTCTGTAGCGCTTGCCGCGCAGGTTGAACTGCGGCACTTGTGCGCCGAGTCCGTAACAGTGTGCATCGGCGCTAAGCGCACGCTGTAATCTGAACTCGCCCTGCCGAAAGATGATCGGCTCGGTTTCCTGACCGATGAGCGTGCCATGCGGACTCAAAAATGTGAAGCGACCGTCGCTACGATTGATTAGGCAGATGATTCCGCTGACAACCTTGATTATCAGCGTCTCGGACGACTCATCCAGCTCAAACTCAGGCGTCTGCCAATCAGTCTTACAGACTGTGTACGAGCGTGGCAGTGGAAAAGTGCCATCAGGTGAGAAGCGCACGCACAAGCAATCAGGCGCGAGGATATCTACACGCAGACTGCCATTCGTAGCTCTGATCAGTACACCTTGCCAGTCCAGCTCAGCGCTGCGCACTGCGCCGACGCTCTGAAACTTGCCATGCGCTTTGTGCAGCCTGTTACGTTTGCCAAAAAGACCAAGCATGATTGCGCACTGTTCGGTAAACAAATCGTTTCGCTCGTCAAGCATAGCGCGCTTTTGACGTTACAGCGAGTGTTACAAAGCGCGCGTCGCCAGAGAGAGCTTTGGTTGTGGCGGCAAATAAATGCTAAAGGCAGTGCCGCGTCCCAGCTGGCTGCTGACCGTGATTGTGCCGCCATGCATCTCGACGAGGCGCTTGGCAATGCTCAAACCCAGGCCGCTGCCGCTCTCGCCATGCTTGCGCGCGCGATCTACGCGGTAAAAGCGGTCAAAAATGCGCGGCAACGCCTCAGGCGGAATACCTTCGCCGCTATCCACTACGCGCAGTAGGACGCCGCCGTCTTGTGCAGGCTGTGCTTGCAGCCGCACGTGATCGCCTGTCTTAGTATGGCGCAGCGCGTTGTCAATCAAGTTGCCCAAGACTTGGCGCAAGCGCATGGCGTCTGCTTGAATGGTAGGCAGATTGTCAGCAACTTCCAGCGTCAGGATACGTCCGCTCTCCTCAGCGCTGGTGCGCCAAAAATCGTGCAGACGACTCAGAAAAGTGCCAAGCGGCACAGGCTCGAGCTGTAGGCGAATTTGATCAGCGTCCATGAGCGAGAGCAAGCGCAAATCGTCCACCATGCGCTGTAGCCACGCAATTTCCTCACGCAGGCTCTGTGTAGCCTGCTCAGGCGATTGAAAACCTGCCTCAATCGCCTCGACCTCTAGCGCCATTGTGCTAAGTGGCGTGCGCAGGTCGTGAGCGATATCGGCAACCATTTGGCGCATCATGGTCTGTTGGCGGATTAGCTCAGCTGCCATGCGGTTAAAGGCTTGAGTCAGCTCGCCAAGTTCGTTTTTGGAAGTCACAGGCAGTGGTGCGTACCATTCGCCGCGCGCAAGGCGACGTACCCCTTCGTTCAAAGCCCGAATCGGCTGTGAGAGCCGCGATGACATCCACCAGCCCAATCCAAACGCTGCTAAGAGCGAAAAACCGCCTGAAAGCACCAGCGCTCCGTTCAACGCACTGAGCAATTGACGTTGTCCTTCATCAAAAATGCCGATAGCAAGCGCAAGACGTGCCACCACTTGCTTGTTAAGGACGATAGGCGCGCTGCGCCGCAGCACCTCAGCTGTTAAGGTCTGTCCGATCAGGCTCGATTCGGCACTGAGCAGCACGATACCATTCGGATCAGTTAGGATCAGCTCGTCGCGGCGTGCTGCAGCAGGCAAAATGCCAGCTAGAGCGCCTATGTTCATTCCTTCAAGATCAGACGGCTGTCCAATCGGTGGTGTGCGCAAGCGATTCTGCCTGAAGTTGAAAGGCAAGCAGGTTAATAACCCGTTCTCGTTAAAGATGAGAATATGGCCGCGCTGCGGTACAGGACGTCTTGTCTCTGGGCGAACTTCAGAGTGGATAAATGGCTGCTCGTTCTTCACAGCGGCGATCAGCGGCTCGAATGAGCCATGCGCGGCATAGTATGCTTCAAAGCATGGCACTAGTCCGCGCAGGCGACGCGTCGAGTCCTCGGAGATCAGGAGCATCAGCCGATCCTCTGCCACGCCGCGAGTGACTAAGCCTATCGCTAGGACTGGCAGGAGCGCTAACGGCAAATAGCTGAGCAATAGTTGGCGGCGAAACAGACGCATGGCGTGTCTTCTCAATCTTCAGGCGCACTCTCTGTAAAACGGTAGCCAATGCCGAAAACGGTCTGAATGTACTGAGGATTCTGCGGATCGCGCTCAATTTTGCGACGTAAGTTGCGAATGTGGACATCAATCGTCCGCTCATAGCCTACATAGTCATAGCCAAGCGCTTCATTGATCAAGCGCTCGCGTGTGAACGGCATGCCACGATTCAGCATCAGCGTATGCAGAATGTCAAACTCGGTCGGCGTCAAATTGACAGGCTCACCATTGAGTGTGCAAAGGCGCTTATTTGGATCGAGGTATAACGCATACCGCAGCTCAACGGACGCTCTTTTGAGGCAGTGCCTTGCACCAGAGCACCGCTGGCGCGCCGCAGCAGAGCGCGAATGCGCGCTACGACTTCGCGCGGACTAAACGGCTTAGTGACGTAGTCGTCGGCGCCGATTTCTAAGCCGATCAGCCGATCCGTCTCTTCCACGCGCGCCGTGATCATGATGATAAAGGCGTCCGACTGTTGACGAATGGCGCGGCAAACGTCAAGACCATCTACGTCAGGCAGCATCAGGTCAAGCAGGACGACCTCTGGCTTTTCGCGCTCAAAAAGCTGCAAGCCTGTGCGTCCGTCATAGGCGATCAGCACCTCAAAGTGCGCCTGCTTCAGAAATTCGCTCAGCCAATGGACTATCTTGACCTGATCTTCAATGATGAGGACTCGTGTTGGGCGCTGCATGGTAGCACTCTCACTAGCGATGCAAAGTGAGTCGGCACGTGCCGACTCACCTTGAATTGTACCTGAGCAATCAAGCGCATGGAGAGCCTTGTCAATTGCCGCCTTCGAACAGTTCAGCGATCATGACTTGCTCATCAGCGCCAATTAGCCCAAAGGCATCAGGTGGTAACTCGCTTTCAAAGAATTGGGCGCCGCGCATTGTACGTGGCAGGCGCGGCACACCTACGCCAAAGCGCCCATGTGGATGCGAGATGATGCGCAGCACGTTGTTGACGATCTGAGCCTGAATTGCCTGAGCGCGGGCAGGCGCCACCAGACCTTCCTGAACGTCCTTTGCCAGTGCGTCGCTATACGCCTTGCTCAGCGCATCCACCACAGTCTGCAGCGAGACGCCTTTAGCGATTGCCACTTGCGCAATGGACTGTCCAGCTTGCGCTGCTTTGACCAGCTCCGGGCATGACATGCCGAGCGCTTCAGCCGCTACAATATACGGCTTAACCGCGTTACGTGGGCTGATGCCTGCAAACAAGTTTACCCGACCAATTAGCAAGCCATGACGTTCGCCGCGTCCACGCAAGCCAGGCGGCATCGGTGTGACTTGTGGCGTTGCGGTCTGATTTAGCAGCGCTTTAAGCTGTTCTGCTTGTGCCGCTGTGATCAAGCCGTCAGCCAGTGCTTTGTCCACCTCAGCAAGGCGCGCCATACGCAGTGCCTCTTCCACTTTGGCAATGTCTACGCTTTTCTGCGCTGCAATCTGAACCAGGTTGTTGCCACTTGCAAGTGCCACACGCAGTTCTGTCGGCGTCATGCTGAGCGCCTGCGCCGCTACACTGGTGTAGTCAGTTGTGCTGCACGCGGCAATCAAAGCGCCTACACCTGCTAGACCAAAGGCGCCGCCGCGACCGCCTTGCGCCTCTGCTGTGGTTGCGCTCAGCACCAAGCCACTGATCAGAGCAACTGCCAAAGCAGCCGCCAATAGACCTTTCTTGAAGCGTTTCATGAGACTCACTCCTTACTTCTGAGAGATTTCCGACTGCTTTCCTGCATCGGTCTTACGTTTCTCAGTGTAGGGCAAGCCTATGAAGAAGTTATGAAGAGCCTGTGCAAAGCTGGAGAAGATTTTTCAGCGCGCTCACTTGCTGCCTAGAGCAGAGGCAGGCTTTCTAGACCTGCGGCGCGGCGAGAACATTGCATCAAGGATGAGTTCAGGGCGCGGCTCATTTGGAAACGGATCGCCGCCGCGAATTTTGCGCAGTGTGTAGTCCACGAGCAGGCGCAACGTGCCAAGAATTGGCGCAATCAGCAGCGCGCCTAAAATACCGCCGAACGCCGTTCCAATGAACAAGCCGATGATCACAACGGGCAACGGCAAACTGACAGCGTCGCCTGTGATTTTAGGCGCAAGCACGTTCAGCGTGAAAGTCTGTGTGACTAAGATGTTGATAAGTGCTACGAGCAGCACTAATGTGCCGCGATCCAGCTCTGTGAAGACCGTTGAGCCGCCGATCAACGGCGCGACCGTCACTGGGATGATGCTCAGCAAGTTGCCAACTGTTGGAATCAGCGCTAACAAGCCGCACGTCACGCCGACGAAAATCGCGCCCGGCACGCCCATTACCTGAAACTGAAGCCATGTTGCCACGCCGATGATTAGCGCAATGATGACTTGTCCGCGAAAGAAATACAGCCACACGCGCAACACGCCGCGCAGCAAAATCGCGTACTCACGTTCGTAGACATCGTCCATACGCAAGAAAGCGCGATACGCGCGCGGCATCTCCAACAGAATGAAAAATGCAAGTAGATGTCCCAAGATCAGGTTACCGAGCGTGCCAAAGACGCCGCCTGCTACATTTGCCACATTGCCTGCCACATTGCCTAAAATCGAGGCAACGTTGATGTTAGACGCCTCGCCTTTCACTAGCTGACTGATCGGCTCTAGCAGGAAGTTCAGGTCAATGCGCAGGTCATTCTCAGGATTTGCTTCGTCGCGCAGCAGGTAGAGGTAGCGGTCGCGCTCAGGCGTATATTGTCGAAAGAACGTGATGCCAGTGTTGACCACATTCTCAATGGCAGGCTGCCATGAGCTGATCGTATCTGCCACAGCGGGACCAATCCGCAAAATGGCGAAGGTGATGCTGCCCAAGTACAGCGCAAACACGCTGATCACAGCTAACCAGTACGGGAAGCGCAGCCAGCGCATCATGAACTGAATCGGGATGAAAAAGAACAGCACCAAGAGCAGGGCGATGATCAAAACCTGCAAGACCGGACCGAGAAAGGTCAGCGAGTAGACGCCTGCAATCAATAGCAGCACGGCTGCTACGCGCTTTGTCCATGTGCTCCACTCAGCAGGGTAAGACGGCGACTCGGTCAGACTAGGCGAGTCAGATGGTAGCTGGTCACTCATCAGCTTGTCTTTTGGACTGCTACTCAGTGCTTATCTCATTTGAGCAAGAGCGTATCGCTCTTGGATAAGCGTGTCAAGTCTAGTCATGCAGCCAGAAAGTGTAGAGATGTTGCGGCTCAGCGCGGAAGATAATAGCGCCATCTTCCTCAACGGTCAGATTACCGCCTGTTGGCACTTCTGCCATAGAGATAACTTCGCAGTGTGCAAAACGGCGGAACGGCGTGAGCGTGATCCAAGCGCTCTCAGACGCGCTGAGTCTGCCGCGCACAATCATGCCTGAGCGACTCGGATCATCAGGCAACTTGCAGGTAGTCAGCGCAAAGCGCACGTCATCAGAGCGCACAAGGCGCTCAAACTGAGGAAGATTCAGGTCAGCGCCGTTACGTTCAGCCAAGAAAGCAAGGTCAGTCTTGAGAGCGCTCAGCTGCGCTTCGAGTGCTTGGCGTGCGTCTTCCGAAAAGGGCTGACCCGTCCAGTCGAAGAGTGGTTGCCACAGCTGCGCGATCAGACGTTGTGGTTGCACAGGCACACGCGGACTAGCCTGCAGCGCTGCAAAGGCGATCAGTGGTTCAACGGTCTGCGTGAGAAAGCGCTCAAACTGCGCAAAAGCATCTGGAGCTTCGCTCGGCAAGTCAGCGAGCGCAAGGTTGCCTTGCCGTGCCACATAGTCCTGATTGCGCGCTGCTTGCACTGCACGTAGATAAGCGCTTGGCGTGCTGTGAAGCAAGATGTCAATCGGACGCTGTTGCTTCAGCCGCGTGAGCCACATACGCCACGACGCGGCTGTCTGCGCTGACCAGAGGTGAAACAGCAAGAGATGTCCGCTTTGGCAGCACGACGCCATGCGATGAAAAACATTTTCGATGGCGATCTCAAGCGCCATAAGCGGATAAACAGCTGTCAGCAAGACTTGTGAGCCGTCGTCGCCTTGCCAATTTTGCTCCAGCGGATGCTCGTCATACCAGTCAGCTAGGATTGCCTGTATGCCGAAGCCACGCAGAACTTGTGGTAGCCAGTCAGGCAGATGTCTAGTCTTCAAACACAGCGCCACTGGCATAGCGCCGCCGAAGACCTTTGCGCTCGCTGTGCCGCGCAACAAGTTGCGGATAACTCCTTCAGGCGTATGCACGGACAGCTCAGGCAGGACGTAAAACGGATTGATCTGCAAGGCGCCGCGCCGTCCAACTGCCTCAAGGCGCTCAAAATGCTCAGGTCGCAGCCGCAGATAGTCCTCAAGAGTGCCACAGCCGTCAAGGATTGTCAGCGCTCGAAAAGACGGTTCGCTTTCCAGCAGATCGAGCGCACTATCTAGTGCCTGAACGAGTGCAACTTGATCGCGGAAAGTCAGCTTAGCGCTGTGTCTGTGCGCCAACAGACTGACGAGGTGCAAATGATAGCTGGCATAGCGCAAGCGCGACGTCGGCATGTGATAGAGTCTTCAAAGGTTACAAGGTAACACAGGTGAGCGAATGTGCCAAGCTACGCTGAAACTAGCACAGCTTTGGACAACAATTGGCGCGTGCCTGAGCGCAGTTTTTGTGCTACAATGCCAGTTGAACGCAAGAGCAAGCCACCTTTTGCTTAAGAAGGGACGACCGATGGCACAGGGAATTCTTGAGAAGATCAACATCCTGATCTCTGCCAACTTACACGCTCTGGTGGACAAGGCGCTGGAAATGAACTCAGTCAAGGTCATGGACGAGTACATTCGCCGCGCTGACCGCGATCTGGACACGCTGGAGACGCAGATCGTGACTGTTGGTGGCAGTGTGCGTACACTCAAGCGCAAGTATGAAGAGATGTCAGCTGCGGCTGAGAAGCTCGACCGCAACATTGACTCGCTTCTAATGGCTGGACGCACAGATCAAGCGGCGCGGCTGCAGGCAGAGCTCAACCTCAAGCAGCAGCAGGCACAAGAGTACTACCAACAGTGGCAGAGCCAAGAGCAAGAGTATAAGCGCATGTTAGACGCCAAGCTGAAGCTCGAAGCACGCCTGAACACTGTCCGCCAAGAGCGCGAGCACTTGCAAGAGCTGCTGAAGTTGGCTGAGGCAAAGCGCGCCACGACGCGCACCATTCGCAGCCTGAACGATCTGCAAGGTGTCGGCGATGCTGACATCCGTCGCATTGGTGACATGATTCGCGCGCGCCTTGATCGTGAGGATGCCGAGATGGAAGTCGCGTCTATGCGTCTGCAGGATGTGGTTGAGGAAACTATCGAGCAGAATCTTGTTGACCAGCAGCTTGAGGAGCGCCGTCGGCGTCTAGGCTTGACGAGCAGCAGCAGTGAGAGCAGCGCAAGTAGCAGTGCCAGCAGCATGAGCGGCGCCAACTAACCACAAGCAGCGCGGGACGTGCGAGGCGTCCCGCAGAAACCCTGCTCAGGCAGGTGTGACGCGGATGCTGCGCGCCAGCTCGTAGCCGATGACTTGTTCGTGCTTGCCGATGCGCAAACGCAGCGGACCATGAAACGGCGCGCGATTGAGCAAGGTAATCGGTTGCTCTGGCACTAGCTGCAGCGAGCCGAGATACTTCAACACTTCAGGATCGTGGCTGTTGACGCGGCTGATCACTAACTCTATCGGTACTTGGCTGATCTCTGAGAGCGGCGTGTCGTGAATTGACGGCATGACGCCTTCAGCAGTTGGAATCGGCTCGCCGTGCGGACAGCGCTTTGGATAGCCTGCCATCTGCTCCATGCGCGCCGCTAATTCATCGCTGATCACTGCGCCAAGCGCCTCAGCTTCTTCGTGTACCTCATGCCACGCAAAACCCATCACTCTTACCAAGAAGGCTTCTGCCAAACGATGACGGCGGATGCTCAGCAGCGCCTCACGCTCGCCTTTCGGCGTCAGGCGCATACCGCGATACGGCTCGTGTTCCACGTAGCCGCCGCGTTTCAAGCGCTCCACTACTGCTGCCACTGCTGGCGCTGAGACATTCATCCGCTCTGCCAGTGCAGAGGTTGTGATGTATGGATTATCGCCTTGATAATGTGCGATCCGATAGGCTTCTGCCAGATATTCTTGCTGAATGATGCTGGCGCGCACGCTCCCGACATTTCCCTTGCTCATCAAGCTACCTATTCTCGGTTTAAGTCACGTTAAACTCAAGGTTAACGTATGGCATAGATAGCATGCCATGCGCTCATTTATAATGATCGTAGCGTTATTGAGAATTAATTGCAATAGCGCTCTGAAAAATTCACGACGAACCTTTGCTGGGCGTCCTGCCTAGCTTAAAGCTGCGGAGATCGAGGATGAAGAGCATTGATCTCACCCTGCTCAGTTTTATCCTAGCTATGCTGCTGGGCGCCTTGAGCCTGTTCATCATCCGTCGCACGGCTGATGAGTACGAGCGCGCGATCCTGAACGAGCCTGTGACGCGTCTTGTCCTACCTGCCTTCGGCAGTCTAGCAGCTGTTGCACTGCTTGCCGTTTTCTTGCTCAGTTGATGCGCATCGCCCTAGCGCCTAATGCTTTTCGCGGCAGCCTGACAGCGCTGCAAGCTATTGAGTGCCTAGCAACAGGACTGCGCGCTTCTGCTTTGCGTCCTCATCTCGACCTCGTCCGAATGCCATTGGCGGATGGCGGAGATGGCACGTTGGACGTGCTTTTGCACGGCTTGAGTGGCACACGACACAGCGTGACAGTGAGTAACGCGCGTGGCGCGCCAATCACAGCAGAGTTCGGCATCCTAAGCGACGGCAAGACAGCAATCATAGAGCTGGCACGTGCCTCTGGTATTGAGCTATTGCCGCGCGCTGAGCGCAATCCGCTCTTAACCACAACTTATGGCACAGGCGAGCTGATCCGTGAGGCGTATCGGCGCGGCTGCCGCCATTTCTTGATCGGCATTGGCGGCAGCGCTACCAATGACGGCGGCGCAGGCTGTCTGCAGGCGCTCGGCGCGCGCTTTCTAGACGCCAATGGACGTGAGTTGCCGCAAGGCGGCGGCGCACTTCGGCAATTGGCGCACGTAGATGTCTCTGCTTTGCGCGCTAACCTGCCTGATGCAAAGTTCACGATCCTTTGCGATGTGACTAGTCCGCTGATCGGCGCTCAAGGTGCCTCGCGTACCTTCGCACCTCAGAAAGGCGCCGATCCTGAGATGGTCGAACAGCTTGAAGCAGCGCTAACGCACTATGCTGAGGTCTTGGCACGCGACTTGGGCGTAGATGTGGCAGCGTTACAAGGCGGCGGTGCTGCAGGCGGCTTTGGTGCAGGCATGGCAGCCGCATTAGGCGCTGAGCTGGTACTCGGCGCGCCTACTGTGATGAGCTTGCTCAACTACGAGGCAAAGCTGGAAGGAGTTCAGCTGCTCATCACAGGTGAGGGCAAAATCGACTCTCAGACTGAAAGTGGCAAAGCTGTGCAGCGCATTGCTGCAGCCGCAGCGGCGCGTCATATTCCCGTCATCGCTTTTGCAGGCACAATCGAGGCAACACCGAGCGTGCTTGCCGAGATGGGCATCACAGCGGCGTGGAGCATCTTACCTGCGGTCACTACGCTGAGTGAGGCACTTGCCAACGCGCCGCTGTGGCTAACGCGCGCCGCGCACATGCTCGGCAACACTTTGGCAATTATGCGCTAGGCGCGCTCGCTGACAAGGCGCAGCACGTCGCGCAGTTTTGGCGGACGTCCGCTCAGCAGCATATTCACACGGAACAACCGCGCAGCAAGCCACACGCAAGCGACAATGGTTAGGCTGAGCAGCGCTGCGCTGAGTAGCACCTCGCCAAGTGGCACACTCGTGACTGAGGCGCGCAACGTCATCGCCAATGGCGCTGTGATCGGAATCATGCTCAAAAGGACAGGCAACGCCTCGTTCGGCGTGTTGATGAAAGCCACAGAGAGGTAGAACGGAAGCATGGCAGGCAGTATGACCACGACTGAAAGCTGTGTGCCTTCGCGGAAGTTCGCTGTCAGCGCACTGATGATCGCGTAGACGCTGCTGAAGAACAGATAGCCTAGCACAAAGTAGATCACCAACACGATGACTTGGTCAGCGCGCAACGCAATGCCGCTTAGATCCGGTAGAATGCCTGCTGCTTGAGAGAGCAAAAATAGCGCTGTGCCGATCCACAGCGTCGTCTGCAGCAGAGCGAGCACGTTCATCGCCAAAAACTTGCCGAAGAGCAGGTCGCGTGGGCGCAGCGCGCTGAGCAAGACCTCTGCAGCGCGATTTTCGCGCTCTTCAGTCAGGCTTTGCAGCAGGTAGCCGCTTGTTGTGAGAGCTGTGAAGAGCAGCAAGATAGCGAAAACGTTAGCGAGCAGCAAATTAGTGTTCTCAGTAGCTTGTGAGGCTACCTCGCCGATTGCAATCGGCGTGACGTCAAGCGTGCGCGCTTGCAGCAGCGCCAATTTTTGCGGCGCAAGATCAGCTTGTCGAATCAACGCGCTCAGCAGCGCTTGCCGAATGGCAACGTCGCTTAGACTGCCTAAGTTGAAGCGCTGGAAGTATGCCTCGACCTTGCCTGTCTGCAAGTAGTCGGCTGCAATTACATAGTAAGCGCTGATCTCGCCATTTTTCAGCGCATTCAACGCTGCTTCCTCTGAAGAGAAGCGGATCAGCGTCGGCACGTTGCCCAGCAAGCCTGAGTGGTCTACGAAGCCCATCGGTCGCGCTTGCGCTAAAGGACTATCCTCACTGATGGCGCCTTCGCCGAGTACATTGGCGCCGAGCGGCGAGTCGCCGCGTCCGCCAGTGCCTGCCTCTGCTGCGCTGCTGCCGAGCACTCTGAACAACAGGAAGAGCGCAACAGCAGCGATTGGCACGCCAAAAGTGACCAGTAGATAGCCAAGCCGCTTCAATTGGCGCATTGTCTCAAAGTGGAAGACGAGCCACAAGGCGCGCATAGTTAAACTACCTCCTCTGCTCTACGCGCTGAGATGATTTGCTGTCGCCCTTCGCGCAAGGCACGCCAAATGTCGCCCAGTGAGAGCCGCTTGCCATAGTTCAACATGCCCAGACGGAAAATCTTAGCTGCTAGCCACATCACACCAATAATCGCCGCAATCTGCAGTCCAATGCCTAGCCAGACATGCTCGCTTGGCACATTCGTGACTGCTATGCGCAGCGGCATTCCGCTAGGCGATGTGAATGGCAACAGGCTCAACACAAGCGCTACGCCGCCATTCGGATCAGTGAAAAAGCTGACCAGCAAAATGATCGGCAGGACAGGAATCAGCCCAACTAATGAAGCAATCTGCCGTGCCTCTCGCTCAGCGTTCACTGAGACACCAATAGCAGCTAAGATCGCGCTGTACAACACATAGCCCAGCATGGCGTAGAGCGCTACTATCAGCAAAAAGCCCGTATCAAGCTGATACGTTGCTAAAGTGCCAATCACATCAGTGCCTTGTGTTGCGGCAAAAGCGACACCTGCAGCTATCCAGACGGCAATTTGCAGCAAACTGAGCGCACCCAAGCCGATCAACTTGCCCCACAGCATCTCACTAGGGCGCGCGCTAGTGATGAAAAGTTCCATCATGCGGTTTTCCTTCTCATCCGCCAAGCCGAGCATCAGAAACTGTGAGACATTCATGGTCATGAGGAAGACAAATGAGCTGACCAAAATCGGCGCGAAGACAGCAGCGAAGAGCGCCTCGCGCGGCAACTCCTGCGGATTGCCGATACGGTAGAGCTTCGCCTCACCTAGCGGATTCTCAAGGCGCGCTGCTAGGTCAGGGTTGCCGACCTGCGCCGCGACCGATGGCTTCAGCACTTCGCGCAACAGGTGACGGTTCAGCGCCTCGCCAAAGACCTTATCGCGCCGATAGTGAGCCTCAGGCTTGAGAGTCGTCAAAAAGTTAGCGCGCAGGACGTAGTAACCATCTAGTTCGCTTGACTCAAAGGCGCGCTGTGCCTCTGCCTCAGCGCGATACAAGCGAAATGGCTCAGCTAGCTTGGTAAGGTAAGGTGTGCCATCAGCGCGCACAACGATTCCGCTTTCATCTACTAGTCCAATAGCTTTGTAAGCGCTGATATCTTCAGCGGAAGCAGCTCCTAGCGCACCACCTATGACGGCTAAGCCAACAAACAAAATCGGCAATAGGAACATTGAAGCGAGAAAAGACGGTCGCCGTAGGTTGAACCAGAACTCACGTCGCGCAATCAACCAAATCTTGTGCAGACTCATGAGCGCACCTCTGCCATACTGGGCACACTGGCAGCGATTTTCGCCTCGCCGCCTGCCACACGGATGAAGATGTCGTTTAGGCGTGGCACAGCTATAGCAAAGCTGCGTACGCTGTAGTTCGGACTGTTGGCTAACTCTGCCATGACCTGATCAGGTGTAGTCTGATTGTCAAGGTAGAGCGTGACGTTGCGCCCTGTCTCATCAGGCTGGACGCGCATAACGCCGCGTAGCGCTGCCCAGTTGCCCTGTCCGCTCACAATCACGGCATTCTCAGCGTAGCGCTGACGGACTTCGTCTACTTCGCCGTAGAGCACGCGCCGTCCCTGATGGATCATCAGCAGACGATCTGCCATTTCTTCCACCTGATGCATCTCGTGAATGCTCATCACAATCGTTGCGCCTTCCGAGCGCAAGCGGAAGATCATATTCTTGATGATCTCTGTGTTGACAGGATCGAGACCAGCAAACGGCTCGTCAATGATCAGCAGCTCTGGACGATGGATGATGGTTGCGGCGAACTGTACCTTTTGAGACATGCCACGCGAGAGCTCGCGCACCTTGCCTTTCTTGTAGGCGCCTAGGTCTAGTTCATCAAGCAGTTGAGCAGCACGCTGCTCTGCCTCGCGGCGCCTCATGCCCTTCAGCGTTCCGATGTAGCTCAGTAGCTCAACCAAAGGCACATTCTTGTACAAGCCACGCTCTTCGGGCAAGTAGCCAATGCGCTTTTTGGTCTCTTCGCTGAATGGCGCACCAAGAACGTGAATCGTGCCGCTATCAGGCTTGATGATGTCGAGGATCATGCGGATAGTCGTCGTCTTACCTGCGCCATTCGGACCTAACAGGCTGAAAATCTCGCCACGTCGCACCTCAAACGAGATGTCATCTACGGCAACTTTCTGTCCGTAGCGTTTGGTGATACGCTGTACTTCAATCGCATTGCTCATCGCGTCGCAGCTCCTTCAAAAGTGAACGAATTGACACTATCATATATGATAACGTTCTTAACTTCAAGATCGAGGTTCATCTGCGCTTTTAGCATATTCTTAAAAGTCCATTACGCTGTTGCGCGCGCTTTGTTGCATCTGACTAGGCGCGTTTTTCGACTTTGTGCTATGCTTTTAGGCGACGTTTAACAATTCCTCTTGGAGAGGCTTGTCATGAAGGTTCGTAAAACGACTGCTGTTTTGGTATGTCTTGCGTTGATCAGCGCGCTCTTGCTCAGTGTGGCGAGCAGCCCTGCTACTGCTCAGAGCGGCACTCTGCAAATCTGGACGAAGTTCAACGACCAAAATCCGCAGAACACTCAGGACAAGTGGCTGGCGGATATGATTGCGCGCTACCGTACCGACTTTGGCGTCCAGATCGTCAATACCTTTCAGCCTTTCGACCAGATCAACGCCAAGCTGAACGTCGCTGTGCAAGCGCGTGGCGAAGTGCCAGATGTGAGCTACGTGGATAGCCAGCAGCTCGGCTTTTTTGACCAGAATGGCGTGCTGACCGATTTGACAGACTGGGTCAAGTCACGTCCGTGGTTCTCTGACCTAGATCAGGGCGCCTTAGCAGCTTGCACCACGCCTGATGGCAAGATTCTATGCGTGCCGTCACACTCAGCCGTTCACTTCCTGTATTTCTGGAAGGATGTCTATCCTGATGGTGTGCCAGCGACCACAGATGAGTTCCTTGCCAAAGCAGCTGAGCTGAAGGCGGCTAATCCGAAAGCATTCGCTTTCACAGGCAAGCTGGCTGAGAAAGTGTCGGTTGAGCGTTTCTACTACAACCTGATTGTCAGCTATGGCGGTCAAATTGCTGATAAGGAAGGTCGCGCTGTATGGGCAAACGAGGCGACCAAGAAAGTCGTTGAGTTTGTGCGCGCCTTGTTCGCTAACGGCTACGCTGCGCAGGAGTCGCTTGCGCCCGGCTTTGACAACGAACAGCCTTTCATGCGCGGCGAGGCAGGTGCTTTTGTGGCAGGCTCATACTCATACGTCTACCTGACACCGCTGACTGCGCCTGATGGCACCAAGTTCGAAGGTCAGATCACTGGCACATTTGATCCTGAGGCGCTCTCCGTCGGCGCCGCCTTGAAGGCAGGCAAGTTGGGCATTGCGCCGCAGTTCGCAGCGCCAGGCGGCAAGCCTGCTTCGTTGATCGTGGCATCGGCATGGGCGATTCCAGTTGGCGCGCGGAATGTTGAGGCAGCAAAGGCGTTCATTGACTTCCAGATGACGACCAAAGAGAACATCGCCTACTCAGCAGCGTATGGCGCTCTGCCTGCTTTGAACTCTGCGGCGCAAGCTGAGGAGTTCCAGACGCCTTACTGGGTAGAAGTCGCCAAGATTCAGAAGGAATTCGCCGTGCCTTCGCCAACTTTTGCTGACTATGACAAAGGCATCACACTCTTGGCAGATGCAATCGTTAAGCTGATCACTGATCCATCGCTGGACATCATGGCGACTCTGCAAGCCGCTCAAGACGAGTATAATGCAGGGCTGGAGTAAACTGCAGCCACTGCGCTGAAGTTTTAATCATCGCAGCATGGGCGGGCAGACAACCCGCCCATATTTGGTTTATGTTCGATTCGGGATGACAGCTATGAGCAATCTTACTTTGAGCGCCAAAGCTGAGGCTGTGCAACATTCCTTCAGCGGCGGACGCAAATACCGCTGGCTGCCATTTTGGCTGCTGTTGCCTTCGATTCTCGTGCTGTTAGCTCTACAGGTCTATCCAACGGTCTACTCGGTCTATCTCAGCACCACTCGCGTGCGGCGCGGCGAGTTTATGTACGTCGGACTCGCCAACTTTGAGCGCCTGTTGCGCACGCCGAGCTTTTTAGAGAGCTTGCACATTTCGCTGGTCTATTCAGCCACCTACATCTTGCTGACAGTCAGCCTAGGACTGATATTGGCATTGCTGCTCAATCGGCGCTACAAGTTCACAGGCGTTTACCTCGTGATCATCTTCATCCCCTGGGTGATCTCTGAGGTGGTGGCAGGCACAATGTGGCGCTGGCTTTTTCAGCCGACCTACGGCTTGCTACAGTCGTGGATCAATGTTTATTTGCCATTTCTGGGCGAGCGGCTCTACACAACCGCGAGCGGCGCTCTAGCGATTGTGATTGCAGCAGCGGTCTGGCGCGGCTTGGCGTTCACTACCCTACTCTCGCTCGGCGCGTTGCAAACTGTGCCGCAGGAGCTGATCGAGAGCGCTGCGCTTGATGGCGCTAATCGCTTCCAGCGCTTTTTTGGTGTGATCTTGCCGCAAATTCGCTCAACTGTGCTAGTAATGATCTTGCTGACTTCAATTCAGTCCATTAACTCAGTTGGCTTGATCTACTCGATCACACGAGGCGGACCGGGCGGCGCGACGCGCACGGCAGCTTACTATCTGCTTCAGACAGGCTGGGAGCAAGGTGATTTTGGCACAGGCGCTGCTGTCTCGGTCATCCTATTCGTGATCAATCTCACACTTACCCTTGCGTATTTGAGCATTATTGGACGCAGACGCGACTAGTTCAAGGACTGTGCGCATGGTCACCTCAAAACTGACACGGCGCTTCGATCAGATCAGCACGCATCTCGTGCTAGGCTTGTTCGCTCTGATCGCTATTTTCCCGATCATCTACACCTTGATGACCTCTTTCAAAAATCAGGACGAAGTTCTGACGCGACCGCCGACGTTCTTCCCGCCTACGTGGCGCTTTGACGGCTACCTCACAGTTTTTAACAGCGACATGGCGCGCTTTTACCTGTGGAACTCACTTTTCAACTCCACAGTGTCATCAATTGCTGTGGTGACGCTCGCCTCGTTAGCGAGCTACACTTTCTCGCGCTATCGCTTTCGCGGCAGCCGTGCATTGGAACTGGCGATTCTTGGCTTGATGATGATTCCCGGTCTGACGAATTTGGTGCCGCTCTACCGCATTGCCAGCGATCTCGGCGTGTTGCGTCCGCAAGGCTTGAATGCCAATTTGTTCATATCAGCTGTCTACACAGCTGGCGGCTTGCCATTCGCCATTTGGATCATCAGGTCATTCTTTGACAGCATTCCGATTGAGCTTGAAGAAGCCGCGCTAATTGACGGCTGCACGCCTGTGCAAGCGCTGATCCGCGTAGTCGTTCCTTTAGCGGCGCCCGGCTTGATGGCGGCATTCCTGC
>JANWYI010000005.1:26614-33013 GCA_025055255.1 Anaerolineae bacterium | reverse complement strand
CGTTTTGCTGAATGGCACAGCGCGCACAGTTACAGTCGGCTTGTATGACTTCCAGAGCAGCTTCGAGATAGCTTATCACGTCTGGACAGCTGCCTGCATTATAATCATGCTACCTGTGCTGATCTTATTTATCTTGCTGCGCAAGCGCTTTTTCGAGGCGATGTTGCAAGGCGCGCTAAAAGGCTAGGCTTTTCAAAGTGCAGCGCTCTGCGCTAGACTATGCGGCATGAGCCGCTTAGTTTATCGAGCTGTTTTGTGCGCGCTGATCTTAAGCAGTCTGATAGGTCAACTTGCTGCAGCTCAAGATGTAGCGAGCATTCTCACAGCGCGCATTAACGAGTTGCGCGTCTCGAAAGGTCTAAACGCGCTCAGCTACAATAGCGCTCTTGCAGCAGCAGCACAGGCGCACAGCGAATACTTGGCGAGTACGCCGTATGTGCATCCGCATCGCCAGAGCAACGGTTCGTTGCCGCAAGATCGGGCAGCTGCAGCAGGCTACAGCGGTCGCGTGAGCGAGAATGTGGTTGGCGGTGGCACTGCCACGCTGGAATGGGCATTCAACTGGTGGCTGAACTCGCCTGTCCATTACAGCAACATGCTCGGTGCATGGACAGAGATTGGCGTCGGCTTCAGCAGCGGCACGTACGGCAAATGGTACGTTGTTGTCTTTGGTGTCAGTAGCGGCGTACCTGTGCGTCCACAGCGCGCCGCAACTGCCAGCCCTGCCAGTGGACGTGCCGTGCCGCCGCGTCCGACGCGCCCGCCAACTGCTACGCCGACGCCGACCGTCACTCTGACGCCTTCGCACACTTTTACGCCGCGCCCTACTTTCACACCTACCTTCACGCCGACTTTCTTACCTGCCACAGAGACGCCTATCCTGATTGACGTCTCTACAGCTGTGCCTGACACGCCGACGCCGTCTAAACTAACTGTTACGCCTTTGAGTGTCGCTGCGCTCGTTACCGATGCGCCACCTGAGTTTGTGCAATCACTTTCGTCTAACAGCGCGCCGTTGAATCCGCTGCGCGTCATCATTCCACTGTTCATCGCTTTGAATGTCCTGATCATCAGCGCTATGCTGCTCAGCAGTCGTCTCAAGAAACGCCAATGAGCCGATCATTTCGTCAACTCACTGTCTTGACCGTTGTTATCGTCTTCATCACCTCAGGTGCAATGCTGCTCCTGCTGAGCGCGCTTGGCAACCCTGCGTCGCGTCCCACGCGCTCTGCTACGCTGACAATCGTCGCCCTGCCAAGTCCGACGCCTAGCTCAGTTGCACAGAGTGAAGACGCTGTACCTGCTCAGAACAGCCTGATTGCCTTGATCATTGGCGCTGTGAGCGGTTTGCTCGTCTTGATGCTGAGCCTCGCCTTGCTGCGCGCTCAACGCGCCTCACAGGAGCGCTAAGGGATGTTTGCCCGCTTTGTTCTAGCAATGCTCTGTCTGCTTCTGACAGCATGTGGCAGTGCAGCGCCTATCAATCCAACGCGCGGCGCCTTGCCAACCTTGCCAAACGTCGGCTGGCGCCTTTTGGCAGAGTCAATTACCGCTGCAAACGCTGAGAAATTGGCGCTAATCGGCAACTTAGTTGGTCACAAAACGACGGTCAACCGTTTTGCCTTTGATCCACTGCGCAACTGGCTGATCAGCGTGGATGCAGTCGGCGTGGCAATGCTCTGGGACTTGAACAGCGGACGGCGCATTCAGGTGCTGAGCCAGCCAGAAGCGAGTGACGCTGAAGGCGACGTGCTGCACGCCTTTTTCAGCGCTAAGAGCGACACCATTGCATTGGTGACTCGGCGTGGCGTCCGCTTTTTGCGCACTGCAGACCGTGCGCCGTTGCCTGACCTGGCAGGTGGCGCTATTGCAATCACTGATGCAGCGCGTTCAGCCGACGGACAGCAACTTGCTACGACAGGCGGCACTGGTGAGGTATGGCTCTGGGACGCTGTTTCAGGGCGCGTTGTGCGGCGCATTGCAGGGAATGGCTACCTTGCTGAGCAGCCGCTCTTTGCACCTGACAACGCACAGCTCGCCGTGATCAGCCGTGACGCGCGCAGTGCGCTCGTGCGCGTCTACAGCGTGCGCAGCGGCGAGGTGCTTGCTGAGCTGCGCGGCTTCAGCAGCACGCCTACCGTGCTTGCCTTTAATCCTGATGGCACGTTACTAGCTGTTGGCGCGCGCGGCGAAGTACAGGTCTTCCGCACGTCAGACTATGCGCAGGTGTACAGCATTGCTGCGCCTGAACTTGAGCCGAGACGCGGACTTGCTTTCTCGCCTGACAGACGTCTTTTGACAATCGGCGGTCAGGGCGACGACGTGTTCGTACAAGCGGCAAACAATGGCGCAGATGTAGGTCGCTTAGTTGGACATGGTGGAACGCTCAGCGATCTGGCATTTTCAGCTGATGGCGAGCTGTTGCTCACGGTCATGAGCAGCGAGCGCGGCGTGTACGTCTGGCTAGTCAAGTCAATTCAGCCGCAACCGTCCAACTATTTGCGTGGCACGCTTGGCAAAGGTCAAAATGGCTTCCTGACAGGCGCATTTTCGCCTGACGGCAAGCTGATCGCGCTGGCAGAGGCGAGTGGCGGCATTATGGTCTATGGTATTCCGCGCCAATAGCAACACACCATGCTCATAACTTTGAAGCGGTCATGACACACGTTTTCATCGCTGCGCTGCTCGGTTTTCTAATGGCGCTGATCGTCAATCGCCTAGCCGATTATCTGCCTGCGCGCCGCTACTGTGAGTTAGCGCGCCGCAATCCGTTCAGCACTGTTCAAAGTTCGCTGCCTACGCCGTCGCTCTTGCCGCATACGCCGCTGCAGCACTGGTTTGGCGTCACCAGTCTCCTGTCAGGTGGCATAAGCAGACGCGCTGTGCGCTACTTTACGGTAGAGATTGTCCTGAGCCTGAGTTTTGCCTTGATCGCCTACTTTTACGGTCTGTCTTTGCCTGTAGGCTTCTTTTACGTCTATGCGGCGCTTTTCACATTGATTGCCGTCATAGACGTTGAGCATCGCTGGGTGCTGCCGAGCACGCTGATCGCTCTGGCAATATGCGGCGTCCTAGAATGGTTGCTCTTTGGCTGGCGGCACGCGCTGCAAGAGATGCCGCGCGGCGCATTGCACGGCTTTGCGCTCGGCTTGTGCCTGTGGCTGCTCGGCACAGGTTACGCTAGGCTGAAAAAGGCAGTGCGTGGCAAGGCAATCGGACGCACTATCTTCGGCTCTGGCGATATATGGCTTCTGAGCGCTTGCGGCATGTTGATCGGCGGCGAATACATTCTGTTTGCTCTGCTGATCACGATGCTGAGCGGCGGAATAGCAGCGATTGGCGTGGTGATATGGTCGCTTTTCAAACGCGACAAGCGTAGGCGCAATCCGCTTGCCATTCCGTATGCGCCGCATATTCTGATCGGCACAGCTGTGTGGCTCTACGCGCCTGCTGCAGCCACTGCGGTCTTGCGCAGCTTGGTATTGGGCTGATCGCTATTCGTCGCGCTTGCGGTAAGCTGAGTACCAAAAGCCTTCGGCTGTGCGCCGCCACGTCTCGACCACCTCGTAGTCGCCTTTTGGCGCGAAGCCCAACGCGCGATTGACCAGATGCAACGAGATTTCATCCTCAGAGACGTGGTGCAAGTTGAACTGGATGGCGCGCGCCATCATTTGCTTGCGCTGATGCGGCGTCAAGACGCGCGGCGTCCCAGTGTGCGGTTTGATCTGGGCCGCCTGCTGACAGCGCGCCACTGCCTCAAGCGGCTCAGTCGGCAGCAGACCTTGCCCCTCGTCTACCCAAGCTGTCAGGACATCCTCAACGGAAGGCACAAGCGCCGTCAATGGCGACTCAGTGCGTAGGCGGAAGAGATAGGTGTACGCCTTGCGCGACGGATTGCTGTAGCGCTGGACAATGCGCGCTGCGACGTGATCGAGCGCATCAGTAGCGGACATGCACAGGCGTCCCAATTTCTGCCCAGTTATAAAGCCATTGTGCGTCAGGCGTGCGTAGGTTGACGCAACCGCGGCTCATCGGTCTGCCAAAGTTACTGTGCCAGTAGGTGCCGTGCAAGCCGTAGTCACGGAAGAAATACATCACGTATGGCACATTCGGCAAGTAGTAGCCCGGTCCAGACATCGTCTGCGAGCGGTACTTCAGATAGATTCGAAATTGCCCTCGCACAGTTGGCGTGCGCGGCAAACCTGTGGAGACAAGGAAACTTTTCAGCAGCTTGCCATCTTGGTAGGCGTACACGCGCTGTTCGCGCAGCACAACTAGGATTAACTTACCTGTGCTGGCAGGTGCCTCAGGGTTAGACGCGCTTGAGCTGCTTGGCGCGGCTGCCTCTGGGCTGCCGGGCGCAGGAATGCGCAGTACCATGCCTGCATAGATCAAATTTGGATTGCTGATGTTGTTCAGATTGGCAATTGCCTGCCAAGAGACGCCATATTTCGCAGCAATGCGCGCTAGACCTTCGCCGCGCTTCACCACGTGCGTGCGCATTGGCTCAGCAGGCGCTGCAGGTGCAGGAGTCGGCACAGCGGTAGGCGGACTCTCCACGATAGGTGGCGCGGCGGCGTCACTAGCTGGAATGATCAAGCGCTGACCGACTAGCAAGCGATTTGGATTAGGGATGTTATTAGCGGCTAAGAGCGCGCTCAACGTCACGCCGTAGCGCCGCGCGATCATGTTGAGAGTCTCGCCACGTGCAACAATGTGTACGCTGCTGCTCACTACAGGCGTCGCAGACTGCGCAGCTGCAGAGGTACTTGGGATGATCAGCACTTGACCGGCATAGACAACCGAACGATTCGACAAGTTGTTCGCCGCTACAATCGCGTCTACGCTCACGCCGTGCCGCAGAGCAATGCGGAAGAGCGTATCGCCGGGCTGCACGATGTAGGTTGTGCCGTCTTGTGCTGAGGCAGCATTTTGCGGCAATGTAAGGCTGATCGTCCCTAAGAATAAGGCAAAGCTAAGCAGGATGAGACTCGCTCGGCGCATGGCACACTCCGCTCAAATGTCCTGATCCGTTACCAATATACCACACTTTCAAGCGCACATGGCACGTTAGAACATTTCAACCACGACCTTGAGCGAGTCACCAGCAGCTTTGGTCATGTGCCACGCTTGATCAGCTTGCTCAAGCGGGAAGCGATGCGTGATCAGAGCGCGGTAATCTATCACGCCGTTCGCCAAGAGCGAGAGCGTCCGCCGTGTGTCATACGGACTAGCTGAGTATGAGCTGGTGATCGTGATCTCTTTGAAAAAGGTGTAGTTTGCGTCTAATGAAAGGCGATCATCAGGCGCAGGCGGACCGTACATCATCAGTGTGCCGCCGGGCGCGACCAAAGCGATGCTCTGTTGGATGACAGCTGTCTTAGACGGTGTGACGATGACGACGCCAGCGCCGTTGCCGCCTGTCCATGCCTTGACTTGTGCCTGCCAATCGGGATCGTCCACGTTGAACGTCCTCAAGCCGAGCGACTCAGCACGCACCAGACGACTCGGCACGCGATCCAGCACAGCGACCTTGTCCGCGCCCCAGTGCGGCGCCAACAGCGCCATGACCACGCCATTGAAGCCTGCGCCGACAACTATGACTGAATCGCCACCTTGCACACGCGCGCGATCCAGAGCGCGCACGCAGCAGGCGATTGGCTCGATCAGCGCGCCTGCTTCATAGGGCAAATGCTCAGGCAGTTTAAGTACGTCTCCTGCCACAATCTCACGCGGCACGCGCACGTACTCTGCTATGCCTGCTGGATATAGGCGCGTCTTTTTGAACTGCGGACAGTTGGTGTACGCGCCACGCCGACACAGCTCACAGACCATGCACGGCATGTGATGATGCAACGCCACGCGGTCGCCAACTTTGAACTCAGTCACACCTGCGCCAATGGCAACTACCTCGCCAGCCGGCTCGTGACCAAGCACAACAGGCGCACGCGGCAACATATACCAGTCGGTCACGTCGCTGCCGCACACGCCGCAAACTCTCACACGCACCAAGAGTTCGCCTTCAGCTGGCTCGCCCGGATGCGGACGCTCCTCAAGCTGGACAGTGCCTGCGCTTGTGTAAACCAATGCCTTCATGCTCGGAAAGCTCCTCAGCAGCCAGTTTTGCGCAAAGTCTAGCGCAACTTGTGAAGATGTGCAGCGCGCTCACATTTGTGAAAACAGCTCAGCCTTGAAAGTGATACATAATCTCACTATAATGATGCAGAAAGTGAGACACGATGTCAGAAATAGCTGCAGGACGACGTGCGCGTCTGCTCCTGCCTGCCAATGTGCGCAGTCTCGCGCCGAAACTACTGGATCAGCAGTTGTGGTGCTGGGGCTGCGACATTCGGCGCGCTGAGGGCAACTTGCTGAGTGCGTATGGCTTGGTCAGGCTGA
>JANWYI010000005.1:17967-26515 GCA_025055255.1 Anaerolineae bacterium | reverse complement strand
TATGGCGGCATCTTCATCAAGCGTGGCGGCTTTGAGCCACGCTACACGCCTGTACATGGCTTGCCAGTCACAGCTTGGTGCGCTCCGCCTGAGTGCGAGCTGCCTGACACAGTCCAGACGTGCGCGCATACGTTGCAACTGCTCACAGCGCTCAGCAGGTGGATTGCTGACTACGAAGCGTGGATTGCTCGACAAACGCCGCCTGAGTACCGCGCAGCGTGTGTGACGGCTTGGTTTGCGCATAAACGCGCCGTGCCAAGCAACGCAATGATCAGCGCATGGCGCGCTGTTGCTGACTCGTGTCGTCATGCTGCTATTCTTCAGTGAGGAGAAACATGGAGAGCAGAAAATTACCTGTCACTGTCCTCTCTGGCTTTCTAGGCGCAGGCAAGACTAGTCTGCTCAACCACGTGCTGCATAACCGTGAAGGTATGCGTGTAGCCGTCATCGTCAACGATATGAGTGAGATTAACATAGACGCGCAGCTAGTGCGCAACGGCGGCGCTATGCTCAGCCGCACTGAGGAGCGCCTTGTCGAAATGACCAACGGCTGCATCTGTTGCACACTCCGCGAAGACCTGCTGCAGGAAGTCTCGCGTCTAGCTCATGAAGGTCGCTTTGACTACCTGCTGATTGAGTCAAGCGGTATTTCCGAACCGCTGCCTGTTGCCGAGACTTTCACTTTCGAAGACTCAACAGGCTATGCGCTCTCTCACTTTGCGCGTCTGGATACAATGGTGACTGTTGTTGACGCGTTGAACTTTCTGAGAGACTACACTTCGGCTGAGTCACTGAGAGATCGTGGCATAGCGGCGACTCAGGGCGATGAACGCAATCTTGTGGATTTGTTAGTTGACCAAGTTGAGTTTGCTGACGTGTTGGTCATCAACAAGATTGACTTGGTTGAGCCTGCCGCGCTGGATGAGCTTGAGGCAATCCTGCGGCGGCTGAATCCGTATGCGCGCATTCTACGTACTACACATGGACGCTTGCCGCTGCACGAAGTACTGAACACTGGACGCTTTGACTTCGAATTAGCAGCGCTCTCGCCGGAATGGCTGAAAGAAGCGCGTGGCGCGCATGTGCCAGAGACAGAAGAGTATGGTATCAGCAGCTTCGTCTATCGCGCGCGCCGTCCGTTTCATCCGCAGCGCCTGATGGACTTTCTGGAAAGCGATGCATTCGATAATGTGCTGCGCTCCAAAGGCTTTTTCTGGCTGGCGACGCGCCATAACACGGTAGGCGTTTGGTCACAGGCGGGACAAGTTATTACAACAGAGAGCGGCGGCACGTGGTGGGCAGCGACGCCGCGCAGTGAGTACCCAGAGGCACCTGAGCTTCTAGAGGCAATTGAGAGCTTGATGGACGGCGAATTTGGCGACCGACGCCAAGAGCTGGTCATCATTGGCAGGCGACTGGATCAAATCGCTCTGCGCGCAGGATTGGACGCTTGCTTGCTCACAGACGCGGAGATGGCGCTCGGCGTCCGTGCGTGGCGGCGCTTCCACGATCCGTTCCCGCGCTGGACATACTAAGCGCGCTCTGTTCTGACTGTCTGCTGAAAAGCTGCACGGAAAGTGTTACAATCGCTCCGAGGCATACAAGAGCGATTGAGGTGCTGTGTGTCTACGCGAACCTTCCAATTCTTCTGTGTTCACGGGCATTTCTATCAGCCGCCGCGCGGCAATCCGATCACAGGTCATATCGGCTTTGAGCCTGAAGCAGGCGACTATCGCAACTGGAATGAACGAATCACAGCTGAGGCGTATCGTCCGAATGCTGAGATCGGCAACTTTGACCGCATCAGCTTTGACATCGGCGAGCCGCTGCTGAGTTGGCTGCGCCGCCGTGCACCAGAGACCTATCAGCGCATCCTTGAGGCAGATCGCAAGAACCTTGCTGAGAAAAAAGTCGGCAATGCAGTTGGCAGCGTCTTCCATCACGCTATTTTGCCGTTACTCAAACGCCGTGATAAACGCACCTTGCTCTACTGGGGCTACGTCGCCTTTCAACATCACTTTGGACGCCTGCCAGAAGGCGTCTGGTTACCTGAAATGGCAGTTGACCTTGAGACGCTGCAGATGGTGCAAGCCAGTGGCTATCGCTACACGATCCTTTCACAAGGGCAGATCAATGAGCCTGTTGAAAACGGCGGTCCGTTCTGGGTAGACCTTGAGAACGGCAAGAAGTTGGCTATCTTTGTGCGCAATGATGAACTCTCAAACGACCTGTCATTCAATGTGAGCGCGGCAGGCGGCGCAGGTCACTGGGCACGCAACAGGCTGGGCGTGCGGCGCGCCAGTGGGTTGACACTGGTTGCTGTTGGCGGCGAGACGTTCGGACATCATCATCTGGGCGAGGAGCGGTTCTTGCATTGGCTCTTGGCACATGAGGCGCGCGCCGTCGGCTACCGCGTTGTCACGCTAAACGAGTACCTGAGCGCTTTTCCACCGATTGAGACGGTCACAGTTAAGCCGTTCACCAGCTACAGCGCCAACAGCGTCTCGCGTTGGTCGCTTGGCTGGAAAGGCTACCTGCTGCGCGCCTTCGACCATCTCAGCGCGGCGCTGGACGAGCTATACGTCGAGATGATGCGTCCGTTGAACGTGAACATATGGCGCGTGCGCGACCTATATGTGAACGTCTGGCTTAAACAGCAGACAGGCACACAGTTCCTCGCCGAGTTCGCGTCAAACCTGACCAGTGAGCAAGAAGAGCGTTTGCTGACCATGCTCAACGCGCAGTTTTACATGAGCAAGGCGTACACAAGCAACGGCTTAGAGCCAGAGCGCTTTGACAGCCCTGAGACGCGCTTCGGTATCGCTAACGCAGCTCTCGCCGTCAAGTTAGCCGAGCAAGCGACTGGCGAGAAGCTAGGCAGCACGCTGCGCAACAACTTGCTCTTGGTGAGAGATGAGGTCAGCGGCTTGAACGGCGCACAGGTCTACGATAGCGTGCTGGAAGAGTTCCGAATCGGCGAAGCGACGCCTGCCACAAGCATCGAGCCAATCCCAGAGACGCCTTCTGAGCCTCCGCAAACAACTCAGTCGGCTCAGCAGCAAGCCTGATCGCGCCGCTTTGATTGCACTTTAGGCGGCACATAGCCGCCTGTACCGCGCTGCAGCCTTAGGCTCTCAGCCAGCAGGCTGAGATACGGGCGCATGTTCTTGCCTGGGCAAGCGGTAGTTGGATTGAACTCATAGTGACCTGCTAGATGAGTCAGCGTGTAGGTCTGCTTGAGCCAGTGGAGCAAGCGCTGTAGCGCGAACAGCTGTGCGCCGCTCGGCGACTCCACTTCAAAGTTGCCCATCAGCACGATGCCGAGCGTGCCAGTGTTATAGCCTGCTACGCTGGCGCCACGCACACGGATGTCACGCCCTTCGTAGACGCGCCCAGCGCCATCAATGCCGAAGTGATAGCCGATATCTGCCCAGCGGCGCGTCTGCATGTGAAGGTCTTGCAAGGCGCGCATTGTGCCGCTATCGCGCAAAAGCGGAAAACTGTGGTGGATGACAGCTGTTGTGTAAATCGTCGCTAGATCGCCGCTGTAGACATGCCAGCCTGTAGGATTCTCAGCGCTGGCAAAGCCGAACTCGTCTTCAGCCATGTGATTAGGCGGCAAGGCGTTCCATTCAGCGCGCGGAATGACCTCAGGCGGCAAAGGCGGCGCTGTTGGCGTGAGATCATGCGTTGGCAATGGTGTAGGCGATACTTGCAATACCGAGTGCTCATAGCGACGTGCCAGAAATGCCATCAAAACGCCCACGCTGCATGCGCCGCTTGCCGCTAGACCGCTTAAGCTGACCAGCCAAGTCAGAAACTCGCGCCGAGTCATGCCTTTGGTGTGCGCTGAGGCACGTCGCCGCCGCTGCATAGCCTAGTCCTGTGGTGATATACTGACAGGCAGGCTGACTCGAAAGACCGTTACTTGCCCAACTGTGCTTTCTACGCTGATACGTCCGCCAATCTGTGTAATAATCTGTTTGCAGATATACAAGCCTAAGCCCGTGCCTTCGCCACTCGGTTTCGTTGTGAAGAACGGCTCAAAAATGCGTTCGCGCAGCTCCGACGGAATGCCACAGCCGTTATCCCAGACCGAGACATCTAGGCGGTCTTGTAAACGGCGCGAAGTGATGCCCATTGCTGGGTCAGGGCGATTGTTAAGCGCGTCGCGTGCATTCATGAGCAAGTTCAACCAAACGTCTTCCAAGTGACCGCCCGGCGCGCGGATGTAGCTTGGCGGCTCAGTTGCTAGTCGCACCTCAAAGCGCACGCCGCCACGTCCCAAGTGTGTTGAGACTAGGTCGAGAGTATTGCGGATAGTCTGATGGACATCCACCCAAACCTTCTCTTCAAAATTGCCGCGACGTGCAGTGCTCAACAGTCGTTTGACTACAGCATGAGCGCGCTGCCCAGCACGATTGATCGCCAGAGCCGACTCGCGCGCTGGCGAGCCCTCAGGCAGGTCTTGTAGCAAGAGTTCAGAGTCGGCAAGAACGGTTGTAAGTGGATTATTGATCTGATGTGCCACAACTGCTGCTAACTCACCTATGGTAGAAAGGCGCGCGGCTTGCACAAGACTGGCTTGCGTCTGCTTGAGATTGGCGAGACTTTGCTGTAAATCGCGGTAGAGCTGCGCATTTTCAATTGCAGTGGCAGCTTGCGCGATGAGCGCTGTGGCAAGGCTGATTTCATCAGAATGGAAGACGCGCGGCTCGTAAGTGTCGCAAATGACAAACATGCCATTAATCTTGCCCTTGATGGTCAACGGCAAGCATAGGATAGACTGTGCGCCATAGCTGTCCATCAGGTTGCGCAACGGCTCAGAGAGGTCATTTTGGCGCGTGTGATAGTTGACCCAGTTTTGACCTTGAAAGATCGGCAAGATTTCAATAGGTATGCAGCTCTCTTCGGGACGCGGCGGCTCTACAAATTCAGCAGTGCCATACTGTAAGACGCGCATGAGCTGATCGTTCTCTGTGAGCAGGCTCAACACAAGCCAGTCAGCTTGTGCTACCTCTAGGATTTGTTGAGCAAGCGCAAAAAGCCTAGGCGAAGGACGCTCAGCCATCTTGTAGCTGACAGTGCGCGCGTTGGTCGACGGGCTCAGATGCTTGTAGATTTCCGCACTCAAACTGCGAATGTGCGCACGCTGCTTAGCGTTAAGAACTCCCTTAGTAGGCGCCTGGCTGCGATAGAACAAATCTACGACGCCGAACAATTTGCCTGCGCTAGTTCGAAGCGGCAACGCAGTCATGCACGAAGCACCAGCTTGTCGCAAAGTCTGCAGCTCTGCTGAAAGATGCGCACTGTCATGCGAGTGCATGACGATATAATAGCCATTCTGCTCGAAGGCTTGCCGCAGCATCGGACGCGCTTCTAACGAGATGCGCAGTGCATTTTCAGGTTGCCAGACTGCTTGCCACGCCTGCGAAAGCACGAACAGTTGGCTCTCAGCCAGCAATGCAGTATCGCCGAGTCTGCCAGTGCGCTGTATGTCGGCGGTAGAATGGCGCTGGTGGATGGAGCAGGCGCTCGCCTCAACAGCTTTCAAAATTTGGCGTGCAATGGTCAACAACACTTGCTGGAGCGCCAGAGTCGAGTTGACAGCCATGCCTGCTTCCACGAGCGTCTCAAGGCGGCGCGTCTGCACGACGCGCTCTTGATAGAGTCGTGCGTTTTCGATGGCTACAGCTGCATGAGCTGCCAGATCGAGCAGCAGCTCTTGATCGGTTTGGCTGAACGAGCGATCGCTGCGCCGATTGTTCACGCCCAGCACGCCAATGACTTTCCCTTTCAAGCGCATCGGCACGTAGACAGCCGAGCGGACAAAGTACTTAGTCTTAAGGCGTTGTGGACTGCCGCACACCATAGCTGGCTCACCGTTGCGAAAGACGTTGCTAACAAGCTGTTCTGTGTTTTTAATGCGGAAATTCGAAGCGCGCGCTTCATCCATGCCTTTCATGGCGCGCAGGTAGAGGACTTTCTCTTCAGGATCAGGCAAAAGCAGCAGACTTTCTTCGGCATTGGTGAGCGTCGCCGCTGCCTCTACGACTTGGTTCAGCACTTTATCTAGGTCTAGCACAGCAGCAATTGAGCGACCTAGCTCAGAGAGCGTGCGCAGCGCGGCTAACTGCTTACGTTGCTCATTGATTGTGCGTGTGCGGATAGTCGGGTCTTCGCTGTTGAGGTCGCCAACGGAGTCAGCGCTTTGTGTCTCGTGGACAGATGCAGTAGTGGTTGTGCGAGCAGCTTGAGCAGTCAGCACTTTGTGCCCGCTTTCGAGACGCCGGGCAATGGTCGCCAAGATTTGCGCACTGGTTCCGCCTAGTTCAGTAGTGCGCAGAATGGGCAGGCGTGAAAAGCTCTGATGCTCACGAATGTGGTCAAAAATGCTGCGTCCATCTCGATGACGCATGTTTGGATTAACAATAGCCAGCACATAGCGCTCATGGTGCGCAGCTAGTGCATCGCCACAGTTGTAGGCGCTCTCAACTTCGTAACCGTTGCTACGCAGCAGTGTCTTCCAGCCCTCCACAACGGAAGGATTTTCCTCAACAAGCAGAATGCGCTTGGCATTCAGAAACGGGACAAAGCTCATAGTTCTAGTCAGGCAAGCTCAAGCGTGCGCGGCGCTTGGCAAGATCATCCTCGTCAGCCTGCACAGGCTTAGAGACAGGCGGCGTCTTGGCAGGCGGTAGGTCATCAGCAGGTGGCTTTGAGCGCGACGTGAAAGTCTCCTCAACGCGCTCACGGACGCTGCGCAGCACGTCAGCCAAGACAGGTATGCGATGAGAGGCTGTGTTGCGCTCTGTGGATTCTGCGGTAGCGCGTGCCTCAGCCACAAGTGCTTCTAAATAATTAACTTGTTCCATCAGCTCAGCAGCAGCGTCACGGTAGCGATTGAGTGCTTCGCGCTGTGCTTGGACGCGCTGCTCAAGGCGCTGTTTCTGCATAATCAGATAGCGTGCGCGCGGCTCGTCTTCGGCTAGGAGAGCAGCGTCGGCTTGGCGAATGTACTCAGCGATTTGGCGTTCCATGTCGTCAATGCGCGCTTGAAGCGCCTCTTGCTGGGCAACGGCGTCTGCCAGCTGCTTGCGCAATGCGGCGATCTCACGGTCAACGTCTTTAAGAGTCCCAAGTCGCTCGGGCGTGATAGGCGCTGCAGCAGCGCGTTCGACACTACCTGAGGTCAGACTGCTTAAGCCTGCGCGCAGCAATACAGTCAGCTTTTCTAGCAAGCCAGACATCTTAGCTCGTTCAACTTCACGAACAACAGCTCAGAGCATTTCGTGAAGCGATCATAGCTCAAAAAGCATCGAAATCAAAGTTTGTAAAGAGGTAGCGTAGCTTTCTGATTGACCTCAGGTCTCCTCGAAAGGCACGTAGCGCGGTTCACCACTGTCCTTGCCTTCAACCACCTCGCCTTCGATCACTTCATCGTATTGAGCAGCAGACTTAACACCTGTTTGTCGAGCAGGCGGCGTGAGCGGCAATGGCTTGGCAGGCGCAGGCGGCAGTGGCTCAGCTTTTTGTGGCGGCGTCGGCAAAGGACGTAGCGTCTCTGCGGTTTGACGAGCAGGTACAGGGATCGGCGCAGGACGCTGACGCGGTGGCGCTGTGACAGGTGTCGGCTCGGACTCTGGCGGCACAGCAGGCAGGTCAGTGCCTTTGGCACGGGCAGGCAACTCACCTTCTGGCACTTTGCCCATGCCGAGCTTGCGCGCAGCGCCTGCTGAGAGCGCCCTTGAAGGCGGCGGCGGTGTGGGCAGGCGCAAGTCGTAGACTGTGCGCGGCGCGTCAAGGGCAGAGCGCTTTGGCTCGGATGGTGCAGGGCGATATTCCACTTTGCGGTTAGTCAAGCGGCTAACAACTGCCTCGATGACGCCGATTACCAGTAGCATAAGCAAGTTGACAACTGCCACACTGCCATAGACCGTTGTCAGTGTGTAGAGCGCTGTGGCAATCGGTCCAGTCAGCAAGAGCAAGATGGCGTTGTACATGCCCAGCACCATTAAAAAGGCGATGAAGGCAACAGCGATAATCCAGAAGAACCACGTGCTGCGCAGCTCACGCACTGTTGGCAGCATCGTGTTGGTGATGGTGAAGAGCAAGTAGAGCCACAGAGGCAGGTCAGCGCGGCTGAGCAGCCTACCGAATGCCTCGCGCACTGTTTCTGAGTCAGCACTGCTAAACAGCGACAGCAGTTGTGGGATGTCCAGCACGCCGTAGCTGATTGCCAACATCGCGCCAAAGCCGACAACAGCTGGCGTGACTGCAAGAATGCCGATGTGAATGGGATTGAAGACAGTGTACTCCAGAAAGCGCACATGCACAATGCCGTCATCATCGGCTTGCGGCGCTGGGACAATGAATGGCAGTTTCTGCCTGAGCATTCCTGCCACGATCCAGCGACTCAGCTCGCGCAGCAGGACGCCGGGCAACATGACGACAACGTACAACCAAGCAGCTTGCTCTTTTTTGCGCAACCAGAGCAAGCCAATGCCGAAGACATGCCGCCTGACTGCGTACTGTGTGCGCGCCAACA
>JANWYI010000005.1:0-17492 GCA_025055255.1 Anaerolineae bacterium | reverse complement strand
GACTCGCCCACAGCAATAATCGGCTTGAGTCCGCCTGCCAAGAGCGCTTTTGCCTTCGCGTTGATCATGGCGTCTGTCTCACACAGGTATTGACGCACCTCAGAATGTCCAATGATCACGTACTCAACCAAGCCTTGCAGCATCGGCACTGAGACGCAACCTGTGTACGCACCTCGCGGCTCTTGGTGGACGTTTTGCGCGCCGACCTTGATCGGCGTGCCGCGCAACGCTTCTGCCACTGCAGGAATGGCGACGTAAGCAGGACACACGACGCGCTCAACGCCTTCAAAAGGCAGCAACGGCGCAATTAGAGCATGGGCGAACTCGGCTGCTTCAGCAGGCGTCTTATTCATCTTCCAGTTGCCAGCAACGATTGGCAGACGCATTGGATATCCTTTCAGAGCGAATCAGTCCATTTCAAGTGTAGCGCAAGGCACGCCGAGTCGGTAAAACACGGCAGCCTGATAGTTTGCGTTATCAGGCTGCCACATGGCGGACTAGATGCCGTCAAACACTACTTGTCAAGCGACCAGATGCGTAGCGTGCCATCAGCTGAGGTGCTGTAGAGTGCCTTGTCATCCGCGCTAAAGGCGACCGAGCGCACAGCCTGCGTGTGACCGATCAGCTCGGTCACAACGCGCCCATCGGCTACCTTGTAGACGAGAATTGCGCCTTGCGAGTAGCCAACGGCGAGTTGACTGCTATCGCTGCTGAAGGCAAGTGCTGAAATAGCGCCAAATTGTGCGCTTGGGCGCAAAGTCGCCTCTGGACGTAGGTTAGCAGTGCTGTAGAGAATGACGTTAGCCGCTGAAGCCGCTGCTAACAGACTGGCATCGCCGTTAAAGGCGAGTGCAGTGGCAGTGTTCGCATTGTCAATTAGCTGTGTGCTGCCGTCAGCAAGTGTTACGAGGCGCACAAACGGATCGCCTAAGGAAGCATAGGCGGCAAGGCGTCCATCACGGCTGAAGGTTGTGTTCAGTAACTCACGAGCATGATCGGCGCGCGTCTGAGCTAATTCACGACTTGTGTTCGCGTCAAAGACGCGCAAGGCGTTATCGGCGCCGCCGCTGATGATCCGCGCGCCGTCGGCGCTATAGGTCAGACTGATGACCGTGCTGCGATGCGCCTCAAAACTGGTCAAGTTTCTGCCGCTCGCCACGTCCCATAGGAAAATCTTGGTACTGGTGCCAGCAGCTAATGTCTTGCCATCTGGGCTGAAAGCGAGGCTGCTGATGCTGGAGCGTCCCATTTCCAAAGTCTGCGCAACGCGGTAGTTGTCCACACTGTAAAGCAGAATGTTGCCATTTGCGCCGCCAACTGCCAGCAACGAGCCATCTGGGCTGTAGGCGACCACAGTGACGCGCGCCTTGACCTCTTCCAATGCGCGCAGTTCAGCGCCCTTGCTCACGTCCCAGAGGCGCACGCTCTGGTCAGATGATCCAGAGGCGATCTGCTTGCCGTCAGCGCTGAAGGCAAGTGAGACAACCTGACCGCGATGCCCTTGCAACACGCCCGCAGGACGCCCGCTGTTGGTTTCCCAGAGACGAATGGTGTTTTGATCCGATGTGGCGGCAGCGATCAGCGCACCATCAGGGCTGAAAGTCACAGCATCGAAGTCAGAGCGCACGCCTTCGAACGTCTGCAGACGCTCGCCTGTCTCCACGTTCCAGAGTCCAACAGTCCGATCAGAGCTGGCAGAGGCTAGTTTGGTGCTGTCAGGACTGAAAGCGACTTGTTGTACCTCTTGGCGGTGTCCGCTGAGAAAACGCGGCTGCTTGGTCACGTCAGCCGCGTCATAGAGCCAAATGCCGATGGTGCTGGCAACAGCGATGTATTTCCCATCAGGCGAGGCAGCTAAATGGCGAATGCCGCCACGTCCAATGATCGTCTCGCCGCCTTGCGCCGATGCAATTGACAGACCGTTGCTCAGCAGCGCTATCCCTACAATAGCGATGAACAATCTGAGAAAAGACACCTTCATTGAACTTTCTCCTTGTGCCGAACAGGACATCGAAGCGCTCTGGCTGCTGCGACGAGCTTGTTGGACGCGCTTGGGCTTTCAGACATGCCTGCGACTGAGTATAGAAAAGCCATAGGAGCAGCGCAACTCAGTAGACACTAGTTTCAGGACTGGCTCTGTTGACGAAAAGCCTGCCAAGCTGTCTGCAAGCGCGCCTTGTTCTCATGGTTTACTTTGTGAATGTATGGTGAAAGGCGCTTCTTGGGCGTGTTGTAGAGGTCGAAAAAGCCGCTGAGCGCCGCCACGCGCGCATACGTGCCGTTGAACGTGCCTACAAACTCAGCTTGAATACTTTGTGTTCCCAAAAAGTCGGCAAAGGCTCTGGCGACTCGCTCTGCTTCGCTCAGCAAGCTATCTTGCGCGCTCGGCACTGGCTCAGTCGTCGACTCGCGGCGCAGAGCAATCGCTTGTGATGCTAACTGATCGGCTTTCTCATTCCATTTCACGCCCGTGTGACTTGTCACCTTGTGCCATGTGATCCTCACACCTGAGGAGCGCACAAACTCGGCATACCTTTGCGTCAACGGTTGACCAGTTTCGAACCTACCTGTTACCCACGCTTCTAGACCCTCGTAGTCATAGTAAATTGTCACAGCTTTGACCTGATGCTTTTGGCACCAGCGCAGCGCCTCAGCTACGGCTGTAATTTCGCCGCCGATTTGCCGATGCTCAGCATCGGTCTTAGCAATGCCAAAAAGCGCAGCGTGAAAGTGCCCACTCTTTAAGATGACAACTCCGTAGCCGACAAGGTTGCTCCTAAAAGTGCCATCCACATAGATTTCGTATTCAGTCGTGTCTGATTGCATGATCACCTCATTTTTGCCTGTAGGATTGTATTGCATCGCCAAGTGTTGAACAAAACTGTAGGAAGTGCCTGAGCCTGTGAAAACGCGACCGACTTTGAGCCTCGCCGCTCAGCTCAATCTTGTCAAGCCATGCAACGAGCGCTATGCTTGAAGCATTCGCTCATACTTGCCCAAGTCAAGTTAAGTGCATGGAGAATACCTGACATCATGGCGAAGAAGAGAAGCAAGCCAAACATCGCGCCTGAAGTCTTGGAGCGCGCCCGCGCTGAGCTGCGCAGCAAGGCTGCTGCGCCTGATGCACCCAAAGCTGACGCAGAGAGCGTCGCGTCCGCCAAAGCCAAGCCGATTGTGCGCAGCGGTACACTCGCCACGCGCCGTGTGCCGACTAAAGAAGAGCTCGACCATGAGTATCGTTACATCATCCGCGACCTGCGCGCTATGCTCACCTTAGCAGGCAGCCTGTTCTTATTCGTGATCATCATGGCATTGTTTGTCGTGCCGCGCATTTTCTAGGAAAGCTCATAGTTCTCTATGCTCAAAACACATACCTGTGGCGAGTTGCGCCTTGAACACGCTGGACAGAGCGTCAAGCTGGCAGGCTGGGTCAATCGTGTGCGCGCTCAGGGTGGCGTGATTTTCATTGATTTGCGCGACAGATGGGGCATCACGCAAGCCACTGTAGACGTTCAAAGTGCGCCTGAAGCACATGCTGTTGCTGAGAAAGTCGGGCGGGAAGACGTGCTACAGATTGAAGGCGTAGTGCGTCCGCGTCCTGAAGGCGCTGTCAATCCTAACTTGTTGACCGGCGCCATTGAAGTTGAGATACGTCAATTGCGCGTGCTGAACGCTGCTAAAACGCCGCCTTTTGATGTCAGCTCTGACGGCAAGGTGGATGAAGCGATCCGTTTGAAGTACCGCTACCTTGACCTGCGCCGTCAGCGCATGCAGCGCAATCTGCTCTTGCGCGGCAAAATCACCAAAGCGATCCGCGACTACTTATACGCGCGCGATTTCGTTGAGATTGAGACGCCGATCCTCTTCAAAACGACGCCTGAAGGCGCGCGCGACTACCTCGTGCCGAGCCGCGTCCATCCGGGCAAGTTCTATGCCCTGCCCCAGTCGCCTCAGCAGCTCAAGCAGCTGTTGATGGTCGCCGGCTACGAGCGCTACTTCCAAATTGCGCGCTGTTTCCGCGACGAAGATCAGCGCGGCGACCGTCAACCTGAGTTCACGCAGCTCGACCTTGAGATGAGCTTTGTTGAGCGCGAGGACGTGCTGAATTTGATCGAAGGGCTGATGATTCACCTCGTGCAGGTTGCCGCGCCGATCACAGGCTGTCAGTTGGTCACACAGCCGTTCCCGCGCTTGACCTTGCAAGAGGCGATGCTCAAATACGGCACGGACAAGCCCGACCTGCGCTACGGCTTGGAGATTGTGGACATCACTGACCTTGCTGCACAGACAGGCTTCAAGGTCTTTGCCGAAAATGCTGCTGCAGGCAATCCGACGCGCGCCATTCGCATTCCAAACTGCGGCGACTACAGCCGCAAGCAGCTGGACGAGCTGGTCGAGATCGCTAGGAGTGCAGGCGGCAAAGGACTTGCCTATGTAGCGCTTGAGTCAGGCGAATCAGGGCAGATCAAGTCGCCGATTGGCAAGTTCTTCACAGTTGAGCAGATGAGCGCGCTGATCGAGCGCATGGGCGCGCAACAGGGCGACCTGATCCTAATCTCTAGCGACACACATGCTACGGTCTGCGCAGTGCTGGACACATTGCGTCGAGAGTTCGGCGCACGGCTCGGTCTCGCCGATCCGAAGCGCATCGCCTTCTGCTGGGTGCTCGATTTTCCGCTCTTTGAGTGGAACGCCAACGAAAACCGCTGGGATCCGTCTCACCACTTGTTCACGGCGCCCATGCCTGAGGATATTCCACTGCTGGACAGCGATCCGAGCAGAGTGCGCGGTCAGCAGTATGACCTTGCCTGCAACGGCTATGAAGTCGCCGGCGGAAGCATCCGTATCCATGACCGTGCGCTGCAAGAGAAAATTTTCGGTTTGATCGGCTTAGACGTGGAAGACGCCAAGCAGCGTTTCGGTCACATGCTGGAAGCCTTCGAGTACGGCACGCCGCCGCATGGCGGAATTGCGCCCGGCATTGACCGCTTGGTCATGCTCTTGGCAGGCGAGCCGAACATCCGCGAAGTGATCGCCTTCCCGAAGTCACAGCAGGCTGCTGACCTGATGGCAGGCGCGCCGAGCGAGGCTGATCCGCACCAGCTGGAAGAGCTGCACATTCGCATTGTGACTGAGGAAGAGAAAAAAACCTAGTCCTCAGCGCGCGCTGTGACAATGCCTTCTGCAGCAGCCCATGCGCTTAAATCGGCACGGCTGAGCGCAGCAGCCATGAGCGACGGAAACTGGTCAGGCGTGCAGGCAAAGCAGACAATGCCGAGCGCAGCCAGCTGTGCCGCGAGGCGATGATCGTATGATGGTGCGCCGTCATCGCTGAGCGCCAACAGCACGATCAACTGCACGCCTGCCTCAACCAGCTCAGCAGCACATTGCAGCACTCCTGCTGGACTACCACCTTCATGCAGGTCGCTGATCAGAATAAGCGCGGTCTGCGCAGGACGACTCACTAAGCCTTGACAGTAGCGCAGCGCCTGATGGATATCCGTGCCGCCGCCAAGCTGCACGCCGAAGAGCAAGTCAACAGGTTCGCTGAGCGCCTCGGTCAGGTCTACCACAGCTGTATCGAAGGCGATGAAGCGCGTGCTGAGCGAAGGTAACGACGCCATCACGGCGCCAAAGACGCCGGCGTAAACAATGCTGGACGCCATTGAGCCGCTCTGGTCTACACATAAGATCACGTCCTGCAAAGCACGCCGACGCTTGGCGTAGCCAATCCGCGTCTCTGGCACAACAGTACGATAGTCAGGCTGATAATGGCGTAAGTTGGCGCGGATCGTGCGCGTCCAGTCAATTTCAGCAAGGCGCGGACGTCGCGTGCGCGCAGCGCGACTCAGACTGCCCGTGACTGCTTGCTGCATTGAGAGCGCAAGGCGCTGTTGCAGCTCACGCACAACTTGAGCGACGACCATGCGCGCTGTGGCGCGCGTTTCGTCGGGCATAGCATCTTTCAAGCTGATGAGCGCTGTTGCCAAGTGGACATCTGGCACAACGCTCTGCAGGAACTCTGGCTCAAGCAGCATCTGCTTCAAATTCAGACGCTCCAGAGCGTCTTTTTGCAACACGCGCACCACAGAAGCTGGGAAGTAGCGCCGAATGTCGCCAAGCCAGCGCGCCACGCTAGGCACTGAGCTGCCCAAACCGCCTTTGCGCGCCTGACCGCTGCCTGCGCCGTAGAGCGCTTCTAGTGCTGCATCAATGGCACGATCAGCGCTGTTGCGCAAGCCCATCTCGTTACTGCAAGCGTCGCTGCCCAGCACCAAGCGCCAACGGCGCAGCCGCTCTGAGTCGCTCATGTGCGCACCTACTCAATCTTGCGTTTGCCTACACCTGTCAGACGGCGCGATGCACCGTTATCAAGCGAGGGCGTCTCGCTATAGCCTGCCACGTCCTGATAGAAGGCTGTGTCGTAGGCGCGCGTCTTGACCACAACTGGCATTGGCACGGCATGACCCATGATCAGCGCCTGTTGCTTTGTGTCAAGGCGCGCCAATACCTCGCGCAAGCCGCTTGCGCCGCTGATACCTGTCAGCACAGCGGCAATGTCGCGCTCGTTATCCAAAAGAGCTGTGATGCGCGTGCCGATTTGGCTCATCACCTCTTCATCAATGCCGCTTGGACGCTGATCCACGATCAGCAGCGTGACGTTGTACTTGCGCATTTCGCGCGCGATTGTGCCGAAGATGGTCTGGCGCGCGATGAGCGGATCGAGGAACTTGTGCGCCTCTTCAATGGTGATCAGCAGTTGCGGCGGCTCTAGACTCGGATCGCCTAGCGACCTCTCGACACGCTTGACGTATTCCGCGTGAATGCGGCGCGTCAAATAGTTCGCCACCAAAATGTACGCCTCAAGCGCTGAGCCGTAGCGTCCAAACTCCAGCACCACGCTCTTGCGCTGCTCAGTCAAGTAGCTGAGGATAGTCTGCACGCTGTCGCTCAAGGCACCATCAGGCTTTAGGAACTCAAAGCGCTCAAAGCGCTCCAGACGGCGTGCTAGGGCTGTCAGCGACGCACTGCTGACGTTGGTGTTCTGCACGACGCCTTCCAACTTGTCGTTGTCGGCTTCCAGCAGTTCCTTGATCCATGTCTTGCCCCACTTTTTGCGCAGCGTGTAGGCGGCGTCCAGCATCGAGTCAGAGAGTCCCATGGTCAGCTTGAGCATGGCGAGGTCTTCTGGCTCAATGTCATCGTAGCCGAGCGTGACGACGTAGTCATACTTGGCATTGCGGCGCCGCGACGACTCTTCGTCGAGCGTGAAGATGCTGACCTTGTCAGGGAAGAGCTGGCGCAGACCCTTTACCTTCGGTCCGCGCTCATCAGCCACTTCCCAGCCGTAGTCATTGTGCATGTCAAAGATCAGGTTGACTGCCATGCCGCGCTTGATCACGCCTGAGAGCAAAATGCGCGTTAGGAAGCTCTTGCCTGTGCCGCTCTTGCCGAAAACGCCGCTAGAGCGCTCAATCAGGCGCTTCAGGTCAAGGTTGACCTGTGTCTCTTCTAGCTCAAGCGGCGTACCAATATTGAAGTGTGTCTCGTCTTCCGCGCCGAAGACGTCGTTCACGTCCTGTGCATCGGCGATCTCAACGGGCATGAAATGACCGGGAATGGTTTTGACAGGCTTTGGTTCGCCGGCGATGCCTTCAATGGAGAGCATCGGCGCAACGTGCAAAGTGCCATAAGCAGCCGTGCCGACGTACACCTCGCGTAAGAACGGATCGCTCAGATCAGGTGGATCGCTGCGCAGCGACGGATTGGTGCTATCGAGGATCACGTCCGTGATCATGCAAAAGAAACGCTTGTACTTGCCACGCACCACCACATAGCGTCCAACAGCAAGCGCCTCGATCTCAGTCTCTCGGTCTAGCTTCACGTCCAGACCTTTGCTCAGTGAGCCGCCGACGACCACGCCTAGGCGCTTTCTAGGAGGTATGGGCTCAAGAGCAGGCAACTCTGGCTCAGCATCGCGCGGAAACCAGTCATCCAGATTGTCTGAGTCAACGGGCAGGTTTTTGGGCATACGTGCGCTCAGTTGTTCTAAGCGGTCTCAAGGCGGATTATACGCGCGAGGGACAGTTAAATGCAAGCATCTGTGCTGAAAATTTCAGATACAGAATCTATGGAACGTTTACGCTGTGTTTATGCACAAGGAATACAGTATGGTTGCATTTGAGAAACCACAGCATCTTGAAAATGAGGAGGATTTAAGCCATGACAAGCCTGAGCCGTTGGAATCCTGTTCGTGAGCTGCTCTCGATCCGCGATGAGATGGATCGCATCTTCAATGAGCGTTTCTTCCGCACGGAAAATCGCCCGATGCTGCTGCCCATTGACGCTTACATGACCGATGATGCACTCGTGCTGGTGGCAGATGTGCCGGGCTTGAATCCTGAGGACATCCACATCACCTTCGAAGGCGACACGCTGACCATTCGCGGCGAGTACAAGGCGAATAACGGCAACAAGAACTACCTGCTGCGCGAGCGCATGACGGGCAAGTTTGAGCGCGTCCTGACCATCAACACGCCTGTGGACAGCGACAAGATCGAGGCGAACTTCGAGAATGGCACGCTGACGCTGACACTGCCCAAGGCAGAGGCTGCTAAGCCGAAGCAGATCACAGTTCGCACCAAGACCACTGTCGCGCAGCACAGCTAAGAAGCCACAAGCATGACGCTAGCAGGGCAAGGGAAATTCCCCTCGCCCTGCTTTTTCACTCAGCTGAGACGCGCTCGGCGCTCGTCTGGTCTAAAGCTAATATGACGACGTGGCGTAAAGTCGCCCTTTGAGTTGATCTGCTGCGTAAGTGCTTGGACAGAGCACTTGAGCCTCTCGACACTGATGTTCTCTACGCCTTCGTGCAGCGCTAACAGCCGTGCGTAGAGTGCTACCGCGCGCACAAAGGCGCCGGTCTGCCCGACTAGGCTTCCCGGCACTTCCTTGTGGCTTTCCTGCCATTGGTTGCCCACGTAGCGGCGCAACAGACGCTCGGCTAGCTCAGTCTCTTGGATTTCTGGGATGTATACGCAATAGCCGCCATAGCGCGCCTTGCTGTTGATGCGCCGCCTGACTTTCAGGCGTTTCAGCACGCCTTCATTCGCAGGCGTCTCATCTGCCCAGATGACACGCTAGGGCACCTCGCCATACAGGCTCTGCCACTGTTCAACCGCCTAAGTAACCAACTGCTGATACCAGCGGCACGCAATCACTGCTGCATGACACAGGAGCGCTTGTCTCTGTGCGCCTGATCAGGTCAGATATTCGGCTTTTGCCCTGTCAGCAGCTATTGCCGTTTTTGTCGTAAAAGCCTTTTTAGTATTTGTGAAGTATCAAAGTAAGTTTTGCACTCCAGTGCGCATATCCTGCTCACGAGTCGTTTACAGCAGCTGTTGAACGCTATACTTGTGTGTAACACGCTCTGGCAAGACGGTCGAATGCAAGGATGCTGTACGTAGGCTGTGCAATCTGGGCATATGACGGCTGGACAGGCACGTTCTATCCGCCTGCTCTGCCTAAATCAGCGCGTTTGAGCGCCTACGCTAGGCGTTTGACAGCTGTTGAGGTCAACAGCACGTTTTACGCCGTGCCGTCTGCAGCGACTGTGCAGCGTTGGGCAGGCGAGACGCCTGAGACGTTCCGCTTCTGCCCAAAGTTTCCGCGCGTCATCACCCATGAAGCGCGTCTGCAGGCTGTTGACGCACAAACCGATGTTTTCCTGAGTAACATGCGCGCGCTTGGCATACGCCTTGCACCATTGATGTTACAGTTGCCGCCGAGTTTCTCGCCAAGTGAGCGCGACGCACTAGCGGCATATTTGCGCAGTTTGCCGCGCGATGTGCGTGTCGCTGTTGAGGTGCGTCATCGTGACTGGTTCGTGCCTGAACGGAGCGCACAGTTGGACGCGCTCCTCGCTGAACACGGCGCGGCGCGGATCGCCTTCGATAGTCGCCCGATCTATGCCAGCAAGGCGCCTGAGGCAGTCCTTAGTCAAGAGAAAAAGCCTAACGTGCCGCTCTACGCTAAGGCGACTCAGCCGTTTGTGCTGGTGCGCTACATTAGCAGTCCGATTCTTGAGGAAAATGCGCCCTACCTCGACTTTTGGTCAGCGCGTATCAAGACATGGCTGAGCGAAGGACGCGACGTTTACTTCTTTGCGCACTGTCCGCGCGAGGAACTCTCACCATTCATCGCGCGCACGCTTTACGAGCATGTTCAGAAACAGGTTGCACTGCCACCTCTACCTTGGACGTTCCTAGATCGGCCGACAGCGCAACAGGCGCTTTTCTGAGCCAAGTCGCCGATGCGTGCGCTTGTCACTGCCCATAACTCATGCTACCATGCTGCTGAACGTATCAGCTGAGTCAAGAGGTGTATGCAAAGGCAAGAAGAAGCAGGACTCGTCGTCAAGACGCAAAGCGGATTTTATTGGGTACAAACTCAGACCGATTTGGTGACCTGCCAGCTGCGCGGCACGCTGAAGCAGGCGAACAAGAAAACTGAGCTGTGTGTCATTGGCGACCGTGTGATCATTGAGCGCCTGCCCGACGGTAGTGGCGTGATCAAGCAAATCTTGCCGCGCCAACGGACGCTTTCGCGTATCGAGCCGAGTGAGTATGCTGGTACATCGGCTGAGCGTGAGCAGGTGCTGATCGCCAACTGCGACCAAGCAGTTTTCGTCAATGCAGCCGCTAATCCTGCGCCGAACACGCGCTTTCTGGATCGTTGCCTTGTAGCAGCCGAGAAAGCAAGCATTCCATCGGTCATCGTGTTGAACAAAATTGACCTAGACGAGTCTGGGCAGGCGCGTACGCTGTTTGCGTCTTATGAGCGGATCGGCTACCCTGTGCTGTACGTCAGCGCTACAGCGAAGATTGGTATAGAGGAATTGCGCCAAGTGCTGCTCGGTAAGGTGTCGGTCTTCACGGGACGTTCAGGCGTTGGCAAGAGCAGCTTGCTTAACGCGATCCAGCCTGGTCTCGGTCGCGCCGTTGGTGAAGTGAGCGCTAAGCTCGCTAAGGGCAGACACACTACGAACTATGCCGAGATGGTGCCGCTGGTTGGCGGCGGCTACGTAGCGGATACGCCCGGCATTCGCGGCTTGGGCTTGTGGGACATTGAGCCTGATGAGCTAGACGGTTATTTCCCTGAATTTGTGCCGCTCATTCCGCAGTGCGCCTTTAGCGACTGTACACACATTAACGAGCCTGACTGTGCCATACGCGCCGCTGTTGAGCGCGGTGAGATCGCGCCGCACCGCTACGATAGTTACTTACGGCTGCGCGAGGAACTCGAAGATCAGTACGTCTATTGAGCATGAGGAAGGATCGGCGCACGCCGATCCTTGCGCTTTAGGCTGTAGCTTTCGGTTTGAAAATGACAATCGCTAACGGTGGCACAGTAATTGAGAGGCTGTGCGGGAAGTCGTGAGCTGGCACTGGTTGGCTGTGAACAATGCCCATGTTGCCGATGTTGCTGCCGCCATAGTAGATGCTATCGCTGTTCAGCACTTCAGCGTACATACCTGCTTTCGGCACGCCGATTCGATAGTTGTAGCGCGGCACAGGCGTGAAGTTCAGTACGCAGACTAGGAAATCGTTCGGATCGCAGGCGAAGCGGATGTAGCTGAAGACTGAGTTATCAGCGTCGTTTGGATCGATCCATTTGAAACCGTTCCAGTCAGTGTCCTGCTCATAGAGCGCAGGCTGCGACCGATAGAAATGGTTCAGGTCGCGCGACCACGCCTGTAGCTTGGCGTGCATTTCCCAGTCTCGCACCAAGTGCCAGTCCAGCTCGCGCGCCTCGCTCCACTCACGCCACTGTCCGAATTCTTGCCCCATGAAATTCAGCTTTTTGCCGGGATGCGTGTACTGGTAGCCGAAGAGCAAGCGCAGTGAGGCAAATTTTTGCCACCAGTCGCCTGCCATTTTATTGATCAGCGAGCCTTTGCCATGCACAACTTCGTCGTGTGAGAGCGAAAGCACAAAGTTCTCGCTGAAGGCGTAGAGCATGGAGAAAGTGATCATGTTGTGATGGTAGCGGCGATAGATCGGGTCTTTTTGCATGTAGGCAAGCGTGTCGTGCATCCAGCCCATGTCCCACTTGAACGTGAAGCCTAGTCCGCCGACGTAAGCAGGACGCGAGACCATTGCCCAAGCGGTTGACTCTTCGGCAATCATCACGCTGCCGAGCGCCTCACGATGCGCGACCTCGTTCACATGGCGCAGGAAGCTGATCGCCTCCAGATTCTCGTTGCCGCCATACTGATTAGGTATCCATTCGCCCGGCTTGCGCGAAAAATCAAGGTAGATCATCGAAGAGACTGCATCTACGCGCAGCCCGTCAATGTGATACTCCTTCAACCAGAACAGCGCGCTAGAGGTCAGGAAGCAGCGCACCTCATTGCGACCGTAGTTGAAAATGTACGTTCCCCAATCAGGATGCTCACCTTTGCGCGAGTCGGCATGTTCGTAGAGGTGTGTGCCGTCAAAATAGCTGAGCGCGTAGCCATCTTTGGGAAAGTGTGCCGGCACCCAGTCTAAAATCACGCCGATGCCGTGCTGATGACAGTAATCTACAAAATACTTGAAGTCATCAGGCGTCCCGTAGCGACTGGTCGGCGCAAAATAGCCTGTGGTTTGATAGCCCCAAGAGCCGTCGAAAGGATGCTCTGTGACTGGCAACAGCTCTATGTGCGTGTAGCCCATCTCGACGCAATACGCCACCAGCTCGTGAGCTAACTCACGGTAGTTCAGCCATGTGCCATCGGCTTTGCGCCGCCACGAGCCGAGATGGACTTCGTAGATCGCCATTGGCTTGCTGAGCGGCGTACTCTGTGCGCGCTTTGTCATCCACTCGTCATCTTGCCATTGGTAGCGCGATAGATCAGTGACAATGCTGGCAGTGTTCGGACGCAACTCATAGTAGAAGCCATACGGATCGCTCTTCTGTGCCTGATAGCCATGAAAATTCGAACGGATATCGTACTTGTAGATTTCGCCTTCGCCGATGCCTGGAATGAACAGTTCCCAGACGCCGCTGCTGCGCTGCCGCATCGGATGACGGCGCGCGTCCCAGAAGTTGAAATTGCCGACGACACTTACGCGACGTGCGTTCGGCGCCCAGACAGCGAAGCGTGTGCCACGTATGCCGTCTACTTCGGTCAAGTGCGCGCCGAGCGTCTTGTAGGCGTAGAGCAAGTTACCCTCGCCAAACAAGTGCAGGTCAAAGTCTGTGATCAGCGGCGGGAAAGCGTATGGATCGTAGTAAGTATCCGTTGAGCCATCAGCAAAGCATGCCTCAAGACGGTAGCGGAATGGCTTTTCAGCGCGCAAGGTCACTTCGAAGAAACCTTCGTTGCGCAGCTTGGTCATCGGATAGCGTTCGCCATTAGGCGCGATCAGCGTCAGACTTTCAGCGTACGGGCGGAGAGCGCGCACGGAGAGACGTCCATCATCAGTGGAGTGTGGACCGAGAATATCGAAAGGTGCGCCATGATCGGCATACAGCAAGGCGTTCAGTGCATCGGGATGAATTTCTGGCAGCATGCTCAATCCTGTGATGTCGAATCAGGGTTGGCTGATATTCTAACGCTAAGGCAAAGCGCTCACAAAGGCTTAAAGAGGTGCGTACTTTCTGGTATACTCGGCGCGCGCTTGAGCTCAGCTCTGGCGCTGAGCAGCACAAGGCAGGAGCGGAGTTGCATAGAATGAAAGAAATCGTGATCACAGGCTCGGTAGCATATGACTACCTAATGCGCTTTCCGGGCTTGTTTCGTGAGCAACTGTTGCTGGACAAGCTAGATCGGATTAGCTTGAGCTTTTTGGTAGATGACATGGCGCGGCACTGGGGCGGTGCTGGCGCCAACATCGCCTATAACATGGGCTTGCTCGGCATGCGTCCGCGCTTGATGGCGACCGTCGGGCGCGACTTCAGTGACTACCGCGCTTGGTTAGAGTCAGTCGGCGTGGATACGCGCGCTGTAATTGTCATTGATCACGTCTTCACTGCCTCGTTTTTTGCCAACACGGACGCTGAGAACAATCAAATAGCCTCGTTTTACAGTGGTGCCATGGCGTACGCGCGTCACTACAGCCTGACTAATACGTTAGACGTACAGCCCGACTATGTTGTGATCTCGCCTAATGATCCACAAGCCATGAGCCAGCTGGTGGAAGAATGCATTGAGCGCGGCATTCCGTATATGTACGATCCGAGCCAGCAATTGCCGCGCCTTGACGGCGAGACGTTGCGGCGCGGCATTCAAGGTGCGCACGCTTTGACCGTCAACGAATATGAGTGGAACTTGCTCAGCCGCAAGACAGGCATGAGCCAAGAGGACGTGCTGCGCTACGTGAAAGTCCTAGCGCGCACGCTAGGCAAGCACGGCGCCGAAATTTTTGCTGATGGGCAGTACTATCGCATTCCCATCTTCCCAACTGACAATGTCGCTGATCCAACAGGCGTTGGAGATGCTTTCCGCGCAGGTTTGCTGTGTGGCATGCAGCATGGCTGGGATTGGGACATCACTGGGCGCGTTGGCGCGCTGTGTGCAGCTTACGCTATTGAGCAGACTGGCACGCAAACACATCGCTACACGCCTGCTGAGTTTGTAGCGCGCTTCCGTCAAGTCTTCGATGATCGCGGCGCATTGCAAGCGTTGCTGATTCCCACACGGCACAGCAGCTAAGCGACGTCTCCCAGATGCTTTGTAGCAAATTTCGCCACAGTGCGCCAAGAGTTGCTATAATTGTGCGCCGTGTCAACGCGCACTGACTTTTTGAAAATTTGTAAGGGACGTACAACCGATGACTCAGCCATCTGACATTGCCGATCCGAGCCTCGCTGTAGGCGGTAAACTTCGCATTGAGTGGGCAGAGCAAGAAATGCCCGTGCTGCGCCAAATTCGTGAGCGCTTCAGCCGTGAACAGCCACTCAAAGGTGTCCGAATCTCTGCCTGCCTGCACGTGACCACTGAGACAGCCAATCTCATGGCGACGTTACAAGCTGGCGGCGCTGACGTGGTGTTGTGTGCATCAAATCCGCTCTCGACTCAAGACGACGTGGCTGCCTCGCTCCACGCACATTACGAAATTCCAGTCTATGCTCGCAAAGGCGAGGATAAAGCGACCTACTTCAAGCATATTCAAGCGGCGCTCGATCACAAGCCGCATCTGACAATGGACGATGGCGCTGACTTGGTCAGCGAACTGCACAAGAATCGCAGCGAGTTACTGGAATACGTAATCGGTGGCACTGAAGAGACAACCACAGGCGTGATTCGTCTGCGCGCTATGGCTGCCCAAGGCGCCTTAAGGTTTCCTGTCATTGCCGTCAACGACAGCAACACTAAGCATATGTTCGACAATCGCTACGGCACAGGGCAATCTACCATTGACGGCATTGTGCGCGCGACCAACATTTTGCTAGCAGGTCGTGTGGTCGTCGTGGCAGGCTACGGCTGGTGCGGACGCGGCATTGCGGCGCGCGCACGCGGCATGGGCGCGCAGGTCATTGTGACTGAAGTAGACCCGCTCAAGGCGCTTGAGGCGCTGATGGACGGCTACAGCGTCATGCCGATGCTAGAGGCGGCAAAAGTCGGTGATATCTTCATCACTGCCACAGGTGACATCAACGTGATTGATCGCCATCATTTTGAGGTGATGAAAGACGGCGCCATTGTCTGCAACTCTGGACATTTCAACGTGGAGATCAACATCCCTGCTCTAGAGGCGCTCTCAGTCGGCGCGCCGAAACTGGTGCGTCCATTTGTGCAGCAGTATCGCACCAAGGATGGACGCGCTATCAACTTGCTGGGCGAAGGACGCCTAGTCAACCTTGCCGCTGCAGAAGGACATCCTGCCAGCGTGATGGATATGAGCTTCGCAAATCAGGCGTTGGCGGCTGAGTATATGCTGCGCAACGCTGACAAGCTCGAAAAGCGCGTCTACAGCCTGCCTGCTGAGGTTGACCGAGAGATTGCGCGCCTGAAGCTAGAGGCAATGGGCATCCGCATTGATACGTTGACTGAAGAGCAGTTCAACTACCTCAATCAGTGGCAAGAAGGCACCTAAGACAGTTGCGGAATTCAGTCTGATGGGCGAGCTGAGCAACTTGCCCTGAGTTTGTGATCAGCGCACATTGAGACTGTGTGCAGGAGATTAGGCTATGCATTTTTTGGGTCGTTATGCAGTGCAAGCGCGCCTTTACAGCCTGATCGGGCTGTTTTTGGTAGCTCTGCTGCTTGTTAACCTTGCAGGAGCAGTGCCGAGCGCTGCACAGGTCACACCAGAAGGCAAAGTGCGCTTTGTGCATGGCGTGCCAGGCGCACCCGACGTAGATATCTACTTAGACGGTCAGCTGGCAGTCAGTGGCTTGAGCTACAGCAGTGCTACACGCTTTTTGGCTGTGCCTATTGGCACACGAACGCTCACAGTGACCGTCAACGGCAATGCGGCGCCAATCTTTCAGGGTAGCGTGCCGCTCAGCGCAGATTTCGGCTACACTATCGTGCTGCAAGGCACGCCAAGTGCGCTTGAGGTCGGCTTGTATGAAGACGATCTAGCGCCTGTGCGCTTCGGCAACATTCGCTTTGGCGCTATCCACGCCATCAAGAACGCACCACCAGTGGATGTCATCCAAGTTAGCGGCACAGTTGAGTCTCCGTTGGCACAAGGCTTGACATACGGTCAGCCTTATGGCACGGTAGATATCCAGCTCAGCAGCGGCGACTTAGTCATTGTACCAGCTGGCGCGCCGATCAGCAGCGCTTTGGCGCGGATTAATCAGCTGACGCTGGTTGCTGGCACTTACAACACAGCAATTGTGCTGAGCGCAGGCGCTGCGGCGGCACTGTTGACACTCAGTGAGCGCGTTGAGCCTGAGAATGCAGCCAATAGCGCGCTCGTGAGCTTTGTTCACGCCAGCCCTGAGTCGCCAGCGGTAGATATTTACGTCAATGACACACTTGTGGCAGTCAATGTGCCGTTTGGCGTCGGTTTGCCGCACATTTGGTTGCCTGCAGGCGCAGCGAAAATCGCTATCCGCACTGCAGGTAGTGCAGCGAGCAGCGCCCCTGTGCTGCAAGCTGAGACGACACTACCAAGTCGTGCTGCAGCGACATTAGTGGTCAGCGGCGCGCCTTCAGCGCTCACTGCCACAATTTACGCCGATAACATCAGTCCGCTCTCGGCTGATAAGGCGCGCGTGCGCCTAATCAACGCGCTCAGTAACGACCTAGCTTTCCTCAAGCTCGATGAGCAGACCAGTGTAGAGAGCAGCCAAGCCTCAGGCAAAGAGGTGAACAGAGGCGTCTTCGCCGCAGAGCTGGGACTAGCTAACGCTGCTCTGAAGCTGAACAGCAGGCTCGTGCTGAACGGCGGCGTGCTGCACAATTTCATCTTGGCAGGCACGCTGAGCGCGCCAGAGCTGATCTACGTGGCGACAGGCTTGAGCGAGCAGCTCGGCAGCGCAGCTATCGTCAC
>JANWYI010000059.1 GCA_025055255.1 Anaerolineae bacterium | reverse complement strand
CGGTCGTCAAGTGTATTTAGCCTTGGAGCGTGGACGCCCCATCTTCCAACGGGGTTAGCGTGTCCCGCTGTACTCGTCTACGGCGGTTGCCTTTCGCCTACGGGGCTGTCACCCTGTCTCGCCACGCTTTCCAGCGTGTTCGGCTAGGCGTTGATTGCCGTGGGCTGTTCCGCTTTCGCTCGCCACTACTCGCGGAATGGTCTCTTTTCCTCAGGGTACTAAGATGTTTCAGTTCCCCCAGTTCCCTCGCACGTGGCTATGTGTTCACCACGCCGTGTGCAGGCATGCCCCTGCACGGGTTTCCCCATTCGGAGACCTCCGACTCAAACGGCTGCACACGCCTCATCGGAGCTTATCGCAGTGTACCGCGTCCTTCATCGGCACTTGACGCCCAGTCATTCGCCGTACGCCCTTGTAGCTTTGCCATGTGTTGCGGAGAAATTGTCCCTCTGGCTGTGTGACCGTCTCCCGACGGCGACACGCGCTACTGGTTCGGGTATCCTCTCATATGCACTTGTTAAAGAGCGTCGGAAGGTGACTAGGAAACGTGCGGCTTGGTGAGAGCCGAGCCGCGACCGATAGCTGCTTGCCGATGAGCATATGAGCTATGCGGTTCGCGTCTCTGTGACTAAAGCCAGCAAAGGTGCTCGCTTCCTTCGAGCGTCGTCCTTCCATTGTGCCTGTAAGTCTAGCAGGCTTCAGTGAGCTTGTCAAGCGCTTTTGCAAAATTGGTTGCGTTTCAGTTTGCCTGCCTGACTGAGCGTGCCGCATTCTACCACACTTCCTGTGCCTGTCAAGACCTATTTTCGAAAGGCGCAGTTGATCGGCATTTCTCAAGAGCGCATGCTGCCCGACGATACGCTTAGCGCTGCTTGCTTTTGCGCTTGATCCGTTGTACGCTCCCTTGTGAGTTTAGTTTTAGTTAGCACCGGGCGTTTTTGACAGCTTTGTAGCTCCTCAGGTGACATAGAATGTGCTTGCCTGCTGAGGATATCAAACGACTCATCCGCTGGCTGACGCCGCTATTTAGCACTGTAGAGCGGCGCAAGAATATCTTATTGTGGGCGTTTTGGGAAGATGAGCGTCTTCAGCATCGCGTCAATCTCAACCAGAGTCCGATTGATTACACGCAAGAGTTAATCACTGACTTATCACGGAATGACTGTGCAGCGCTGATGGCGCTGTTGCAAGCTATCCAAGAGCGTGAGGAAGGCGACTGGATCGAGCGACTGCAACCGTATGTCGAAAAGTTACGCCAAAAGCTCTCGCCGACGCAGCCCAAGTATAAGCTGTTCGTCAGCTATCGGCGCAAAAGCTGGGATTTTACCCATCGCCTTGTGGCAGACCTTCGCGCTAGGATCAATGCCGACATTTTCATAGATTTTTCAGGCATACACAGCTCAGATTTTGAAGCAAGCATTTTACATCATCTGCGCGAGAGCGACTGTGTGCTGCTAGTTGTCTCAGAGCATACCTTTGACGAGCGCATTCATGATCCACAGGACTGGATGCGCCGCGAAATCGGCGAGGCATTACGACTGGGCAAGCCGATTGTATTGTTGGCACACGAAGGACGCTATCCGCCACATCCTGATCAGCTGCCACTAGACATCCGCGCGATTGGTGGCAGACAAGGCATCGAGTTCTATCCGCGCTTCTATGAGGCTGCCGTAGAAAAGCTAATTGAGTTCATCCCTAAAGCGATTGCCAATCCGCCTGCGCCTTATCAGCCTGCCATCTTGCCACCTGAGCTCAGCCTTGATGAAGAGAGCGCTGTGCTGCATAGGCGGCTGATAATGCTCTGTGAGGTCGGCGACTATCGCGGCGCCTTGCCCTTGCTAGAGCATCTGGCAACGTTACAAGCACAGCGTGAGGAGACCTTGCGCTTGCGTCCGCAAGTGCAGCCGATCTACGACGAGGATACTCAAGTGATTAGCACACCTATTGTGCGGCGTCCAGTGGCGCAGATTCTAGGGCAGCCTTTCGCGTGGTGTGGTATCCAAGCAGGCAGAGTGCGCCTTGAGCGCGGCGGCTATTTGACACACAACACCTCAAGGGAAGTTAGCTCTTTCAAGATTGCCAAGTATCCGGTCACCAATTCCCAGTTTGAGCGCTTTATCCGTGCCAATGGTTACCACGAGCCGCGCTGGTGGACGAGTGAAGGCTGGCGTGTGCGCATTGAGCGCGCTTGGAGTGAGCCGCGCTTCTGGTATGCCGAGCGCTGGAACAAGCCCGACTACCCTGTAGTTGGTGTCTCGTGGTATGAGGCTGTGGCGTTCTGCCGCTGGCTGAGCGAGGTTAGCGGCGAGGCAATTAGCTTGCCCACTGAGCGCCAATGGCAACGCGCTGCACAAGGTCCGCGTAACTTCATCTATCCCTGGGGCGACGAATTTGACCCAAGGCGCTGTAACTGCCGCAGCGACGGTACAACGCCCGTCACCAAGTACGAAGGCTTAGGCGATAGTCCTTTCGGCGTCGTAGATATGTGCGGCAATGTCTGGGAGCTGTGTCTAACGGACTACCAGACAGGTGATGAGACTTTGGAGTGCCTTTCAACAGGACGCATACGACGCGGCGGCTCTTGGGCAAACGCGCAGCCTGAGAGCTTTCGGGCGACCAAGCGCGACACGGCGCATCCTGCTTATGGACTAGAATTCATCGGCTTTCGAATCGTTTGCAACGAAAGCTAACTCGGCTTAGAGCGCGCTAAGCGTCCCGCTCTGAGCCTAGCTGTTGCGCTGAGCATCCGCTATAATGCCGCTCCGACACTGTCTCTTGGAGCGGTTCGCATGTCTTTGACAGGCTTGGGAGCGCGACGTCAAGCGGCGCGCTTGCCTGTGCTAAGCATCTTCTCCGGACTAATGTTGATTGCAGCGTTAGTCCTGTTTGCTGCCGAGCTGATCAACTTTGAGCAAAGCCGCGAACGCTTGCAGACTGACATCACAGTGGCAGGCGTGCCTGTCAGCGGCTTGCGCTTGGCAGAGGCTGTCAGGGCATGGGAAAACATCTATCAGCAGCCAGTGGTACTGGAATATCTCGGACATCCGATCCACCTTTTGCCCTCTAGCATTGGCTTCACAATCAAAAGTGACCAGATGCAGTCAGAAATTCGCGCGCAGACGGCGCTGAGCAGCACCTACTGGCAAGACTTCTGGAATTACTTGTGGCGACGTCCAACTAAGCCGATCAACGTGCCGCTGATTGCTGACTACTCTGAGGCACGCTTGCGCGAGGTGCTGAACGACATCGCACAGCGCTATGATCGAGTTGCCCAAAGCGGCAACTTCGACCTGAACACGCTGACCTTCGGCGCAGGCGCTGCTGGCACGCGCCTCGACATTGACCGCGCCATTCCGATGATCGAAGAAGCGCTCTTTCGTCCACAGAACCGCCTTGTGAAGCTGCCGATGCGCGTGGAAGGCGCTAAAGCAGCTGATATGTCCACGCTGCGGAACGCAATCCTGCAGTACTTTCAGAGCCGCAACTTTGCGCCAAACGGACCAGATACTCTGGCATCAGTCGGCGTGATCGACCTGCAGGACGGCTCTGAAATGTGGATTAATCCTGACATTGCCTACTCGTCTGCCAGCACGATTAAGATTCCGATCCTGATCAACACTTTTGCCCAGCTGAACTTCACACCACAGCCTGACATCCGTTGGCTGATGGCAAGTTCGATCTTGTGCAGCATCAACGAGTCGTCAAATTTCTTAATGCAGTACACAGGACGTGGCAACACGCCGCGCGCCAAGCTCGCCGACGGTCTGCGGCAAGTGAATGAGACGATGAAGCGCGTCGGCGCGCGCTACACCTTTATCAACGCGCCGCTCTGGGTCGGCTCAAGCGAGCTGTGGAGCATCAACGACACTCCGCCACCTGTGCCAAACCCGAATTTTGACGCGCGTCCAGACCGCTGGAGCCGCACCACGCCTGAAGACTTGGCGATCTTGCTCCAGCAGCTCTACGATTGCGCGCAGTACGGCAGCGGCTTGGCGGCTGCTGCGCCTGAGCAGTTTACGCAAACTGAGTGCCAACAGATGATCGAGCTGCTCAGCGGCAACATCATCGGACGGCTGATTGAGCTCGGCGTGCCGAGCGGAACGCGCGTCGCGCACAAGAATGGCTGGGCGCCGGGCAACCAGAGCTGGAATAACAGCGATGCAGGCATTGTTTTCTCGCCTGGCGGCAATTACATCATCGTGATCTTCACATGGGAACGACTGCGTCCGGGTCAGCAAGTCGGCAACATTGCGCTCTGGGAGATCATGGAAGGCGTCTCGCGGATTGTCTATAACTACTTCAATCCGACACAGCCAATGGTCACAGCGCGCACGCCTGATAATCCGTTGACTGCACTCGACTGCGTCATGCCGTCCAGTCCCGAAAAACTCGACTTCACCAACATTCGCAACGGTCGCTTTGATGAAAACGGCTATCTTGAGCCAGACGCCTGTTACGGCTTCCCGAATTGCGGCGTAGATCGTCCTCCGCCGTCATTTGTACGTCCCTAAAGGAGCTATCTGTGCAAGCTACTGCCTGCGCCTATAGCAATATCGCTTTCATAAAGTACTGGGGCAACCGCGACCACGCGCTGCGCCTGCCTGCCAATCCGTCGCTCTCAATGAACTTAGGCGGCTTATTCACGCGCACCACGGTTCGTTTCAGCGCTGACCTAGCAGCCGACTGCGCTACGGTTGACGGTCAAGCCTTGCAAGGCGCGAGTTTGGCGCGTGTCAGCGCACATCTTGACTACGCTCGGCGCTTAGCAGGCTGTGCGCTGCGCGCTGAGGTCATCTCTCACAACAATTTTCCCGCAGGCGCAGGCATTGCTTCGTCGGCGTCAGCGTTTGCGGCACTCTCGCTAGCAGCGGCGGCGGCGCTCGGCTTGGAGCTGAGCGAGCGCGAGCTAAGCGCCTACGCACGGCTCGGCTCTGGCTCAGCGGCGCGCAGCGTGCCGAACGGTTTCGTGGTGTGGCACACGGGCGAGGATCATGCCAGCAGCTACGCTGAGAGCATCGCACCTGCTGATCACTGGCAGCTCACTGACCTGATAGCAATCATCAGCACGGCGCATAAAGCAATCGGTAGCACAGAGGGACATCAGCTCGCCGAGACCAGTCCATTGCAAGCGGCGCGCGTTGCCACAACGCCAAGCCGCCTTGCTGAGTGCATTCAGGCTGTCCTCAGCCGCGACTTTGAGCGTCTGGCGCGCCTTGTTGAGCTAGACTCAGATATGATGCACGCCGTCATGCAGACCAGCACGCCGCCGTTGCTCTACTGGTTGCCGCCAACAGTCGCTGTGATGCATCGCGTGCGCGCGCTGCGCGCGGAAGGCGTCGGCGTGTGTTACACAATTGATGCCGGCGCTAATGTCCATTGCCTGTGCCTGCCTGAGTCTGTTGAGCGCGTGCGCGCCGAACTGCTCGCCATTCAAGGCGTCCAAGAGGTGCGCGCAGCGCAAGCAGGCAGCGCCGCTTGGCTAGAGCGCTAGTCGCTTCTGCACAAGCAATCAGGCGCATTCTCAGACGAAAGCGTTAAATCGTTAGCCCATTTGCCAGTCTTTGACTGTTCAGCTTGTAGACTATTGGCATGAGCGCACGCCTTCTGACATTTTGCCTGAGCTGAGCCAGCTTCTAGGACATGCCGACAAGTGGTCAAACGTGGATGCGCTTTGCCTAGTTCGTCTGCCGATTCTCATCTGAAGTCACAGGCGCTTGCGGCAAGAAACTTGTGCGCTGATTGGGAGCAATGGTGAGCGCGCGGCGCAGCAACTCTAACGCACCAAGATTGATTCGCTCGACTTCGCGCATGTAGGTGACCCAAGCGACCTCTAGGATGTAGCCGCGCAGCTCAATGGTCAGACTGCCGTTATCGTTAATCCGCGTGAACAGCACCACGCTGCTATCTTTCTCCACTTTGGGCATGTCAATCAGCATTTGGCGCAAGCTGGAGAGCAGCCACAGCATTTGAGCCGTCTGGATGTCAGCAGGCGCGGTCAAACTGAGCTGAAAACGCCGCTTCTGCAGGCGCGACCAATTAGCAATGGCGACGCGATTGAGCATGTTGTTCGGAATCATGACGCGCGACTGATCCATCTTGCGAATCGCCGTTGAGCGCAAACCGACGTGCTCAACCGTGCCTTCGATGTCCATCACGGCGATGTAATCGCCAACGCTGAACGGACGATCTGCTACGATTGAGACAAAGCCAAACAGATTCGCTACCGTGTCCTGCGCCGCTAACGAAATGCCAAGCGTGCCAATGCCCAGACCTGCCACAATCGCGCTCACGTTCACGCCCCACTCTTGCAGGATCAGCGCGCCGCCTAAGACCAGGATCACAAAGCGCAGCGCTGCTTTCAAGAACGGCTCTAGACGCCTGTCTGTTGCCACGCCTGTCAGTGCTGAGAAGCCTGCGGCTAATGGCGCGACTAGCGCAATTCGGTACGCTGCACTCGCCACTGCCAGCAAGATCAGCGAGTTGACAACTGCGCGCAACAGCGTGTCTGTGCGCAGGTCAATGCCGAGAATGGACATGGCGATGAAAATGCCAAGCGCAATCACGCCGACCAGAATCGGCTGACTGACAATCTCCAAGACCGACCTGCCAAACTTGGTGCGCTCCAAGCGCCTGCGGAACGGCGCCAGCGCCAAGCGCAGGATAAAGCGGCGCATCAGCCAGATCAGCAGGAAGGCGAGCAGCGCGACCAGAAGACGCGCACCGAGTTCGCGCAGCTCCGTTGGAATACCAGTCAGAAGCGACTCAAACGACATGGTCACTCACTCTCTGTGTCTTTTGAGCAAGGTATGCCGTCATTATAGCGAAATTGCCGCATTTAGACTGGCATATGGTGTCTTTTTCGAGTACGATCTGTTCAGAAAGTGTTAGGAATGCTTTATGCCAATTGTCGCTGCGCTCATGGCGCTAGTGCTGGTCGCCAACTTTGCTGAGAGCCATTCGCGCTGGCGGCCGATGCTTCGCATGCTGATTCTTGCTGCGAATTTAGGCTTGGTCGCGCTGACTCTCTCACTTGAGCCAAGTCCAGCTGCGCTGGGGATGAGCATTGGACTTACCGCGCTTGCTACACTGTTCTTGCAGCGTTCTGTGCGGGTGCGCCTTGCCGCGCTTTTGCCCAAGAGCGGCTTCAAACCTGATTCGCCGCTGCACATGACAGCGCTAGTCCTATGCGTTTACCTGATCGCCAATAGCCTGCTCAGCTACACGCTTGAGAGTGGACTGAGCGGCTTGCGCGAGTCGGCGCAAAGGCGCAGCGACTTGCTGGACACGCAAGTCTTGCTGGCTCAGATGCTGATTTTCACGCTGTTTGGCGCTTTAGGCGTCGGACTTGGCACGCGGCGCACGCTCTCGCAGATTTTTGAGCGGCTCGCTTTGCGCGCGCCGACACTGCGCGAGCTGTACATCGGCTTTGGTGTGGCATTCTTGATGTTCTGGACAGTCTACGCGCTCAGCATCCTGTGGCAGTTGCTCGTGCCACCAGAGGTGATTGAACGGCAAACTGAGCTGAGCGGCTTAATCGCTGAAAACATTGAGACGCTCAGCACGGCTTTCTGGGTCGCTTTTACAGCGGCTGTAGGCGAGGAAATCGCTTTTCGCGGCGCGCTGCAGCCGATTTTCGGCAACGTCTTCACTAGCGCTGTCTTTGCGTTGACACACACGCAATATGCTTTTTCGCCGGCACTTGGCATTATTTTCATTGTCTCGCTTGGCTTTGGCTGGGCGCGACAACGTTATAACACAACTGTAGCAATCGTGGCACACTTCGTCTATAACTTTGCGCTTGCAGCGCTAGTCGTTTTTGCGCGTTACGCGCTAGACATACTGGAGATGATGCCGTGAAGCTACTCCGTTTAGCTTATCGCTGTGGAATTTGGCTGCTGTGCGCGCTCGTCTTGAGCGGCTGCTTTGCGCGCGGCACGCGACCGCCAATGACGCCGACTCTCAACGCTTTGGCGCCTGGCGTCAGCCCTGTGGCGTCGCCGACGCAGTTTATCGCCTCACCACAGCCGACTCCACTCACGCCTGCAGTGGCTCCAACGCCTGTAGCGCCTGACATTGCCCAACAGCCGACGCCGTTGCCGCCGCCAACTCAGCCTGCGCCGCCACCGAGCGCAATTCGCGTCTTCATCGCTGAGGGCGTGCCGCCTGCCCTTGCTGCCGCCTTCACGCCGCTGATTGCCAATGGTCAGGTTGTGCTGAGCGATGCCGCGAGTGCGCAGGTCAAGCTGGCGCGCGTGGCGCCTAACACGCCGACGCCGCTCTTGGCGCGCTGGGTCTATGTGCCTGTGGTGCCGTTCCTTTCAACAGCCGAGCAAATCAGCATCCCTGCAATTCAGCGCTTCTGGCGCGGCGACGTCGCAGCGCTTGCCGCGCTGAGCGAGAGCGGTCAGCCGCCTGTGCTGGTCATGACCGAAGAGGTGCGCCGCTGGCTAGTCAGCGGTCTGGGCGAGCCTGCGCCAAACGTGCCGACTGAGGTCGTCTTAGAAGAAATCCTAGCGCCGCGCCTCTGGGAACTGCGCAACGCATGGTCAATTCTGCCTTTTGAGAAACTGAATCCGACCTTGAAGGCGCTGAGCGTGAATGGCGTGAACATCCTGAGCCGCTCGGTCTCGATAGATCAGTGGGCGATGACAGATACTTTTGGTGTGATCGGCGCTGATGCAGCTGCATTGCAGGCTGTGACACAAGCCATTCTCGCCGCAGGCACGTGGCAAGCCACGAACCGCGATCCGACACGCCTGACCTCGCTCATCTTGACAGGCGTCACGGCGCTAACGCGCGCGACTGCTTGGAAGATGGAAACGCAAGGCATTCTTTACCCGGCGCGAGATATCGCGCCGTTTTTTGCTGAGGCGGACATCTTACACACGAGCAACGAAGTCGCCTTTGCTGAGAATTGTCCATATCCTAATCCCGCCTCGACGAGTCTGCGCTTTTGCAGCCGCGAGAAATACTTTGAGCTGCTGCGCAGCATTGGCGTGAACGTGATCGAGCTGACAGGCAATCATGTAAACGATTGGGGAACAGCGGCGCTTTTGAAGACAATCGCGCTTTATGAAGCGCACAGCATTCCGTACTTTGGCGGCGGCAAAAATGCAGCCGATGCACAGCGCGCTGCTGTGCGCGTCCATAATGGCAACACAATTGCCTTCATCGGCTGCAATGCCGTCGGTCCGAGCAGCGCTTGGGCGACCGCAGAGCGTCCGGGCGCGGCGCGCTGCGATGATGCATACCTCAGCCGCGAGATTCCGCGCCTGAAGACGCTCGCCGACATCGTCGTGATGACGATTCAGTATCAGGAGCTGTATCAGTACAACGCGCCGCCTGCCCAAGATGCTTTTTTTCGCAAGTATGCCGCTATGGGCGCCGACGTTGTAATAGGCAGTCAGGCGCATCAGCCGCAAGGCTTTGCCTTCACGGCTTGGCAAGGCGGCGCATTCATTCACTTCGGCTTGGGCAACCTGTTCTTCGACCAGATGCAGTCGCTCGGCACGCGCCAGATGTTCGCTGATAAGCTGATCATCTACAAAGGCAAGTTGCTCTCAGTGCAGCTCTTCACAGGCTTGATCGAGGATTACGCGCGTCCACGTCCGATGACCGAGTCCGAGCGGATAGCCTTTCTGCGGACAATCTTCAAAGCGAGCGGCTGGTGAATGTTCCTGCACGGCGCGAGGCGCGCGCTTTGCCACAGCGATCAAGCGTTGCACCTGCTTCTGCTTCTTTCCGCCATTCGTTGACATTCCCGCTCGAAAGCGCTAAGATAGAAGCGTAAGCGTTCAATTGAAGTGTTGCGAACGCGAGAGGCAACCACCAAATGATGAGAAAGCAGGCTTGCTTGTGTCTGGAGCAGGGACGTGTGGCTCTGCTTCAGCGCGCAGCAGTTTAAGCGTCCTACCTAGCTAGTCAGCTAGTTGGCGCACACTTGTCCAGAAGCATTGACGCCGTACGTCCCTGAATAAGCGCCCATTGTGGGTAGCTTATCGAGGCTTATCACGCCAAGACGTGCGGCGTTTTTGTGTCTTTTGGCAGGTGTGCGCCTTTTATTTTGTCAAAGCGAGCGAATGAACACGGAGTGAGTATCCGAATGACGGCGAGAATTTTTTCACAGGTCAGCGCGGCAACCACGCTTGAGTCGCTCATCGGCAACACGCCGCTTCTGCGCTTGGAGCGCGTGACAGCGCATTTGCCACCTGATGTCGGTATTTATGCGAAGGCAGAGTGGACAAATCCAGGCGGCAGCGTGAAAGACCGCGCTGCGTTGAACATCATCCGCACAGCTGAGCGTGAAGGCAAGCTGCAGCGCGGTATGACGTTAGTGGATAGCACCAGTGGCAACACAGGCATTGCTTATGCCATGCTTGGCGCTTTGCGCGGCATTCAGGTCAAACTTTTCGTGCCTGCCAATGCTAGTCCTGAGCGACTGGCTATTTTGCGCGCCTACGGCGCTGAACTTGTGCTGACCGATCCGTTAGAAGGCTCTGATGGCGCCATTCGCGCTGTGCGCGAGCTGGTTGCGCGCGAGCCTGAGCGCTACTTTTACGCCGACCAGTACAATAATCCTGCCAATTGGCAAGCGCACTATCACGGCACTGCCCTAGAAATTTGGGAACAGACTGGTGGCGCGATCACGCACTTCATAGCTGGTCTCGGCACAACAGGCACGTTTGTCGGCACGAGTCGACGCCTGAAAGAGTTCAAGCCATCAGTCCAAGCCATCGCTGTGCAGCCTGACTCGCCGTTTCACGGCTTGGAAGGTCTCAAGCACATGGAGACAGCGATTCAGCCCGGCATTTACGATCCAACTTTGCCAGACCGACAGCTGTTCATCAACACAGATGAGACCTACGTCATGGCGCGGCGCCTAGCGCGCGAGGAAGGCTTACTAGTCGGCATCAGCGCGGCAGCAGCAGTGGTCGCAGCGCTGCGCGTGGCAGAGGAATTGGCAGAGCGCAAAGAGTCGGGCGTGATCGTGCTCATCTTCCCTGACTCAGCGTATAAATACCTCTCTCATGCGCCATGGCGCCCATGACAGACTCGCTAGGCGCTGCTAGAATACTGCCTATCGGAAAGATAGGCAGTTTTCATGAGAGCGCTTTGAGAGATGTCCGCCAAAACAGCATGGATTGAACGCGAAATGGCAGCGCTGCGCGAGCAGGGCTTGTACAACACCATTCGCACGATTGAGTCAGCACAAGGCGCGTGGATCACGGTAGATGGACGCCGTGTGCTGAACTTTTGCAGCAATAACTATCTTGGCTTGGCAAACGATCCGCGCCTGATCGCCGCAGCTGAGCGCGCCATGCGCACGCACGGCATCGGACCTGCTGCTGTGCGCAGCATCGCCGGCACAATGGACTTGCACGTTGAGCTAGAGCGCCGTCTGGCTGAGTTCAAGGGCGTCGAGGCGGCGATCACGTTTCAGAGCGGTTTCAACGCGAACTTGGCGACCATTCCAGCGTTGGTCGGCAAGGGCGATATCATCTTCAGCGATGAGCTAAACCATGCCAGCATCATTGACGGCGCGCGGCTCAGCCGCGCTGAGATTGTGCGCTACAAGCACGCCGACGTGGACGACCTGCGCCAAAAGATTGAGAACACGCCGTTCACGCCTGAGACACGCCGCCTGATCGTCACAGACGGCGTCTTCAGCATGGATGGCGACATCGCGCCGCTGCCTGAGATTTACGAATTAGCACGCCAGCACGACATCCTGCTCATGGTGGATGACGCGCACGGCGAAGGCGTGCTAGGTCATGGCGGACGCGGCATTGTGGATCATTTCCATCTGCACGGCAAAGTGGACATCGAGGTCGGCACGCTGAGCAAAGCATTCGGCGTGGTCGGCGGCGTGGTGGCAGGCAACAAGGTCATCGTTGACTGGTTACGGCAACGCGCGCGTCCGTTCCTGTTCAGCAGCGCCATGACCGTGCCAGACGTCGCGGCATGTCTTGCAGCGCTAGACATCCTTGAGGACAGTACTGAGCTTGTTGAGCGCCTGTGGCGCAACGCAGAGTTCTTCCGCCACGAAATGCAGACGCTCGGCTTCGACGTCGGCGCCTCACAGACGCCAATCGTGCCAGTCATGCTTGGTGAGGCGCACTTAGCACAGCAGTTCAGCCGTCAACTGTTTGAGGAAGGCGTCTTTGCTATGGCGATTGGCTATCCAACTGTGCCGCACGGCAAGGCGCGCATCCGCGTGATGAATAGCGCTATGCACAGCCAATCTGACCTTGAGCAAGCGCTGAGCGCCTTTGAGAAAGTCGGCAAGGCACTGGCGGTGATCCACTAGCCGTGAGCGAACGTTCAGAGCCTGTGCAGCGCTTGCGCATCACTTTTGCCAAGCGCGGCGCCATGAAATTCATCGGTCATCTCGACCTAGCCAAGACGTGGGAACGCATTCTGCGGCGCGCACAGTTGGCACTCGCCTACACGCAAGGCTTCAATGCGCGTCCGCGCATACAACTTGCATCGCCGTTGCCGCTCGGCTTGACTAGCGAATGTGAGCTGCTCGACGTCTGGTTAGAGCGACCTGAGCCGTTAGAAGGCTTGCCAGAGCGCTTAATGGCAGTCAGTCCGCCTGACTTGCCTGTGTTGAGGGTTGAAGAAGTGCCGCTGCGCGCGCCTGCGCTGCAGACCGTAGTTGAGAGCGCGGTCTTTCGCATTACGCCGCGCTCAGACTCTGCGCCTGAGGCTGTGGCAGGTTTGCCAGAGCGCGTCGCAGCGCTGATGGCACAGCCGCAGCTGTTGCGCACGCGCCGCGACAAAGCCTACGATCTCAAACCGCTCATCCGCTCGCTTGAGATCGGCGCAGACGGCGCGCTCTATGCTGACCTGTACAGCACGTCTAGCGGCACAGGTCGCCCTGATGAGCTGCTGGAGGCGCTCGGCTACCAAGTGGTGGACTTCGACATTCAGCGCGTGGCAATTCGGCTGAGCGAGACGCCGATCAGCGCTGCAGCTGTGCCAGAGGACGACATGCCAACGCCTGCCGAAGATGAGTAGCCAAATCAGTTTATTTGACCGCACATTGCAGGTCTCGGCAGAGTGGCTTGAATTTCCCTTGTGTGGTCTACGGTGGATAGACTGGGATAACTTTCTGCTTAATCCACGCCGCTTGCGCGGCAGCGATTTTCTCATGCGTTGGTCACAGGGCGTGTGGAGCGAAGAACGCCTAGTTACAGCGGTCAATGACACAGGGCGCTTTTTTGCCTTGCCTTACGGTCCAAGTGGCGTTGCACCTAGCGATGACATAAATGCCTATGAGCTGTACTTTGAGCGCCTAGAAAAAGCGGGTTTGCTGGATGTAAAGCGTCCCGACTTGCTGATCTTCAGCATAACAAGACGTGAACATGTCCTAGAGGCTGTTCGAGCGCTAGGTGGTCTATCAGAACTGCCATTCATCCTAGAGGATCACCTAGCGATGCTGCTTGATGATGCATTGTTGGCTGTGGAGTGCGAGAACAGCCTATGGAAAGCGCGTCAGATGCCTGATTACAGAGCTGAGCTCAAGCCACAGAGACGCCTGAACGGAAAGCTGGGTCTCAAGAAAAACGCTGTTTTGCCTACAATTATTGTCAAGGAAGAAGATCGAGAGCGCCTACGCAGTTGGCAAGCCAAAAATGCAATTCCTGTTCACGTTTGGCAAGTTTTCTACGATCTGGCTTGGGGCATCAGCTTTGATCGTGTTGAGGCGCTTGTTGAGGAAGGTTTAATTGAACCAACTAGGCAAATCTATCAAGCACCAAGCGGCGCCACCTCTCAGAAAATCATCTACAAGGTGTACTATCATTACGCTTACGAGCTGGGCGAGTCTGTTGAAGAACCACAGCTTGAAGCTGCCTCGATTGTAGATAAGAATGGTCACATCTTGCCCTTTGTAAAATTTGCAGGTGGCAACCTGAAATTGTCAGCAGCCGCAGTGAAGTTACTTGAAGAGCTAGTATGAGCCATGTCAAGGCACATCGGGAAGTGCTACGTCAAAAGGGTCAGTTTTGGACGCCCGACTGGCTTGCCGATGCTATGGTCGCTTACGTGCTAGAGCGCGATGGGCAGACGATCTTTGATCCAGCAGTCGGAGCAGGTGCTTTCTTCCGTGCTGCCAAGCGTCTTGCAGCCGCGCAGGGCTGGCATGTACACTTGGCAGGCAGAGAAATTGATCCTGCAGCGTTAGCACAGGCAAGACACTCAGGTTTGACAGAGGATGATCTTGCTAACACAGCTATCAGCAACTTCTTGAATGATCCGCCGTGCCAGCAATTTGAAGCTATCGTGGCGAATCCGCCTTACATTCGACATCATCGCCTTTCAACGGAGCTGAAGGGACAACTGCGTCGTTTGGCACTAGAGCGTCTGGGCTTTGCGCTAGACGGACGATTTGGTCTGCACAATTACTTCTTGCTAGTTGCCCTTCACCTGCTTTCACCTGGCGGCAAATTGGCTTTTGTCATGCCTGCTGATACTTGTGAAGGGCTTTCAGGGCGGCGCTTCTGGGCTTGGATTACAGCGCACTATTGCCTTGAGGCAGTCGTCGTTTTTCATCACACTGTGTCGCCTTTTCCTGAGGTGGATATCAACCCTGTTGTCTTCCTGATTCGCAAAAGTACGCCTCAAAAGGATTTCCTGTGGGCGCATTGCACAGCTGAGCCCGAATCGCTGCTGATGTGGATAACGAGCGACTTTAAGGAGCGCCCGATTGGCTTACGAGTCTGCCGACGCAACGTCCAAGAGGCTGTTGAGATCGGACTATCGCGCAACGTTGCACGTCTTGAACCTGATGACAACGTTCCATTCAAGTCACTTTTCACAGTCATGCGTGGCATTGCCACAGGCGCCAACGACTTTTTCTTTCTGACAGACGACCAAATCAACCAGTTCGAACTGCCTAGAGCTTTTTTCCGCCTAGCCATTGGCAGAACGCGCGATGTAACAAGCAATAGCCTCGACGATCAGGTCATTCAGGCGCTGCAGCGACGCAATCGTCCAACTTGGTTATTACAGCTCGACGGCAGTCCTATTGAGACTTTGCCTGAAGCCTTACAACGCTACCTCAAGCTAGGCGAATCGCTCAACATCCACATGCGTCCGCTCTTGGCACACAGAACGCCGTGGTACAAGATGGAAACTCGCCCGCCGCCGCCTTTCCTGTTCGCCTATCTTGGGCGCAGAAACGTGCGCTTCATCCGTAACTTCGTTCAGGCTGTGCCGCTGAGCAGTTTTTTGTGTGTCTACCCGCAGCCAAATCTGCTGCAAGGAAAAATCGAGCAGCTGTGGATGTTGTTGCAACAGCCTGAACTCTTGGAGAGGCTCAGTTTAGTTGGTAAATCGTATGGCGGTGGCGCGCTCAAGGTTGAGCCGCGCGCCTTAGAGAAACTGCCAGTCCCGCGCAGTCTGCTAAACGCTCTTGACTTAGACGCCGCTGAGCAAATGTCACTGTTTTGAGAGATGACCAATGCTGCCGTGATGCATCAGTTGGTATATTATTAGCACTCTCAAACTTAACGCACCTGACATTGGCGTACCTTGTCTCAAAAGTGCGCTCTGCAGTAGAATAGGAGCAAGGCGGGCTTGTTGCAGGCAGGGATAGCCGATGCCAAGAATTAGCTTAAAGCAATACTTGCAGGACGTCTCGAAGCTCCTCGCTAACGAGGCGCGTGACGAGGCGATTGGGCATTGCAAGCACATCCTAGCGACTTTCCCAAAACATTTGCAGACCTATCGTCTGCTCGGTCAAGCGCTTTTTGAGCGTGGACAGCTCGCTGATGCTGTGGATGTCTTCAAGCGCGTCCTTGCTGCTGTGCCAGATGACCGCGACGCGCACCTCTACCTGTGCGAAATTTATGCCAGTGAGCAGAATTATGACGCAGCCATTTTTCATCTGGAGCGCGTCTGGGAACAGTCGCCTGAAGACCCTGCCTTGCAGGAAGAGCTCAAGAATCTGTACGCTAAGCGGAATGGTGAGCCGCCAGCGACATTCCAACTAACCGCGCCTGCTCTTGCGCGTCGCTATTTTAACGGCAAGCTCTACGCTGAAGCCGTTGCAGAGCTATACCCATTGCTTGAGCGTCATCCTGAGCGCTACGATCTGCGCGGTTTGTTGGCACAGGCGCTATGGCGAGAAGACCGCTCTGAGGAAGCCATAGAAGTAGCGCTCCAAATTTTGACAGCCCTACCTGATCATCTGGTCGCCAATCGCCTCATGGCAGAGCTGTGGCTGCTCATGCAGCGTCCTTCGGATGCACGTCCGTTCATCCATCGTTTGCAGGCGCTCGATCCGTACCTTGCGTGGAAAGTTGTGTACGGCGAAGACGTGCCTGTGCCAGAGAATGCTTTCCTGCTTGAGCGCCTTGATTGGCGCGCCAAGTCAGCAGCGCTAGCCATGGATGTCAGCGGTATGGGCGAGATTTTCAGCTCGCTCGACTCGATCAGCCTCTCTGAGAGCAGCGCGCCTGCTTTTGACGCGCCTCCAAAGCCGCCCAGTGGACGACTCATCAAGCGGCAAACCGGCGCGTTGCCTGACTGGCTAGCCGATGAGCAGCCCGCCAAACCTGCCTTCGTCATGCCTGATTGGTCAGAGCTTGAGACCACGTTCGAGCAACAAGAGACCTTGCCTGATTGGCTGAGTGACGAACAGCCAACAGGCGCAACTGCCTCTGATTGGTCAGACGCTGAGGCGCAGCCTGCCCAAACAGATTTGCCTGATTGGCTGGCTGACGAGCAGCCTCTGGTGTCGAGCGCGTCTACATCTGACTGGTCAGCCTTTGAGGCGCAATCTGCCCAAGCAGACCTGCCTGATTGGCTGGCTGACGAGCAGCCTCTGGTGTCGAGCGCGTCTACATCTGACTGGTCAGCTTTTGAGGCGCAATCTGCCCAAGCAGACCTGCCTGATTGGCTGACTGATGAACAGCCGCTAGTGTCGAGCGCGGCTACGTCAGATTGGTCAGCTTTTGAGGCGCAGCCTGCTGCGCAGAACGCTGAGGCGTCACTTGACTTTGGATCGCTCTCGACCACGTCCTCGCCTGAATCTGACCTTGAGTTCGACTTCAGCATGTTTGAGGCGAGCGATGCGCCTAGCGCGCACACAGCGCAAGCTGAACCAGCTAGTGCAAGCGAGCCAGAGAGCGACTTTGCTCTGGACTGGCTAAGTGACATGCGCATGTCATCTGCGCCGCAGGCAGAGACGGTTGCACAGAGTGAGCCAGAGAGCGCCTTTGACCTCGATTGGCTCAGTGACACACCTGAGGTCGCTGCGCCGCAGGCAGAGACGGTTGCGCAGAGTGAGCCAGAGAGCGCTTTTGACCTCGATTGGCTGAGCGGCGCGTCTGATGTCGCTGCGCCGCAGGCAGAGACGGTTGCACAGAGTGAGCCAGAGAGCGCTTTTGACCTCGATTGGCTGAGCGGCGCGTCTGATGTCGCTGCGCCGCAGGCAGAGAC
>JANWYI010000058.1 GCA_025055255.1 Anaerolineae bacterium | reverse complement strand
GACATAAATTCTACTCTTAAACGGACATTAATCAGCGCATGTGCTGGCACAGTGTCAAAAATCGAGTTGCGGCGCGCTCTCAAACACGGACATTTTCTTGCTCGTCTCACAAATTTCGCGCTGATCTGAGAGCACGCCTGAGGCACAAGGCGGTCAATATGAGAAAAAAGTGAGTTGGCGCTAGATTGTGCGGCTGCGCTGCGCTCGTAACAAGTCGAGAAGATAGCCGCAGGCGGCGCGACGCTCAGCAGCACCCAGTTAAGGGCTTTCTCTTGGAATGTAGCACGCGCAGAGCAGCTCAGCCAAAGTTGCCCTAGCCTTCGCTGCAGGCGACGATGCGCCGCTGAGTGGGACTCAACCTGAAAACGATAGGACGACCATTCGGTCGCCCTATCACCTAGCTCACTTCACTTGCTCTTGAAAGCGTTGGGGTCTGTAGCGGGCAGGACGGGCTTGAGCTGGCTCATGCCGACAACTTCCATGACCTTCTCACGACCGGGATACGGCGTGGCGACGTTGTCAAAGCCTTCTGCCTTGCCTTCGAGGAACGGCGTCAAGGTAGGCACAGCGTCCGAGACGTTGAAAAAGAGCGGCTCTAGCAGCGCGATGTTGTTAGGCGGTGTCTGGTCGCCAAGACTACGGATGAAAGCGAGATGCTGTGCTTCCACGCCGCCAACCTGCGCAGCGACCATTGCCAAGAGCGGTTGCCCAGCTGCAGCAAAAATGCGCGTGGCAGCGAGGTATGCGCCTGTGAAAGCGCTCTCTGCGGCTTCGGTTACCGTAGCTAACGTCATCTTGTTCTCAAAGACGCCGTTTGGGAAGTAGAATTCATTTGTCAGCGCCTTGCCGCCGTTGGCGATTAGATAATCCAGGTGGACTTGCTCAGACTCAAGCGCGGCGCGCAAGTACTTCTTCTCAAAGTCGCTGAAAGCGATCACGCCTACCGTCAATGCCATGTAGTAATGTGTGACGGCTAACGTCTCAGCCGTAGCAGCCAGATTTAGCACTGTTTGCAGATCGTCATCTTTCGGTTGCGCTAATGCGCGGCGTAGTCCAAACAAGCCCTGAAAGCCGAGTGTGGTAGCGGCTGCAATCACAGCGCTGCTCTTCAAAAAGTTGCGACGTGAGAGATGAGCCATATTCGCTTTTTTCCTCCTGAATCAGCTCGCTACAGAGAATCCAACAATTGCCTGTAGCTCTACCAATCTATACGTCATAAGTTGTTCGTATGGATTGGCAGAGCCGCTGGCTGTAAATCTTGCTAGAGCTGCTGAGAGCGAGTAAGCTCTTCGCAACTGATCAAGGGAGACGCTGCCAAGCAGGTTGGAGGATGGAAGACACACAGCTCATCAGTGCAATCAAGCAGCGCGACCAGACCGCCATGCTGCAGCTCTATGAGCGCTACGCCGATTATGTGTACAGCATAGCCTACCGCGTGCTGGGCGACCAAGAGAGCGCTGAAGAGTGCCTGCAAGATACTTTCTGGCGCCTGTGGCAGCGCATTGACCAGTTCGACGCGACGCGCGGCGCTTTTGCCACTTGGCTTGCTCGCCTTGCGCGCAACATAGCAATTGATCGGCTGCGCCAGATGAGACGACGCCCTAAACTCTCAGAGGCGCTCCTGAGCGATGACGCGCAGCCGACAATGACGTTTCTAGAAGACTGGGCAGACCGTGAGCGTGCTGAAAACCTGCGCGCCTTGATTGAAAACTTGCCCGCTGAGCAAGCTCAAGTGATCGCGCTGAGCTTTTACGGCGGCATGTCACAAGCTGAAATAGCTGACTATCTGAACATTCCACTCGGCACAGTCAAGACGCGCATGCGCTCCGCTTTACAAAAACTGCGCACGGCATGGGAAAGCAGCGATCAGAAATAGGCATATAGGCATGGACGAGCAAGAGCTTGAAGAACGCATCGCTACTTACGCTCTGAATATCCTCTCAGAGACTGAGCGCGCTGAAGTAGAGGCGATCCTTGCGCGCTCAGCTGAGGCTCAAGAGCTGTTGAGGCGCTATGAGACGCTTCTTGGTGGCTTGGCTGCTCTAGCGCCGCATCGCTCTGCGCCTGAAGGTGCTGCAGAGCGCTTCCGCGCACGCCTTGCCGCTGAGCGCACGCGGAAGCGACCGAAGTTACCCCTGCGCCTGATTTTCTCAGCAATCGCTGCGGCGCTCTTCATCCTCATCACGGGCGTGCTTCTGATGGCACGAGCGCCTGAAGACGAGATCGCCATTCTGCTGAACGATCCGAGAGCCGTGCGCGTTGAGCTAGTGCCGCAAGGCGCGCTGCAAGGCAGTGTGCGCTTCATTGCTCTGCCCAACAGCGATCAAGGCGTGCTCGTGGCAGAGCTGCCGCCACTTGCCGCTGACCGCCAGTACCAGCTCTGGCTGATTGTCTCAGAGTCGGATATTCGCAGCGGCGGCGTGCTGGAAGATACACGACCGCTGCGCGTCCGCCTGCCTGATCCGCGTCTTGCCTACACACTCGGCATCACTATAGAGCCGCGCGGCGGCAGCCCACAACCGACAGGCGCACCGCTCTTCCTCGGCACACTGCCACCGCTGCGCTGACAGTCTAAGACTCAGATGTCGGATGCTCAGAGACTGGCACAGCAGACTGTGGCACAGGATGCTCAGTCTCAATGAAGATGGTGTTATCGCTGTTATCGTAGCTGAACAGCTCAGCGTAGCGTCCCCAGTCCACAGCTGTGTCCAGTTGGCGCTCAGCGACCTCAGGCGGGAACTCGCGGCTGAGCGCGGCGATGAAAACGTCCCACGAGAGGCGCTGATCAGGCTGCGCCTTGAGCATCGTGAGAATCCAGCGGATCAGCGGCACGCGCTTGACGCGCGCGGCAAAAATTTCTTTGCGCGCTTGGATGCTGCCTTCGGCAAAGGCTTGACCGAGCGGTGTCAGGCTCAGGTCGCCTGCCTCGACGTTCACAAAGCCGAGCAGCTCAGCCGCCTCAATGATGGGCAGAATTTCATCGTAGTCGTCCACGAACTCATCTGCCAAGCGGTAGATGTCAATCTTGTTGGTCAGCTCCTCATTGACGCGCTCTAACATGCCTGAGATGGCGCTGATCGGCGCAGGCGGCAAGGCGCGCGTCGCGCCTGGCTCGCCAGGCGCAGAGCCGAGCTCCTCTGCCTCAGTGCGCGTCCTGCCCACGATCTGTCCGTAGACTTGGTCTACCATAGCTAGGAAGGCTTTCTCTTTACGGCGGCGCGGATGCGGCAAGGTGTTGTTCAGCTCTGCCACGATGTGACCTGGATTCTTGTCCATGATCACCAAGCGATCTGCCATGAAGACCGCTTCCTCAATGTTATGGCTGACCATCAAAATTGCCTTTGTCGGGATTCCGCCGCTCAGCCACAGCTCCATCAGCTCGCCGCGCAAACTCTCGGCTGAGAGCACGTCCAGTGATGAGAACGGCTCGTCAAGGCAGAGCAGCTCAGGCTCAACTGCCATGGCGCGCGCAAAGCCGACCTTTTGGCGCATGCCGCCGCTCAGCTCGCGCGGATAGGCAGTCTCAAAGCCATCTAGACCGACGTGATCGATCAGCTTCAAAGCGCGCTTGGTGCGCTCTAGACGCGGTACGCCAAGCGGCTCCAGCGCTGCCTCGACGTTCTCTTGCACGGTCAGCCATGGATAGAGCGCAAAGCTCTGAAAGACAATGGTAGTGTTCGGATTCACGCCGCGCAGCGGCTTGCCGCGATAGAGCACCTCGCCTGATGTCGCGCCGATCAGACCGGCGATGATCCGCAGCAAGGTAGACTTGCCGCAGCCGCTCGGACCGAGCAGCGCCACGAATTCGCCTTCACGGATCGTCAAATTAATGCCGCGCAGCGCCTCTGTGTACTTGTCGCCGCGTCCGTAGCTCTTGCAGACGTTGCGCAGCTCGACCAACACCTCGCCCAGTTGCTTGTGTCCATGCGCCGTCATATGCGCTCACTCCATTGTGTAACGTTCCGCTGCGATACGGTATAAACGCCGCCAAAAATAGCGATTGATGGTCACGACCACAATGATCATGGTCAGCGTCGCTGCTGTCAGCAAGCCGAAGTCGCCCTTCGCTGTTGCCTCGCTGATCAGCGCGCCCAAGCCGATCACGCTATGGGTCTGCTGACCAAACTCGACATATTCCGCCACAATGCTGGCATTCCATGCGCCGCCGCTGGCAGTGATCAAGCCTGTGATCAGGTATGGGAAGAGCGAAGGCAAGATCAGCTTGCGCCAGCGATTCCAGCCTTTGAAGCGCAAGAGATCAGTCATGTCGCGCAAGTCTTTAGGAATAGCCGTGGTGCCGGCGATCACGTTGAACAGCACGTACCACTGCGTGCCGAGCAGCATCAGCAGCACAGCCGCGACGTTCAGGTTGATGTTGTTGTTGATGACTACGAGCAAAATCAGCGGGAAGAAAGCAGTCGCCGGCGTAGAGGCTGCGATCTGCACAATTGGCTGTAGAAAGTTCGCTAAGATCGGCTTTGAGCCGATCAGCACGCCGAGCGGAATCGTCCACGCCATAGCGATCAGCATCGCAGTTAACACGCGCAGCGCTGTGCTAACTGTCCCAGCAGCGACGCGCGCGTAATCGCTCAGCGGCACGCCCAGCAGCAGGCGCACCAGCTCAATGCCGAGCGCACCTACGATCAGCACGAAGATAGTCAGTGCCAGCAGGCGCGCAACCTTTTGCGTCCAATGCAGCGGACGCTCTGACTCAGCTGGCTCAAAGCGACGTGCCTTGCCCAAGCGCCGATCCAATGCCTTGATCGTCCCGACGATCAGCACTTGGTTCAGCGCACTCGCCAGCCGCGAGTTGCTCAGTAAGTTATAGAACCACGAGGTCGGCGGATTGTCGTCCTCAACAGTTTCCAGCTTGAATTTTTGCACCCAGACCAAGAGCGGACGCCACAGCAGCTGATCGAGCAGGACGACGATCAGCACGAGCGTCAACACGCCATACAGAATGGCATTTGTATCGTTCGCATTGGCTGCCTCTTGCAGGTAAGAGCCGACGCCGGGCAACCGAAAGTCCTTATCGCCAACTGTGAAAATCTCCGCTGCCATCAGGAAGAACCAGCCACCTGCCCAGCTCATCACGCTGTTCCACAGCAAGCCAATGGCAGCAAAGGGCAAGTCCACACGACGGAAGCGCCACCACCAATTGAAGCGGAAGACCGAAGCCGCTTCGCGTAGCTCGCGTGGCAAGGTGCGCAGCGATTGGTAGAAGCTGTAGGTCATGTTCCAGACTTGGCTGGTGAAGATCAGCACAACAGCGGCAAGCTCAAGGGCAACCGCTTGTGGCAAAACTGCGGTCAGCGAAAGCACCACAACAGGCAAGAACGAGAGAATCGGCACGGATTGCAGCACGTCCAGTATAGGCAACAGGACGCGCTCTGCCGAGCGACTGCGCGCCGCCAAGTAGCCATAGACAATTGAGAAGAGCAAGGAGAGGATGTACGCCGCCGTCATGCGCCCAACAGAGCGCAGCGCATAGTAAGGCAGGACTTGCGGATTCAGGTCAATCTCGGCGCGCGCGAGCGACGGCGGCGCATTAGACGCCAACTGTACGCCCAAGTAAACTGTCACAGCAATGCCGAGCAGGATCAGGATGTCTGCCCAGCCGAGGTAAGTTGCCTCGCCTTGCCCAGTGGCAAAGATAGTCCTTCGCTGGAGTGCTTCCATAAGCACTGCCTTTCCAAAACAAGCCGATCTTTTATGCTGCTTTCAGCAGGCTGTGCGCTGCATGCCTGTGCCGCTCGCCCACCAGCCGCGGCACAGCAGCAGGCGCGGCTAGGCAAGGCTAGAGGAGCAGATCAGGCAACTTTCAACAGTGCAGAGCCTTTTGGGACTGGGATAGTCGTCCATAAGCAGTCTTGCGCTTGATGAACAGCGCACGTAATATAGCACTCTTCAGCGCTCATGTCAACTTGCGTTGCCGCTACCTAGCAAAGGCGCTAAAATTTGTGTAATCCGTCACAAAAATATCCGTAGGCAACGATCCGTGCGTGGCACGGTGAAGAGTGAAGTCAATGACACAGAGCCTGAGTTGGGAAAAAGCACAAGTAGCAGGAAAGCTGCGGAGCGGCGTCTCGGCGCGCGCGCGCTTGGCAACAGTAGGCGTCATTTTGATGGGCGCCATGATCGTAGCACTGCTGATCGCCACGCTGACCACTGGACGCTTTTTCATCAGCGTGAACGACCTATTGAGCCGTCCTGAGCTGGTTGGACGGACTGTGCGCATCACAGGCGCCGTGGTCGGCGAGACAATTCGTTTCGATCCAGAGACGCAGACCATTAGCTTCACAGTAGCGCACGTCACAGACAAAATTAGCGAGCTAGAGGCACTAGGCGGCTTAGCGCGCGCTTTGCATTTAGCCGTGACCGATCCGAACGCGAACCGTCTGCCTGTGATTGTGCGCAATCAGCCCATGCCTGATCTGCTGCAGAATGAAGCGCAGGCGATCATGACGGGCAGGCTTAGCAGTGATGGTGTTTTTTACGCTGATGAGCTACAGTTAAAGTGTCCGTCACGTTACGAGAGCGCTGTGCCTGACCAAGCCGAGTAGCTGACGTGCTGCGCAGCCTTCGATTCGTCTTTGCCACAGGCATAATCTTTGCGCTGAGCGTGATCAGCCTACTCAACGCGCCGCTCAACGCTGCGCAAGTTACGCCGACGCCTGCTACGCCGCGCATCACCATCAATGGACGCATTCAAGCAGGCACAGACGGCTTGCAACTGCCTGTTGGCGCGCCTGTGACGCTGCACGTGCTGCGCGCCACAGCTCAAAATGCCTCGCCTGTCTTAATCCAGCAGCTGCAGACGACGCTGAGCGCCGACGGAACTTTCCGCTTTGAGAATCTCGCCTTTCAGCCTGATGATCTGGTCTTTGCCAGCTTGCGCTATGACGGCGCACAGCAAGCCAGCTTGATCATCAAGCTGGAAGCGCCGCTGCGCGACTTTGAGCTGCCCATCACGCTCTACGCGCGCACAGATGACGCTGCAGTTGTGCAGATCGTCCGCGCGCAGCACACCTTTGAGTTTCCGAGCGAGAGCATGGCGCAAATTCTCTCGGCGTATGTGCTGCGCGTGCAAGGCGATAAGTTCTTCATGACCGATCAAAGCGCGCCGAACGGCAAGCTGATCTCAGCGCGCCTGCCCTTGCCGATTGGCGCGGTCGCCATTGCCTTCGATCCGACGCTGAGCGACTCGCTCGCCATTGGCGGCAGCTCGATTGCGCCTGAGGTGCTGCTCACGCGCCCGCTTTTCCCTGACCAGTCTTACGAGGTCATCTTCAGCTATCAACTGCCCGTCAGCAGCGGCGCAACCATTGACCAAGACTACTTGTATCGCGCGGAACAAGTTGAGGTCAGGTTACCGCAAGAGGCAGGCACGGCGCTCACCAGTCAGACGCAACGTTTTCGCCACAGCGCAGAGTCTGCGCAAGTCACAGGGCGCGCTTACCACGTCTATCAGCTTGAAGAGCCGTTGAGGGCAGGCGAGCGCCTGATCTTCACCTTGACGCGCCGTCTGCCAACGCCGCAGCCTGCAGCACGCCTGAGCCGTGCTGATGACACGACTTGGTTCGCCGTGTTGGTGCTGGGCTTAGTGCTGATTGGCGCCTTTGGCAGCGCCGTTTGGCTGCTGCGCCGTCTCTTGCGGCGTTAACGGCTCAATCTTAATTTTTTCCATGACAAGGTTTTCTTGCAGCTCGCGCTCTAGCTCGCCAAAGTACTGCGTCTGCTCTGGGAACTTCAGACGCACACGCCTACCATTGGGATACAGCAAGCGCACATGGAATTCATCCTTGCCATGATAGCTGCGCACGCGCTCGCGCAGCCAATTCACGCGGCGCCGCTCATACTCAACATCTTCGCTCAGCCTCAGCGTGACCACAACGCGGCATGGCTGCTGCTCACGCTTTGGCGCGCGCGCGCGTAGCGTTGTCTCTGCGACGGAAGTGTCGTGCGTCTGTGCAACAGCTTGGCGTGGCGGCGAGAGCAGCAAATCGTCCACGTCACTGTAGCTGGACTCGTCATCAGGCGGCTCTAGTGCGTCCCAGTTCATTGGTGGCGGCTCGTCTTCAAGGAATTCGTCAACATCGTAGACTTCAGTTGGCGTCTGGTTGCTGTTTTTGACAGGTGGCACAGAAGTGCGCGCTGAGGCAACTGCATTCGCAACAGGTGATGCGCTCAGCGCGTCTTCCTTCGGCACGGCGACGTCATACTCGGTCGTGACGCGCTCGATAATCAGCTGTGGATCGCCGCGTGACAGGTCAATCTTGCCGTGAAAGACGCGCACTTCCTCAAGAGCGATCAGCGCGCTGTATTTTTTCCAGTTTCGCGGAAACAGCACGCCGTCAATGGCGCCGGTCATATCTTCGAGGCGCACAATCGCCATGCTCTCGCCTGACTTGGTCATCATAGTGCGCAAGCTCTCGATTCTGCCTGCCATGACGACCATCTGTCCATTCAGCTCGTCTGCCTCGTGCGCCAAGTCTTTGACGTAGATGAAGTTGTCCAGCAGCTCTATGTCCTTAGGCAGATTGCTGAGCGGATGCGCTGAGACGTACAGACCGACTAGCTCTTTTTCCCATTGCCAATGCTGCTTCAGGCGTCTCTTTGCCTCATCAGCGCTCAGAGCTGGCTCAGGCGGCAATTCAAAGCCGTCATCAGCCGTCTCGTCGCCGAACAAAGTAGATTGTCCGCGTTCTTTGGCGCGATGATACTCATCGCTGTAGGCGTACATGCGCTCAACAGCAGCGACAGCTATGTCGCGCTTGCCGTTGACCAGTGAGTCGAAAGCGCCAACCTTCGCAAGGCACTCTAGGGCGCGTTTGCCGATAGCGCGCAGGTCTACACGGCGGCTGAAGTCCACAAGGCTGGTGAAAAGTCCGCCTTGACTGCGCGCAGCAAGGATTTGCTCGACTGCCTTTTCGCCGACGTTCTTGATGGCGCTCAAGCCGAAGCGAATGCCGCGTTCGCCGCTCGGCGTCCGCTCAATCTTGAAGTCAATGGCGCTGGCGTTCACGTCAGGCGGCAAAATCGGAATGCCTTGCCGACGGCAATCAGCTGTGAAGAGCGCAACATCGTTGATGTTGTGACGCTGCACGGTCAAGAGCGCCGTGTAGTACTCCACAGGATAATGCGCTTTGAGATAAGCCGTCTGGCAGGTCAGAACGGCGTAGTCAGCAGCGTGCGCCTTGTTAAAGCCGTAAGCAGCGAAGAACTCAATGTCAGCGAAGATGCGCTCAGCCACTTCAGCAGGCACGCCGCGCTCAGGTCCGCGCTGCATGAAAATCGCGCGATGCTCTTCAAGGTCTTTCTTCTTCTTCTTAGAGACGGCGCGGCGCATCAGGTCTGCCTCGCCAAGTGTATAACCAAATAGGTCAGAGGCGATTTGCTGGATTTGCTCCTGGTAGACGCAAATTCCATAAGTTTCACTTAATATTGGCTCTAGTTTAGGATGATGGTAGCTGACTGGCTCTTGACCGTGCATGCGGCGAATGTAAGTCGGAATCAGTTCCATTGGTCCGGGACGGTAGAGCGAGATCGCCGCCACAATATGCTCAAAGGTCTTCGGCTTCATGCTGACCAGCATTTTCTTCATGCCGCCACTTTCCAGCTGGAAGACGCCGGTCGTCTCGCCGTTGCCGATCAGCTCGAAGAGCTTCGCTACGCGCTGACTCTGCTCAGGATCGTTAGGATCAGGGCGATATGGGATGTTCTCCATTGTGAGGCGCACGCCGTGTTGCTCCTCGATCAGCTCACAAGCGCGCCGCATGACGGTCAGCGTGGCAAGTCCGAGGAAGTCCACCTTGAGCAAGCCGATAGACTCGCAGACTTCCATGCTGAACTGCGTGATCTGATCCACAGGCGACTCGCCGATAGGACGATGAAGCGGCAAGTACTCGACCAGTGGCTCAGGCGTGATGATGATGCCTGCAGCATGTGTGCCAGCATTGCGCGAGACGCCTTCTACGGTCAGCGCTGTGTCGAGCAGGTTGCGAATTGTCGGATCGGCGTTATAGCGCTCTTTCAGCTCTGGTACGGCTTTCTCAGGATCGTCGCTCAAGCACTCGGCAAGCGTGACAGGCTTGCTGGGAATATTCGGCACAAGCGCCGTCAATTGACTGACCGTTGCTGGGTCTATGCCGAGTACGCGACCGACATCCTTGATTGCCGCGCGCGCCTTGAGCGTGCCGAAGGTGATGATCGCAGCAACGCGGTCTGAGCCGTACTTGTTCCGCGCATAGGCGATCATTTCAGCGCGCCGATCATCAGGAAAGTCTATGTCAATGTCAGGCATGGTCGTGCGCCCAGGATTCAGGAAGCGCTCAAAGATCAGCGCGTTGCTGAGCGGATCAATGCTAGTGATCCCTAGCACATAGGCAACAACTGAGCCAGCCGCTGAGCCGCGCACATTCCACCAAATGTCGGCGTGACGCGCATACTGGCACAAGTCCCAAACAATTAAGAAATATGTGTCAAAGCCGAGCTTGTGAATGACGCTCAGCTCATAGTCAAGGCGTGCTTTGACCTCAGCGCGCTCAGCGTCTGCGCCGTAGCGCCAGCGCAAGCCTTTCTCTGCCAAGTAGCGCAGGTAGGACTCAGGATCGTAGCCTTCAGGCACAGGGAAGATTGGCAAATGATACTGAGTGCGCTTCAGCTGCAAATCTTCGCACATCTCAGCCACAAGCAGCGTGTTCAGCAGCGCCGTCTTGACGACCTCATCTGTGCCGAAGAGCTGCCACATCTCAGCGCCAGAGCGCAGATAGTAGCTTGCGTCGCTCATCTTGAGGCGCTTATCATCGCTCTTGCGCGTGCCTGTTTGAATGCACAGGAGCGTGTCATGCGCGTCGGCGTCGCTCTGCAGCACGTAATGCACGTCGTTCGTGGCGAGCAGCGGCACGTCGGCGTAGCCGCGATTCTCCACAAGCCAACGATTGAGCGCGTGCAGCTCTTCAATCTCATGATGCTGCAGCTCTAGGAAGAAATTTTCCTTGCCGAAAACGTCTTGGTACCAGCCAATGGTGCGCCGTGCCTCATCCTCACGTCCTTCGGCGACCATGCGCGGAATTTCAGCAGCTAGGCAGCCTGAGGTGCAGATCAATCCTTCGGCATGCGCCGCGAGGAAGTCTTTGTCAATGCGCGGACGATTGTAAAAGCCTTCCAGCTGTGCCGCAGTAGCAATTTTGAGCAGATTCTGGTAGCCCTTGCGATTGCGTGCCAGAAGCAGCAAGTGGTAAGGCGATTTCTCCGTCGGATCGTGGACGCGCATGTCCTGCTTGGCAAGGTACGCCTCGACGCCGATGATCGGCTTGATGCCTGCCGCCTGACAAGCGTTGTAGAAATTGATGACGCCGAACATCGTGCCGTGATCCGTGATGGCGAGCGCGCGCATGTTCAGCGCCTGCGCACGCTTGACCAGCTTGTCAATCTTGCTCAAGCCGTCTAGCAGACTGTACTCGGTATGCACGTGCAGATGCACAAAGTCCTGACGCTGCCCAAGTGTCGGCTCAGTGGCTGCGCTCAAGGCAGAATCGTCGGTCGGCTGGCACATGGTGAACAGTCCTAGCTCTTGACACACTACAATTCTAACACAGCAAGATGTGAGATAGGTTTGAAAAGTATGCCGCTGTACAACGCACGAGGCTGCACAGCGGCATACAGTCAGGCGCTTTTCGTCAGCTTAGATGAGCAACCGCATTGGATTTTCTAACAGTTCGCGCAATGCCTTCAGGAAGAGCGCGCCTTCGGCGCCGTCGCTGACACGATGATCCACGCTCAAGGTCACCTTCATGCGCGTGCCAACTGTGATCTCGCCATTGACCACAACTGGTACTTGTCTCACAGCGCCGACGGCAAGAATTGCCGCCTCTGGCGGACTGATGATCGCCTGAAAATGCTCGACATCGTAGGCGCCGAGGTTGCTGACCGTGAACGTTGCACCTTCAATGTCCTCAGGCTTGATTTTGCCTTCGCGCACGTTCGCAAACATGATCTTGTTGCGCTTGGCGAGCTGTGAGATCGAGATTTGGTCGGCGTTGCGCGCTACGACGTTCACCAAGCCGCCTTCAGGCAGCGCTACGGCAATGCCGATGTTGATGTAGTGATAGCGCACGAGCGTGTCGCCGTAGAAATGGCTGTTCAGGTTCGGGAACTTGCGCAGCGCTAACGCAGCGGCTTTAACGACCAAGTCGTTGACGGTCACTTTTTCGTCTTCGGGCAAGCCTTCGTTGATCTGCTTGCGCAGCGCAAGCGCCGCAGCCATGTCAATCTCGCCTGTCAGGTAGAAATGCGGAATGGTGGTCTTGCTCTCAACTGTGCGCGCAGCAATACGTTGACGCATCCGCGAGACAGGCTCGTGCGTAATGCCTTCGCCGCTCGGCAAGGCGCGCGTCGGTGCTGCAGCAGGCGCTTTGGCAGGTGCGCTGAGCGCAGGCGCAACTTGCTGAACAGCCGTCGGCGTGAAGCGCTCAACATCTGCCTTGACAATGCGTCCGCCCGGACCCGTGCCAGTGACCATGTGCAGATCAATGCCGCGCTCGCGCGCAATGCGCCGCGCCAATGGACTAGCGCGCACACCATCAGGTAAATGCGGATCAACTTCGATAGGCGCCGCAACTGCTGCAGACACAGCGGCTGTCGCAGACTTGGCAGGCTCAGCTGACCTGCTCTGCGCACTCTCAGCAGCGGACACTGGCTTGTCGAGAGCCGCAGCGCCGCCATTTGCCGTCTCAATGCGCGCTAACGGCATGCCGACGCTCACTACGTCGCCTGCGCTGACCAGTTTCTCGACCAGCACGCCGCTGAACGGCGACTCAATCTCAATAGTCGCCTTGTCCGCCTCAACCTCAGCGATCACTTCGCCTGCTTGCACGCTCTGACCGATATCCTTCGTCCAATTGACGAAGGTGCCTTCCTGCATGGTTGCTCCGAGCATGGGCATTTTGACGACTTCAGCCATAGCGACCGTCCCTCTAGATGATTTCTTTGACCGCTGCGACCACTTTGTGCGCGTCTGGCAGTGCCATTAGCTCAATCTCTTTGGCGTAAGGCAACGGCACGTCCATTGCGCTCACGCGCTTGATCGGCGCGTCCATGTAGTCAAACATATGCTCTTGCAGCTGCGCCGCGATCTCACTGCCAAAGCTGTAGAACGGCAACGACTCCTCGACTACGACGCAACGATTGGTCTTCTTGAAGCTCTCGAAGATCAGCGGCAAGTCCAATGGACGCAGCCAGCGCACGTCTATTACCTCGCACGAGATGCCTTCGCGCGCCAACATTTCGGCTGCATCCAGCGACCATTCCACGCCGCGTCCGTACGCCACAATGGTCACGTCTTTGCCTGCGCGCTTGATGTCGCCCTTGCCAATTGGCAGGACAAAATCAGGGTCATCTGGCACTAAGCCCGGCTTCGGATAGAGCGCGATCACCTCTGTGAACAAGACAGGGTTGTCGTCACGGATCGCTGCTTTCAACATGCCTTTGGCGTCGGCAGGCGTAGATGGACAGCCGAGATATAAGCCCGGAAAGTGCGCAAAAACTGGCTCTGGCGTGTGCGAGTGCGTCGCGGTAGCCTGATTGCCCCAGCCTGTGGCGCAGCGCAGCACCATTGGCACTTTGAACTGTCCATCAAACATATAGCGCACTTTGGCAGCGTGATTGATCAGCGCGTCAAAGGCGAGGAAGGCGAAGTTAATTGTCATAATCTCTGCCACTGGACGCAAGCCTGCCATTGCCGCGCCGACGGCTGCGCCTGCAATTGCCATCTCGCTGATCGGCGTGTCGCGCACGCGGCGTGCGCCGAATTCATCCAAAAAGCCGCGCGTGACCTTGTGCGTGCCTTCCCATGCGCCGACTTCCTGTCCCATCACGAAAACGCGCTCATCGCGGATCATTTCTTCGCGCAAGGCGGCGCGCAACGCCTCGCGCATTGGGATGTTTTTCTCTGCCATGCTCTAGATCGTTCCCTTTGAAGGATGCTCATGCATAAACGTTGCGCGTCAAGTCTTCCGCTGTTGGCACAGGACTCGCCTCAGCGAAGCGGACTGCTTCTTCCACGATTGCAGCAACAGACGGCTCGACCTTGGCGAGCTCCGGCTCGATATCTGGGAACATCTCGCGCAGCTTGGTCTGCATGACGATCAACGGATCGCGCTGTTGGAACATCTGCATCTCCTCAACGCGCTTCATGTAGATGCGGTCTGAGACGCCGTGACCTTCGTAGCGGTACGTGATCGCCTCAATCAAGACCGGACCAGTCGTGCGCGCGTATTCCACTGCCTGTTGCGTCACTTCATAGACAGCGAAGAAGTCCATACCGTCTACGCGCCCGTAATCTTTCATGCCGTAGGCAATGGCGCGTTTGTGCAGCTCTGGCTGTCCGCTCGCCACGTGCACAGGCGTTCCCATGCCGTAAAGATTATTCTCAATCAGCCAGACCACAGGCAAGTCCCAGACCGATGACAGATTAAGCGCCTCATGGAAGTAGCCGTTGTTCGTGGCGCCATCGCCAACAAAGCACAAGACCACTTCGCCGTCGTCGTTGTACTTTGACTTAAGCGCAATGCCTGCCGCCAACGGCAAGTGTCCGCCGACAATGGCATAGCCGCCCCACATGCGCACGTTTACATCGGCAAGGTGCATTGAGCCGCCTTTGCCGCCGCTGACGCCCGTGCGCTTGCCGAACATCTCTGCCATCAGCCGCTTTACGTCGGCGCCCTTAGCAATGGCAATGCCGTGATCACGGTAAGCTGTGATGACGTGATCCGTTGGCTTAAGCGCCTTAATTGCGCCGACTCCCGTTGCCTCTTGTCCGTTGTAGAGATGCAAGTAGACGCCGCCAATTTTGCGCGCGTTATAGAGTTCCTTGCATTTCTCCTCAAAGCGGCGGATCAGCACCATTTGATGATAGGCTTCGATGAGCTCTGCTCTAGTCAACGTAGTTCTGGTTAGATCAGACATTTACCATTCCTCATTGCCCATAACGAGAGACGTACACTGAGCGCTAGACGCGCGAACGCAGCCATGCCCACCAAAATCTTTGTTCAATTGTCGTGTGCAGCGCGCTAGATTGCCCAGAAAGCATAACGTACGATTATACCGTCAGGCTAATTGAGCGGCAAAAATGGGCATGTGAGAGTGAGCGTTTAACCTGTGTGATCAAAGCTTGCCACGCCGCTGCGCATCCGCTAAATGGACTCTTGCGATACTTGCACGCAGCCCGTAAATCAGCCAAAATTGGATCAAGTTCGGATCACACGCTTGGAGGCACGCTGTCAGCATGGGCAATCGCATTCTCGTTGTCGAAGACAACGCTGATAATCGCATTTTGATCACTGATGTACTGGACTCAATGAACTATGAAGTGATCATTGCTACAGACGGCGAGGAAGGCATAAAAAAGGCGAGCGCTGAGCGCCCTGACCTAATCCTGATGGATATCTCCTTGCCGCAAATAGACGGCTTGACAGCCACGCGCCGCATTAAGGCAATGCCTGAGTTGCAGCATATTCCGATCATTGCCTTGACTGCCCATGCCATGGTCGGCGACCGCGAGCGTGCGCTTGAAGCAGGCTGCGATGACTACGTCTCAAAGCCAATTGACCTGAGAGAACTTACGACTAAGCTGACACGCTACCTGCAAACATGAGTTTGCCCATTCCTTACCCTGAGCGCGACCTAGCCGACTCAGGGCACAGCGCAGGGCGCGACGAAAGCAGCCTGCGCAGCTTGCTCTGCCACATCGGACGCCAATTGCACGACGCAGCTTGGCTCAGCGGCACAGGCGGCAGTTTGAGCGCACGTCTGGACGCCAAATACTTCCTTCTAACGCCGCCACAACTTGCCAAAGGCTTTCTACAACCTGATCAGCTGCTCAAAATCGCCCTAGATGACGCGCTAGGCGCTCAAGACGGCGAGCCGCTATTGCATGCGCTGTGTTACCAACAGCGCGCTGATCTGAACGGCATTCTTTTTGCGACGCCACCACATGCCGTTGCGCTTACACTTGCCAATGTCAGCATGCGCACGTGCGTCCTGCCAGAGGCAATTATTCTGCTCGGCTTGGTGCCGACTGCTGCCTACAGCACGCCTTTCAGCGCCGAGCAATGCGAGGCAGTCCGCGTCTTGATAGTCCAGCACGACGCGCTCCTCATCGCTCACAGCGGCGCCCTGACCGCTGGCACAGACCTGTGGGAAGCCTTTTTGCGCATGGAAGTGCTGGAACACACAGCCACAGTCTTACAACGTGCTGCGCAACTGGCGCCTTTGCCAACCTTGCCGCCGCATGAAGTCGCGCGTCTGCTCCACCTTCGCCGTCAGCGCGGCTATTGGCGCGAAGGCGACGCTGAGCGTTTCTGCCAAATGTGCGGCGTGTGCTAGTCACGGCAGGCTCTGCAGACCTGCCTCGTGAAGCATGGCGCGCACTTGTGCTAACGCTGCAGCTTCCTGTCCATCAGCGTAGAACTCTAAGCCGAGTGTGCCGCTAAAACCGAGCTTTTTCAGCGTGCGGAAGATGTTCGGGAAGTTGATCTCGCCTGTGTTCGGCGCGCCGCGCGTCGGCACGTCGCCAATGTGGACAGTTGGATACAAGCCGTGATACGCCTCTAAGCCGTAGATCAGGTTGCCTGCTGTGCGCTGCTGATGGTAGCAATCAAAGGCGAGGCGCAGCTGCGGATGATTGACGCGCCGCACCACGTCTGCAGCCAATGCATGTGTGTGCACAAGGATGTCGCCTTGCAGGTCAAACGTATTCAGCGCCTCAAACCAGACCTCAACTGCTGTCTTTTCGACCAGCTCCATGACTCGCGCGGCGCCTTCCAGCAAGTTGGCGTACTGCTCAGCAGGCGTGTAGGTGCGGCTCAGGCGCTCTGCCCAGCCATCAGGGTTGATCTGATTGCTGAACATGAACAGCCGCTGTATGCCGTAGCGCTGCGCCATCTCCAGTGACTCTGCCCATGCCTCAAGGCAGGCGCTGTGCCGCGCTGAGTCCACAAGACTTCCGCAAGCGTTATCGAAGGTGTCCGAGAAAGTCACACCGTGTTGACGGCATGCGTCGGCAATTTCGTCTATCGGACGCGCGCGCCATGCCCAGACTTGCACGCTGCGAATGCCGAGCGCTGCGCAAGCAGCCACGCGCTCTGGATAAGGCAGGTCTCTGAACCAAAAATCGAGGTAGGCGGTCAGCGTGATCATGCCTAGAACGGAAACTGTCCGCCGTCTAGCACTAGCGCTTGACCTGTCAGCCATGAGGCGTCCTCAGAGGCGAGGAATGCCACTACGCCTGCCACGTCCTCAGGCGTCCCAAGACGGCGCACAGGCAATTCCTGAGCGCGCAGCTTGAGGAAAGTGCCCGGCTCCCAGCCGTTCTGCTTGCAAATAAGCTCGTCCACTTTGTAGCCCATCTCGGTCAGTAGTGTGCCAGGGCAAACTGCATTGACGGTCACTCCGTATGGACCGAGGTCAATGGCTGCGGCGCGCGTCAAGCCGATCACACCCGCTTTCGTCGCGCAGTAGGCTGCTGAGTTTGGAAAGCCAATCACGCCTGCCAGCGACGCCACATTGATGATCCTGCCATAGCGCTGCGCCACCATGAACGGCGCTACTGCTTGCATGCAGACCATAGCGCCTGTCAAGTTGACGTTCAAGGCGCGTTGCCAGTCTTCCATGCGCATCTCTGTGAATGGCGCGCTTGTGTAGATGCCCGCGTTGTTGACCCAGACGTCAATGCGCCCAAATTGGCGATGAATTGCCTCAATCGCCGCGTTGACTGCGGCGTGATCGGTCACGTCCACTTTGTACTTAGCAGCTGGTTCTGGCAAGAAATCATCAGGAATAGTTTGCCGATCTAGCATGACCACGTGCGCGCCTTCTGCAGCAAAGCGGCATGAAATTGCCGCGCCAATGCCTTGCGCCGCACCTGTAACTGCTACCACGCGTCCTACAAAACGGCTCATCATGTTGAAAGATCGGCAAGAGTCCCTACCTTAGTCCACTGATGATAGCTTTTGCAGCGGCTGGGAGCAAAAAGCAGCTGTGCTGAGCTGACACTCAGTTCGCCGCAATTTGTGCAAACTGACAAAGCATGTCAGTCTGCGGCTTTGAGCAAATCTCGCTTGCCACCTTCTAGGACGATCTGCCAGAAAGCAGCGTGGTTCATCGGACTGAAGCCATCTTCACGGACGGCGTAGGCTTGCCGCGCTGTGTACATGAACAGGCGCTGTTTGCGCTCTGCGGCGAGAAACGCTGCAACGTCGCGCAACAGGGCGTGATCGCGCGAGCTGAGTCGCCCTTTCACCTCAACCCAGAGGCGGCGCTCAGGCAAGTAGAAATCTACAAGGTAGCGACACAGACGCTCAGGCTCGTAAAACCAGCGTATGCCATGTGCCTCCAGCTGTAGCGCAAAGGCGATCTCTAGCTGAGAGCGAAAGCGCGTGTGCTTGAGCGTCTCAGGCAGGTCAGTAGCTTGAGCGGTTGCATTCAAGGTCAACTTCGCACGACGCGCCATTGCTCAGTCTCCAACTGGCA
>JANWYI010000057.1 GCA_025055255.1 Anaerolineae bacterium | reverse complement strand
ATCATAAACACAGCACGAGGACGCCAAAAAGATCGCAACATGCGCCGTAACTCTAAAGTGACTGTCCTGATCATTGATCCTGAAAATATGTACCACTGGGCAGAAGTGCGCGGCGTGGTTGCTGAGGAAACTGAAGAAGGTGCCTACGACGTGATTAAGAAATTGGCGCTGAAATATCGCGGACGTGAAGAATCTACGCTCGCCGAAGGCGAAGTGCGCGTCACCTACAAAATAGCAATTCAGAAACTGAATGGACGCTAGAAATGGTTGAGGAGCTGCACACCACTGCTGAACGTCTGGAGATCAGCGGCGTGCCGTGCCGTGTGCGCGTGCCACAACGCGAGGGCGCGCATCCGCTCCTGCTGATGTTGCACGGCTACGAAGGCGATGAAGACGTGACATGGATTTTCAGCCGTGCGGCAAGCGCTGAGTGGCTGATCGCTAGTCCGCGCGCGCCGCTGAACGCGCCGACGCACGGTTACTCATGGTTCAACTTTCAAGGCGGAAAGACCGATCCTGTTGCGTTGCAAGCTGCGCTTGGCTACCTTGAAAGTTTCATCGCAGCGCTAAAGACGCGCTACAGCATTGACGATGCACGCATAGTCATGCTCGGCTTTTCGCAAGGTGCATCAATGGCATACGCCTACATGCTGTCAGAGCCGATGCGCTTGCGCGGCGTTGCCTCGCTAGGTGGCTTTATACCGGGCTATCTGACCAAGCAGATCATTCCGCCGCTGAACGGCATTCCAGTGCTGATTTTGCACGGCACACAAGACGAGGTCATCGCGGTCGAAATTGCGCGCAAAAATCGTGACCTGCTGATTGCGCACGGCGCACAAGTCACATATTTTGAGGAAGCGGTTGGACATCGCGTCGGTGCAGGCGGCATGCGCTTGCTGACTCAGTGGTTAGCGGAGCGTCTATGACTTACAGCGCGCCGTTCTCTGTAGATTTGCGTGGTAAGGTAGCGCTGGTCACAGGCGGCGCAGCAGACGTGGGACGTGCTATCAGTCTTGCTCTAGCTGCGAGCGGCGCAGCCGTCGCCATTGGTGACATCAATCCTGACCGCTCCGACGCGCTTGCTGAGCAGATCGTGGCGCAAGGCGGTCAGGCGTTTGCCTTTCACGGCGATGTCTCAAACAAGTATCAAGCAGCGGCAATGATTGAAGCTGTGCGCGACCGCTTCAACCACCTACACATCTTGGTGAATGCAGCTGGCACGCTGCGCGCCGCGCCGTTCGTCAAAATTGACGAGTACGATTGGCGGCGCATCGTCGAGATCAACCTAACAGGCACGTTTTTCATGACTCAGCTTGTCAGCCGTGTCATGATTGACGAAGGTGGCGGTGTCATTGTCAACCTTGCCAGTGCTTACGGACATCCACTACCGCTGGCGAACCACGCATCGTACGTCGCCAGCAAGGCAGGCGTGATCGGCTTGACTCGTGAAGCAGCGCGCGAGCTGGCGCCACATGGCGTGCGTGTCAATGCTGTCTGCCCTGCTGAGATCGCTTTCCCAAATGCGCCACTGCCAGAGACACCGAACAATCCGCAGGGCAGATTTGGCACGCCTGAGGAAGTAGCTGCAGTCGTGCTGTTTTTGTGTTCAGATGCAGCGCGCTTCATCACTGGGCAAGCCTTGCACGTAGATGGTGGCTTGGTCATGCCCTGACCACATGATAGGCGAGCGCGCTGCAAGGTGCGGCTTACTTATGCCTGCTGCTCGTAGCGCTGAACGATTTTCAGCGCTGCTTCATACTCAGGGCTGCCTTCAGGTGCGCTATCCAGCACTTTGTTCGCCTCAAGGTACTGTTCCAGCGTGACGGTCTCGCTTGTGTCGCGTTGCTTTGCATAACGTTCAGCATTCAGCCACAATTTTTGCTCCTCAGTCAGGTCAGCTGCAGCGATCTCCTCATCGGTCAGCGTCCCTGTCTGAGCCAGCTTTGCTTTGAGTGCCTCGAAAGCGTCTGACATGCGCAGTTCCTTTCCTCTAGCTAGTGTAGCTCGCCTAATAGCTAAGCAGATTTTAGCGCGCCGTGCAAGGGATAGGCTCTAACGAGAGTCTCTAAGTTGCGTGCTTGTAGTGGACACTTGGCAGGCTGCGCAAGCGCTCGGCAGCTTGCTCAGGTGTGATATCGCGCTGCGGCGTGCCGAGCATCTCATAGCCGACTAGGAATTTACGCACAGTTGCAGAGCGCAGCAGCGGCGGATAAAAGTGTGCGTGAAAGTGCCAATGTGTCCAGTCGCCTGCCATTGTCGGACGCACATGAAAGCCTGCTGAGTACGGAAACGAGATACGAAATAAGTTGTCGTAACGTACGGTCAGCGCGTGGAGTGCGTCGGCAAGGCTATCGCGCTCAGAGTCGTCTAGTTCAGTCATGGCGCTCACATGCCGCCGACTGATTAACATGGTCTCAAAGGGCCAAACTGCCCAGAACGGCACAAGGACGACAAAATGTTCGTTCACGTGGATGAGGCGCTCGCCTCGCTCAAGCTCCACCTCAAGGTAATCGGCGAGGAGTGAGCGACCGTGTATTTGCCAATACTCGCGCTGTGAGGCATCTTCCAGCAGAATTTGCTGCGGCAAGTGCTCGCTTGCCCAAATCTGCCCGTGCGGATGCGGATTCGAAGCGCCCATCATAGCGCCGCGATTCTCAAAGACCAGCACATAGCCGATATGCGGCATAGCAGCGAGCTCCTCGTACTGCCTGCACCACTCGTCTACCACGAGGCGAATGGCTGCTGGCTGCATCTCGGCAAGAGTCAGGTCGTGGCGCGGCGAAAAGCACACAACGCGCGCTGTGCCGCGCTCCGACTCGGCGCGCAGCAAGGGATGTGGTGCGTAACCGCCTTCGGGCGTATCGGGCAGGAGCGCCGGAAAGTCGTTGGTGAAGACATAGGTACTAGTGTAGTTCGGATTGCGCTCGCCGTTAGCGCGCACGTTGTTCGGACAAAGATAACACTCAGGATCGTACTCAGGGCGCGTCTCTGCAGGCGGAGTCTCGATCTGCCCTTGCCAAGGTCGCTTGGTGCGATGCGGCGAGACGAGCACCCATTCACGAGTCAACGGATTGAAGCGCCGATGCGGATGATCGCTCAGAGAAAAGGTCATAAGCAAAACTGCTGTCTGCGCACGAAGCTGCGGCGATTATGCCACAAATCACGCACAAAGTCACCTCGAAAAACAATCACGCCTCATTTTCTGAAGACATGATAGTATAAAGCTGTGAACTGAGGACTGGACTACGCCCACGCGTGCTGTGCGCGTAACGCGGGGAATCAGAAGAAATGACAGAGACGAAATATCGGGCAATGGAGCCGACGGACTACATGCGCAGTTTACTTGAGCGCTTCAAGCAAGATAAGAGTCATGGACGAGATAGCCTTGTTGACGCACCCTTGCCCGAGCGAGCCGTCCGCAATGCTCAGCGTCAAATTCGACGCCATCAACAAGCGCTCGCTAAAGCGAAGGTGAGGCACTATCGTCCACTTGAGCCAACACCTCATCTGCGTGAGTTGCTGGCAAAGTTCACGGATGCAGAGCAGTGTGACTCTAATTGAGGTGTCCTGAGCGCGTGCAAAGTTTTGCACAAAGGCGTACATGCTGCGTCACAGCTCAATGACACGCGCCACTACGAAGCGTGCTATCAGGCGCTCGACTAGACTTGGGCGCACAACCACGCACGCCACTTGATAGCATCTCGCAGCTAAAGTGGAGAAAGCGCTCTGCCAGCCCTGACCGTGAACTAGCTCAAGCGGACCGAGCTCGTCAACGATCAGCACGTCGCATGCACTGAGCGTCGCTAGATGCGAGTCGCCCCACGCCAAAACAGCCTCGTCAAATGCCCAGCGCGGCGTCGCGGCGCCGACTGTGTATGCGCGGCGCACAGCAAGCTGACGGCGTTCGCCACTTGGCAAGACGCACAGTTCTATAGCGACCTTCTCAGCGCCTTCAAAGACGCCATACGAGATCAAGCCACCTACGCGCAGCGACTCGCGCTCAGCGAATGTGCGCATGGCATGACACCACGTCGTCTTGCCTGCGCCGCTCTCGCCTGTGACTAGGACTATCTCTGGCGGTTGGCGCGTCTGCCAGATGGACTGCGGCGAATGGCTCATCATGCGCTCGTCACGATGCTCTGCGCGGCAGAATGGCGCGCAAGCGCTCGCCTTCACGGATCACCTCAATTGGCAGGTCATATGCAGCGCTGAGCAGGTTCTCGCTCAGCACGTCGGCAGGCGTGCCGTAGGCGAGCATAGCGCCGCGTTTCATCAACAGCACCTCATGCGCGTACGCCAGCGCATTGTTAGGCAAATGTGACGTAACGATGAACGACAGACCGTCGGCAGCAAGGCGCACTACGCGCTCCATCACGCGCAGCTGATTGTTCAGGTCAAGGTGTGCATCTGGCTCGTCCATGAGCAGAATGCGGCACTGCTGTGCCAAGCCACGCGCGATCAGCACCAGTTGCCGCTCACCGCCGCTCAGCTGCGTGTACGGACGTTCTCGGTAGCTTGACAAGCCGACGCTCTCTAGCGCCGCATCAGCGATTTCGTAGTCGAGGCGGCTTGGCGACGCAAACAGTCCCAAGTGCGGCGCACGTCCCATCAGAACTATCTCACGGACGCTATAGTTAAAAGCAGGCGTGTGCAACTGCGGAATCAAGCCAACTTGCCGCGCGCGCTCGGCAGGTGTGTAACTGTGCAAGTCACGTCCGTATAGGCGCACAGCGCCACGCTTTGGTTTCAACACGCCGCTCAAACAGTTCATCAGCGTCGTTTTGCCACAGCCGTTGCGTCCGAGCAGGTACAAGATTGTGCCTGCGCGCAACGTTAGCGAGATGCCGCGCAAAGCAGGTACATCAGGTGTGTAAGCGTAGTACAAATTCTCTGCTTCTAACATTTACCACACAGTCTGACTGCGTCGCAGCAGCACGATCAAAATTGGCACGCCGACTAACCCTGTCAAGATGCCGAGCGGCACTTCAGCAGGCAAGAGCGTCCGCGAGATGTTGTCAATCACTAGCAAGAACGACGCGCCTAGTGAAAGCGACATCGGCAAGAGCGTCTTGTGATCTGCGCCGACTAGCAGACGTGCCGCATGCGGCACTACCAGTCCGATCCAGCCGATTGCGCCGCCAACAGCGACCGCAGCAGCCGTCATCAGCGTAGCGCACAGGATGATCAACAGCTTCAGCCGCGTCGGATTCATGCCGAGCGCCGTCGCTTCGGCGTCGCCAAGTGAGAGGATGTTCAGCCGCCAACGGATTGCCCACAAGAACGCGCTTCCGCCTAGCGTGATCACAGCCAGCAACGGCAAGCTGTTCCACGTCACGCCTGTCAAGCCGCCGAGCAACCAGAACGTGATCGCAGGCAAAGTGTTCAACGGATCAGCGACATATTTGGTCAGCGCTGTGAGCGACGTGAAAAACGAGCCGATCAGGACGCCCATTAAGGTCAATACAATTAACGGTGCGCTGCTGTATAGGCGGCTGCCTGCATAGGCAATCATGACTGCCAGTAAGCCGAAGGCGAAAGCAGAGCCTTGCACAACTAGCGCCGTGCCGCCTAACAAGAGCGCCAATGCCGCGCCAAAGCCTGCGCCACTGGTCACACCAAGCAAGTTTGAGTCCACAAGCGGATTTTTGAAGATTCCTTGGAAAGCGGCGCCTGTGCTCGCCAAAGCTGCGCCAATCAACGCTGCGGCAAGCACGCGCGGCAAGCGAATGCGCAAGGTCAGTGTCAGCTCTGTACTTGAAATGCCTTCCGCGGCTTGTGGCACAACCAGTGAGAGCAGCGCACGGACGACTGTCTCAATGCGAATCTCATACAGCCCTAGCAACAGTGAGATGAGGATTAAGGCAACAGGCAGCGCCAAGCTGCCATAGGCAACAGCCTGCCTGAAGCCGCTTGCTGCTGCCCTGCTGCGCCCTAGAGCTACGATCCGCATACTGCCGCGATCTCTGACTCAGGCAAGTCGTGATTGTAGAAGACTTTGAAGAAATAGACTGCCTCTCGCGCGCAGTCTAGCGTTACGCGCTCTGGAAAAAGCTTCTGTGCCAGCCAGATCACGCCCAAGACCGAGTCCATCACAGGCGTATCCCAAGGCGCGACCCAGCTCGGCATTTTGTAGACCTTGCCGTCTTGCACTGCCTTGATGATCGCCCACTCAGGACTCTCTTTGAAGGTCTGTGGCGTGACGTTGCCGTACGGAGCAATCACGATCACGTCTGGATTCCACAATGCCACTTGCTCAAGGTTGACGTCGTTCCAGAAGCCTTTCAGTTCAGCGCTCACAGAACGTCCACCTGCTGCGGCGATGATGTCAGTCTGGTACATCTGTCCGCTGATTACGCGCAAAGGCGACTCGCCTACGAACAGTACCTTTGGACGCTCTGTTACGTCCTTTGTGCGCTCGACCACTTGTGTGAAGATGTCATCGTAGTAATCAACCCACGCTCTAGCGCGCGCTTGTGCATTTGGACCGAGCAGTTGACCAACCAGCAGCACTGACTCCTTGAGCAGCTCGCGCGACTCGCCCTGCAGCAGCACGAAAGGAATGTTCAGCTCGCGGACAGTGTCTAGCCACGCTGTGCGCGCGCTAGTGATGATCAGATCAGGTGCGAGCTGTGCCACTTGCTCGATGTTGATCTCGCGCTGATTGAGCGTGTAGCCGCTCAACGTCGGGAAGCGCGGATCAATCGCGCTCATGCGCGCCGCGCCGACAGGCGTGCGCGTGCCAAGATAGCCTGCCGCTACAAGGCGATCTGCTGCGCCGACGCCGTAGACCAAGTATGTGGCAATGCTATATGGCGTGATGACTCGGCGCACAGGTTGCGCAATCTCAACCGTGTTGCCTGCTTGGTCAGTGACCGTCACAGACTTCGGCAAGAAGCCGCTCTCGATCAGCGCAGCTTGTCCGTCAGGTGAGGCAGCGAACGCGATAAATGCTTCTGCCTCAGCGTTTGGACGCGCTAGCAAAAGGAAAGCGTCGGACAGGAAGTGCGGCGGCACGCTGACCATGCCCAGTGGACGCAACGCAAGGTCGTTTGTGGCGATCAAATCGCCGTTGCTCTGGACAAAAGTCGGCTCAGCGCCGTAGCGCGCTCTGTAGAGCGCGCTGAGCGCAGGCTGAAGCTCTGTTGCGGCTTGAATGGTGAACGGCGCGCTTTGTGCCATGCTCACAGGCGAGTTAAACGGTATCAGCACTAGTGCGATGAGTAAAAGACAAATCAGACGTTTCACTGCGAAGGTCTCCTCTCTCGAAAGTATTCAGTCAGTGTATCAAACGTCATCTGTTCACAGCGTTCAATCCAGCGCAGCGCAGCTTCTAGCTGCTCAATGGCGAAGGTGAGCGCAAGACTTGCCATGCCATCTGCAGCCTGTGAACTTTGTGCGATCAAGCGCTCGCGCTCCTGCTGACATGCTGCGCGTTGGTGCGCAATAATCGGCGCGCTTGGCACGTTCAGCAAGTGCGCCACAAACAGCCGACTGGGAAACTCAACGCGCACGCGCCGAATGCTTGCTGAAGGCGAAGGCTCATGCAGCCAGTGTAACAACTGGTCGCGTCCTGCTTCGGTCAAATGGTAGACCGTGCGCGGCGGACCGATCTCAGACGGCGCGCTTTGTCCGCTGATCAAGCCGTCGCGCTCAAGGCGCTTGAGCGTGCTATAGAGCTGACTAGCATTCAGCCGCCAAATCTGTCCTAGACAGGCAGGATCGCTGAAGCACTCCAGCATTTGATAGCCGTGCTGCGGCGCATGAGCGAGCAAACCAAGGATGGCATGGTCAGGCGAGAGCGTCACAGCGCGCTACTCCAACTTGGAATACTGCTATTCTAAATTGGAATAGCTCAGCGCGCAAGTTTTCAGTGCATTAGTCAAGGATTGCCTGAGTCATGCCAAGACTAGCTTGTACCTTGGAGACTCGCAAAAAGTCATGCTACAATGAACAAAGCATAACACTGTTTTAAGGGGATTGCATTATGCCCACCAGTCAAGAAATTGCTGCTTTTTTCAATCTTCGCATAGAGCGTTTGCAGAACTTATCAGAAAGCCAGCTTCAGCATGATACGTTTTTGCTGCGAGATATTCTGCTCTACAGTTGGCTTTTGCATGAACGCGACAACGTTGTAAGAAAGGATCAATTATGCAAATACGTTAGTCCAAGTGGGGCAGCAGCTATTGAAGCAATGATGTTGGCTTTGTTTGAGCCAGATCAGATCGCACGCGTGGAAGAACGAATATACCGCTTTTTACCTGAAGCATTAGAGGCTATTCCACGAGTTCTTGACAATCCCCAGCACGGCTACAAATTCTCAGAACAAGTTCCATTCTGGGATAGTGGCGTCACTGGCAAAAAAGTAGTTCAGTACTTCTGTCAAATGGATCATCCGAGTCAACCATTGATAGATCTGGTAGAGCGCGCTTTCCGCAATTTGACAGGCTTTCAAGCTACACGGAATGGCTGTCTATTACATCTTACTAGGGGCAGAAACAGCGCTTTTTATATCTATGTTAGAGCAACTGATGGTGCTTTGCGATTCACTGATGTGGACGCTATCTTTGGTGACCTTGGTGTACTCGGTGCAGTCGGCACTGGCGCTAACGCTCCCATTCTAGTTTGTTCAGCCAATCCAGATGACAATGCAACTAGCCAGAGATTGCGCGACCTTCCACTTGTCTATGGCGCAAGTTCGATAGAGTTAGTCAGCCTATTCCACTATATGAACGACCTCGTGAATGAATTTGAGCCACAAAAAGTTTCTCAGCAATTTATGAAAATCTTCCCAACAGAAATTAGGTCTTTCTTCTCGGCGCGCCATGCAGCCAAGCGCGTGCGCGATGCTCTCTGAAGAGAGGCTTGGATCGTGCCAGTGTGCGTTGAGATCGAGGGTAGAAAGAGGAGCAAAGTGTGGATCGCCCTCAAAGGCGGCTCAACCTTTTTCACATCAGCTGAGCGTGCAATTTTTCCAGCCGAATGGGCTGAGCATTTTTTAGAAATTGGTGGAGCAGCCTACATCATTCTAGCAGCCGAGAGCCGCTCTCAGGCAGTCGAGTGGCTTTTGGCAGATTCACCATTGATCCCTTCCAGATTACGTGATACAGTGCGCTTGCTGACTGGCAAGTATATTCACAGTCTGTGGGAGACGTGACAGAATGCGTTACCAAGAGATAGAGCTAACAGACTACACACGCAGCCTACTTGACCGCCTTAAGCGTTGCTCTGACCCTGATCGAGGTGGCACGAGCAGTGCGCCGTTGCCCAAGCGTGCCGTTCGTAACGCACGCCGCCGAGCGAAACGCCGCGAGGCAGCATGGGCAAAGGCGGTTGTGAAAGGCTACTATCCAATCGAACCAACGCCGTACACAGAAGAGCTGCTAGCAAAGTTCAAGAAGAGATGATCGCGTGAATCTGATTGAGATACTTTTTCGTTACCTCCGGGAACTTAAGCTTGAGGTTGAGTGGATAGTTCAAGGTCTAGTGTTCACGTTCCCAATTGTGCATAAACGGATTGGTAGAGCAAAATGCGTAGTGCGTCAAGAGAATAATCGAGTTTTCATCGAAGTCGGTCTTGTTAGGCTTGACGAACTTGCTGATGTCATAGGTTGTGTCTCGAAAGTACTAATAGATGAACAGAGCCCGCCTGATAACGTACTCTTTTACGTTTTTCTACAATCGTTAGAAAATCCAAGCGCGCAGCTGCTCGGCATTCGAACATACTTTGACCACTTTCCAAACTCGTCATCTTTGGAAGACTATATCCCGTGTTTCAACTCGTGTCTTGCTCTAACTCGACACCACATCAGTGAACTTGACGGACTGCTAACGCGCTTATCCGATGAATGCAGGGGTAACATGACATGACAGCTCCAAAAGTCTTCATCTCTTACAAGCGTGATGAGGAAGGCTTCTTCATTAAAGAGCTGCGCAGAAAGATTGAGGGGATGCGCAGTATGCATGTGGAGGTCTTCCAAGATGTGGACATGCCGCCTGGTATTCATTGGATGCAGGAAATTGACCAACAAATCCAGCAAAGTTTCGCTGTAGTTGTTGTGCTAACGCGCGGGTCAGTCAGCTCACCTTTTGTGACCTATGAATGGTCATACGCGCTTGGTGCAGGCATAGGTGTGCTGCCTCTTCTGCGACACAAGGGGATTGAAGAGAGCGTTCATGGGCGCTTGAAAGCGCTCCAGCACCTAGACTGTAGCAGTGATGAGGTCACTGATAGCACTTGGAAAAAGTTGCGCCATCGCTTACATGACCTATATATTGCGTGGCTTAACCGTAACAAGCCGCTGCAAGTGGCAGAGTGTCTGCGCCAGCTGTTCAAAAATACCTACCGCAGACGCATTGGCGCTCAAGAAATAATTGATCAGCTAGCATTGCACCGTTTTCTCTCGCCTAACGACCAGCTTGAATTGCTCAACATGACCTTGCAAAACAAGGAGAGCACGCGCTCCTAGCCCATTAGCTTAGGATAGCCCGTGATACGGCTGATCTCTGCATACAGTGGACGCACGCCGCGGTATAACCGTTTGTAGACGCGCTCATAAAGCGCACTGTACAGGCTGTGATTTTCTGCCTTCGGCTCATAGGTGCGTCCAAGTCGCGTCATCGCTTGGACAGCCGTCTCAAAATTGCTGTGCAAGCCTAAGCCAACTGCTGCTACGATTGCTGCGCCTAAGCCCGATGCTTCATACAAGTGTGGGCGCACAGCTGGCACGCCAAAAACATCTGCTGTGATCTGCATTGCTTGCTCGCTTTGAGAGCCGCCGCCACTCACGCGCACTTCGCGCAGCGTCAAGCCTGTCTTTCGCTCAGCGCGCTGTGCCGCCTCGCGCAGCGCGTACGCAATGCCTTCCAGAATGGCGCGGTATAAATGCGCTCGTGTGTGCACGCCGCCAAAGCCAATCACGGCGCCTTTTGCCTCAGCGCCCGGCACTTTGATGCTTGGCGACCAGTACGGCTGCAAAATCAAGCCGAGCGCACCTGGCGGCACCTGCGCCGCTAACGCATCCAAGAGCGACTCAGCCGTCACGCCGCGCTCAGCCGCCATATGCAGCTCAGGTGCGCCGAACTCGCGCTTAAACCAATCCACCATCCAGTAGCCACGCGAGATTTGCGTCTCCAGTGCATAGGCATGTGGCACAGCTGCTGGATATGGCGGAATCATCGGAATTGCCTCAACATAGCGCCGATGAAACGTATTGAACGTCGCTGTTGTGCCGTAGCTGATGTGACCGACGTGCGGCAAAATGGCGCCACAGCCGAGCATCTCACAGGCTTTGTCAGCCGCTGCGGCGATCAGCGGCGTGCCAGCAGGAATGCCTGTTGCTTCAGCCGCCTCAGCCGTGATCTTGCCCAACTCGCCGCCGACCTCGACCAAGTCAGGCAGCATCTCAGGCGTCAACGGCAAAGCTTGCCACTGCCAGCTGCGCCGATCTGCCCAGCGCTGCCGCCGATAGTCGAACGGCAAGTAGCCGACCTGACAGCCGACTGAGTCGACAAAATTTCCTGTCAGCTTATAGGTCAAATAGCCTGAGAGCAACAGGTACTTGTGTGTACGCGCCCATACCTCAGGCTGATGTTTAGCGATCCAGTTCGCCTCTGCCTCTGCCTGCAAGTAGGCGAGCGTCTTGCGCATCCCGATCAGGCGAAAGAGCAAGCCCCACAAGCCGCCTACAGGCTTCACACCTTGCGTTTGGCGCTGATCAAGCCAGACGATTGCTGGACGCAGCGCCTTGCCTGCCCTGTCCACATTGATCACTGTGCCGCGCTGAGTAGTGAGCGCGACGCCGCGCAGCGTGCTGCGCCACGCGCCTGCCTTTGTCCACAGCGCTTGGCACGCCTCGCTTGTCATCTGCCAGAAATACTCAGGCGCTTGCTCTGCCCAGCCGTATTGCGGCGAGACATACGGCTCAACAGGCAGGCGCGCCGACTCAATCAGCTCGCCATACAGGTTAAAGAGCAATGCGCGCACACTTTGTGTGCCGTAGTCAATAGCAAGCAGGCACTCTTGAGGCAAAGATCAAGTCTCCGCTACGGCAAAAGCTCAAGATGTCAGCGAGAGTATAAATGGCTCTGGGTGCGCTGACCAGAGCCGAATCACTGCTTAGCGGCAACCGTTGATACAGGTCGCGCCTTCATAGCGCGCCAACTCGCTCAAGTTGCCTTTAGCGTCAGCGCGCACGATGAACACAGTCGCGCTCAATTGACCGTTGTTGTAAATGGCAGGACGATACTCGCCTTGCACGCCTGCAAAGCGCGGCAACTGAGCGATGAACGGCTGCACAGCCGACGGTCCGCTGTTCTTGATAGCGTTAGCGATCATATAGACAGCGTCATAGTAGGCAACAGCATGACTGTCAGGCAACTCGCCATAGGTGGCGCGATAGTTGCGCACAAACTCAGCGCTAGCGGCGTCCTGCGCGCCGGCAAACCAACTGGTCACGCCAAGCAAGCCGTCTGTACCGCCTTCGCCAATTGCGCTCTGAAAATCAGGATTTTCAAGCGCGCCGTAAGCGATCTCGCCTCTAAAGCCTTCGGCGCGCAGCGCCTTGATCAACGCAGCAGCTGCGTTCGGCGCGCTCCAGATGGCGATCACTTGCGGATCAGCGGCAACTAGTATCCGCGCCTCAGTCGTGAAATCGGTCGCCGTGACAGGATGACTGGTGTTGGCGACGATCTGCGCGTCGGTCAGGTCGCGGAAGCGCGTGACGACGCTTGTGAACGCCGCTACGCTATCCTGACCGTAAACTGTGGTCGCTGCGGCAACGGCGAGGCGCGTATAGCCCCGAATGTTCACTAAGTAGCTGGCAAGCGCAGTCGCCCAAGTAGCATCGGCAGGGCGCAGCTGGAAGACAAAGCGCGTAGGATCGCTGTTGCTGAGGAGAGCAGCTGTGCCTGTGACAAACTGTGGCACGCGCGCATTCGGCGCGAGGCTCAAGTTTGGCAGCGCCATGCCTGTCAAGGTTGGACCGAGAATGGCGACTGGTGGCGCTGTGGTGAGAATGCTGCGCGCCGTGACGCCGAATTCTTCGGCGCTGCGCGTGTTGAAGCTGCGCAGGTCAAGCGTAACGCGCACGCCGTTTGGCGCCGCAATACCACCTTGCGAGTTAATCTCGTTGACGGCAAGCTGTGCGCCGCGCAGCGCGCGTCGCCCGATCTCGCCATCTAAGCCTGTCTGCGGCGCAAGGAAGGCAATTGAGACTGTCCGCGCAGCAGTGGCAGTTGGCGCGTTTGGTGCCGTCAAGTTTTGGAAGCGCGTATCGGCACAGCGCCGCCAACACAAGCCGCCGCTATAGCGCGACTCCTCAATGCCCTTGCCTTCAGCCGTCAAGCGGAACAGAATGGCACTGTCCATAGCGCGCAAATTGGTCGTGCCTGTGCCGCTGAAGCGTGACGGATTGTAGACGCCTTGCAAACCGCCAATAGCGCTGCTCGTGACCAGTGTGTCGCGCACAGCCTGTGTGCCGCCGCCGCTGATCTCGACTGCAGCCGCGACCGCAGCCACGCTGTCAAAGCCGATGACCGATTCAGACGTTGGCAACTCGCCAAAGCGCGCTCGATATGCCTCAACAAAGCGCCGACTGCCGTTATCTTGTGCGTCCGCCAGCCAGACAAGCGGCACGATCACGTTCGCCACGGCGCTGCCGCCACGACTGATGAATTCGTTCAAGTTGCCCTCGGCTGAGCCGTACGCAATGACGCCTGTATAGCCGCGATTGCGCAGCTCGCGCACCAATGCCGCAGCTGTCTGCGGTGTGCCGAAAATGGCGATAGCCTCTGGATTGGCGTCGTAGAGCGTCTTCGCTTGTGTGCTCAGGTCGGTCGCCGTTTGGTCATAGGTGACTGCAGGCGATAGGCGCACAGTGGTCGCCGTTGCACCTGTTGGACGCGCTGCGCGCTCAAAAGCAGCTAGATCAGTGCGTCCGCGTGTTGAATTATCGGTTGCCGTGCCAATAACGCGGAAGTAACGCTGTGTGGTCAAGTAGTTACCGAGGTCGCGCGCCAAGTTCTCACTGCTGGAGCGCATCCGCAAGATGAAAGCGTTGCTGACGCCGGCAGGCTCGCTCGGCAAGCCGACTAGGTGCAAAATGCGATTTGTGCTGGCAAAGTCAAGGTTGTTGTCCAGCAGGCTTGGCACTTGCGGACCGATGAGCGCTATGGGCTTGGCTTCCACTGAGGCTTGGAGCGCAGTGCGCATCTCAGTCTGTGTGGCGGCGCTGCGCGTCTGTAGGCTGAAGGTATAGATTGTGGTGCGGCGCGCATTCGGCACAGGCGTGGCATTGTCAGCTGGACGTGCCGGTCCGCGCACGCCGCCATTGCCATTCACAATTTCAAGGGCGAGTTGCGCGCCTTGCACAAAATGACGGCTGCTGGCTAGATCAGTCTCAGCAGCGCTGCTGAGCAACGCTATGATGAGCGTCTCACGATTTTGCGCGTGTGTCGGCATGGCGGAAAACGCGCCGAGCATGAGTGCAGTCAGCATAAACAACACACACAGTGCGCACAGACGCGCCGAGAAACTTTTGAGCATCCTTGAGAACTCCTGTGGTCTTATTCGTAGCGAACAGCTTCAATCGGCTGCAAGTTGGCGGCGCGATTGGCAGGATAAATGCCGAAGAACAGACCAACTGCCAGCGAGAAGCTCACAGCCAGCACAATTGATTCGAGCGTGATCGTTGTGGCAATGATGCCTGTTGCGCCGACCAGCAGCGCTGCTCCGACGCCGAGCAAAATGCCAAACGTGCCGCCAATCAAGCTGAGCGTAACTGTCTCGACCAGAAATTGCATCAGGATAGTGCGTTTTTTGGCGCCGACTGCTTTGCGCAAGCCGATTTCCATAGTGCGCTCGGTCACGGAGACCAACATAATATTCATGATGCCGATTCCGCCAACCAAGAGGCTGATGCCAGCAATCGAGCCCAAGAAAAGCGTCAAAATGCCTGTGATGCTACCGGCAAGGCTCAAAAACTGCTGCTGAGTCAGCACTGTGAAATCATCCTCTTCACCTTCGCGGATAGCGTGCTGTTGGCGCATGACCTGTGTCACCTCGCGTTCAACGCGCGGAATATCATCGCTGCTGAGCGCCGAGATGTAAATCACGCTGACTCGCCGAGCGCCTGTAGCCGTGCGCGCGTTCGAAATTGTGCGATAAGCGGTCTGCAGTGGGACAAAAACAGACGTATCGGGATTGCCGGCGAAACCTGCGCCAACAGGCACGGTCACGCCAATCACGGTAAACGGCGCGTTGCTGATGCGAATAGTTTGTCCAATTGGATTCAAGCCGCCGAAGAGCGCGTCGGCTGCGTCTGAGCCGAGAATGGCAACGCGTGAGGCGCGCTCGTCTTCGGCTGCATCGAACCAACGTCCCTGCGCAATTTCGAGGTTGCGCACGCGATTGTAGTCAACTGTGACGCCGCGCGCTGTGATCAAAATCTTCTCGCGCTGAAAGGCGACAGTGACATTGTTTGACGTCAGCTCTGGCGCCACGCCGAGCAAGTTTGGCACGCGCTCACGGATCGCGTTGGCGTCGGCGTCGGTCAGCGGTCGCGTCTGTGTCGGCGCGCGAATGCCTTGATTGGTCGGCGGGCCGGCGGCAATGCGCACCTGACCAGGCACTACGGTCACCAGATTAGTGCCAATACTGGTGATCTGGCTGTTGATACTCTGTTGCACGCCGTTGCCAATCGAGAGCAGCGCTACCACAGACGCCACGCCGATAACAATGCCGAGCATGGTCAAGCCTGAGCGCAACTTGTTGGCGAGCAGCGCGTCAATTGCAATACCGAAGTTGCGCAGGAAGTTCATGCTGTTTGCACCTCTTCTGCGTACTCAATCAAGCCGTCTTTCAGGCGGATGATCCGCTCAGATTGTGCTGCGATGTTCGGGTCATGTGTGACGATGATCAGCGTGATGCCGCGCTCACGATGCAGCGTGCGGAACAGCTCCATGATTTCCTTGCCTGTGGCAGAGTCCAAGTTGCCTGTTGGTTCATCAGCAAGGATGATGGACGGCTGGTTGACCAGTGCGCGCGCAATGGCGACGCGCTGTTGCTGACCGCCACTCAGCTGGTTAGGACGATGATCGAGCCTATCGCCTAAGCCAACTAGCCTGAGCACCTCTGCTGCACGCCGATTCGCCTCACGATTGGACAAGCCGGCGTACGCCAATGGCAATGCCACGTTCGCCAGAGCTGTGTTGCGCGGCAGCAGGTTGAACTTCTGGAAGACGAAGCCGATGCGCTGATTGCGTATTTCTGCCAGCTGATCGTCGTTCAGCGAAGCCACTTCGCGTCCGTCTAGCCTGTAACTGCCAGAGGTCGGCACATCCAGCGCGCCGAGAATGGCGAGCAGCGTGCTCTTGCCAGAGCCCGACTGACCGATCACGGAGACCATCTCGCCTTTCCACACGCGCAGGCTCACGCCGCGCAAGGCGTGGACTTCAGTCTCGCCCATTTTGTAGACTTTGGTCAGGTTCTTCGCTTCGATGATTGGCGGATCGTCGCGCTGTGGCTCAGGACTAGTTGTCAAGTACGTGCTGTTGAATTCGCCCATGCGTTCCTGCTCTCACTTCGGATTCACGTCAACGATGACACAGAAAGCGGCGTAGTCACTCTCTGAGACAGGTTGCGGTGTGCCGCCTGCGCTTGCTGCGCCAATCAGCGCGCCAAAGCTGCCGAGCGCGCTCAGGCGGATTGCCAGAATGTTGATCGAGTCGCCTTCGTAAATGCCTTTCTGACTCAGCTTGACGCCGCTCGGCGCCACCACTTGCGCCAATGGCACCAGCGGAAAGCGCTCGCGGACACCTGAAGCAGTTTGCACAGTCACCTCGCGCTGTGTCAGCGACACTAGATTGCCTTTCACTACACGCAGCAACGTCGGATCGAGAGTCGGCGCGGGTCCGGGCGTGCGCGTCGGACGGTTGCGCGCAAAGGCGGAGAAGAAGCTGCGCACGCTGCTATCGTTGCTGGCAGCTGTGAAGCAGGCTCGGAATTCAGCGCCAATTTGCACAAAATTCTGCCCAGAGGCGATCAAAGTCGCCAATGGCGGACCCTGCGTGTAGCCAACTAGCACGCCGCAAAGGAAAATGCCGAACGCAGTCACGACCGTCAAGCTCAGACTGAGCCAGCGCCGTCTGCGGCGCGGCGCGCTGTATACCACGTCCATTGGCAAAGCAACAGCGGCACGTGCGCCGTTAATCGGCTTTTGCTCAGGCGCCTTGACCGGCGCCTTGGTCACTTGTTCCATCTGCCTGAGCCTTTTACACTCAATGAATTAGCGTCTGCCGCTGAAAAAGCCGCCGCTGCGCGACGCGCTGTTGCCGTTGCTGACCAGCACAACTTGCCCTTCGCGCAAGCCTTCGCCGCTCACCTCAGTCAGCTCGCCAACCGAAAGTCCGCTTTTCACCTCAACTTCAACAGGCGCGCCTTCAGTACGTTGCACTAGCACGTATTGCCGTCCGTTTGGATCACGGCGAATGGCGCGCGTCGGCACTGTCAGCACGTCCTTGCGCGTAGCCAATACAATTTCAACGTCCGCTGTCATGCCCAAGAGCTGCGGCACGCGATCTGTAACCTTGATGCGCACGCCGTAGGTCACCACGCCCTGCGACGCATCGCCGACCGTGTTTTTGCGCTCAACTGTGCCTTTGAACGGCTGCTCGGCGTTGACGCCGATCAGTGTGAAGCGCGCCTGCTGACCAACTTTCACGCGCTCTACATCTGCTTCATCCACGCTGATCTCGACATACAGAGCGCTTGTATCTGCCAAAGTGAAAGCAGGCTGTCCACCTAGACCGACTGCCTGACCGACGCTAACGTTGACCGCGCTCAAGATGCCGTCTACAGGCGCTTTCAGCACAGCTTTGCTCAAATTGCGCTCAGCCTGCGCTAGGTTCAAGCGCGCTTGCTCTAGCTGTGCCGCTGCGATGTCGCGCTGCTCTTTAGTTGCACCTGCCAGCAGTGCGTCCAGAGCTGCTTTCGCTTGTGCCACTTGCGCCTCAGCCGCGCGCAGAGATGCATCGCTGCTTTGAGCGCGCCGTGCTGCATTGCAGTTTGCTACGGCTGCGTCGCGTTGATCGCGCGCCTGTTTGAGCGCCTTTCCAGCAGGCGAGTTCATGTCAGGACGAAATTCAGCGTCAAACTGGTAGCCTTCTGCCACATAGCGATCATAGGCATCTTGTGCCAGCTTGACGTTGTCCTCAGCAGCGGCGACGTTAGCGCAGCTCTGTGTGATCACGTTTTGCTGGTTATCGAAGGCGGCTTGCGCACTAGCAAGATTCGCCTCTGCCTGCGCCAATGCAGCGCGCGCCTGCGCAATCTCGCGCTCGCTGGCAGGCTTGATCACGTTCGCATAATTTGCCTCTTGGATGATCAAGGCTTGGCGCGCTTGCTCCAGCTGCAGCTCCAGCTGAGTTGTGTCGAGCGCAGCCAAAACGTCGCCCGCGCGCACTGAGTCGCCGACGCGGAAGTTGACCTCGCGCACTGTGCCGCTGACTTCGAAGGCGAGATTGATAAAGCGCTCTGGACGCAAGGCGCCAGAGGCGATCAGCAGATCGTCAAGGTTGCGGCGCTCTACAATGGCTGTGCTTGTGCCTTGCGCATTGGCAGCGCGCGCCTCGCGCAGCTGCGGCAAGATCACAAACACAGTCGCGCCGATCAAGATCAGGCAGGCGATAGGGAACAAGATCAGCAGCGTGCGTAACCAACGTTTCATGGATGTGTGCGGCTCCGTCTGAGCATCTCAGGTATGCTTGTCTAGTCTTATACAGGTTATAGCACATCATCCTTAAGACGCCTTGAGAATTTTCACGCGGCAAAGCGCACACTGCAGAAAAAAGGTCGGAATCGTCCGACCCACTCATTCATGCAACCCTTTTAT
>JANWYI010000056.1:1300-19763 GCA_025055255.1 Anaerolineae bacterium | reverse complement strand
AGTCGGCAGAGCACTCCCTTGGTAAGGGAGAGGTCATGGGTTCAAGTCCCATTGTAGGCTCTCGGCATGCACCTTGACCGAGCCAGAACATCCAAGTTGACTTGCCCACTTGAGGAGCATCGCACATGGCAAAGAAAGATGTACGCCAAGTGATTCATCTTGCTTGCACAGATTGCAAGGAACGCAACTACACGACGTACAAAAATCGGCGCAACGATCCAAACCGCATTGAGCTGAAAAAGTTTTGCCGCAGATGCCGCAAACACACCTTGCATCGTGAGACGAGATAAGGTATGATATAAGGCGTGGGCAGTGATGGTGTAAATGTGGCTGCCTGCTGAACTAGGGGAGTAGCTCAATTGGCAGAGTAGCGGTCTCCAAAACCGTTGGTTGCGGGTTCGAGTCCTGCCTCCCCTGCTAGAGTGCCTACTGCAAAACACCGTCGCCAAGACGGTGTTTTCTCTCTAGGAAATGTCCATTTTAGGAGGATTATTACGACATGGCACGTACTGCCGCTCGTCGTTCCGAAGCCGAAGATGAAGAGCTGATCGAGACTGAGCCTGACGATCAGGCAGAAGCGCAAACTGCTGCGCCAGCCGTTTCAGATAGCCGCCGCCGCCGCCAAGCGAAACGCGGCATTGTAGAGACAAGTGGAAACACTGCAGCCATAGCGCGAAAAGATCGTCCAACGCCCAGTCCACGCCAAGAGGCGCCGCGCAGCCGCAACTTTGTCGTCCGCTTTGTGCAAAATACCCGTGAGTATTTCCGTGAGGTGCAAGCTGAGCTAAACAAGGTTGCGTGGCCAACGCGCGAAGAGGTAAACCGCCTGACGCGCATTGTGCTCATTGTGACCATTGTTTCCTCGATCTTTTTGGGAGCAGTCAGCTTCGTTTTCGGCTTCCTCACTACGCAAATTGCTGAAAACACTCCGCTTGCTACGATCATTACACTCGCTTTGATCGTCGTGGTGGCTGGTGTGTGGCTTTTCAGAGACCGTCTCTTTAGAGCTGAGTGAGTGAATTATGCCGCCGCGTAGACCGCGTCCACGTTATGAAGACCCAGAGTACGATCCGACGCCGATCTATCTGGATGAGTTAGAAGAAGAAGAAAGCAGCGCGAAGGCGTCCAAGAAACCCGCGCGCAAGCGTCCGACAACGCGCCGCAAAAAGGAAGAGATTGAAGAGCCTGAGCGCCCTGAAGGTGTGGTGATTGGCACGAACGCCGAAGGTGAGCAGATCATCATTCATGAGGATGAGACGCCGCAGTGGTATGTAGTGCATTGCTACTCAGGCTACGAAAACAAGGTGCGCCAAGTCATTGAGCAGCGCCGCGAGACGCTTGGGCTGCAAGACAAGATTTTTGACATTATTGTGCCAACTGAGGAAGAGATCGAGATACGCGAAGGCAAGCGTCGCACAGTAGAGCGCCGCGTTTTCCCTGGCTACATCCTTGTCGAGATGAAGATGGGTAAAGATAGTTGGTCGCTCGTGCGCAACACGCCTGGCGTCACAGGCTTTGTAGGCATAGATAATCATCCTACGCCGCTGCGCCCAGATGAGGTTGCCCAGATCATGCGCCGCATGGAATCTGAGGCGCCGAAGGTCAAAGTGAACTTCAAGCCCGGCGAGAAAGTGCGGATTGTAGATGGTCCATTCTATGACTTCACAGGTGTGGTAGATCACATTGATCCTGATAAAAACAAGGTGCGCGTGATGGTCTCGTTCTTCGGACGCGAGACGCCTGTCGAGCTAGACTTTCTACAGGTGGAAAAAGCATCGCACTAGCTTCTACTTGTGAAGACAAGCGGAGCCTCTCCGCTTGTTTGCTGGCAGTTCGACTGCCAAGCGATGGAGGGACAGTCATAGTCCTGCTTGCACATCTATAAGAGGTAACTAAACATGGCAAAAAAAGTCAAAGCAGTCGTCACACTTTCCATTGTGGCAGGCAAGGCAAATCCTGCGCCGCCAATTGGACCAGCGTTAGCGCAGCATGGCATCAACTTGATGGCGTTCTGCAAGGAATACAATGCGCGCACTGCCAATCGAGTCGGCGAGATTGTGCCTGCGGAAATCACTATTTTCACAGATGGCTCGTTCCGTTTCATCCTAAAGAGTCCGCCCACTTCCTTCCTGTTGACACGCGCTGCAGGCATTCAGAAAGGCTCGCCGGCGCCTAACAAGCAAATCGTTGGTCAAGTGACGCGCAAGCAAATCCGCGAGATCGCTGAGATCAAAATGCCTGACCTGAACGCCAACGATATCGAGGCGGCGATGCGCCAGATCGAAGGCACAGCCCGCAACATGGGCATTAAGGTCGTTGACTGAGTGTTGTGTAGCAGAGCCTAACCGCTCGTTATGACTACAAGGAGTCGCTGAACATGCCTCGTCATGGAAAGAAGTACATAGAAGCCAAGAAGCAGATCGTGCCTGGGCGCGAATACAGCCTTGAAGAGGCTATCAAGCTGCTCAAGCAGATTGCATTCGCTAAATTCAACGAGACAGTCGAGCTGCACGCACGACTGGGCATTGATCCGCGCCAATCTGATCAGCAAGTGCGTACCACAGTGCTGTTGCCTGCAGGCTTAGGCAAGACCGTGCGCGTGCTAGTCTTCGCTGAGGGTGAGGCAGCGCGCTACGCTGAGGCAGCTGGAGCTGACTACGTGGCAGGCGATGAGCTGATCGCCAAGATTCGCAATGAAGAATGGACAGAATTTGACGTTTCCATTGCCGTGCCAGACATGATGCGCAAGGTTGGCGTGCTAGGTAAAGTGCTCGGACGCAAAGGCTTGATGCCGAATCCGAAGACTGGCACAGTTGTCAATCCTGAAGACCTTGCGCGCGCTGTGCGTGAGGCGCGCGCTGGTCGCGTCGAGTTCCGTAACGACAAGAACGGCAACATCCATGTGCCAGTTGGCAAGATTCAGTTCACTGAGGCGCAGCTCATGCAAAATGTGTTGGCTGTAGTTGACGCGCTACGCCGCGCCAAGCCTGCTGCTGCCAAAGGAACTTATGTGCGCCGCATGGTTCTCACCACGACCATGTCGCCTGCGGTGCGCCTCGACGCAAATGCTCTGATGAGCGTCAGCCTCAAAGAAGTCGCCTGATTTCGTTCAACGCCCTGTGCGCTTGACCACAGGGCGTTTTTTGCTCCCGCAAAGCGTTCTTAATCCAAACTTAATGCTCTTGGCGCGTCGAACGGATATGCAAGCGCCATATGTGGCGCTTGTAGTGCCTCAAAACCGTACCTATGGCGTATTCTGCCTGTCAGCGATCCGAGAACCATTGAGGTTTGCTGAAAGCCACGCCGAACCCTTCAAAGTTTGTTGACCGTCACTTTCGGCGCGAGTAGAATTAGAACAACTCCAGCGATGTAGCCTTTTCCTGAAATCCGCGCGGCGCAGAAGTGCCGTTTGCGCGCGTTGCTATCGCTGCTTGTGTGCAGTCTGTGTGCTAAATGCTCTCGCAACGACAAGATAGTTATCGTTATGAATGCAAAAGATGCATGGTTAGCGACAATCGGTCAGTTACAAGTTCAGCTCAGCCGTTCTACTTTTGACACTTGGCTGCGCAGAGTAGAATTACTTGGCTATGAAGATGGTCGCTTCGTAGTCACTGTGCCAACAGAATATGCGCGCGACTGGATCGAGCGCCATTTGTTGGAGTCTATGACGCAAACGCTGAGCAGCATCTTTCAGCGCGCTGTTCAGATTCAGCTGGTCGTCTGGCAGCCGCCTGTGACTCAGACGTTTGACGAGCCGCTTTTTACCTATCAAAGTGCGCAGCACAGCGGTAGCCCGCTTAACTCTGCTTACACGCTCGACACATTTATCAGCGGCGAGGCAAATCGTTATGCCTATCTGCTGGCAGAGGCAATTGCCGAAGGACAGATTGGCAGGTACAGTCCTGCGCTGTTTGTTGGCAGTCTAGGCAACGGCAAGACGCATCTTTTGCAGGCAATTACGCACGCGCTCCTAGCGCGTAACTTCAATGCGCTCTATCTGACTGCTGAGGCATTTGTAACAACGCTTGTTGAGTCCATCCGAGACGGCAAAAACAGCGCCTTCCGCGAGAAATTCCGCAATGCCGACGCGCTGCTCATTGACGACGCACAGTTCCTTGAAGGCAAGGATAGCACTCAAGCTGAGTTGGTCGCCCTTTGGGACATTTTCCGCAGCCGTCAGCGCCAAATTGTCTTCGCTGCAGACCGTCTGCCGAGCGAGATGACGCGCCTAAGCGACGATCTGCGCTCACGCCTACAGGCAGGTCCTGTAGCGCGCCTTGACCCGCCTGATTTAGCGCTGCGCCGCGCCATTCTTGCTGAGAAGAGCAAGGCGCGCGGCATGACTCTGCCCAGAGACGTACTAGAGCTGTTAGCGACACGCTTAGTCACGAACGTCCGCGACCTACAGAGCGCTATTGAGCAGTTGGACACCTACAGCGGCTTGACATCGCAAGCGGTGACGCGTGAGTTGGCGCTCATGGTGCTGCGCACGCTTGGCGCTGAGCGCGCACATGCTGAGCGCACCTCGCTAGGGCGCGTACTACAAGTGGTTGCAGCACACTATCGGCTATCAGTGAGCGATCTCGCTAGTCGCAAGCGTACGAAAGCTATCGCCACGGCGCGCCAAATGGCAATGTACGTTGCGCGCGAACTCTCAGACGCTTCGCTCTCGCAGATTGGCAGTGCGCTCAACCGCGATCACAGCACTGTGGCACACGGCTGCACTAGGATTGCAGAGCAGATCGCGCACGACTCTGCGCTCAGCGCCGACTTTGAGGCGATCCGCGCTACACTGACAGGCAAGGTCGCGCAGAGCGGCAGCGCTGTACCTGTCCCTAGCCGTCGCTCAGGCTACTGACCTGTGACGATCACAGGTGTTGGCGGACTGATGTGCAGATAATTGGCGTCCATGCCGACTATTACGATGCGCAGCTGATAGGTGCCTGGCATCAGACCAGTGGCGCCGAAGTCGCCCAACAAACCGTTAATCACAGGCGTGTAAGAGATTTCGTCAAAGGTCGTCCACTCTGGGAATTGCGGACCTTGTATCTCCATCTTGAAGTAGAGTGCTTGTCCGGGCGCCCAAGCAGCTGTGCCCGTCACATACACAGTGCCTGTCACTGTCTCGCCGTAGCGCGGCGAGCTGATGAACGCCGTTACGCCGCTGAGCGCAGGCGCTGAGGCTAGGAGCTGTTGGTCACAGGCAAGGCGCGGCAAAATGGCGAGTCCGCGCGCATAGGCATAAGCGCTTGCATAGACGTACTCGTCCTCAAAAGGCGAGATGTCTATGAAGAGGAACGGCTGTGCGCTTGGCAGTTGCGCACGCACTTCTTGTGGCACGAGGCAGTAGCGCGGTGGCGGCATGGGATCGCCACGCGCGCTGCGAATGTTCGCTACGTAGGCTGCGGCGAAATTTGGATCAATAGGCTGCGCCCAAGCGCGCACTACGCCGCTCTCTACACGCTCAATCAATGGTCCGTTAGCAGGTGGCTGAGTCGGCACAAAGCGCGGGTCGCTCGACGGCATAAGTTGTCCGTTGCCATCTGGCACGAGTGGCGGCGAGGCAAGGCGCCACTCTACGCGTCCGTGCTGGCACTCAGTGGCAAGGTCGGTCACGCTACTCAGGACGCACAGGCGCTCTTGCACCAAGCCTTGTGGCGGCGTGAGCGCGTCTGGGCGCAGCGTGCCGCGCACCTTCAAGGACTCCATGATTGTCGGATTGGCGTAAATGCTTGTGACCACTTGATTCCAAATCGGCGCAGCGCCTGTTAGCCCTGTGACGTTGCGCATCGGTGTGTTGTCGCTATTGCCGACCCAAACTGCCACGACCACGTTCTTAGTGTAGCCGACTGTCCAGTTATCGCGGAAGTTGTTGGTTGTACCAGTCTTGACTGAGCTGATAATTCCATCAGTGCGCAGCGGCGAACGCGCGCCCATAGCAGGCGTGCGCGCAGCGTTATCGGCGAGGATGTCGCTGATCACGAAAGCAATGCGCGGATCGAGCACAGCTTTGCTGCTTGCCGCGTTCAAAATGCTGCGATCTGTCACAGCTGCGCGCGCGCGCCCTGCGCAGCCGCCTTCATACTCATAGACAATTTCGTTGTCGCTGTTGACAATGCACAGAATGGATGTCGTTGGCACAAGGCGACCGTCATTAGCAAAGACTCCATAGGCGCGCGCCAGCTCCAATGGCGTCACTTCGCCGCCGCCGAGCGTCAGCGAGAGACCATAGCGCGCAGGATTAGGCTCTAGGCTACGAATGCCCATGCGCGCTGAAAAACTCAAGAGTGTCTCTACGCCGATTCGCCGCAGGGTCAGCACAGCAGGAATGTTGTATGAGTTAGCAAGCGCATCGCGCACACGGACAGGTCCGTGGAAGGTACGGTCGTAGTTGACGGGCGAGTAAAGCGGACTGCCTGCAACGCTGATGTGCGTCTCAACGTCCCACAGCACAGTACCTGCTGAGAAGCCGCGCTCCATTGCTGCGGCATAGGTGAGCGGCTTGATCGCGCTGCCAGGCTGACGCGGCGCAATAGTCACGTTCACGCGCCCGTCAATTGAGTCATCGCGGTAGTCCACGCTGCCGACCATTGCCAAAATCTCGCCTGTGGCAGGTTTTAAGACGACTACCGCAGCGTTGTTTGCGTTGTGAGCCGCTTTAATTTGAGCAATTTGTGCTGCAGCAGCGCGCTCAGCCAGCGCTTGGACGCGCGGGTCGAGCGTGGTGTAGATTGTCAAGCCGCCAAAATTGATGTAGGTCTCAGGCAAGTTAAGCGCAGGCAACAAGTTACGCACTTCTTGCTCTGCGAAGAGCGTGAAGTGTGGCGCATTCAGACGAACGTTCGGGTCGGCAAAGACGAGCGGTTGTGCAGCGGCTGCGTCTGCTTCAGCGCGCGTGATCGCGCCATTTTTGACCATTAAGTCCAGCACGACGCGCCGACGCGCCAAAACAGCGTCTAACGCGCGCGAGTCAAACGGATTGAGCGTGGCAGGTGATTGCGGCAAGCCTGCCAGAAGCGCAGCCTCAGCTAAATTCAGGTCAGCAGCGCGCTTGCCAAAATACGTTTGTGCAGCCGCCTCTATGCCATAGGCGACGTTGCCGTAGTAAATTGTGTTGAGATACATCTCAAGGATTTCATCTTTGCTCTTGCGCTGTGTCAACGCAATCGCCATGGCGATCTCTTCCAACTTGCGGCGCACAGAGCGCTCTGTGCGATATTGGTAGTCAAAGGCGATGTTGCGCACCAACTGCTGTGTGATCGTGCTACCGCCGCCGCTATCGCCGCCACTGAAGTAGCCTAAGCCTGCACGCAAAATTGCCGAGACATCAACGCCGATATTCTCGTAAAATGAGGCGTCTTCTACAGCAATTGTCGCTTTAATCAGGTAAGGCGAAATTTCGCTCAGGCGGACTTTCGTGCGCCGTCCTTCGCTGATGAGCTGATAGAGTTCGTTGCCGTAACGGTCAAGGATACGCGCTGTCTGGAAGGCGCGCTCTTGTTTGGGCAACGCAGCCTCTAACTTGCCGACAACTTGCTCGCCAAACTCGTTTAGGACAGCGCTAACCACGATGAAGCCGCCGCATAGCATTGAGACGACCAGTGAGCTGAACAGAATTGCGCAGCCCATCAGCCACAAGTGCCACGGACGTCGCCCGTGCCGTTGCGTCATGTACGGTTGTGGTGGCAATGGCGGTAGATTAGGCAATGCCGCTTGATAAGGCGTTATTGGCACGTCATCATAGCGTGAGCGCGGATCAGGCTGCATGTTGCTTCACTTTCTCACAGCGCAGAGCATTATTGCTATTGTAACACAGCATAGTGCGCGTCCGATCATCGCCACACAACCGTAGAGCGAGCGTCTGCATCGCCAAAACCGACTTTTTGCGGTATTTTGAGCAGCGGGTGAAATGCCTGGGGACAGCTTTACGAGAAGTTTCGGAGGAAACGTGCCGTTATGAAGCGCACGTGGATTCTTTTAGGAGTCAGTCTGCTGATCGCCTGTTTCAGCTTGCTCGCTCACACGCCGAACGACTTTTTGGGCGCCTACGCACTGCATGTCGCCAATGCACAGAGCAGCTCACGCACTGCCCTGCCAACGAATACTCCGCGTCCTACGCGCACGCCGACTCCGTTGCCAACGCCAACTGCCACGCCGACGCCTGAGCCGCTTGTTGCGCGGCTTTGCTTTGATTGCACGCGTGTGCGCTTGCGTGACACGCCCGGCACTGCTGGCAAAATCTTGACCGTTCTCGATCCAGCAGCTCAGCTGACCGTGATCGGACGCACAGCCGATAATCAGTGGTTACAAGTCGTAGTGTCGCCCGGCGTGACGCGCGGCTGGGTTGCGGCGTTATATGTGCGCCTGCCAGACCTCAGCGCAATTCCTGTTGAGCGGCTTAATCAGCTGCCTGTGCAAGGTATAGCTGTTGAAGCCAGTCCGACGCCGACATCCGCCTTCACAGCGCGCGTTCCGCCATGGCTAACAGGCATCAGCTCGCGCACGCGCGCCATTTACCTGCGCGGACAGCAGCTTGGCAATCGGCGCAATGTATTTTCCAAAATTGGCGATAGCATCACAGCCGCGCCGCAGTTCCTATATCCAATTGGCTTCGGACAGTATGAGCTAGGTGCTTACGGCAACCTCGCTGACGTGATCACTGTTTTCTCGAAGGAGAACGCGCGCGCAGGCAACTCGTTTGCCAACCAGTCATTAGCCGCTGCTAGCGGCTGGACAGCTGACAAGCTCCTGACGCCCGGTTTCGCTTACCCTGAAATTTGCGGCACAGATACGCCGCTGGTCTGCGAGTACAAGCAGACTCGCCCTGCTATTGCGCTGATCCTGATAGGCAGCAACGATAGCGGCAGCGGCTCGCCAGAAGTTTTTGCCAATCAGCTGCGCCAAATTGTTGAGATTTCATTGGAAATGGGCGTAATCCCTGTCCTCAGCACGATTCCGCCTAAAAATTTCGATGAGAACCAAGAGCAGCGCGTCCAGACGTGGAATAGCGTCATCCGTGCCATTGCAGCGCAGTACGAAGTGCCGCTCTGGGACTACTACGCCAACATGGTCGGCTTGCCTAACCGCGGCATCAGCGGCGACGGCTTGCATCCATCAGTGCCGCCAGATGGCGCTGCGGCGCGCTTCACGCCTGAGAACCTGCAATATGGCTACACAGTCCGCAACTTGAACGCGCTGCAAGTGCTAGACGCCTTGCTGCGGACTGTGATGTACTGATGGGTGAGGCGTTCTCGGCAGCGCGGCTAAAAGCGCGCGCCCAGCAACTCGGCTTTGCCATGCTCGGTGTGACGCGCGCGCTACCTTCGCCGCGCTTGGACGCCTATCTGCGCTGGATCGCCAATGGCTATCACGGCACGATGACGTACATGGCGCGCGAGGATCGTGTGGCGCGCCGCCGCGACCTAAACGTCATCTTGCCAAACGTCAAGTCGTTAATCGTGGTCGGCTTGGCGTACCACACGCTTGCTGTGCCTGCTGAGATTCTGAATGACCCACTGCGCGGACGCATTGCTGCATACGCTTGGGGACTAGACTACCACAGCGTGCTTGCGGAGCGCCTTGAAGCTTTGGCGACGTGGTTGCGCGCTGAGTCAGGCGGCATGGCGTACCGAGTCTATGTGGATACAGGCGCAATCTTGGAGCGTTCGCACGCGCAGCAAGCAGGACTCGGCTTCATCGGCAAGAACACTGTGCTGATCGATCCGCGACGTGGCAGTTACTTCCTGCTTGGCGAGATTTTGACTGACCTCACTTTTGACACTTACGATACGCCACATCGTGAGACCATGTGCGGCAAGTGTAATCGTTGCCGCGTCGCCTGTCCAACTGATGCTTTTCCGCAACCCTACGTGCTGGACGCGCGCCGCTGCATCAGCTACTTGACCATTGAATACAAGGGCTACGTGCCACACGAGCTGCGTCCGTTGATGGGCAATTGGATCATGGGCTGCGATGTCTGTATGGACGTTTGTCCATTCACACGCTTTGCCAAGCCGACGCCTGAGCCTGCTTTCCGACCGCCTGACCATGAGCGCGCTGCGCCGCGTCTAGAGCGTCTGTTGCGCATGAATGCAGCTGAATTCGCTGAGTTCTTTGCAGGCTCGCCCGTCTTGCGCCTGAAGCATGAGCGCTTGCTGCGCAACGCTTGCATCGCTGCAGGTAACAGCAACGCACTTGAGCTGTTGCCGCTCGTGCAAGAGCTGATGCACAGCGCTAGTCCACTTGTCCGCGCACATGCAGCGTGGGCAATGGCATGTCTAATAGGCAAATCGGCGCGCTCAGCGCTGGAGAGCATGTTGGCGTGTGAGACGGACGCTGAGTGCGCCGCTGACCTACAGGCGACACTCACTACACTTGTATGAAAGCCGATTAAGAGGCTTGTGTCAGCGCGTGACGCTCAGCAAGCTGACTGTACAGCTCGATCCACTGCGTCGCAATGTTGCGGATGTCAAAATGACGGCTGATTTGATAGGCATGGTCGCCCATGACGCGACGCGCCTCTTCATTCTTGCAAAACCACTGGATCGCAGCTGCTAGGTCGAATGGATCGTTCTCTGTCAAAATGCCTGCCTGCCAATGGTTGGGATACTCTTCCCACCAATCGGCGCGCACGCCTAAGAACGGCTTACGGCACGCCATTGCCTCAATCACTGAGATCGGATGCACTTCGCTGAGCGACGACGTCGCAAAGACGTCGAAGAGCGGCATGTAGCGCAGCAACGCTTGATTTGGCACTCTGCCTAAGAAATGCACACGCTCAGCCACGCTGACCGTGATGGACTCCAACACAGCGCGCGTGCTGCCTTCGCCGATGATAATCCAGTGCGCGTTTGCACCTTGATGCACAGCACGCACGAATGCCTCTGCAAAGACCTCAAGGTTTTTCTCAGGTGCGAGGCGTCCCACATAGCCGAAAATGGTCGCGCCCTCAGCAATGCCCAGCTGTTCACGCCGCAGGATATCAGCAGGCAGTTGCTCAAAGCGCTGCAGCGCTATGCCGTTATGTATCACGCGCATTCGATCCGCGCACTGCGGCGCTAGTTGTTGCATCCAGCGCAATGCGCTATGCGAAGGCGCTGTGATCAAGTCACTTAAGCGCATCATGTAAGTCATGTGTGTCTCAACGTACAGTTTGAGCACTGGACGTAACACGCTTGACCAGCGCTCTTCAAGATAGAGGTCGTGGCGCGTGTGGTTGGTGAAGATTACAGGGCGGCGGAGGCGCTTTGCCATGCGCAAAGCGACGTAAGCAATATTGAAGGGATCGTTGATGTGGAAGACGCTGAGCGTCTGTGCCACAAGCGTAGAGGGCTGATCAAGCATCAGAGCGCTGTAAAAGTGACTATTCCCCAGCGGCACGCCGCGAGTCACCCAGACGTTGGGATACGTGCTTTTGTGATTGCCAAAGGTGAAGACGTGCGAATCTACACCATATGCAAGTAGCGCTGCATGCAAATCGCTAACGGCAATGCTGACGCCGTTAATAGTCGGCGGAAAACTATCCGTGAACAGTCCAACTTTTAGTCGCTGGTCAGTAGGAATGGTGTGACGCTTGCGCAAGAGATTCAAGCCAAACACAGTCTCTCTGCCTCACTATCCCAAGTCACATCCCAGAGCGCCTCAGCAACAGTGTTAGGTGCCTTGCACGCTATGACTTATAACACCTTGAATGGCTTTTCCGCACGCGATCACTCTAGCATAGCTTGCAAAGCTGTCAATGGTGGCGCACGCTCTCAGCGCGCACCTAGACGTTCGATTCATGTGGTGGTGGTACAGTTGGCGCTCTGTCAGACGCGTCATCTTCGGCAGAAGGTAGCTGAGGCACTTGTGCTGTCTGTTCTGTGGGAAAGAGACTTTCGTAAGAGAGCAAAGGCGGCATTGACGGCACTTGTGTGTTTTCAAGATGCACAGGCATTGAGCGCTGTGCGCGCGTCTCAGTCAGGTGCAGAGCTTGGCTCAGCTTGAAGTAGGCTGCCTCAGGCGGCGGGATAGGCGGCGTGAAGTATGGAATGCTCGGCGCGCCTGTATACCACATCGGTGTGCTGGCTTTCTGAGAGGCAGGGCGCCAGCGGCGCACTGAAAGCCCGACTAGTACTATTCCGCTTGTTATCCAGCAAGTGGCGCCCACGATGCCGAGCAAGACCATAGCAGCGCGCAAGTCTGTTGAAAAATCCTCTGGTCTCAGGCGCATGCCGAGCGCCGCGATATGAATACCGAAAAGTGCCACATATCCCAGCACAATTGCCAGTGCCGAGCCGCCCAAAAGCGTGCCTAAGCCTGCACCAAGCATCAGTTGCCGTCTGCTCATAGTCAGTTAGTCCTCAACCTGTGATTGTAACGCCAGAAAGGCTCGGCAGCGATGCGCAAGTTATGCGCGCTTGCATGGTTGCCAATTTATGGTCAAAGCGATAGCTTAAAAAATGTGGTAGAATCTACGGCACGTGAGCAAATTAGCCGAACAATTGGTAATCTGTCAAGTCATGGCTAGAGCATCTATTCAGAGACGCCGCTTAGCGCGTATTATCGCCTTGCAGGCGCTCTATGAGCTGGACTGCACGGATCACGCCGTGGAAAGCGTGCTGGGCGCGCATCTTGAGGCATTGGCAGAGAACGGCAAAGTTCCATCAGACTTGCGCCGCTACGTCTACAGGCTTGTGAACGGCGTGCGCACTGAGCAAGCGCGTCTGGATAGCGTGATTGAGCGCTTTGCACCTGAATTTCCGATTGCTCAGATGGCGCTCATTGACCGCAATCTCCTGCGTATCGCTCTATACGAGTTTGGCTTGAGCAAGAAAGTGCCATACAAGGTTGCGATCAGTGAAGCAGTTGAGTTAGCCAAGCTATTTGGCGCGGAGAACACAGCGCGCTTCGTGAATGGCGTGCTAGGGACGCTCGTTGAGCGCAAAGCCGAGTTGCGCACTTTGTTGAATGACAAGGCAACGGCAACATGAACATCTTGGGTATCGGTCCTGCCGAGCTAATTCTGATTCTCATCCTGCTTTTCGTAGTGGCAGGTCCAAAGCGAATGATCCAATGGGCATATTATCTTGGGCGCTACATGGCACAGTTTCGGCGCATGGTAGAAGAGTCGTGGAGTCAGGTGCGCAAAGAAATTGAGAGTGCGCAAATTGACCTGCCTGAAGAGTTGCCGCGCCGTCGTATCAATTTGATGCAAGAGGCGAATCGCGCCATTAACGCTGAGCTGAACCGCGCTGTGTCACCTACAGGATCGAAGTACAGCGCCAAAACGAACAGCGCACAAGCTAACAGCGCTGAGTCTAATGGTAGTGCGCCTGCTAGCTCAACACCTGACCCTGATCGTTCAGACGAGCCAAAACGGTATGACGCATGGCTACCCAAATAGCGCCCAAACCTTCCCAGACGCCCAATTTGCCGCCTGAGCATGACGAAGAAGAAGGCGGCAAAGTGATGGGCTTTTTCGATCACGTGGATGAGCTGCGCCGCCGCTTGGTGCGCGTCGTTTTCGCTGTTGTGATCGGGATGCTCGCCTCGCTCGTTTTCACCAACACTGTGATTGAGTACATGAAGGCTGCTTATGGCGAGCGGCTCGCCATTCTCGGTCCAGCCGATTCAGTAATCATCTTTTTCCGCGTAGCGCTGATGCTCGGCGTGATCTTAGCGATGCCTGTAATTGTCTATCACGTCTTCATGTTCGTCGTCCCAGGCTTAACGCGCAAAGAGCGCCGCTGGATATTCACGATCTTGCCGATCATCACGTTGCTTTTCCTGCTCGGCTTAGCGGTCACTTGGTTCGTGCTGATTCCGATCTACATCAACTTCCTGAAAAATTTCCAAGCAGATATCTTCGTCATCCAATGGACAGCCGACCAGTACATCACTTTTGTGACAACTGTGCTGCTCTGGCATGGCGTCGCTTTCGAGACGCCCGTGATCTTCTATGCGCTAGGGCGACTCGGCATCGTGACGCCGCGCGGCATGATCAAGTATTGGCGGCAAGCAGTGGTTGGCACAGCGATCATCGCTGCCATCATCACGCCGACAGTTGATCCTGTGACCATGAGCATGTTTATGAGCGTGATGCTCGGTCTGTACGTCTTCAGCATTTTGACCGTTACCATTGCTTTCCACGTGAATCGGCGCCGCCTTGCCAAGCTGGATGCAGCGCTCTCCAAAAGCGAGCTATGAGCCGTGTCGCGCTTGGTCTACTGATGCTGATGCTGGTCGGCTGCACGTCGCTGCAGCCAACGGCGACGCCTGTTGTGCTGTTTGTGACTGCCACGCCAGAGCCACCAACGCCGACGCCGCAATTCTCGCCGACGCCCGTGATCGCGCCCTTGCTCAACCTCACGCTCACGCCGCGTCCAACTAGCACGCCGACGCCTGTGCGCACGCCGACGCTTGCACCGACTTTCACGCCGTCTTTTACAGTGACCTACACAGATACGCCTGAGCCGACTTTTGCAGCGCGCACCTGCACCATTGCGCCACAAGGCGGCTTCGCCGCGCTTTACAATCGAGACTCGGCTCTGCAGCAGGCGCTCGGCTGCGCACAGAGCCTTGCTGTCCCTGTCAATGGCGCTGTGCAAGACTTTGAGAATGGACGAATGATCTGGGTCTCAGCACTGGCAGACGTTCCAACAGGGACAATCTACGCCATTTTTAACACAGGACAGTACATCCGCTACGCTGATACATGGGTTGAAGGCGTTGATCCTGTGCAACCCGTGAGCAACGAAGGCGCGCCGAGCGGTCGCGTGGCGCCGATTCGCGGCTTTGGCAAGGTTTGGGCGCTGAACGCAGCAGCGCGCAACGGTCTAGGCTGGGCACTAGGCGCTGAGAGCGGCACAGGTGCGCAGGTGCAACGTTTTGAGCGCGGTGAGATGGTCTACATCGGCGCACTCAACCAGACCTATATCTTTCTGGCGCAAGGCGGAGTCTGGCGCCTTGAAAACACGCCATTCTAGGCAGATGCGATGTTAGAAGCGATACGGATCGTCGGCTTTAAGTCCATTCGAGAGGCAAACGTTGCGCTCCGTCCCTTGAATGTGCTGATTGGCGCCAACGGCTCTGGCAAGAGCAACTTTATTGGCGCTTTTCAGCTGCTGAATGCCCTTGGCAGCGGGACGCTAGAGACTTTCTCGCGCTTGCATGGAGCTGAGTCGTTTTTTCACATGAGCGCTAAGCATACGCCGCAGATCAGCATCGCGCTACATATGCCAACTGGTCACTATGAGGTCACTTTCAGCCTAGCGGCGCATGGTGCGCTTATCGCAACGCCTGCAGAGCTGCCCGAGCACCTGAAGACGCTGTTGGAGACGTGGCGCGTTTATCATTTCCATGACACAAGCCGTCTTGCCGCTATGAAGCAAAGCTGTCCGTTGCACGATAACGCTTTTTTGCGCCCTGATGCAGCTAACCTTGCCGCATTCTTATATCTGTTGCGCGAGCGTCACACGCCGCACTATCGCCACATCGTGCAGACCATTTAGCTGGTTGCGCCCTTTTTTGAAGACTTTGCGCTGCAGCCCGATCCGCTTAACCCTGAGCGCATTCGCCTCGCGTGGCGCCAGCGCGGCACGGACGCCTACTTTGACGTGCATAGCCTCTCAGATGGCACGCTGCGTTTCATCAGCCTTGCCGCGTTATTGCTACAGCCTGAGCCGCCTTCGCTCATCTTGATAGATGAGCCAGAGCTCAGCTTGCATCCTGCTGCGTTAGAAGTGCTGGCAGGCATGTTGCATAGCACAGCAACACGCGCTCAGCTGATTGTGGCTACGCAGTCAGTTGGCTTGGTCAATCAGTGTGCACCTGAGGATGTGTTGGTAGTTGAGCAAGCCGAAGGCGAGTCGCGTTTTGTGCGCCTTGAGATAGATCGCCTCACAGTCTGGCTTGATGAGTACGGCGTAGGCGATCTGTGGCAGAAAAACCTAGTCGGCGGCAGACCGTGTCCGTGAGCGTTAGTTAGACTAATCAGCCTTCCTCAAAGTAGTCGTTGTCTACTCGCTTGATGACATACCGTCTTTCCTCAGTGACGCCTACATTGTAGTCAATCATGAGTTGGACGAGTCGCTCGCCATCAATCAGGACAATCTTTTTGTCAATACGCTCAACATAATCTTGTGCATCTTTGGAGAAGCGCGACGTAGTAATGAGAACGCCGCGTTTAGCGCGCACACCATCTAAGCTGCCTGCGAAGGCTTGAACTGTCGGTCTCCCAACCACATCATTCCATCGCTTGGCTTGGATGTACACTTGATCTAAGCCAAGAACATCGCTCTTGATCAAACCGTCTATACCTTCATCGCCACTCTTGCCAAGCGCTTTACCTGCATCTTCCACGGAACCGCCATAACCCATTGCAACTAATAAGTCCACGACTAGCTCCTCAAAAAAACGCGGAGAGCTGTTTTTAACTCGCTCAAGCAAGTCTTGCGCAAGTGCTTGCCTCAGCGCTCTGTAGGCGTTCTCTAGCTGGTCATTAGGTGTGAGGCTCTCTACAGTTTCTACTTGTGCGGACGACTGCGCGTTCCTTTTATCTGAAATTCTCATTTGGAATTCGACGAACTCTGGATAACGTCTGAGATACTGGATGTCTATGCGCGACGGATTCTGGCTAAGCGCTTCGCGCCCTCTTTGAGTGATTCGAAAGACACCACGCGCAGGACTCACCAAGATGCCTGCAGCCCTCAGGTACGTGATCGCCCAGCTGACGTTGCTGTAGAGCCTTGTTTGTCTACTGCTCGCCAAAAGTTCATTGCGCTCGTCTTCACTTAGGTTGAAATGATCAGCCATTCTTGCGACAGTCTCTTTTAACTTATGCTCCTGACCGTCACTAGCGAGCTGAAGTATTGGCAACATCAAGGTTTGAAAATCTGGGACAGGCATAACCATTTCTCCTAAAAGTTAGTTTCAGAGCTATTATGCGTTAGTTTTTTATTTCGCGCACCATGCGCTGCAGCTCGTAGAGCTTGGTCAGCGCCTCCAGCGGACTCATCTCCTCAACCTTCAGCGTTTTAAGCGCCCTGATCACAGGATGCTCTGCCTGCTCATGGAAGAGCGACATTTGGTCTTGTGGGACGCGCCGCCGCGCCCGACTCGGCTCGCTTGGGATATCTCTGAAGGAAAAATCGGCGCCGCTTGCCTCCAGCTCTTTCAAAATCTCACGCGCGCGCGCCACCACTGCCTTCGGCAGACCTGCTAACTGTGCCACGTGAATGCCGTAGCTGCGGTCGGCGCCGCCGCGCACCAGTTTGTGCAAAAAGACAATGCGGTCGCCTTCCTCTAGCACGCTGACGTTATAGTTGCGCACGCGCGGCAAGATTTTCTCCAGCTCGGTCAGCTCGTGGTAGTGCGTGGCAAAAAGCGTGCGGCAATTCAAGCGCGGATGATTGTGGATGTACTCAATCACAGCGCGCGCAATAGCAAGACCGTCATAGGTGCTCGTGCCGCGCCCGATCTCGTCTAAAATCAGCAGCGACCGCGACGTCGCGCTAGAGAGAATCAGCGCTGTCTCGACCATCTCGACCATGAAGGTAGATTGTGCGGCGTGAATCTCGTCTTGCGCGCCAATGCGCGTGAAAATGCGGTCTACTAAGCCGATGTGCGCCTCGGCAGCCGGCACAAAGCTGCCGATCTGCGCCATGAGCGCGATCAGCGCCACTTGCCGAATGGCAGTGGACTTGCCGCTCATGTTTGGACCAGTGATGATGTGAATGCGCTCGTTTTCGTCAAAGTAGGTGTCGTTCGGCGTGAAGCGCTCGCCTTGCAACATCCGCTCGACAACAGGATGTCTTCCGTCGCGGATGATCAGCCGATCATCATCGCTCAGCGTCGGTCGCGTGTAGTTTTCACGCGCTGCTGTCTCTGCAAGCGACGCCAATGCGTCCGCATGTGCCACGGCGCGTGCTGTGCGCAGCAAGCTATCGCCATAGCTGCTGATCTGCGCGCAGACATCGCGGAATAGGCGCTCTTCCAGCTCTAGAATCTGCTCATCAGCGTTCAGCAGGCGCGTCTCATACTCTTTCAGCTCAGCCGTGACGTAGCGCTTGGCATTGGCAAGGGTCGCCTTTTCAAGGTAGTCGCTCGGCACTTTGCTTGTCTGCCCTGCGCTGACCTCGATGTAGTAGCCCATCACTTTGTTGTAACCGACCTTGAGCGACTTGATGCCTGTGCGCGTCCGCTCGCGCGCCTCAAGCTGATCCAGCCATGCGCGCGCGCCGCTGATACTTTGATGAATCTGGTCGAGCTCGGCGCTATAGCCCTCTCGAATCACGCCGACCTTATCGCGCAAGGTCGCTGGCGGATTGTCGGCAATCGCAGCTGCGATCAGCTCGATTACAGGACGACACGGATCAAGGCGCTCGCGGATGCTATGCAAAGGCGGCAACTCATAGAGCGCATTGCGCAAGGCAGGTACGCTCTCTAGGCTGTAGCGCAACGCGATCAGGTCGCGCGGCGTGGC
>JANWYI010000056.1:0-1201 GCA_025055255.1 Anaerolineae bacterium | reverse complement strand
CAACTCATAGAGCGCATTGCGCAAGGCAGGTACGCTCTCTAGGCTGTAGCGCAACGCGATCAGGTCGCGCGGCGTGGCGATGCCGCTCAGGACGCGATTGGTCAGCCGCTCCAAGTCTGCAATTGGCTTGAGCGCGGCGAAAACTTCGGCGCGGCGCACGCCATCAGCGTGGAGCGCAGCCACAGCGTCTAGGCGCGCATTTAGACGCGCCAAGTCCAGCAATGGCTGACCGATCCATTGGCGCAACAGTCGGCTGCCCATTGGCGTGACCGTTCGATCTAGCACGCTGAGCAGTGAGCCTTGCACTTTGCCGCCGCGAATGGTCTCGGTCAGCTCTAGGTTGCGGCGCGTGTTTGAGTCGAGCACCATGTAAGTCGCCGTAGAGTATGTGCGCAAGGTTGTGAGCTGTGCTAGAGTGCCGCCGTGTGTCTCGCGTAGGTAAGTGAGTAAAGCACCAGCAGCGCGCGTAGCGAGCGGCTTATCTGCCAGACCGAAGCCTTCCAGTGCGCGCACCTCAAAATGAGCGCGCAAGGCGCTCTGCGCAGCGCCGAGCTCAAAGCGATGATCGGGCAACGGCGTGACAAAAGCGCCGTTCGGCAAGGTCACGCCGCGGTCTGCCCAAGTCTTGGGCAACAGCACCTCGCGCGGCTGCAGACGCGCCAATTCTTCTAGCACGGCAAGCGCTGTCTCTTGTCGCTCATTTCCCAACTCAGTCGCAGCGAATTCGCCTGTTGAGATGTCGGCGTAAGCCAAGCCGCAGCGCGCCCATGTCTCATCTGCTTGATTTTTGAGCGGCGCTAGTGCCAAGAGATAGTTGTTTTGGCGCTGATCGAGCATGGTCGGCTCAATCACAGTGCCCGGCGTGATGACGCGCGTCACCTCACGGCGCACCAGCTTTTTGCCTGCTGGCTCGACCTGATCGGCGATCACCACGTGGTAGCCTTTTTCCACCAAGCGCGCCACATAGTTATCCACAGCGCGATACGGCACGCCTGCCATTGGCACGCGCCCGCCTCTCGGCATTGGACGCGCCGTCAGCACGATCTCCAGCTCACGCGAGATGATCTCAGCGTCGGCATCGAACGCCTCGAAGAAATCGCCCAAGCGGAACAGCACGATTTTGTCAGGATAGCGCGCCTTGATCTCCAGATACTGTTGGCGCATTGGCGTCAAGTCATCCACGCTCATAGAAGGCTCTCGT
>JANWYI010000055.1:12664-20130 GCA_025055255.1 Anaerolineae bacterium | reverse complement strand
TTCCTCAGAGCAGATAGACCACTGTGAAGATGAAAATCCAGACCACGTCCACAAAGTGCCAGTACAAGCCCCAGAACTCAACGCCCCAGTAGCTGTCCTTCGTGTAGACGCCATTGAAAGCGCGGTTAAAGACGTAAATTGCCCACACCAAGCCGATCAGCACGTGCGAGCCATGCAAGCCTGTCAAGGCGTAGAACGCCATGCCGAACGGATGCGATAGCGTGACGCCGTGATGGCTCAGCTCAGAGTACTCATACATCATCAGCAGGAAAAAGATCGAGCCAAGCACGATCACGCCTGCCAAGCCGCGCAGCAAGCGCGTCTGATTGCCCATCTGCACGCCTGAGAGCGCCCAGACCACGCTGAAGCTGCTCAGTAGCAGGATGAAAGTGTTAATGCTGGTCAGCGGCACGTTCAGCTGTGCGTGCTCTTCAGGATGCGCGTAGCGCGCGATGATGTAGGCAATGATTAGCACGGAGAAAAGGAACATCTCAGAGGCGAGGAACAGCCACATCGCCATTTTGCTGTTCTCGATGTTATAGGTGAAGCTCGCTATCTTGAGATGATCAACGTGATGCTCGGCATGATCAGCGGCATGGTCTGTTGCTGCAGGTGCGTGACTCGCCACTTTAGTCAACGTGGTTTCTTGCTGCATGTCATTCGCCTGTGCGACTCTTCAACATGATAGAACGGGGAACGATTTTGCTTGAAGCAGGATAATAGACAGGATCGAGGCAAATGTCAAGCGATTTTGGCATTTCTGGGCGCGTGCTTGCCTAAGTACTACGCTTGGGTCCAGCAGGATTCGAACCTGCAACCAGCCGGTTATGAGCCGGATGCTCTGACCGTTGAGCTATGGACCCAGAGCGGCTGACGGGACTCGAACCCGTGACATGCAGCTTGGAAGGCTGCCGTTCTACCAACTGAACTACAGCCGCAAACCTGCTGTAAGTGTAGCACACTCTCAGCCCAGACTCAATAGCGTTTTTTTGGCGTTCTATGTGCTATGATCGCACCTATGATTATCACCAGTCCGCACAACCCGAAAGTAAAAGCGGTCGCTGCGCTGCGTGAGCGCCGTGCGCGCGAGGCTACGCGTCTGGCGCTTGTAGAAGGCTACGAAGAACTCTCTCTGGCGCTTGAGAGCGGCGCACAGCCTGCTGAGCTATTCTACGCACCTGACTACTTCCGCGACGCCGCACAGCGTGCCTTGATCGCGCATTTTCAGGCGCGCGGCGCCGCCTGTTACGAAGTCAGTCCGCGCGTCTTCGAAAAACTGGCATACCGCGAGCATCCTGATGGCTGGCTGGCTACCTTCGCCTTTCAGCCGACGCCGCTCACCAATTTGCGCCTCTCAGAGTCACCGTTTATGGTCGTTTGCGAAGGCATAGAAAAGCCGGGCAATCTAGGCGCGATCCTACGCACAGCCGACGCCGCAGGTGCTGACGCCGTCATCGCCTGCGATCCGCGCACTGACTGGACAAATCCGAACGTCATTCGCGCTAGTAAAGGCGCGCTTTTCGCTGTACAGGTCGCGGCTGCCAGCAGCCAAGAGACGCTGACATGGCTGCGCGCGCAGAACATCCGCGTTATCGTTGCAACTCCAGCCGCACGGACGCGCTACACAGCGCCTGATTACCGAGTCGGCGTAGCTATTGTGCTTGGCACTGAGAAAGAAGGGCTCTCAGCGCTGTGGCTGCAGCACGCCGACCAAGCTGTAGCGATTCCGATGTTCGGCAAAGTCAATTCGCTGAACGTCTCAGCTGCTGCTGCGCTGCTGATCTACGAAGTGGTGCGCCAGCGGACGTAAAAGGCAGTGATCAGCGTCCGCGCAGCACCTTGTTGGCGCAAGCCGAGTTCGCCTGCCTCGATCACGCCGTCATAGCCTGACATGGTCTCAGCCAACAGACGCTTCAGGCTTGGCAGGCTCATTTTGGCAGTGTAGGCAGTGATGACAATGCAGCGCGGCGTTGGACTGAGCAATTGGCGAATCAGCGCCATCAATTGCGGCATGGACTTGTCAAACGACCAAATTTCGCCGTGTGCGCCGCGTCCAAACGGCGGCGGATCGAGAACGAAACAGTCGTAGCGGACGCCGCGCCGCACTTCGCGCGCTGTGAACTTGAGCGCGTCGTCCACAAGCCAGCGAATTGGACAGCTCGTTAGTCCGCTCAACGCAGCATTCTCGCGCGCCCATGCTACTGCTCTCTTTGAGGCGTCCACATGCGTCACAGAGGCGCCTGCTGCAGCTGCGGCTAGGGTCGCCAGACCTGTGTAGCCGAACAAGTTCAGGACGCGCAGTGGACTCGGCGCTTGGGCAATGCGCGCCGCTAGCCAGTCCCAGTGAACTGCCTGCTCAGGGAAGACGCCAACATGGCGAAATGGCGTCGGCGCGACCCAGAAGCGCAGCGCTTTGTAGTACATCTGCCAGCGCTCTGGCAAGGGACGCCGAAAGTGCCACGTGCCGCTGTTCGGCGCGCCTAGCTGAAAAATTGCATCCGCAGCGTCCCAAGCCTGACGCGGCAAAGTTGGTTGCCAAGTTGCGCTCGGCTCAGGACGAATTAGCGTGTAGTCGCCAAAGCGCTCCAACTTTTGCCCATTGCCGCAGTCCAGCAAGGCGTAATCTTGCCACGCTGTTGGATAGAGCGCCGTCACAGCCGTCTACCGCTGCGCGTATCAAAGAGATGCACATGCTCAGGCTCAGGCACGAAGCCGAGCCGCTCGCCAAGGCGCACGCCTGCCTCGACCGGCACTTGAGCCGCAAATCTGCCCGATGGCGACTCCAAGTACGCCATGACAGCGCGCTGAATCGGCATTGGCTCCAGCAAAACGACCTCGCCGCGCCAGCCGCCTTCGCTCACCAAGCGCATGTGCTCAGCGCGCACGCCTAGCGTGACGCGCCGCCCTTCGCCTAGAGCCAAGTCGCGCTTGAGCGGCACGCGCAAATCGGCTGTGTGCGCCTGCCAGACGTTCTCAGCGACCACACCTTCGAACAGGTTCATCGGCGGATAGCCGAAAAAGGTCGCCACAAGTGTAGAGAATGGACGTTCGTAGAGCACATGCGCCGTGCCGACTTGCTCTATGCGTCCTTCATGCATGATGGCAATTCGATCACAAAGCGCGAGCGCCTCATGCTGATCGTGCGTCACATAGACGCCTGTGACGCGATAGCGATTGATCAAGCGCTTAAGTTCATTGCGCGTCTGGACGCGCAGCTTGGCATCTAGGTTGCTGAGCGGCTCATCAAACAAGAAGACCTTCGGATCGCGTGCGATGCAGCGCGCCACAGCTACGCGCTGGCGTTCTCCGCCTGAGAGCTGACCTGGATGCTTATCCAGCAGCGCGCGGAAACCAATGCCCATCACGCGCGAGACCTCGCGCACGCGCTCTGGAATTTCAGCGTCGCGCTTGCGCAGCCGCAGGAAGAAGCCGACGTTTTCATAGCTGGTCATGTTTGGATATAGCGCGTAGTTCTGAAAGACAATGCCGATGCCGCGTTCGCCGGGTGGCACGTCTTTCATGTCTTGATCGTCGTAGGTGATCATGCCTTCGGTCAGCGGCACCAGCCCTGCGATAGCGCGCAGCAGCGTGCTTTTGCCGCAGCCAGAGGCGCCCAGAATGCCCATGGTCTCGCCATGCCGTATCTCAAGGTTGACGCCATCAAGGGCAAAGCGTCGCGGCGCGCCGCTCGGCAAGCTAGACGGCACACCAAAGGTGCTCTGAGCAAGTGCAGCGTGTTCTAGCGAGACGCGCACGTCATATAGACGAATCGTAGTCATCTTCAGCACCTCACAAGGCTAAGGTGCAGCAGTCGGCGTCGGGACGATGAAGCGCACCGAGTCCAGAATTTCTTGTAACTGCGCGCGCGCTGCGTTGTAAGCCTCAACTGGCTCGACATAGACATAAAACAGGTAGTTACGGTTGTTAGCGCGCACGCCGACGAACCAGCCAGCTGTATCTGGCTCGCCTTGGCACTGTGTCACGCTGAAGTATGTGCCAATGCCTCTCATCCCTGCCACGCTCAGCGCCGTTCGTCCCGTCGTGCCGACATTGCAGGTGATGTCAATTACAGCGCCCTGCAATAGCCTGAGTCCGTCGGAGTACAGTGTGCGCGAGGTGAAGTCATCTAGCGGATCAGGCGGCGTGGTCGGCGTGCCTGCCAGCGGCGGAATAGTCGGCGGCGGCGCAATGCTCGGAAAGCCCCAGAGGACGATCAACGTGCCAACGCCGCCTTCGCGCAGCAGACCGCGGTAGACTGCCACGTTCATCGGATACGCCTCCAACGCCACGCGCACAGGCACAACTTGATAGCCGACGCGCCAATCAGCAGGCAGATCGAGCGTGAGCGGCGGCGGCGTGCCTGCGCGCAACAAGTTCGGCGTGGCAGTTGGCGCGTTGAACGGAGTCGGCGTGGCAGCGAGGAGCGGCGAGGTCGGCGAAGGCGTCAGACTTGGCGAAGGTGTGAGCGTCGGCGCTTGTGCGCTTGAGCCGCGCGGCATGAGCAGCGCAGAGCTGAGCAGTACAGCAAACGCGCTTCCGATAATAACCCTTATCAGCAACTTGAGCGTTTTGCCAGTCATTGTCGCTATCTTTCCAAATCGGTTAGATCGCGCGCTTGGACATTGGCGAGGCGGTTGACGCTGCATAGCGAGCTGTCTCAGTGTAAAAGCCAACCGTGCGCCTTGCCTTACCGATCATAGCGCGTTCGAACAAACGCCTGCCAGTGATTGGTTGGCGGCACGCCGATTGTCTCTAAACCATTTAAAAAGTCGTCTACAGCATTATAACAACAATTTTATAGCCTACCTTGTCCTGATCAGCCATATAATGACTGGCAAGCCACTGCACTGACACAGCTGCAAAGTTCCTACACTCAGCAAGGATTAAAATGTGTGCCTATGTCAGATCAAACACCTAATAAGTTGGATACACAGACTACAGCAGCACTCTCTGAGTCAGTCAGCCTCTCAGACTTCATCTTCGGCACATTGGCAACGAACGAGCAGAGGCTTCATGCTTTGATCAGCGGACAAGAAGGCTTGACTTTCGAGTATCAGATGACGCCGCGCGATCCAAAGCCTGATCAGCCTGTGCAAATCGAGGTTACAGCTGGTCCGGCTGCACCTGTGCTGGAAGTCTTCATCCATTACACGCTTGACGGCAGCACGCCGCAGCTTGGCGCCGAAAATACACGCACTTTGCCGACAATGCGCGGCAAAGTTGAGTGGAATACTTTGCTGTGGGGCTATGTGCGGCATTTTCACGGCGAATTGCCTGCTCAGCCTGAAGGCAAGACTGTGCGCTTTCTGGTCAGTGGCTTGACACAAGACGGTGTGCGGCTCTGGGCGCAAGATGAGCGCGGACGTACAGTTTTCTCCTACACGCTTGACCGTCACACTGTGCCAAGCTGGGCGCAGGACGCTGTGTTCTACCACATCTTCCTAGATCGCTTTGCGCCGACGCCGGGACGCCAATTTTTGCTCTCAGAGCGCCTTGACGACTTCTTCGGCGGTACCTTGCGTGGTGTGCTGAGCAAGCTGGACTATCTATCTGAGCTAGGCGTCAATGCACTGTGGCTCTCGCCAATTTACCCTAGTCCGTCACATCACGGCTACGACATCACCAATTTCCGCGCCATTGAGCCACGACTCGGCACGCGCAGCGACCTGAGAGCGCTCGTGGACGAAGCACATCGGCGCGACATGAAAATTATCCTAGATTTCGTGCCGAATCACACCTCCAACAAGCATCCATTCTTTGAAGCCGCTATCACCAATCCCGATTCGCCCTATCGGGATTATTACAGCTTCACAGACTATCCAAATGGCTATAAAACGTTCTTCGGCGTGCCTTTTTTGCCACAGCTGAACAGCGAATATCCTGCTGCGCGGCGCTACATCATCGAGAGCGCTGTTTACTGGTTGCAAGAATTTGGTATAGATGGCTTTCGCCTTGATTATGCCTACGGACCGAGCCACGACTTCTGGACAGACTATTATGCAGCAGTCAAGCGCGCTAATCCGCAGAGCCTGCACTTTGGCGAGATCGTCGAGACGCCGCGCCTGCTGCGCACTTACGAAGGTGTGCTTGACGGCGTGCTGGACTTCCACTGGCTGCAAAATGCGCGCCGACTTTTCGCCTATGGCAGTACGAACGTCGCCGCTTTTGAGCAGTTCCAGAGCGCGCACGAAGCGTATTTCAGCGGACGCAACTTGGTGCGCCTGAGCTTTCTAGATAATCACGACATGAATCGCTTTTTATGGGCGGCGCGCGGCGATGTGCGGCGCTTGATGCTGGCTGCAGCCTGCCAATTCACGCTCAGCGCCATTCCGATCATCTATTACGGCACTGAGGTCGGCTTGAGCCAATACCGCGATGTTCGCCAAGACGAGCGCGTCATTCCAGAGGAGTCGCGCTTGCCAATGATCTGGGAGCGCAGTCAACAGAACCTTGAGCTATTCGAGTTCTACAAGCGCTTGATCAAGCTGCGCCGTGAATCGCCTGCCTTGCGCTGCGGCACACGCTCAGCGTGGCTAGTGGACACAGTCAACGGACGCTACGGCTATCTGCGGCGTGCGTCTAACGAGACAATCTTAGTAGCGCTCAATGTATCAGGCGTGCCGCAGACCTTTGATCTGCCTAACGTCGGCTGGCGCGATGCTTTCACAGGCGAGGTGCTCTCTGTCAGGCAACATCTTCCGCCTTTTGGCTTCGTAGTTGGCAAACAGGTCTGGACATCTTGAGTCAATCGGTCATTTGACAGTCCAGTTTAACGTTGCAGAGATCGGCGCGTGCCGATCTCTGCCTCATAAGTGACCTAGTTGCGCAGCGGCTTACCAGTCATCAGCATGTGCTGGATGCGGTCGAGCGTCTTTTGCTCGCCGAGCAAGCTCAGGATTGCCTCGCGCTCTAGGTCGAGGAAGAGCTGTTCATCTACCCAAGTCGGCGCGCTCAGGTCGCCGCCACACAGGATATGTGCTAAATGGCGCGCTAATTTTGCGTCATGGTCGCTGGCATACTTGCCCTGATGCATTTGATAGATCGCCATGTGCAGCGCAGCTTTGGCGTCGCGCCCTGCTGCGTAGAGCTTGTGCGGCGGAGTCGGCACATAGCCGTGTTCCAACAGCTCTAAGACTGTGCGCTTTGCCTCAGCCAGCAGCCGCGCCCGATCCATCACGATACGGTCTACGCTGCGCAGGAAGCCCATCTCGCGCGCTTCCATTGCGCTGTTGCTGGTCTTGGCGAGCGCAATTTGCTCAAAGGCTTTTTGCAGCGGCGGCAACGGATCAGCATTTGGAATCTGCATGGCAGGCGTGATGATGCGTTTGACCATCTCCTTAGTGCCACACCATGCAGGTATCAAGCCGACGCCAACTTCGACCAAGCCGATGTACAGTTCCACATGCGCCACGACACGCGCGCCTGTCATGGTGATCTCGGCGCCGCCGCCGACCGTGACGCCGAAT
>JANWYI010000055.1:2192-12566 GCA_025055255.1 Anaerolineae bacterium | reverse complement strand
AATGTACAGTTCCACATGCGCCACGACACGCGCGCCTGTCATGGTGATCTCGGCGCCGCCGCCGACCGTGACGCCGAATGGCGCCGTCACAATCGGCTTGTGGAAGTAGCGCATGGTCTGCATCAGCTGCTGACCGCCTATGATCATCTGTTCAATCTCGGCGAATTGCTTGTTCTGTGCCGCCATTGCCATGATGAACAAGTTGGCGCCAGCTGAGAAGTACTCGCCTTGGTTGCCGATCACCATGCCGTCAAACTCGCCGCGATCCATGCGATCCAGCGTGCGCTGGATCAGCGTGAAAATGTCGTTATCGAGCGCGTTCGCCTTGCTTCGGAATTCCACTAAGCAGACGCCATCGCCCATGTCATAAAGTGCAGCGCTGCTGTTTTCCTCGACCACTTTGCCTGCGGAACGCAGCTGATGCAGCATGACGATGTTTTTGTCAGGCAAGACGGAGTCATATGCCTTACGTTGCGGATTGTAGATGCCAGTGACTGCGCCGCTTGAGTCGCGCTGATAGAACGTCTCGCAGCCTGCAGCCAACATTTCGTCTACCCAAGTAGGCACGCTGTAGCCATCTGACTTCATGCGCGCGACGCTCTCGCGCACGCCGATAGCGTCCCAGATTTCAAACGGTCCTAGCTCGTGGTTGAAGCCCCACTTGTTAGCGTTATCAATGCTAGCGATGTCATCAGCAATTTCGCCGAGCATGGTCGCTGCGTAACTGAGGTAGAAGGCGTGCAAGTGCCACAGATACGTGCCTGCGCGATCTGTCTCAGCGATGAGCGCCTTGATACGCGCACCTGTATCAGATATCTTGCGATGTTTCTCGACGCTTTCAAAGCGGACTTTCTGTGGCGGCTCGTACTCTAGCGTCCGCAGATTGAGCGCCCAGAACTCGCGCTGACCGCCTTGCTCAACCTTTTTGTAAAAACCTTGACCCGTCTTATCGCCTAAAAAGTTGTTGCGCATCAGAAACTCGGTCGCTTGTGTGATGCCTTGATGGCGCAACACCTCGCGCTGTGGATCGTTCGGGATAGCAGGGTAGAGATTTTGTGCCACGTACGCCAGCACGTCCACGCCAACAACGTCGGCAAGGCGGAACGTGCCAGACTTTGGACGTCCGATCAGCGGACCAGTCAGCAGATCAATTTCCTCAACCGTGTAGCCGTGATCGTAGGCGTAGTTCATGCCGAAGCCGCCAGCGACGCTGATGAAGCGATTGGCGATGAAATTCGGCGTGTCCTTGCAGATGACCACGCCCTTGCCCAAGATACTCGTGGCAAAGCGCGCCATGAAATGCACAAGGGCAGGATCAGTGTGTGCGCCAGGGATGATCTCCAGCAGCTTGAGATGGCGCGGCGGATTGAAGAAATGCGTGCCGAGAAAACGGCGCTTGAATGCCTCGCTCCGTGCCTCAGCAATAGCATTGATGGAAAGTCCTGAGGTATTGGTAGAGACAATCGCATCTGGTTTGCAAGCAGCCTCCAACTTCTCCATCAGCGCCTGCTTGATAGGCAGTTTCTCCACCACCACTTCAATGACCCAGTCACAGTCGGCAAGGCGACCCAGATCATCGTCCAAGTTGCCGATGCTGATTAAATCGAGATCGCTAGGATGAAAGATGGCAGGGATACGGCTTTTCTTCAGCTTCTCAATGTTCTCAATGGCGATAGCGTTGCGCTTAGCAGGTGGATCGCCCGATTGGGTATCTTTGGCGGCGATGTCCAGCAGCACAACGGGAATGCCCACGCCTGCCAGCAGCGTCGCAATACCGCTGCCCATTGTGCCAGAGCCGATCACGCCGACTTTGCGAATTTTGTAGCTCATCAAAAAGTCTCCAGTCTGGAAATTTAATTCAACGTCCGTTCAATTTTACCCGTTTCAGGCAGGGTTATCAAAGCCTGAGCGTTGCGAAAGCGTTGTGCGGCTGCTCAGCAGAAGTGTGCTACGCTAGGCACGTCCGAAGTGAGAAAAGGAGTAGGACAGTGTTCAAATGGCAGCAGCTAATTCTAGTAGTGCTTGCGCTGTGTCTGAGCGCAGCAGGTTTGACGGCAAACGCGCAGACGCGCCGCAAGTGGGCAGTGGTGTACGAAGACGTCCCTCAGGAGGTGATCGTTTATCAAACAGAGGCGGGCGAGCAGCGCTTGCCTGTGCCAGTCGGCTTTTTCTACAGCTACAGCGTAGCGGTCTCGCCACGTGGACGCTACATTGCGTTCATGCTTTTTGGCGAGGATGAGGCAGAGCTGAAGGTCTACGAGCTGAAGAGCGGACGCCTCGTAGTGGACAGTGCAATTGGGATGCCCTTCGCTAGCGCGCCGCGCGCTTTTCCGACTATCTTCAACACAGATGAGACGCGCATTGCCGTCGGCGCTATGGCGAACTATGTGTCTCAAGGTCAGGATCCGTTACCTGTGGCGCAGGGCAAGCTCTTGGTCTACGACTTGACCACGCCGCAGACTGTCCGCGAGCCGCTCTTGACGCTCACCTCAAGGGAGGCAGCCGAATTAGCCGCTGCTGACACGCTATGTGTGCCAGTCGTGCGCTTTTTCATCGGCGAGTTGGTTATCTGGCATTGGTGGACAGACGCAGGCAGAGGTGGCGCTTGCTTTGACGCTGTCTTCGCATGGAATACTGGGACGAGCGCGGTTAGCTCAGAGACGTTGCCGCTACCGTCTGTGACCGCACAGAGCGTGAGCGAAGAGTACGCGAACGAAGAGTACCTGCGCGCGATCAGGCTGAACTTGCTGGAAGACATGCTCACACTCACTGCTGTCTCGCCTTCGCGCCCTGAGCTGGTCTATGGCGGGCTAGAATTAGCGCTGCGCACACCTACAGGCAAGACGCTTATCGCGCCGACGCCAAACTTCGCTTTCGCGTGGTTCGTCCAGAATGGCGACCGCTTGGTCAGCTTTGAGAGCGCCGATCCGCTTGATGAGACGTTCTTTCTGAGCCAAATTTTCCCAGAGATGTACCAAGATGTGCTTGCCGAACGCCGCTACACCTTGCGCCTGATGGAGCGCAACGGCACTGTTCTGTTCGCACAGACCGTGCGCACAGACGAGCCAGCTGCAGTGCCGTACGGTCCGCCTAGCCGAGATGGCGTCTACTATGTGGAGTACAACGCTGAAGGCTTCACGATCCTGCATGTCAGCACGCTGAGCGGAACGCCGAGCGATCCCGAACAGCTGGCTGAGATCACAGCGCCAAACGCCAGGCTATTGTGGCTAGGCGATAGCGAGTAGGCACGTTGCTGCAGGCTTGCGTCCTCTGCCGTACGTTAGCGCGTCGGAGCATGGCAGAGTGACGTAAGCCATCTGGCAATGTCTGGGCTGTCTGTTCAGTGCATTCGTCTCAGACAAAGTCAGTCACTTCCAAGATTTGTGCGGTCGCTTAACAAAAGTGTGCTACGCTAGGCGCGTCCGAAGTGAGAAAAGGAGCAGGACAATGTTCAGAGAGCGGCTGATTTTGTTGCTGATGCTTGCGCTATGTCTGAGCGCAGCAGGCTTGACGGCAAATGCGCAAGTGCGCCGCAAGTGGGCAGTCGTGTATGGGATTGGCGATAGTTCCATGACCGTTGATAATTCGGGAGTCGCAACCACGGTGACTAGCCTGAGAATCGTCTATCAAACCGAGTCAGGCGAACGGCGCTTGCCTGTTCCAAGTGACACGCTCATGAACTACAGTGTGGCAGTCTCGCCGCGTGGACGCTACATTGCGTTTATGTATGCTGTCAAAGACGAGGCACAGCTGAAGGTCTATGCGATAGAAGACGGACGCCTTGTGGTGGATAGCATCATTGGGACGCCTTTCTCTGGCATGTCGCGTATCTTCCCGACCGTCTTCAACACAGATGAGACGCGCATTGCGGTCGGCGCTATGGCAAACCATGTGTCTCAAGCTCAGAGTCCGTTACCTGTGGCACAGGGCAAGCTCTTGGTCTATGACCTGACTCCGCCGCAGACCGTCCGTGAGCCGCTCTTGACACTTACCTCAAACGAGGCAGCCGAGTTAGCTGCTACTGATACGTTGTGTGTGCCAGTTGTGCGCTTTTTCATCGGCGAGCTGGTCGTCTGGCACTGGTGGACAGGCGCTGGAGAAGGTGGCGCTTGCTTTGACGCCGTCTACGCATGGGACACTGCAACAGGCAAAGTCAGCCCTGAGACGTTGCCATTGCCGCCTGTGACTGCAGAGAGCATCAGCAGGGCGTATGCAACAGAAGAAAACCTGCGAGCGATCAAGCTAAGCACTCTGGAAAACGCGCTCGCACTGACTGCTGTCTCGCCTTCGCGCCCTGAGTTGGTCTACAGCGGACTAGAGTTAGCGCTGCGCACGCCCACAGGCAGGACGCTCATCGCACCGACGCCGAACTTCGCTTTCGCGTGGTTCGTCCAGAATGGCAACCGCTTGGTTAGCCTTGAAAGCGCCGATCCGATTGATGAGACGTTCTTTCTGAGCCAAATTTTCCCAGAGATGTACCAAGATGTGCTTGCCGAACGCCGCTACATCCTGCGCTTGCTGGAGCGCAATGGCACAGTCCTGTTCACACAAACGCTCCGTGCAGATGGTTCAGCAATGGCTATACCATACGGCTTGGCCAGCCGCGATGGCGTCTACCACGTCGAGTACACTGGTGAAGGCGTCAACATTTTGCATGTAACGACGCAGAGCGGCACGCCAAGTGACCCTGAGCTGATAGCCACTATCAAGTCGCCAGTTGGCATGCTGCTGTGGATAGGCGATAGCGAGTAAGCGCTTTGCAGGCTTGCGCGCTCTGCCGTACAATCAGCGCGCTGGAGCATGACAGAGCGGCGCGAGCCGTCTTTTCACAGCAGGTGAGAGCGCATGGCGTATTTCATTGGCATTGATGGTGGCGGCACAAGCACCAAATTCGCCCTTGTGGACGCTGACTTGAACTTGATTGGGCGCGCTGAGCGTAGCGGCGCTAATCCGAACGTGGTCGGCTTGGAAGCGGCGCGCTCAGCGCTCGCAGACGGCGTCCGTGCAATGTTGGACGCTGCTAATGTGCCGCTGAGCGCTGTGCGCGGCATTGGCGCGGGCTTGGCAGGCTTGGATCGTCCCGCTGACCACGCGCGCTTCAGTGCGCTGTTTGCAGAGCTATTCCCAGGTGTGCCTGCTGTCCTCGATAACGACGCTATACCAGTCCTGTACGCGGCAAGCGGACGCGCCTTCGGCATCGTGACCATTAGCGGCACAGGCATGATCGCGCTAGGCGTAAATGAGCATGGCGAGCGAGCGCGCTGTGGCGGCTGGGGACACTACGCAGATCGCGGGAGCGGCTACTTTGTAGCGCGCGAGGCACTCCACGCGCTCTTCAGCGCCTATGATCGCGGCGAAGAGTCGGCGCTCAGCACAGCAATTCTGGCTAAACTTGGCTTGTCAGCCGTCTCGGAGCTAATCGAGTGGCTCTACGCGCCTGAGCGACGTATTAATGACGTTGCAGCGCTTGCTGCAGACGTTGTCCGTCTGGCTGAGTCGGGCGATTTGTGCGCAACACGCATTCTATGCGACGCCGCTCAAGCGCTTGCCGACGCTGTAGCAACCGTTGCAACGCGCCTGAATTTTGGCGACCAAGCGTTCCCTGTTGTTTTGGCAGGCAGTCTGTTTACGCACTCGAAAGTCCTGCGCGACTTCTTCGCGCACGCTCTGCAGAGCCAACATCCGCGCGCCTACACAGTGCAACCGCTGCGCAGCGCTGAGATCGGCGCTGCGATGATGTGCATGGCAGCGCAAGGCATAGCCTTGCCTATCTCACAGCCGCCGCAGCCGAGCCAAGTGCGCATCCCTGCGCGCCGCGCCACTGAGCGCCGTCATCCGCTCACTTATGGCGCGCATCGCCGTCCAACATTGGACTTTTTGACGGCGATGAACATTGAGGACTCGCGCGTTGCACACTTGATGAGACCTGTTTTGCCTGCGCTTGCGGCGCTGATTGATGAGGCTGCAGCGCGCTTTCGGCAAGGCGGTCGCTTGATCTACGTTGGCGCGGGCACTTCAGGTCGCCTCGCCGTGATAGACGCGGCAGAATGCGTCCCGACGTTCAGCACACAGCCTGAGCAGGTGGTCGCTGTGCTGGCAGGCGGAATGGCGGCGCTCACACTGGCAGTCGAAGGCGCTGAGGATGATCGCACGGCTGGCGGCACAGCGATCATAGCATTGGATGTCGGCGTCCTAGACAGCGTGATCGGCGTTGCGGCGAGCGGCAGCACGCCGTTCGTAATTGGCGCGCTAGAGGCGGCAAATGCACTCAATGCGTTGACAGGTTGCATTGTGAACGTCGTTGAGGCGCCACTAGCTGCGCTCGCTATGCATCCGATCTGCATCCCTACTGGCGCCGAAGTCCTAATGGGATCAACGCGGCTGAAGGCAGGCACGGCGCAAAAACTTGCTTTGAACATGCTCTCCACAGGCGTCATGTTGCGCGCAGGGCGCATCTACGACAATCTGATGACAGACATGCGCGCTGCGAACGTCAAACTGCGCGAGCGCGCTGCTGTGATCGTGGCTGAGGCAGCTGAGCTGGATTTGGCGCAGGCGCGTGACATCCTTGACGCCTGTGACGGCGAGATGAAGACGGCAATTGCAGTAGCGCGGCTTGGCATACTGCCTCAGGACGCACGCGCGCGTCTGGCTGCTATGAACGGCGATCTAGGCGCGCTGCTAGGCTAGAGAGCGCCTTCGCGCTATCGTATCGTGTCTAGAGGTGATCGAGTGAACGGAAAGAAACACGCATGACTACACAGAGCGTCCGTGCGCCGTCCGCAGGCAAGATTGCCCGCTCTGCCATTGTGGTGATCGGCATTCTCGGCTTTGGCAAGCTGTTCAGCCTTTCGGAGAAATGGATCGGCTTGGATCGCTTTGGCGTCGGCGTGGACTGGGACACCTTCGCGGCAGCGAATCAGTTGCCGGAGCAGCTTTACAACCTGATCGGCGGCGGCGCGCTCGCCTTCGCCTTCATCCCGATCTTCAGCGGCGTCCTAGCGCGCGGCGACCGTGACCAAGCGTGGAAACTTGCCTCGAATGTGCTGAACACGATCTTTCTGGCTGCATTCTTGCTCAGCGCAGTGACTTTCTTGTTTGCGCCGCAGATCATCAGCACGCTGATCGCGCCCGGCTTTGCCAGACCGTTCCTACCTCTGCGCGTCTTGCAGCAGCCGTTCAGTGGCGACCTGTTCGTCTACCTCGCGCGCCCTGATCTGGTCATGCAGACTGCTGCGCTCATGCGCATTTTGCTGCTGAGCCTGATGATCTTCTCGATCAGTGGCTTGTGCAGCGGCATTTTGCACACACACCAGCACTTTGTGGCGCCGGCGCTTGCGCCAATCATGTATGACGTGGGCAACTTGCTCGGCGTGGCATTTCTGGCGCGCTTTTTCGGCATATACGGCGCGGCAATCGGCGCTGTGATCGGCGCGGCGCTGCATCTAGGCATTCAGCTAATTGCACTCATCCGTCTGCGCGCGCAATGGCTGCCTTACCTAAATTGGCGCGACGCTGAGCTGCGCCAAGTCATCCGCCTGATGATTCCACGCGCAATCAGCCTCGGCTTGGCAAATCTTGACCTGCTCATCGCCTATAACATCGCCTCGACGCTCGGCAGTGGCTCGGTCGCTGCCTTTAACCGCGGCTGGACGCTGATGCAGTTGCCGCAGACCTTGATCGGCACGGCTATGGGCATTGTGATCTTCCCAACTCTGGCAGTGCTGAGCGCGAATGGCGACCTGAGCGGCAAGCGCTCTGCCATGTCAGGTGCGTTGCGTTTTGTGCTGATCGCCTCAATTCCAGCGGCGCTGATGATGGTCGTGGCAGGACGACCGCTCGTGGCAATTCTGGAAGGCGGCGCTTTTGATCCTGCCAGTGCAGATCGCGTCTTTGCCGTGCTGCAGATGTTTGCGCTAGGCATTCTGACATGGAATCTGTTAGAAATCGTGGCGCGCAGCTTCTACGCTGATAAAGACATGATCACGCCGCTTGTCTCAGCTGTGATAGAGACAATCATCTTTATCTGCCTTGCACTGCTGCTCACACAGGTCTTGCAGACAGCAGGCTTAGCGCTGGCAAATAGCCTTGCCGTCGGTACACAGGTGGTCTTTTTGGCGGTCATTTTGCGGCGGCGCTGGCAAGGCATAGATGAAGGCGCTTTGCTCAGGAGCGTTGTCAAAGCGTGTATCGGCGCCGCTGTGATGGTCGCAGCGATGTTGGCAGTCGCGCCGTTAGCCGAAAGACTTGCTTTGCCGCTAGATCGACGCCTATTGCTTCTGTTGCAAGCAGGCGTCCAGCTTAGCGTAGGCGGCGTTGTGTACATTGGCGTGATGGTGCTGCTGCGCACAGAAGAGGTGCTGCAATTGCCGCGCTTGATCCTAGCGCGCCGACAAATGCGAGCAGCAGGCGATTAGGGACATATCAAGGGCATCATGCCGAAACGAATTTGGATGAGTGTGGTCTTGTTATGCGCTGCGCTCTCAGCTACCTTGAGCGTGACAATTGGCGTTGTGCGCGCTACACACAATGAGTATGCCTGCCTGCAATTCTATTACAATACGCGCCAAAACTGGGTGCTAGACCTGAACAGCGGCGTCTACCTGCACGATAGACGGCTGACTGGCTCGCCTTTGGATATTCGGCGCGGCGCCGTTTCACCTGATGGTGCATACGTGGCATACGTCACTCAAGCGTACACTGGTCTGTACAGCCTGTATGTGCAGCCAAATGACGCACCACTCAACCTGCATATGCCGTCTTTTTGCACGGATATGATGACGTGCTGGCGTGCGCAGCCGCCGACTGTTACAGCGCGGCGCTTGCAAGCGAACACGCACTGGATCGGCATGGGCTGGTCGCCTGATAGCGCACTGCTCGGCTATGTGTGGCTCGTGCGCAATGGCACCATCAAGGCAACGGCACACACGCCTGCAGGCAAACTGGTTGCCGAGCAGGACGTGGCAGGTGAGCATTTCATTTTTCACGGCTGGTCGCCAAGCGGACGTTACCTGCTCTTCAGCACGCAAGATCGCTTGGAGCCTGTGTCACAGCTGACCTTGCACTTCTGGTCGCCGTATCAGAACGCGTTACACAGCTACAAGCTAGGCGACGTGCGCGGTAGACCGCCGCAGATGCTCTTCAGCAGTGCGCCGCAAGCAGAGCGCGCAGCAGTCATTCTAGCAGATGGTGACGGCGCGTTGACGCTGTATCTTGTCTCGGCTCGGAATGGCGTTGAACGCCGCGAGAGCTTGCCGCCGCACATTGATTGGCGCGCGAATTGGTCGCCTACAGGTGACGCGCTTGGTCTATATCACTTTGATCCGCCATATTGGCACTTCAGCATCTACGAGGTCTCAGGCGCTGTCCATCGTAGCGTCGGCGGCGTGACCACAGGCGCTAGTCTGGCAAAGCGCGACGGCTTGCGCGAGTTCTACTGGTCAGTTGACGGCAAATCAGCGGCATTTTTGCAGCCGAATCGAGATGACACAAGCGCACTAGTGCGTTACCGCTTAGCAGACCGCCAAATTGTGCCGATTCGCCAAGCTGTGCTGAGCGCCTACGAGTCGCACACAAGAGGTCGAGTCGCTTTGGTGCGGCGCAATGGCGCTCAGGTGACACTTGAGATACTAGACGTGCAGAGCGGCGCTGCACAGCCTCTTGCGACGCGCCAAAACATCCGTGAGGTGCTGTGGCTGCGCGGCGCCGACGCCTTGAGCTTCATTGCCGAGTCAGGCGGCGCGCTTCACGTCGAGCACGCCGATCTCAGCCGTAACGCTGTGCGGACGTTGTTCCGCGCATGGATGCTTTACGAATCGCTGTATCAAGAGCCTGCGACAGACTTTTTGACCATGTGGTGGCGCTCTGAGCATGGACAGGTCTACCTTGACGCCTACACGCCAAACGGCGAGCGCGCCTATCGCTACCGTCTGCTAGGCGCGCGCGAGAGCCGTGCGCCGATCATCTTCAGCACGGCTGATAAACGCGCTGCTGTGATCTTCGCCGCTGATGAGACCGAGACGCGCTACACGCAAATTGCTCTAGGCGACGGCGAGCACGCCACTATGATTGACTCACCTGCGCACTACTCGATAACTGCTTTATGGTCGCCTGATGGCAAGCGCGTCGCCCTTGTGACCTCGCCGCTGAGCAATGCACCTGCTAAGGCGCGGCAACGCTTGCGCGTGCTGGATAGCTATGGCAACATCCACTATGACTTTCGGGCGATCACAGTGGGTCTGCTCCATGCTTGGACGCGCTGTGGCTGAGCCTGCGCTTTTTCAGTGCTGTGAGCTAGAAAGGAGTGCAGCAGCGTCTGTATGGAAAGTCCGCCGACAATTTTCTTGGTCTTGGCAGGCATTGGCGCGCTCGGCT
>JANWYI010000055.1:0-2094 GCA_025055255.1 Anaerolineae bacterium | reverse complement strand
GAAAAGGAGTGCAGCAGCGTCTGTATGGAAAGTCCGCCGACAATTTTCTTGGTCTTGGCAGGCATTGGCGCGCTCGGCTTGCTGCTGATGACGGCGATCACGCCGTTCTTGTTGCGCGTGACGACTGCTCTGGAAGCCTTCGGGATTGTGGCAGAGAGTCTGGGCGAGATTTTCGGCGCGCGTCGGCTGTTCCGCGTCGGCTGTCCGCTGATTTTGATAGCCGCTTTCGGCGCCTGCCTGCTCGGCGCTGTGCTGCTAGCGGTCAGGCTGCTCTCACCTGCAGGATAGCGTCACTCAATCGCCTCGACAAAAGCGTCCAGCCGATCAGCACCGAAGGGCGACAACGGTTGTGCAGCGAAATCGCGCACGGCTTCATATGAGAGGTAGGTGAGCAGGTCACAGAGCGGCGCAGGCTGCATCAGGCTGAAGCAGGGACGCCGCACTTCCTGAAAAATGCGCTCACGGCGTGAGTCAGGCGCCACGAGATGGACGCGCACAGCGGCTTGCGGCTGCAGACTGAACAGATCGGCAATGCGCAACAAACCGAGATAGATCGAGTAGCTATGCTCAATTTCGAAAGCGCGCACAATCTGACCGTTGTGCAGCCAGAGCATATCAAAGCGCTCAATTGTCTCGCGCGTTAACCTATCAAGGTCAAAGCCGTCGAACGAGTCCAGCATTGGACGTTGTTTAGGCTTCCATTCGCGGAAGACGACCGAGCGGTCTTCGTGTGGAATCCAGATGGTGTAGCCCATCTTAGCGCCTGCATCCGCCAAGAGCGCCTGCACACGGACAGTCTCGCGCCCTTCAATGTTGCTGTAGAACAGGTCTTCGATGTGCATGTCATGCAGGTCAGGCACAGCGGCAATTAGACTGCGTCCGTCACCCCGCGTCAGGCGGCGCGCTAGAAGCGCCTGATAGGCAGCCTGATCATAAGGCGTCTCCTGCCCTGACTCTGCATGAGCGCGCAGGAAGTCTGCCAGCAGCTTGCCGTCGGCGTCGCTGAGCGGCGTGAGCGTGGTGCGCAAGGTCGGTATAGCGCTCGCCATGTTCGGATCGCGTTGGCGCGTGAAGCTGAGGGCTGTCCACAGGCGCGCATGAGTCAGCGGCACGCCTTGTGCAAGCGAAAGCCAAACATGCGGCTGCGCGCGCACTTGAGCGTCCTGCACAGCTTGTACCTCCAAGACGCCAATCCAGCGCGAGAGCGCAGGCAGGTAGGCGATTAAGCAATCGCCCTGCTGCAAAGCCGCTAGAGCAGGCGCGCGCCACTCAGGGAAGTGCAAGCGACCATCAAAGGATTCGTAGGCGCTAGGTGAGAGCAAGACCAGATGATACGCCATGGACTCATACGCTCTTTCTGCTGAGCTGCTTTTTCCTGAGGCAAATATAACGGCTGAGCGGCTGTCTTGCCCAAAAACAGCAGCGGAAGACAACTTCCGCTGCTGCGTGTAGCTTCATCAGCCAGTTTTCAAGCCTGTCAGCTCACTGACGGCGCGGATCGCGTGCCTTGCGCGTACTAGCGTCCTCTTCAGCGGGCGTGTTCTGCGGATCGCGGTCAGTGGCAGGATGATCGGTCAGCTGCGAGCCTTCGCGCTTGACGTCAATCGGCGGCGCCGTGATCGGCAAGGCATTCGTGCTGTAGATGTCAGGGTTGCCGAGCGCATTTGAGGTGAACAACAGCGTAGTGGATTCGCAAATCCACGTCGGCGCAGTGTTCAGGCTCTGCGTGTCGGTCACGCGGCGTGTGGTCTTAGTTGCCAGCTCATAGACGTAGATGCCGATATCTGAGCCGAGGCGCATCTGATAGGCGATCAGCTTGTCATCAGGCGACCACGCAATGGCGCTGGCGTCGCCATTCGGATCGGAGATCAGCTCAACGCCTGAGCCATCCGCGTTCATGATGGCGATCTGAGTGTTGGTACGCCCTTCACGCTCGGTCATGAAGGCGATCTTATCGCCTTTGTTGTTGTACTGCGGGAAGCGATCCACGCCTTGACCGTCGCTCAGACGCTTCACGTCCAGCGTCTCAACATCCAGCTCATAGATGTTACGAATGCCGTCGCGTAGGCTCTCGAAGACGATCTTCTTGCTATC
>JANWYI010000054.1:6385-20286 GCA_025055255.1 Anaerolineae bacterium | reverse complement strand
GGTCGTTCACGGTTGCAACCAAATGACGGCGGCGTGATCATCGAAGCCGCCCGAAGTTTCAATACCCTCAACGGGTCGTTCACGGTTGCAACCTGCATAGTTAGCCCTCAGCACTTTCATCCGTCACGCGTTTCAATACCCTCAACGGGTCGTTCACGGTTGCAACTCGCCATTTTAGGCTGAGGCGGCACGTGCCTTAAAGTTTCAATACCCTCAACGGGTCGTTCACGGTTGCAACCCAATCGAGACGCCTTTACAGCCTGTGCGCACAGCTGTGGAGTTTCAATACCCTCAACGGGTCGTTCACGGTTGCAACGGACGTCCTGCGCAAGGCGCAGGTGCAGGCGCCGAGTTTCAATACCCTCAACGGGTCGTTCACGGTTGCAACAAAGGAAATTCACAATGGCATTTGTTTTCTTTTTTGCGTTTCAATACCCTCAACGGGTCGTTCACGGTTGCAACGAAAGTGAACAGGGGGGCTTTGCCGCCTGCCCTGTCGTTTCAATACCCTCAACGGGTCGTTCACGGTTGCAACAAATCCGCCGCAAAATCCGCTGGGCGCTCGTTGACTTGTTTCAATACCCTCAACGGGTCGTTCACGGTTGCAACGCGGATGGTCAGCCGCGTCGCGTCGAGGCGTACCAGTTTCAATACCCTCAACGGGTCGTTCACGGTTGCAACCCCGCCGGTGATGACAGCCGAAAAAGCCGTCATAATCTGTTTCAATACCCTCAACGGGTCGTTCACGGTTGCAACACGTACATGTCGCCGCGTTCGAGTACCTAACCGCCTGTTTCAATACCCTCAACGGGTCGTTCACGGTTGCAACTCAAGTGAAAGCCTTGGTGTCCCTAGAACTCTTGCGTTTCAATACCCTCAACGGGTCGTTCACGGTTGCAACATTCAATCCGTTTTTTGTCGGTGTTGCGCGCATAGGTTTCAATACCCTCAACGGGTCGTTCACGGTTGCAACGCAAGAATTGGTCGATGTATTGTACGCCCTGCGCAAGTTTCAATACCCTCAACGGGTCGTTCACGGTTGCAACAGGGCGATAGCCTTTCTTGCTTTTCTTGCTCTTGTGTTTCAATACCCTCAACGGGTCGTTCACGGTTGCAACGGCGGCGCTCCGCAGAAGAGCATTTTCGGAAAGCCAGTTTCAATACCCTCAACGGGTCGTTCACGGTTGCAACGCCGCGCGCCTCATGCGCCGCACGCCCGCGGCGCTATAGTTTCAATACCCTCAACGGGTCGTTCACGGTTGCAACCGCTACCTATGAACTCGCCCTAAGCCTACCTGCACTACATACCCCTCTTTTTCAGGCGGCTCAGACCCCGTTTTTCTATGCGGTTGTTAAAGAGCGTTTGTTACGCATATAGACTAACACGCTCTGAGTCGTTTGTCAAGGCTCCCAAGCGACTGATTGCGCAAAAAAGTGGGAGGAGTTGCGGAAGGGACTCGACTCGCATCCGGACTGGGCGCAGCCGAATAGACATAGATTGTACTCTTAAATGGACATTGGTCAGCGCATGTGCTGGCACAGTGTCAAAAATCGAGTTGCGGCGCGCCTTCAGAGACGGGCAAAAAAAAGCTCGACTCGGAAATTTTGACCGAGTCGAGCAGGTGTATCTCTTGATGAAACTGCCGCTCTCTGCGCGCTGGAGCGCGCCTCAGGCGCGAAACAAGTCCACAGCCTAGCGGCGACGCAGGAACGTCGGGATGTCCAGATCGTCGCTCGAGTAGGCGCTTGGATTGCTGCTGGCAGGCGGTTGCTGCGCTGATGGACTAGGCGCAGGTGGCGGCTGCGGCGCTGAGTGAGCAGGTGGCGTCGGGCGCGCCTCACGGCTCTCGCGTGGCTCAGCAGGCGGCACAGGTGCCTGTTGGCGCGCAGCCTGCTGAGATGAATGTGCCTGTGCAGCTTGCCGCGCGGCAGCAGCTTGGGCGCGCCAATCCGTGGCAGAAGACTTGACTGTAGGACGCGAGCCGAGCGGAGACGGTCGCTCAAAGCCTGTGGCGATCACAGTGATGCGGATTTGGTCGCGCATGTTTTCGTCAATGACGGCGCCGAAGATCAGCTGGACATCGGGATGCGCCGTCTCTTTGATGATAGCGGCTGCTTCGTTCACTTCAAACAGGCTCATGTCAGGTCCGCCTGTCACGTTGAACAAGATGCCGCGCGCGCCGTCAATGGTCACGTCCAGCAGATTGCTGCTGATCGCCATCTCGGCAGCCTTGCGCGCGCGATCATCGCCGCTGGCAGTGCCGACTGCCATCAGCGCAGCGCCGCCTTCGCTCATGATGGCGCGCACGTCGGCGAAGTCGAGGTTGATCAAGCCGGGCACTGTGATCACCTCTGAGATGCCTTGAATGCCTTGGCGCAGCACATCGTCGGCGATGCGGAAGGCGGCGTTGAGCGGCGTCTTCTTATCCATGATCTGCAGCAGGCGGTCGTTAGGGATGACGATCAAGGTGTCCACGCGGCTCTTGAGCTCCTCAATGCCCATCTCAGCCGTGGCGATGCGCCGCGCGCCTTCAAAGCTGAATGGCTTGGTGACCACGCCAATGGTCAGCGCGCCCAGCTCCTTAGCGATCTGTGCAATGATCGGCGCGGCGCCTGTGCCTGTGCCGCCGCCCATGCCGCTCGTGATGAAGACCATGTCTGCGCCGCGCAGCACCTCGTAGAGTTCATCAGCGCTCTCCTCAGCCGCCTTGCGTCCGATCTCTGGATTGCCGCCTGCGCCCAAGCCGCGCGTCAGCTTCTCGCCAATGCGCACACGCGTGCGCGCCTTTGAGAGTGTCAGCGCCTGACTATCCGTGTTCACGGCGATGAACTCCACGCCGCCTAAGCCTTCCTCGATCATGCGGTTGACGGCGTTGCTGCCGCCGCCGCCGACGCCGACCACTTTAATCATCGCAAAATTGGTGTCGCCTATCATGCCTTCAGTCATTTACGCGCTCCTCATTATTCCGCTGCTGCAGGCTATCACTACTTTCTATGAGTCCTCAATGAGTCGCTGCATTTTGAGCGACCATTATATACAGCAACATCTCTCGCACACAAGTTAGACAACTGAAACAGTCCTGTCAATCTCTGCCCGCTAACATGCGATCCACCAGCTCATCAGCCATTTCGAACAAGATCGCCTGCGACTCGTCCGCCTCGTCTAGACGCTTATCGCGCGCGCGCAGGAACAGGTGCAGCGTCTCAACGGCGTTCTCGCGCGGCATGATGACCTCGGAGTTGACCGTCAAGCCGCCTAGCACGAGCGGCAGCCATGCGTAGGTCAGGTCGAGCGGCGCTTTTTGAGCGAACAGGGCGCCGCTCAGCGTGTCGAGATGCTCCCGCAGCTCTTCCTCGCTGCCGAAGCTCTCGCGGGTCAGCGTGCTGAGCGACGAAAAGGCGATCATGCCTGCATCGAAGAGCAGGTCAGGGAGCAACATGCGCGTCACGAGCAGCTCAGCCGCCTGCGGGACTGCCAGATCAGGGTCGCTGAGGAGCGCTTGGCTCAGCGCAGTGTGCCAGCGCGGGTAGATCGGGGACTCACGCCCTGCTATGTGAATCGGCGCGCCCATCTCAAGCGTGTGCGTGAGCATCTTGGCGATCATAACCGCCTCGCCTGCCCACAGGCGGTAGCCCGCCGAGTCAAAGCGCGCCTGAACGACCTTGAGCAACGGGAAGAAGACCTGCGTCCGCCTGAGCAACGGCAACACTTTTTGGATGAGATCGGCTGCTCGTGCGCTCAACAGGCGCGGATCGCGGTAATCCGCCTCTGTCCATAGCGAGACGTAGTTCGGACGCAGCTCGCCGGGCAGCGCCGCAATGGTCGGCGGCTGGACAGTGAACGGCGCGCCGATCAGCAGCCCTGTGCGCGTTTTACTCTCGGCGCGCGCTGCAAAGCGCAGCCCGTGAATGGCGCTGAAGATCGGATGACGCTCAAGTGGGATGTCGTGAAGGTCGAATGCGGCGGGATGCTCAAAGCTGCGCACGCGCTCGGCGCCGCGCTTTTTCGGCTCACAGGTCACCTCGACCTGCACGACGTACTCGCCTGTCTGTGCTTGATGGCTGATCAGGAACGGCAGAGTTGCGTAGCCAACTTCGCCGCTGCGCAAGCCGACGCGCACGACTTTCTTGAGCGGCGTAGAGAAGCGATCTGCCTTGCCCGCCAAGTCGCGCTCAGGCAAGGCGAGTCGCAAGATAGCATCCGTCTCGCTATCCAGCATGTTCTGCAGCAGGACGATCACCTCAGCCGTCTTGCCTGCGGCTACAGAAGATGGACGCACTGCCAGTGCCACCTGCAGCGCGTCAACGGTCTGGCGCTCAGCGCTGTACCAGCCCAAGACATCAGGGTAGTTGCGCATGATCGGCACTTGCGCCGACGCACGTTTGCCCATGTCCTCTCACGCCTTGCTCAATGCTCTCGGACGCTCGGAGGCGCATTATAGCGCACAAGGATGAGCCGCGCTAACGCCGCCTCAAACAGACCGTGATCTCACTGCGATTGTGGAAGAGTTGGCGCGCGCCGATCAGCTCATAGGCGCCTTCCAGAATCTGGAAGGCGCGCTCCAGCACGTCGAGTCGCCCTGACTCTGGCAGTTTGAGCGACATCAGCGCTGTGCCGTCTGCTCGCAGCAGCTTGGCATAGGCGACCATCAAGCGCGCCGAGTCGCGCGCGTCTAAGCGCATGTCGTTCACGATCAGATCGTAGCTATCAGTTGCCGTTCGCAGGAACGCTTGGGCTGTGGTGCGCCTGTAGCGCACACCTGAGTCGCGCAGCAAGCGCGCGTGTAGCGCTGCAGGGTCAACGGCTGTGACGTACATGCCGTGTTCGCGCAGCACGCGCGTCCAGCCGCCTGGCGCCGCGCCTAAGTCGAGCGCGTAGCCGCGCGCAGGCACTTGGACGCGAAAGACCTCTATCGCCTCCAGCAGCTTGAACTCGGAGCGGCTGATTTGCCCTTGCTCGTGCGCAAAACGTCGTGCTCCGCCTGCCCAGTCTGACAAATTGTCAGTGACTGACGAAAGACCGAGCCAAGCTGTTGCTGCCTCGCCGACCTGTCCAATGGCGGCTGAGATGACCTGCTGTGGCTGACGGATGTCGAGCGGCGCGTCCGTCACCAGAGCAGCTAAGGCGTTATTCACGTCGAACGGCTTGAGCGGCACAGCAGCGCTGAGGACGCGCGTCTGAACTGAGAAAGGCAGAGCAGGCGCCACATGCGGCACAACGGACTGCACACAGGCATTCTGCAGCAGGACGAGCAGCGCCTCAGGCTCGGCAAGGCGCGGCAAGGTCAGCTGCACAGCTGCAGGACAGATGTGGCGGACGAAGATCGGCGGCTTGGCGCGCCAAGTTGCCGCGAGCGCCGCGAATGGCACGTCCAAGAGCAACACGCCTTCGGCAAGCGCGCGGACTGGCACATCTGAGGAGACAGCTTGGCGCACTTCGCGCAAGGCGAGGTCTTCAAAGGCAGGGTTGCACGTCAAGACGGTCTGCGCAGCGCTAACTGCCATAGATTGCCTCGTCTATGCCGCGCAGCAAGCGCATGGAGAGATACGCCGTCAACATCAGCCCTAGTCCAAAGCCGCCCATGACTATCTCTCGGTTGAAGAGCGTGACCAACAGACTGGCAACGCCGATTGCCAACGTCAACGGCGCTGAGAAGATCAAGTTGTAGGCGCTCTGCACACGACCGCGATATTCCTCAGGCGGAATAGCTTGCGTGAGCGTGCTCAGCACGGCGCGTGCCACGATCAAGCTGAAGCCGATCAGCGCGGTCAGGAACAGCACGAGCGCAAATGGCGGGTGAAACACAAACGCGCCGACTGCCACGCCCTGTAGGAAGATCGCTAACGCCACGAGCCGATTGGTCGGCAAGAATTTGGAAAGGCGCTGAATCAAAATGCCGCCGATCACAATGCCGACGCCTAAAATGCCGATCACCACGCCAAAGCCTTCCGCACCGACCTTTAGCTCAAGCGTCAAGTAGTCCAAGACCAGTGCGATGACAGCGCCCAGTCCAGCTGCGACGATCACGCTCAAGCCCATGATGTAGCGCATTGAGCGAGTCTGCCAGATGTAGACCAAGCCTTCGCGCAGCTCGCGCCAGACCTGTCCGTAGCTGCTCCTGCCTGACTGGTGATGATGATGGACTTGGCGCGGCGGCACGCGGATGATCAGGATCATCAAGGCTGAGAACAGGAAGGCGAAGCCGTTGAAAGTGAAGGCGAAATCCTCACCAAGACGCTCTACGAGCAAGCCTGCAGCGCCTGAGCCGAAGATCAGCGCAATCACGAAGCCTGCCTCAAGCAGCGCGTTGGCGCCTGCCAAGTTGCGCTTGGTGACCAGAGCAGGCATGGCAGAGGCGCGCGCAGGATAAAAGAGCATCTGTGACGTACCGACGGCGAAGATTGCAGGGTAAAAAATCCAGACGCGCGCAGGGTCGCCTGCCACGAGCAACATGCTGAACATGGCAATTGCGCGCACCACGTCTGTGACGATCATCGTCCACTTGCGGTCGAGCTTGTCCACTAGCACGCCGCCGATCAAGCCGAAGAAAATCTGCGGCGCGGCGAGCGAGACTGCCAACAGCACGATGTAAAAGTTGCCGCCGCCCGTCAACTTGTTGATCGTGGCGAGCACGGCGATCAGCATGAACTGGTCGCCCAAGTAGCTGACGAGCTGACCGATCCACAGCGGCACGAAATTGCGGTTGCGCAGGAGCTCTTTGAGCGTCTTGGCGTTCAGACTGGCTGCAACGGTCAAAACGTCGCTGACCTCGGCGCCGCCTTGCGCCATGAGCGCACCTGAGTCGCGCGGCAGCCCTTCGCTTGGTTCGTTGTGATCTACCATGCGGTCAACTCAGCGGCATCTGGTAAAAGCGATAGCGTTTGTAGATCGGACAGTTGAACGATTTGGCGAGCGTATCTACGCCTGCATTCGTCTCCAGCACCCAGCCGAGGTCTACGTCAGGGTAGGGCGTTTTCATGGTTGCCTTCATATGTTCCAGCAGCAGCGCAGCGGCTACGCCCATGCGCTGATACTCAGGCTTGATGCCGAACATCACAATGCGCTGCTCCGTGATCTTCGGACGAATTTTCCAGTGCCAGAAGGCTTTGAGCAACGTCCACCACTCTGGCACGCGCGGATGCGGATAGGCGCGCTTCAGCACCTGATTCATGTTCGGCAACGCCAAGAGGAAGCCGACGACTTCGCCGTTCACCATGCCGAACTCGCCCAAGCGCGGATCGAAGAACGGACGCAGTTGCACGAAGAGCGCGTCAATTTCAGCGTCTGTTGGCGGCACAAAGCCCCAGTTGTTTGCCCATGCTGCGCGGTAAATCTCTGCCAAGAGGTGCACATCTTTGCGCAGCGCTTTCATGTTGGCGCGCCGCACAGTGACGTTGTATTTCTGGTTCACTTTTTCGATCACGCGCAACAGCCGCTCTGGGATGTTGCCATTTTCGTCGAGGTAGCTGCTCGGCTTGGCAATGTAGCTGACCAAGTCCATGACCTTTGCCAAACCTAGCCCACTCTCCTCGATCAGGCGCTGATAGTAAGGCGGATTGTAAGGCATTAGCAGCACAGGCGGCGAAAAATTCTCGATCAGCAGGGCGCATTCGTCGTTCAGCGTGAAGCTAGCAGGTCCGCGCATGGCGTCACAGCCTTGCGCGCGCACGTACTCAGCGGCTGTGCTGAGCAGCGCCGTTGCCGTCTCTTGGTTGTCCTCACACTCAAAAAAGCCGAACCAGCCGATGTTTTCATGGTGAGTCTGGTTGTGGCGATGGTTGACAAACGCTGCAATCGTGCCGACGGGCTTCTTGCCGCGCCACGCCAAGTAATATTCGCCGACCATGTACTGCCAAGACGGGTTGCGCTTTTTATCCAGCAGGTGACGGCGACTGGAGACGAGCGGCGGCACCCAGTTCGGATCGTCGCGGTAATGTGTCCAAGGGAACTCTAAAAAGACCTTGAAGTCTTGAGGCGTCTCGACTTTGCGGATGCTGAGGGCGTCGGTCATGCTGGTTTTTCCAAAGGATGCTCTGTACGCGCCAATTATAGCGCGGCTCGCCCTACAAGCACGCCATTCATGCCATGTGACGCACATTAGCAGTGCGTCAGCCTGCGGAGACGTCTTTTGAATACCCTCGACGAGTCGTTCGTAGTTGCCAGACCCCTATCCCCTGCCCTTTCCCCGCAAGCAGGGAAAGGGAGTCATCCGCGCGCTGACCTCTGGGACAGAGCAGCAACGTAACAGCTCGCACTGTTAACAAGTTAGCGACACGCGAGCGCTTCCCCGCCTCGCTTGCGGGGCGGGGACTGAGGGGTGGGGTTGTGCATGTACCCTCAACGGGTCGTTCACGGCTGCAACGGGAAAAAATGGAGTACTGGCTAGTTGCCATGTTGCGTTTCAATACCCTCAACGGGTCGTTCACGGTTGCAACGTCAAACGAGGGAGGGAAAAGAAAGAAATGGATCACGTTTCAATACCCTCAACGGGTCGTTCACGGTTGCAACGCTCGCGTGAAGCGAGACCTGGAAGTCGCCCAAAAAGTTTCAATACCCTCAACGGGTCGTTCACGGTTGCAACCCCGTTGCACGCCCGTGCTTTTGAAGCGTGGCAAGTTTCAATACCCTCAACGGGTCGTTCACGGTTGCAACGTCCCACTTTTGCTTACCAATTCCGACACCATATGGGTTTCAATACCCTCAACGGGTCGTTCACGGTTGCAACATATTGTCGCTACGCTTGTAGCGCAGGCAGCGACAAGTGTTTCAATACCCTCAACGGGTCGTTCACGGTTGCAACCGCTATCTACGAACTCCCTCTGAGCCTACCCGTACTACATACCCCTCTTTTTCAGGCGGCTCAGACCCCCGTTTTTCTATGCAGTTGTTAAAGAGCGTTTGTTACGCATATAGCATAACACGCTTTGAGTCATTTGTCAAGGCTCCCAAGCGACTGATTGCACAAAAAAGTGGGAGGAGTTGCGGAAGGGACTCGACTCGCATCAGGACTGGGCGCAGCCGAATGGACATAAATTCTACTCTTAAATGGACATTGGTCAGCGCATGTGCTGGCACAGTGTCAAAAATCGAGTTGCGGCACGCTTTCAGAGAGGGGCAAAAAAACGCCCGTCTCGGAAATTTTGACCGAGATCGAGCGGCTGATCGCGCAAGTTTCGCTGTTTTCAAGCGCAATTATAGCTCTATGGGGCGATTGCACAACTCTCGAAAGACGACCCTGATGTAAAATTCAGCCCAAAAGCAGAAGCACAGGAACGCACAATGGACGAGTCTAAGGTCATAGAGGCGCTCTATCAAGCACAACAGGCAAACCTGCCTGTGGCACTGGCGATTGTGGTGCGCACGCACGGCTCAATGCCGCGTCACGCCGGCGCCAAGATGCTGATCTACAGCGATGGCAAGACAATTGGCACAGTTGGCGGCGGCGCCATGGAAAGCCGCGTGATTCAAGACGGCTTAGCGGCACTCGCCGACGGTCAGCCGCGCTTGGTCAACTACACGCTCAACGATCTGCGCGAAGGCGATCCGGGCGTGTGTGGCGGCAACGCCGACATTTACGTTGAGCCGTACAACGTCGCGCCGATTTTAGTGGTGATCGGCTGTGGGCACGTCGGCAAGGCGTTAGCAGAGCTCGGCAAATGGCTCGGCTTTCGCGTAATCGTCAGCGACGACCGCGCTGAGCTGTGCAGTCCTGAGCACATTCCCAACATGGACGGCTACGTCGTGGCGCCGCCGAGCGAAGTCGCAGCGCGCATTCCGCTCACGCCACAGACGTACATCGCAGCCGTCACGCGCGGCTTGCCAGTGGATGAGCAGCTCTTTCCGCCATTGCTGGACGCGCCTGTGCCGTACATCGGTCTGATCGGCAGCCGCAGGCGCTGGGCGTTGACCATCAAAGCGCTAGAGGAGCGCGGAGTCAGCCGCGAGCAGATCGCGCGCGTGCGTGCGCCGATTGGCTTGGAGCTGAACGCGGAGACGCCGCGCGAGATCGCGCTGAGCATCATGGCAGAGATCGTCATGCTGCGCAATGGCGGTGACGGCAAGCCGATGCAGTGGCTCGGCACCGTCCAGCAGGCTGAGGCTCAGTGAAATAGGTTGTCCAGCTCAGTTGTGCCGCGCATTTCCATTGGCTGGCTGAAGATGAAGAACGACGCGAGCAAGAGCGCCAGAAAGAGCAGCGCATAGGGCAGAAACGCCAGCTGTGCGCGCGCCGCGCCGAACTCACGGACAGCGATGCGCCGCGCCAAGATCAAGCTGAGCAAGTAGCCGCCAATCAGCAAGACCACCTGCACAACAGCGAATTGTTCCGCGTCCAAAAGCGCGCCGAGCTTCCAGTTCACCTCTGTGCCGAAGATCGTCACGCCATGGTCGAGCAAAAAGTTGTGGAAGACGGGCACGATCACGAGCGCGCCGACGATGAAGTGAAAGCCGTAGTGCGCTGCCCAGATGCCTGCGCCAATCGGCACGAAAGCAGGCGCAAACGCGGCGAAAGTATCGCGCAGGGCGCGCGGACGCTTCGGCACACCTGTCAGCGCGTTTGCCAGCCACGCCGCTCCGATGCTCAGCAGCGCAGGCAGGACGATGCTTCCGATAAGGAAAATTATCAGCAAGAGCAGCCACTCTGCATCCGTGCCGAGCGCTAATGCCATCTCGCGCAGCAAGGCGTAGACAGGCGGCACCATGCCGAAGGCGTTCACAATGCCCATGAAGGCGAGCGCGACCAGCAGAAAGTTCACGTCCCAGCGCTTGGGCAGGCTGTGCAGCGCGCTCAGCTCGCGCAGCGGCGAACGGAGACCGAGAATCACGTTATCGTGCGGACAGGCGCGCGCGCAATCGAGGCAAAGCGTGCAATCCATGTTGCTCTTGATCTGCGGCGCGTAGAGCAACGTGCCGCAGCCGAGCACGCCGCGTGAGTCGTGCTTGATCGGCGGCTTGTCGCCGATCTGGTCAACCAAGATCACAGGCTGTGCGCTATAGCTGCCGTTGATGCATTCCTTGCCGACGCACGTCTGGCACGTCTTCAGGTCGCGCACACTGATCTGCAGCGGCGAGAGCGTGCTGTAGGCGAAGTTGAAGGCGCCAAGCGGACAGATGTACTTGCAAAACGGCGACTCGTTGAACAGCAGCTCCAGAGCGAATGACGCAACAAAGTAGGCGATGATGATCCACGCCGTCAACAGCGGACTCGCCCACATGTCGGTCACCTCGTAGAGCCAGAAGATCAGGAACAAGCCGCCGATGGCGAGCCATTTGTTGCGCAAGACGCGCGGAAAGCGTCTGCCGCGGCTTGCTAGACGCTTAGCGAGCGTGCGCGGCAAGGCGAACGGACAGCTCATGCAGAACAGGTTGCCCGCAAGGAGCAATGCCAAGATCACGAAGCCGCGATAGTGCACCCACGCGCTGACCGTTGCCAAGTTGCGCGAGGCGATCTGCTCGCCTGTGAAGCCGTCATAAATCAGCAGCGCTGAGACCAAGAGCAGCGGAATCTGGAAGAGCAGACGTCCGCGCCGCGCCCTGAGCAAGTGTCCGATGAGCGGCAGGCGCAGAGCGTCCAGCGGCGGACGATAGATCGGCTCAGCGCGGCTCATTGTGAGCGCACCTGCACGTCATAGCGGCGCTGAGTCGTGCGTCCATCAGGCAGCGTAGCGCGCACGGTCACGATCCAATCGCCGCTCATCGTCCACTCAAACGGCACGACGTAACGTCCATCTTCAGTGCCGCCTTCTGCCTTGCCGTCTACAGGCACCATGCCTGCGTGAGTCATATCGCCGCGCACCTCGATGACCGCGCCGCGAATCGGCTCAGCGCGCGCGTTTTTCAGCGTGAAGACCAGCGCGTCCATGCCGACGCGCAGCGGCTTATCGCTGTTGAGCCATTCCAGCTGGATGTCAGGATCAGGCGTTGGCGTCGGCTGTGCTGATTGGCGGCATCCTACCAGGCTGAGCGCGCATAGGATGAGCAGAGCGCGTAAGAAGTGCTTCATGGCTCTCTCAACAGTCAGAGATGGCTGCGCTTTTATTCATTTTAGCACGAGCGCTCGTCTGTTGTGATGAGCGGAGACTAAACGCTCGCTTCAGCCTGAGCTTTTCGGCTCGCTCTCGCTCAGATATTCGACGATCTTGGCGTAGGCAGTGTTGATCGCCTGCATACGCTCAGTTGCGTCAGGTGCTTTGTTGTAATCAGGATGAAATTGCAGCGCCAAACGGCGATATTCGCGCCTGACCGTCTCTAGGTCAGCGTCATAGGCGACGCCGAGCACGTCATAGTAGTCAAAGATGGCGGCGCGCGTCCTGCGCAGTGGCTCACGATGATGCCTGCCTGCGCGTTGACGGCGCTCGCGCGGCGGCTGCGGATCGTCGCTGAAGGTGGCAATGCGCCATGCGCCGTTCAAAAAGCCGCCTTCCGTGCGCACGGTCTGGCAGCGCAGTGCCGACATATCTATGGCTTCGCCGTAGCGCACGTTGCGCCAAGCAGTGCCTTCCTCTGGCTCAAAGTAGACCGGGAACAACCAAGCGTTCTGACCGTAGTTCTCAAAAGCGTAGATTTTATCGCCGTAGATATCGAGGAGCGCCGTCATCCAGTCGTAGGGCAGGTAGCGCTCGCCATGTTCAGGCAAGAGCATCGCGCTCCAGAGGAAAAAGAGCGTGAAGCGTCCATTGGCGGCGTTGGTCTCAAGGATGCTTTGGATATAGGCGAGGTCAATGTCGCGCTCGATCAGATGAATGGCGATCTGTTCGCCGCTGATCAGGTCAATCAGGACGACGTCAAAGCCGTCGTGCAGCACGCCGTTGACAATCGGCGCGGCGTACAGTTCGTTGATCAGGTGCTGGTTGACCCAGTTGATGTTAATGCGCATGAGCAAACACTCAAAAACTCGTGACCGTATGCTAGAGTGTAAACGAAGGCGCGCTGCTCGGCAACGTCTGCCTTCACAAGCGACCTGCCAGCACTTCTGCCACGTGGTAGACGCGCACAGAGCTGCCTCTGCGGCTCAGTCCGCCGTTGATGTGCGTAAGACAGCTGGCGTCACAGGTCACTACGGCGTCAACTTGGCAGGCTAGGATGTTTTGCACTTTTTCGTCCAGCATGGCGCCGCTAATTTGAGGCATCTTCACGGCGAACAAGCCGCCAAAGCCGCAGCACTGATCGGCACTTTGCATCTCAACGACCGTCAAATTGCCGATCTTAGCTAAGAGCGCGCGCGGCTGGCGCTGAATGCCGAGTCCGCGCAAGCCGTGGCACGAGTCGTGCATGGCGACCGTGCGCGGCTGTGCCAAAGTGACGCCCAGATCAGTGATTCCGAGTCCATCTACCAAGAACTCGGTCAGTTCCCACGTGATCGCGGCAAGGCGCTCTGCCTCAGCGCGCAAGACGGGATCGTCGGCGAACAGCTCAGGGTAGTAATGGCGCACCATTGCCGCGCATGAGCCGCTCGGCGTCACGATCAGCTCAGAGTCGGCGAAGGCGCGCAGGAATTGCCGCGCCACTTGGCGCGCCTCGGCACGGTAGCCGCCATTGAAGCCGAGCTGTCCGCAACAGGTCTGCGCCATAGGAAAATCCACGCGGCAGCCGACGCGCTCCAGCACTTCAACGGCTGCCATGCCGCTATGCGGATAGATCATGTCCACAATGCAGGTCACAAAAAACGAGACGCGCTTGCCGCGCACCTCAGGGCGCTTTATGAGGCTGTGTTCGCTCATGAGCAAAAACTCGGCTGAATTTTTAGGTGAGTCTAGAGCGAAACGCGCTGTTCGGCAAGCCGAAAAAGGCGGATCGCTCATGTGCAGAGCGATCCGCGCCTGTAGACCGTGCGTCCTAGCCTTTTTGCTCAGGCGGCTCGAACACGCCGTAGCCTGAGGCGGTCTTTGAGCCGACGCCGAGC
>JANWYI010000054.1:0-6286 GCA_025055255.1 Anaerolineae bacterium | reverse complement strand
CTGTCAAGCGCCTTGATGAGGTTCTCTGGCGCCTCTTGGCTCAGCTCTCTCTCAAGTGCATCGAGCGAGACAGGCTCTTTGTGCCTTTTTTCGATTTCTTCAGCCAGTCGGATCAGGAAGTAATGGCGCGTCAAGCCTTTGAGCGCGCTGCCGGGAACATACGGCAAGCCTGTGACGCGATGCAGCGTGATGCCGAACTCCATAGCGCCCTTGCCGCCTAAGCCGACGATCAGTCGCCCTTGCAGCCGCGCCGTGAAACGCGCTGCGCCTTCGGTCATGGCTTTCCAACGCTCATAGGCGCTCTTGACGAGCGCCTCATCAGGCTTGAAAGTCTTGCACAGGTCGCGCAGCCAGAAGTTGCGTTCCTTGCCGATGACTCTGCCGCGATCATCGTAGCGATCAGTTGGCTCAATCACCTCTTTTGGCGCGTAGCGCATCAGGCGCAAGCCGAAGTTCTTGCAGTCCTTGGCGCGCTGTTCGAGCAGCTTGGCTGTATCAGTCGGTGCAAGGTATGTGTAACTCATTCGCTTGTGTCCTTCCAGCCTTTCGCTTCAGCAAAGCGCTTGAGCCAGTTGATATAGGCGATCACCTCAGCCGTTGTGCGCCGATATTCTGAGGTAGGCTGCTGGAGCAGCCATTCCATCAACTTAGCATCAGGCAGTTTGAACTCGGTCTTGATCCAGTCGGCAATGTGCGCATAAGCAAGACCGTGTTCGCTCTCTGAGTCGCCGCCTGCTTTTGCCAGCAAGAATGCCAGCATCTGACCCAGCCCATCGGTCTGAACCAGCTGCAGCAAGCCGCGCACCAGTGAGCCGTACTTCTTCTTTTTGTCCGCTGACTTGCTGTCTACCTGTTGGATTTTGTCCCAAGCGTGCTTGGCGCGCCGCTGCTGCAGCGTCTGTTGTGCGGATTGTGCTTTTTGCGTCATGGCGATCACGCTCCTGCCCAACGTAGGGCGACCATGCCTGAGCCGGTTGTTTCATCGCCGCCGAGCTGAATGCGGCTGGGGATAGACTCGCGCAACCAAGTGGCGACCTGATCGGCTGTGCCGTTGCTGCCGTTGCGCGTGCTGCGCGCAAAGATCGCGCTGAGCAGCAGGCAATCCGAAGGCAGTGCCTCTTGCGTCCAGAGCGCGCCCTGCGCCACAGTCTTTGTGTCGCGCTCAAGGCGCACGCGCGTGACGATCTCCGTGCTGTTCTGCACAAAGTCGCGGAAGGACTCGTCGCTCAGCACGATCAGGCTGTTCTGCACTTTGGTGCGCCAATATTCGTATTCAGGCGCCTTAGGAAAGGCGTTGTCGGCAAGCCACTTGGCAATGGCGTCAACGCTTTTGTCGGCTGTGCAGGTGAAGCTGAATTCCTCCAGCACTGCCCTGCCACCGACCGCCACAGCGCTGCTGCTGGTGACCAGTGCGTTCTCGCCTGTCACAACGGCGTTGAAAGCAGGGAAGCTCGGCACGTCGCGGCGCACGCGCGCCAAGACAGCAGGACAAGTGGTGTAGGCAAACACGCCGTTGAGCGAACGGACAGGGAACAGCACGATCCGCGCATCGCCGACTGAGACGGCGCCGGCGAACTTATCCTCTTTTTTGGTGTCTGCGCCAAAGACGGCTTCCAGATCGTCGTCATTTGCAGTCGCTTGGCTGCGCAGCGCGCCTTTGATGCCGCTACCCTGCACAATCGGGAACTGCGTAGTGCGCTCGCGCTGAATGGGCAGGTCAATGGCTGAGACTGTGCTGCCAACGCCTGCATGAAGCGATGTCTCAGTGTAGATGAACAAAGGGACGCTCTTCATAGTCAAAAGCCTCACTTTCTAGGTGCGATCTCACCATGTGCCAGTTGCAAACATGCCGAAGCCGCTCGCACCATGATCGAGCGCGCCGTTCGGCGTCTCAGTGAACGATTTGCCTGTCAGCTCGGCGCCTTCGAAGAAGAAGACGCTGCCAGCAGGCAGATAGTTGTAAAGCGGACGCGCGCGGTTGCGCGCCACGTCCCAGCCGCTCAACGGCTGCGGCTTGCCGATAGCGAGCGAGACCAGCTTGCCCTTGCCGACCCACGGCGACCAATCGCCTGACTTCGGTTGCCAGCCGCCGCTGAAGTAGGCAGGCGTGAGCAAAATGACGCGGACGTTGCCTTGCTTATACCTGTGCAAGGACTGCGGCGCGTGTTCTGGTTTCAGCCTGCGATAGTACGCGCTGCGCGACTCACCGCCGAGATTCAGGACGCCATGCTCTGCGAAAAGCGGCTTGTTCACGCCTGCCAGCAAGCCGAAACCCTCGCGCATGCGAATGAACTCAGCGTGGTAGAAATGACCGCCGCGATTGGCACGCCGACTGTAGTCCAATGCGAGACCGACGCGCCCTTCGCGCTCGAAGATGACATTGGACGCATGCAGTTTGCCCAGCGCCGCTTTCCTGTCCAGATAGTCCAAGAATTGGCTCTCGCTCAGCCAGCCCTCTGCCTCTTTGAAGCCCGTGCCGCCGCCTTCTAGCGGACGCCAATCATCAAATGGCTTGTTGGTGTGCCAGCTGAGCGCGCTGGCAGGCTTGAGCAAGCTGTAAGCGCCTGTCTCCTTGCTGTGCAGCAGGTCGAGCGGCGCTGGGAAAAGGCGCTCGACTTTGCCGTTGAGGTATCTCGCTACAAACGGCGCTTGAATTGCAAAGCCGTTCAGGCTGTCAGGCGTGCCGACTTCCGTCTGCACCTCGCCGCGCCCAAACTTTGCCCAGTTCACGCCGCTCTGCTCTAGGTGAGCCGTTCGCAGGGCGCCCAGCACGGTCTGCGGCGAAGGCGGAAAGACGCTGCGCGCCACAAAGTTCTGTGCCGCTGTGAACGGCTTGTTATCGCGGAAGAACCACACATCAATCGGCTCTAGGAAGAGCCATTGCCACTGGTCGCTCATGCTCGTTTTCCCTTTTCCTCGAAGTCGGTCGCCAAGAAGCGCGCTAGGATCGCCCAGTTCGCCATATCTGACCATGTGGGGATGACACGGCGCTCAACCAGTTCGATCATGTGATCCATCATAGGTTTGACGTCGCGCTCAAAATTGGCGCCTTCAGCCGTGCGCCGCTTAGCGACGCGCAGAATCTCTGCCCTGCGCAGCTCAGCCATATCCGCTGCTTGCAAGTCGTGATCAATCGCCTGCAGCTCGTAGCCTAGTTTGCTGGATATCTTCCTTGACTGGAAAAGCGCCTGTAGACCTTCCAAGAACGGCACCACGCCCCAGTTGGCGCCTGCGCTCCGCATTTGACCCGTGCCGTGCGCTTCTGTGAAGACCAGTGCGTCGCGTCCGTAGTCATCTTTGGCAGTCTCTTCAGCCTTGCGCGCTAACTCCAGCGCCGATTCAAGCGGCAAGTCGTGTGGCGTGATGGCGATGCCGGCGCTCGCCGTCAAGCCTGTGATCTGCTTGAATTCCTGATAGAGCGCGTGCGCACATGCCAAAACATGGCGCAATGGCAAGAGCGCCAGAACGTCATCGCCGCCGCTGTAGACCAGCAAGCCGCCTCGACCACCATACGTCCTGACGATCTCAGGCACTTTCTGCGCAAACCGTGAGAGCTTGCGCGAAAATTCTTGGTGATCCTTGAGGCTTGTCAGCTCGCTCAGGCGTTTGCCCATGCGGTCGCCGTCCATGTGCAAGATAGCGAGGTAGCCTTCTACTTCTCTGCCTCTGCCCGCTTCACTGGCAAGACGCTCAGTCCTTTCATCATCGTGCTCCTGATCGCGCGCTATGGCAGTCGTTGAGCGCACTTCGAAATCTTCGCCAAAGCAATTCGCCTGATAACGTCCTGCCAAGCGCTTGATCAGCGCCAAGGCGCCTAGCCGTTCATTCGGACGAATCACGATGTTGCCAATGGCTTGAGTCAGCCGCTCTCGCTGCGCTTCCTTGAACGGCAAAGCTGATTGAATGCCTGTCAGCGTGCATTTCTCGCCCGCTGCTTCAATCTGCGGGAAGTGCCGCGCGTACTTGCGCTGCGCAAGAGCAGCGTTCGCCTTTTTGAACGATTCGGCATGCTTCTTCTCGTCATAAGGCACAGCGACCCAGTAGAACTCAAGCCAGTTGCTCGACTGCTGGTCAAAAATGCTCACCCAGTCGCCGCTGCCGACTGTGTCAAGCAACCAGTCTTTGACTCTCTTGGCGAATTGCGTGTGCCACCTCTCACGGATCGCCTTTTCCACGCTCGCAGCAAGCGCGTGTGGCTCAGCGTCGCTGAGGAAGGCAAACCGATGCGGCGTCCCTCTCAGATCGCCATCAGAGAACATGAAGCCTTGCTGCGGCACAGGGAAAATCGGCTGAAAGCCTGCGCTCTGCATCGCTGCACGGACGCCTGCACCTGCCAGTGTGCTGAGCATTCGGCTGCCCATGTACAGGTCTTGAGTGCGGCGCGCCTGCGCAATGAACGCCTGCACAGGTCCAATGGCAAACAGGTAGAGGTATCTTGCGGTCATGACCAACCTCCCCAGACTCGCTCAGCGTTGAAGTGGCGTGCTGCAGCGTTCATGAAGTCGCGCACGACGTTCCAGTCAATGCGCGAATCAGGCTTAGAGCGCAGCGCGGTCAGCACGGGATAGTAACGTCCGTTGATCAGGCGCAGCTGCGCGATCAGCGGCGAAGAGCGGCGCGGACGTACGCCGCCGAACGAGTCCTGCTTAGGACGGAATGTGTTGTTACGCAACAAATCGCGGAACAGGCTGATCACAGCGTCTTTATGGTCCTCGTAGCCGCGCTTGCCGACGATGATCCACGAGTGCATGGGATGCAACGTGGGAAAGCGCGGAATATCGGGCGAGGTGTTGACCTCGCACTTGGCGTCCTTCAGCGCTTTTTTGATGGCGTCCATCAGCGCCTCAGGTGAGCTGTAAGTCGGCGCGCCGCCGCCGCTGAGCTTGAAAGCGCCGAACATCCGCCGCGAGCGCTTGCCCAAGCCGCCTAACAGCGACCAGACATGCAGCGCGTGCAACACGCGCTCAGGGATTTCGCCGTGCTGCGCCACCAGCTCTAACGTCACTGTCCACTCAGGCTGAATTGCCCAAGAAGGCGAGCGCTCAAATGGCTTGTCCTTATGCGGAAGCATCTCGCTTTTTTCGATGTAGTCGTCATCCACGCTGATCGGATAGACGCGCACAGCGACCTTCGAGCCCAGCTCGGTTGTGCCGAAAACTTCGGACTCTTCCTCCCAAAGTTTCTTCAGCTCAGTCGTCTGTGCGCCGATGATGGCGCGCAGCCAGTAGCGCAGCTGTCCACGAACCGACGGAGCGCGTATTTCGAGCGTCTCCTTTGCCTTCGGATCAGCGCCGTTGCTGAACATCGGGCTGACCACTTCTAGCTCGTAAGTCTTTTTCTGCATTCACTCCCAACCTTTCATGATCTTGATGAGCGCAAGGCGCGGATCGCGGATGCGATCGCCGAAGTCGAAGATGTCGCGCATGCGCTCGTAGATATCCTGTAAGTGGCGTTGCACAGTGCGCTCAGAGAGCGAGAGCAGCTGTGCAATCTGCGCGTCGCTGTAGTCATCGTGCAAGGCGAGCACGTTCGCCACGCGGCGCTGAGCATCGGTCAGGCGCTCAAGCAGCATCTCTTTGCGATTCAGGCGACGCTGCAGGTACTCAACGATGTCGTCACGCGTCAAAGTCTCAAGCGTGGTCGGCGCAAAGCGCGAGGGCAAAAACGGCATCGGCGTGACCTGAATCCGCGCTCGCTCAGGGGGCGGCACGTGCCAGACGCCGCGCTGCATGATGTCCGACGGCGTTAAGACAGTCCAGACGGCGTCGTGTTCGTCCAGCAAGAGCGAGGCGGCGTACACAGCGTAGACGCTCATGGCTTTGCGTCCGCCGGCAACCATCAGATGCACGCTGTAGCCGCTCTGCTTGTAATGCAAGAGCGCGTCCAGCACGCCGTAGAAATACGCCTCAGCTGCGCTCTCATCTTCGATGTCCAGAAGCGGCGAGCCGTCTAGCGCGCGCACCTCGTGCAGTTCAACAGGCAGCTCAGGGTAAGCGCGCGCTAACTCAGTGCGCAGCTCGCGCAGCGCGTCGGCAATGCCGGAGCGGATCGGATCCGTGTGCAGGATGCCGATTTCCTCATACGAATACTTCAAGCGCAGGTTATCAAGGGCGACTGTGATCGCCTGCGGACGCTGTCCAATGGTGGCAAGGTAAACGTAGCGCATGGTTAGAGTCTCTCTTACAAGCGATCTAACTGTTCCAAAATGTACTCGAACTTTGCCTTGATTTTACTAGCTGTTAGAGGCTCTCGATCAGCTTGCCCAGCGTGGGCAATTTCATTTCTC
>JANWYI010000053.1 GCA_025055255.1 Anaerolineae bacterium | reverse complement strand
CGCGAGAGAATTCAGCGCTGTTCACAACGCGCTACTTAACGTTCACTATGCCAGCTGCCTTCTCGCTAATCGGCATCGGCTTGGCTGCTTTGCCACGCCGATGGCTTGTTCAGGTAGGCACAGGTGCTGTGCTAGTCTTGGCGCTTGCGCCATGGCAACCCTTCGACCACCGTCCGAGCTACTCTGATTACCCACCTGTGCGCGACTTCATGCGCGCCATGGCGCACATGTACCAACCCGGCGACTGGTTAGTTGTTGACCCTGCTTTGCGCCACTGGCCCAGTTCGCTTGAATGGTGGTACTACAAAAGCATCTATTTCAAGCATGGTCACTTCCAATTTGCCCAGAACGGCACGCAGGCAGGTCGCCGCGTCTGGCACTTAGTGAGGCAAGGTGGCGAAAATCCAGCTATCACAGCTTCAGTTCAGCAGGGACGTTTAATGCGCGCTTTCTGGGGCCCGTGGTACTTCATCGCCACGCTCTATGAAGCGCCGCCACTGGCAGAGCCAATTCGCTTCGGCAATAGCCTGAAGTTTCACGGCGCCGATGTCAAGCGGACGCCTATGGTACACACAGGCGACGTGATCGAAGTGACGCTGTGGTGGTCTACTGATCAGCCTTTGCCCCTCGACTACTCGATTGGGCTTTACCTGATTGATCCGACAGGACGCTTGGTCGCACAAGCAGACGGTTCGCCTAAAACACAAGGCACGCCTGAGCAGCTTTCAGCGTGGCAGCCCAATACATTATACCTCGACCGGCGCAGCCTCCAGATGCCTTATCGTGCGCCATATGGTTACTACAAGCTTGCAATCGCGGTCTATCAGTGGTGGGATGGCACTCGCCTGCTCCCAGATAGAGACAGCACACCTGATCAGTTAGTGATCATAGATCAATTCGAGCTGTGGTCGTACGCTTTTGGCTGAAGCACCTGCAGCTCTAGTGTAGCTCTTGCCAAGCAGGTAAAAGCGTGATATACTAAGCGTAGCTTTCGTACGCGAAAAGTGGGTCGCTCCCACTTTTTGTCTTAGATTCAGAAGTGATCAAAAGAGCAGGAGCCGCGCACAAGCATGGCGAAAAGCGATTTTACTCTAGCTTTTAATGAAATCACTGAAGCGCATCATCTGCCGCGCGAAGTGGTGGTTGAGGCGCTCAAGCAAGCCTTGATCTCCGCCTTTCGCCGTGACACTGACGGCTTGAGCAGCGCCCAGCGCATTGAAGCCGATGTTGATCCTGCCACGAACCGTTACCGCATCCTGCTAGAGAAAGAGGTGGTGGATGACTCGGCTGAGCAAATTAATGAGATAACCGAAATTCGGCTCTCTCAGGCGCGCCAAATCAACCCGAAAGCAGAAATTGGCGATGTTGTGATGGCGCCGCACGACGCCAACACTAGGAATTTCGGACGCATCGCAGCGCAAACTGCCAAGCAGGTCATTTTGCAGAAAATCCGCGAGGCAGAGCGCGCCTCGCTCTATCAGGAGTTCAAGGGACGCGAAGGTGAACTCGCTACAGCACAAGTCCAGAGCATCAATAGTCAGGCGATCACGGTCATCCTCAACGGACGTGCTGAGGCAACCTTGCCCGCTAAAGAGCAGATTCGCACTGAGCGTCTCAAGCAAGGCGATAAAATTCGCGTCTACATTATGGAAGTGCGTGAGAGCAACCGCGGTCCGCAGATTATTGTCTCGCGCGCCCATCGCAACTTGTTGCGTCGGCTCCTTGAGTTTGAGGTGCCAGAGATTTACAACGGACTGGTTGAGATCAAGAGCGTTGCACGCGAGGCAGGTCAGCGCTCGAAGGTCGCTGTAGCTGCGCTACAGCACGGCATTGATCCAGTCGGCGCTTGCGTTGGTCAGCGCGGTGCGCGTATCCAGAGCATTGTCAAGGAACTGCATGACGAGCGCATTGACGTGATCGAGTGGAGTCCTGACCCTGCTGTCTTCATCGCTAAGGCGCTCAGTCCCGCGCACACTAGTAGCCAGTACGTCTACCTTGAGGACGATCTGGATCATGGCAACACAGCGACTGTGATCGTCGGCGAAGATCAGCTCTCACTGGCAATTGGACGCGAAGGACAGAATGCGCGCCTTGCTGCTAAGCTGACTGGCTGGCGCATTGATATCAAAAGTGTGACTGAAGCAGCCTTTGAGGCACAGGCGCGCCTGAATCAGCCGCCATTGAGCCGCCTAGTCGCTGAGTCACCTGACTTGATTGCTGAGGTGACGCGCATCCTAGAGAAAAAGCGCGCCAATCGCACGGTCACGCCTGAGGAATACCAGACGTTGATGCGCTTTGTGCATATGGCAGAGACTCGTCTGCTGGAACAGCGCAAGGCTGATCAAGCGCGCCGCTACAAGTTGATTGAGCAAGCGCGCCAGAGTTTGCCACGCCGCGTCTTTCAGATGCAGCTAGAGGAGCTTGAGCTTGCAGAGGATATCATCAAGGCGATTCGCACGCGCAACATTCAGAGCGTCGGCGACCTGATGGCACGCCTACAAGTGGAAGAGCACAGCGTCTTGGCGCTGCTCGATGCAGCCAAAGTCAAGGAAGGCGCGCAAGAAGCTCTGAGCGTGATTAAAGACGCTATTGAGTCGCTCGTGCCGCTCTTCCTAAGCACGCCTGAAGCCGCAACGCCTGCGCCAGCACCTCGAATCAGCCCTCAGGACGCGCCAGCTGAGCCAAGCATCGAGTTGCCTGAAGAAGAAGCGCCGCCTGCTTTTGTGGATGTAGAAGAGCCAGCGCCGCGCCGCACGCCTGTGCCATTACCGCCACCTACGCCTGTTGCCAAATCGCGCCGTCCTATGCCTGCAGCCGAGCTGCCGCTGCCGCCCAAGAAAGAAGAGACGCGCAAAGACAAACGCGGCAAGAAGCCGAAGTCGCCGCACCGTGACCTGATTTACGATGAAGAGCGTGGCGAGACGATACGTCTGCGCAAGTACAAGCGCCGCAGTGGACGCGACTGGGAAGATTATGACGAGGATTGAGCATGACACAGCCTGCTAAGCCGCGCAAGCACATCCCAATGCGCACTTGTGTCGTTTGCCGCCAAACGACAGCCAAACGCAGCTTAGTCCGTTTGGTGCGCACAACGGAAGGTGTGCAAGTTGATCCGAGTGGCAAGCGGAACGGACGTGGCGCTTACTTGTGTCATCAATCCACTTGTTGGCAGCGCGCCGCTCAAAGCGATGTACTGGCAAAAGCGCTGCGCACGGCGCTGACCGAGGCTGACCGCGCCTACCTGCAGGCAATGGCGCTTCAAGTCGCAGCTCAGAGAGATGAGGCGAGCTAGGCACATGGTAGCTTACTGCTGTGTGCAGCTGAACACGCTACTGTTGAGCCACTGCTTCACTTGTGCGCGTTTTGGGCAAAGCGCTAGAGCGGGAGACGCTATGTGATCTGTTCTTCCCGCTGCTAGGCTGCCCAGACGCGCTTGTGTGGGAGAAAGTCTGTGCTGACCGCTAAGGGCGGCAGCGGGAGGAACACTATATGGCTAAAGAACGTCAACTGGTTGAAATTCCTGAGTTCATCACTGTCCGCGAACTAGCGGCACTTCTGGGCACTAGCCCAATTGACGTCATGAAGCAGCTGATCAGCAGCGGCATCATGGCGACCATCAACCAGCAGCTAGATTTTGAGACAGCGGCGCTAGTTGCTGAGGACATGGGCTTTGAAGTGCGTCCAGTCGCGCCGCCTGAGCCTGAGCCTGTCAGTCTTGATGACTTGCCGCCGTGGCGCCGCATTTACGCCGCTGAAGACCCGAAGTCTCTGGTGCGCCGTCCGCCTGTAGTCACCATTCTTGGTCATGTTGACCACGGCAAGACGACCTTGCTGGATGCCATTCGACATGCGCACGTTGCCGAAGGCGAGGCAGGCGGCATTACACAGCACATCGGCGCTTATCAGGTCGTCCACAACGGGCAAAAAATTACGTTTTTGGATACGCCCGGTCACGCGGCGTTCACGGCAATGCGCGCGCGCGGCGCTCAAGGCGCTGACATTGCTGTGTTAGTCGTCGCTGCTGATGACGGCGTCATGCCAACGACGAAAGAGGCAATTGCGCACGCGCGCGCCGCGCATATCCCAATGGTCGTCGCCATTAACAAAATTGACAAGCGCAACGCCAATCCTGAGCGCGTCAAAAAGGAACTGGCAGAGATCGGCGTGGTGCCGGACGACTGGGGTGGCGACACTATGTTCATCTCTGTCTCGGCGCGCGACAAGATCGGCATTGAAGACTTGCTAGAGGCAATCCTGCTCACAGCTGAAAGTCACCCGATTCACGCTAATCCGAAGGGCAAGACAGCTGGCACGGTCATTGAGGCACGCCTTGATAAGACACGCGGCGTAATTGCCACGCTTTTAGTGCAGAACGGCACACTGCGCACAGGCGACATTGTGGTTGCCGGCACAGCTTACGGCAAGATTCGCGCCATGTTCGATGAAAATGGCAAACCTGTGCGCGAGGCGCCGCCTTCAACACCTGTGCAGGTCATGGGCTTTGCTGAGCAGCCGCACGTCGGTGACCTGTTCGTCACATTCCGCAATGAGCGCGAGGCGCGCGCACTGGTCGAAGAGCGCAGGCAGGCAGCGCTGCAAGCTGCTGCGCAGACGGCACGTCCCGCTGCCTCGCTTGAGGACATCTTCAAGCGCTTCCAAGCAGGCGAGACTAAAGAGCTGCTGATCATCCTCAAGGTGGACACACAAGGCTCGCTTGAGCCGATTGTCAACGAGCTCAACGCGCTGAGCAAAGGCGACCTCGGCTTGAAAATCCTCTACGCTGAAGTCGGCAACATCACTGAGAACGACATTAACCTTGCGACGTCAACTGGCGCCATTGTGATCGGCTTTAACGTTGATGTGGACACGGCTGCGCGCAAACTAGCCGAGTCGAACGCGGTCGAAATTCGCCTTTACGATGTCATCTACACGCTTGTTGAAGACGTGGAGAAAGCGCTCAAAGGTATGCTTGAGCCTGTCTATCAAGAGCGCATAGTCGGCGTGGCAGAAGTGCGCAAGGTCTTCAAGATTCCAAAGTTGGGCAAGATCGCCGGCTGTTCAGTGCGCGAAGGCGAAATTCGGCGCGGCGCCAAAGTGCGCGTGCGGCGCGGACGCGACGTCATTGCCGAAGGCATTGCTGTCAGCTCGCTCAAGCGCGAGACAGAGGACGTGCGCGAAGTGCGCGCAGGCTTCGAGTGCGGCGTCGGCTTGGACAACTACGAAGATTTTGCCGTTGGCGACTTGCTGGAATTCGTGGTGCGCGAGCGCGTTAGTTGAGCGGAGTGGAGCTTGAAATGACACTCAAACAAGAGCGCATGGCAGATCGCATCCGCGAGATTCTGAGTCAGCTTCTGCTATTCGAGGTAAGCGATCCTGCCTTGCAAGGCTTGACGGTCACTGAGGTGGTGCTAGACCGTGAGCTAGAGTACGCCAATGTCTACGTGAACGCGCTAGGCGAGGAAGCGCGCGCCGAGTCGGTCATGGCAGGCTTGCGCCGCGCGCATGGCTTTCTGCGCCGCGAGTTGGCAAGCCGAATCCGTCTGCGCCGTGCGCCTGAGCTGCGCTTTCACTGGGATGAGACGCTCAGCCGTGCTGCACACATTGAGGACGTGCTGGATAGCCTCAACATTCCGCCTGCTGAGCCAACTGAGACGAACAGCGCAGCTGACAAAGAAAGTGAAGAAGACTGAATGCGCCTCGACTGGGAACGCGCTAACGCCTTGTTGCGCGCTGCACAGCAGCCAATCCTTGTGACGCACACACAGCCTGATGGTGACGCCTTCGGCTCGCTGCTCGGCTTAGGCAACGCGCTGATCGCGCATGGCAAGGCGCCAACTATGGCTGTGGAAGATGGCGTCACTGACCGTTTCCGTTTCTTGCCGAATGCCAATCTGGTGCGTCCAAACCTTGAAGGCGTCACAGGCGACTTGGCGATCATCCTCGATTGCAGCGATGAACGCCGTCCGGGCGCGCTGATGGCGCCGCTCAAAACGCTCAGCGTGCCAATCATCAACCTTGATCATCATCGCACTAACACACTTTTCGGCACGGCTAACCTAGTGGATGTAGCTTGGGTCAGCACAACGGAAGGCGCTCTAGAGTGGCTTGATCAGTTAGGCATGGCGTTGACGCCTGAGACAGCACAATGTCTGCTGTGCGGCTTAGTCACAGATACGCTGTGCTTTCGCACAGACAACGTCAGGGCAGATACGCTCGGCAAGGCACAGCGCCTGATGAACGCCGGCGCCAACTTGAACTACATCGTCCAGAAGACTCTCAGCACAGTCCAGACAGGTGTGATACGCTTATGGTCGCAGGTCATGCCGACTGTGAAGCTGGAAGACGGCGTGATCTGGGCGAAGATCACACAGGCGGCGCGACAAGCGGCAGGCGCGCCAGAGCGCGGCGATGGCGACTTGGTCAACTTGCTGCTGCAGGCAGAAGACGCCCACATTTCCGCCATTTTCCGTGAGCAGCCCGACGGCACAACAGACGTGAGTCTGCGCGCCGTGCCGGGCTTTGATGTAGCACGCGTGGCAACGCAATTCGGCGGTGGCGGACACACGCTTGCCGCAGGTATGACCTTGCAAGGTGCGCCTGATAGCGTTGAAGCTCAAGTAGTCGCTGCGCTGAAGGAAGCAGCGCGGCAAGGGACGCCGACTTTTGCCTGAGCCGTTCGGTTTTCTGCCTGTGGATAAGCCGCACGGCATGACCAGCCACGACGTGGTCGCGGCTGTGCGCCGTGCAACGCGCGTCAAGCGCGTTGGACATGGCGGCACGCTCGATCCGCTCGCCACAGGCGTTCTCGTGCTGTGTCTGGGCGCAGCGACGCGCCTGAGCGAGTACGTCATGGCGACGCGCAAGCGCTACCACGCTGTAGTGCAGCTCGGCGCTGTGACAGAGACCGATGACGCTGAAGGACAGATCGTTGCCGAACAGCCGATTGAGCATCTGACAGCTGCGGACGTGGCTGCGGCGCTCTCTGCCTTCAACGGCGAGATTGAGCAGATTCCGCCAATGTACAGTGCGATCAAGCAGAGCGGCGAGAAACTCTACCAGTTAGCGCGCCGCGGCGAGACGGTCGAGCGCACAGCGCGGCGAGTCTGGCTGCGCACGGAGCTGCTCTCATATCGCGCGCCGTACGCTGAGATCGCCGTGGAATGCTCGCACGGCACGTACATCCGCAGCCTAGCGCGCGACTTAGGCGCAGCACTAGGCGTCGGCGGCTTTCTGGCAGACTTGCGTCGGCTTGCCAGCGGTGCTTTTGAGCAACCCATTGCGTGGGACATACTCCAAAGTGCCTTTGCCGACGGCACATGGCAGAAATACCTCGCAGATGAGCGCACAGCATTGCCACATTTGGCTGAGGTGCAATTAGATGCAGCGCGCGCTAGAGTCATCCAGCATGGACACGCTGTCCGTGCGGCGAATGATGTTGCAGACGGCACTTTGGCGCGTCTATATGCCGACTCAGGCGTATTTCTCGCTATTGCCGTGTATGAAGACGGTCAATGGCGACCAGTTAAGGTCTTTCAGCAGCAGAAGGCGTGAAACAGCATGTCAGACTATCGCAAAGGCATGAGCAAGACGCGCGTCTCGTTCTTTGGGCGCATCAAGCAGATGCTAGGCGCGTCCAAAGTGACTGAGGAGACATGGGAAGAGATCGAGACGCTGTTGATTCAGGCAGACGTCGGCGTTGAGACAACGCTCAAGCTGATGAATCGCGTCCGCGAGCGCTATCGGCGCGAAGGCATGACGCGCCCTGAGCAAGTGCAGGCGGCTTTCCGCCAAGAGTTGCGCGCCTTGCTCTTGCCGCCGCGTCCGCTGAACATTGTTGGGCGCCCGCTCTCAGTCATCTTGATTGTCGGCGTGAACGGCAGCGGCAAGACGACCAGCATTGGCAAGTTGGCGCTGCGCTTGATTCGCAACAATCGCAAGGTCATGCTGGCAGCAGGCGATACCTTCCGCGCCGCAGCCATTGAGCAGCTACAGCTCTGGGGCGAGCGAGTCGGCGCGCCTGTGATTGCCGGCAAGCCGAACGCCGATCCTGGCGCTGTGGTCTATGACGCTGTGAACGCGGCGAAGGCGCGCGGCTACGATGTACTGATTGTAGACACTGCCGGTCGGCTGCAGACCAAGTACAACTTAATGGAAGAGCTGAAGAAGATACGCAGCGTCATCGGAAAGGGCGTGCCTGACGCACCACACGAGACGCTGATCGTCCTAGACGGCACCACAGGACAGAATGCGCTCTCACAGGCGAAAGGCTTCACAGAGGCTGTGCAGCTGACGGGCGTGATTGTCACTAAGCTGGACGGCACTGCCAAAGGCGGCATGATCTTCGCCATTCAAGCTGAGCTGGGCCTGCCAATCCACTACATCGGACTTGGTGAGCGCATGGACGACCTGATCTTGTTCAATCCTGATGCTTTTGTAGACAGCCTGTTTGAAGATGACTAGAGCGCTCACCGTGAGCGCTCTAGCTGTTCTCTAGCGTCCTAGCATTCGCTGTAGCCACAGCTGTAGCACTTGCGGCAACCTTCCTCATTGACCAAGCTGGCGTCGCCGCACTCTGGGCAGAGTTCGCCGATCAGCTCAAGCTGTGACTTCGGCTGCGCCAGCAGGTGCTGATCAGCGACGTAGCGCTTGGGCAACGGCGCACGGTCATTGGCTTCATCGCTGGTCTCGTCAAGGTACTCGCGCAGCACTTGAGCAATTCCATCAGGCAAGCTGCGCACACGCTGCGGTCCAAAGCCGATAGAGCGGTCGCCGCCAATGCCTTCCAGTTGACGGATGATCTCCTTGACGCGCTCGCGCGGCGGAATTGGCGATGCCATGCGCATGATCAGCGAGCTGAGCCGTCCCAGTGCCTCTGAGACCGCTGCTGTCTCTGAGCCTGCCTTGCTGGTGTGGATGAACATCTCAAAAGGCTGACCGCGCCCTTCACCATTTTCGTTAATGGTGATGTAAGTGCCGCCGAGCGGCGTGCCAATGCGGTAGGTACGACCTTCCAAGCGGCGCGGACGTGGCTTTTTCGTCTCTGGGAAGAGCGTGATCGGCTCAGGTGTGCTGCTCGGCACAGCAGCTTGGCTTTGAGTCGTTGTCAGCGCTGTGGTGGTCGCCTCTGGCTGCGCGTCGCCGCTCTTTTCTTTCTGCTTAGCCGTAGCGTGCGTCTCCAGCACCACTTTTTCACGACTGCCCGTCACATAGACCGTCAAGCCTTTGCAGCCGAGCTTCCAGCCGAGCATGTAGGCTGTAGCGACGTCCTCCTCAGTGGCTTCAGGCGGGAAGTTGCAAGTGTTATGGTTGCACAAGCCGTTGGCGATGAAAGTGTGCGATTGCGGCACGCTCAGGTCAAAGACCTCAGCAAAGCCGCTCGCTACGCTCTCTACCTGAACGTACAGGCAGCGCTCTTGACCGCCTGCGACGAGAGTGTCGGCATGTGAGCGCGCCACGTCATCGAGGCGCCGATGTTCGTCCGCTTGCTTGTTGTACGAACTGCGCAGAGAGCCTGCAGCGCGCTCTTGCGTCTTATACAGAGACCGTGCAAGTGAATACGGCACTGGCTCGCCGTAGCTGTACATACGACGCTCGCGTTCTGCGCCGCAGAGGGCAACCTGCTCGTCTTGCCACGCTTCATCGAACTCAACTAGCGCTGCTAGACGCTCCAGCTCCTCGCCTGAAACAGTCAGCGTCCACGCTTGGTCAGAGGCACGCTGCAGCTGCGTGAAGACGCCACAGTTGAGCAAGAGCGCCTGCAGCTGGCGCAGCAACTTGCGGCTCGCCGAGTCAACGCTGAGCGCACGTCCATCTTGCGCCATGTAGACGCTGAGGAAGAGACCGCGTAGGAAAGCGGACAGCTCAGAGCGGCTGGCGCGCAAGATAGGCGTTGGAATGGTCTTGTGATGAGCATTCGGCGAGATTTTCAAGCTAAGCGTCAGCCAGTCGCACAGTTGACGTGAGTTCACTTGCAAGCGGTAGACGCTGTCATAGCACGTATCTTGCGCGATGCGCCACGTCAGCCCGAAAAGTTGCGTGACCAGCGCGCCGAGTCGCTCTAGCAATGAACGGTCGCTACTAGTAATTGTCACGACGTTGTGTGCGATTGTACCTTCAGAGATGATGCAGCCGAGCAAGTAAGCTAGGTCAACAGACATGCGCTCTGGCACTTCAATCTGCTCGCCATTGTGCGCTGCTGCGGCGACCATTGGCGGCAATGGCTGACCTGCCTCGCCAAAAATTTGCTGACCTGCATATAGCACTGCTGTGTCGCCGACTTTCAGCTCGTCAAGGCGCGCAAAACGGATTTGTCCATCTTCGTCCAGCACGTGAACGCGATGGTTCGGAGTGCCCTCAATCTCGTAGCCGTAGGTCAGCTGGACTTTGCGCGTCTCGCGCATGCCGCCATAGTAGAAAGCGTCTGTCTTTTGCATGCCGTAAGGCGTGGCAACCTCAGTGGTCAGCGGTTCAAATTGGTCAGGCAGGCGCATCGCTGAGAGCTCTGCGATAGGCGTCAAGCCTTGCGCTGTGAGGACGAGTGTGTCGCCTGTTACGCATTTGCTGATCGAGTTATCCACAAAGCGCTGGATAGCCGCCTGCATGCGGATATGCTCTTCCGCAGTGATGTCGCTGCTGACTACGAAAGTGTGGCGAATGTGATCGGGCAGATCAGGCGCTTTCTGGCACGAGCCGTGCAAATTGACATGCTCGATGATGCGCTTGATCTGATCCTCGCTCAGCTTTGCCTCGCGCAGCGCCTGCTCGAAGAGCGGACTGGTGTATTGCAGCTGCAGGTCGCGTCCTTTGTCGTTCACATGGCGGATGTAGGCGAGCGCGAAGACAGGCTCGCAGCCGTAGCCTTCGCAGCCAGAGACTGTGGCAATCGTGCCCGTTGGAGCGACCGTCAACTGTGCGCCGTTGCGAATGCCGTGCTTCTTAATGCCTTTGACGATCTTCTCCCAATCTAGCTTGGGACGCTTCCAGTTGCGCGTGTAAGGGAAGAGCGGCGTAGGCGGTTGCCATTTCAGGTCATCAGGATCGTAGATGCTGCCCTTGATAGCTGGGAAGGCGCCGCGCTCTTTCGCCAGCTCGATGCTGGTCTTCATGGCGTGGTAGCGGATGAACTCTGTGATCTGTCCGGCGAATTCCTGACCTTCCTCGCTGCCGTAGCGCACGCGCAGCTTGTACATCAGGTCTGCCAAGCCCATGAAGCCCAGACCAATGCGCCGCACGCGATGGGCTGCTTGTGCCAGTTGCGGCACAGACGGCACATAGTTGTTAGCGCTGACCACGTCGTCAAGGAAGCGCGTGGCAAGCTCTGTCCACTGCTGCAGCGTCTTCCAGTCGGGCGCGCCGTCTTTCACAGGCAGTTGCGCGAGGTTAATACTACCTAAGCAGCAATTTTCGAAAGGTCCTAACCACTGTTCACCGCATGGATTAGTAGACTCTAAGCAGTATAGGTGAGGTACTGGATTACTCCTATTAGCAGTGTCAAGAAACAAGACGCCCGGCTCGCCGTTGTGGTGCGCCTGCTTGACGATCAAGGCGAACAGGTCGCGCGCGCGCACAGTTTCCCAGACCTTGCCGTCTTGCGGATTGACCAGTTCGAAGTCTTCATCGTTCTCTACAGCGCGCATGAAGGCGTCCGTAATGCCGACGCTGATGTTGAAGTTGGTGATGGCGCTCTCATCGGTCTTGCAGGTGATAAACTCGCGGATATCAGGATGATCCACGCGCAGAACAGCCATATTAGCTCCGCGCCTGCTTCCACCTTGAGCGATCTCGCCGAAGGCTTGGTCGTAGACGCGCAAGAAGCCGACTGGTCCAGTTGCCTCGCCGCCGCTACTGCGCACCAAGGCTCCCTTCGGACGCAACCGTGAGAAAGCGAAGCCGTTGCCGCCGCCTGTCTGCTGGATTAGCGCGGCGTTGCGCAAGGTCTGGAAGATGCCGCTCTCAGTGCGTCCCATGTCATCATCTATGGCGAGCACAAAGCATGCGGCAAGCTGACCGAGCGGCGTGCCTGCGCCTGTGAAGGTCGGGCTGTTTGGGAAGAAGCGCAGCCTAGTTAACAGCTCAAAGTAGGCGCGTGCGTAGTGCATGACCGTCTCATGGTCGGCAAACTCTGCCTCTGCCAGCGCCACATGGTAAGCGACGCGCCAGAACATCTCGTGTTCAGTCTCCACAGGCTGACCGTCTTCACCGCGCCGCAAGTAGCGCTTGCGCAAGATGGTGCGCGCGTTCTCCGTGAGCTGGATTGGCACAGCCTTTAAGTCCTCTGGGATAGGTGCTGTTGGCATGGCGTTAGTACCATGCAACGTTGAACTAACCTTGGCGATACGCATGATCACGTCTCTCCCGGCAAGCTAGAGTATTAACAAAAATGTAAAGATGTTCTAGGTCACTTTAGCGATAGCTAGAGCGCCTACCGACTTCAGTTTTGCTGAATGCGGTGGTTATGAACTCCTGTGTGTCAGCTATTGATCTAACGCGACAAGCGGTAAGTCAGCAGGTTGGGAGTCAACCACAGCGATAGAAGGTGATTCTTGCTCAGCGAGCAGTTTATCAATCTCAGCGCGCACGCTGTGGAGATTGTCCAGTTTGAGGTAGACGATGGCGTAGCGCACGTAAGCAATTGGATCGAGGTCTTTAAGCTCGCTGATCACCTTGTCGCCAACAATGCGGCTAGAGACTTCTGCTTGACCAAGCGATTGCAAGTAGCGCTCGACGTTGGTGGCAAGCTGCTCAATTGCCGCTGCAGGAATAGGACGCTTGGCACAGGCGTACCAGATACCGCGCTTCAGTTTCTCACGGTCAAAGGCTTCGCGCGTGCCATCTGCCTTGATCAGCACAGGCGTCACAGCCACAGCGCGTTCGTAGGTCGTGAAGCGTGCGCCGCAGGTCAGGCATTCGCGCCGACGGCGAATCGACTCGCGTGAATCCGCTGTGTCAAGCACTTTCAGCCGTTCGCCTCCGCAGTATGGACACTGCATCGCGCCACTCCTTCAAACCTTGCCGAGCCATGCCGCCTGCAAGCAGCTCACTCCATCACTGCCACATATGGCGCTCGCCCGATCTGTGAGTGCCTACATATGGCATTTGATGACTCTAGACTACCATAGCTTAGCCGTTTTAGGCAAGTGCCTATAGCGTTGATGAATCGTTGTGTTTCTATTTGAATGGCTCGCAGTCTGACCGAATTGGCACTTTTAACAAGACGTGATCAGGTTAAAAGGCTTGAGATAGACTTGTGGCGGGTTTACCTCGATAGATACTGAGGAAATGGCGTTTGACCGCATGTTAAGCCGATTTAGGCGCGCCTTAATGCGTTTACTTTTTATAACATGGCTTAGAACAGGCGTTTTTCAAACCAAACATGCGCTCCAACGGCTCTCGCAGGCGGCTGTCTGCTGTTGAGAAGCCGCTCTTTTGTTCTAAAATTCTAACGCTACCACTGAACTTGGTTGATCGGATCATCGCGCTTTTGCTCGGCGCGCCGAATCATGCCGTCTTTCTGCAAATAGCCCTGATAGACCTGCCCTACGTAGCCTTTCAGCTCCCAGCCGCTCATCACGAATGGCACGTTCGGCACTTCAGGCAGGCAGGCAGGGCAGTCTGCCACAATCCATTCGCCGTTGTAACGCCGCGCAACATGCACGTGCGTGCCAAACGAGCGCAAGTACAGCCCTTCGCATGACGGACGCCCAATCGGACTGCCTGCCTGCACAACTGTTCCCGCTGGCGTGCGATCTGCATCGGCGATGTGCAGGTAGACGAGCGTCCAGCCTGTGCGTTCGTCGCCGTCCATGTCAAGGTCTACCACCACGACTCCGTCGCCGCTGCGCACCACAATGCCTGCAGCCATGCTGGTCGTGAAGTACGGCGAGACGTGACAGTTGCCTTGCGTCTGCAAAACCGTGTCAGGCGGACGCGGCGGCGCAAAGTCCACAGCTGCCCAGCCGCTCTGGCGCGCGTCCCAGCCGCCGTGCGGACCTGCTGTCAGATACCACGTCTCGCCGCGCGGAAACGGCAAGACCAGCTCAGGCTGTTTTAAGTCAGGCGGCACGAGCGGCTCAACGGCGTAGCGGAACGGATCGCCGAAGAGCGCCATGTACGTGGTGAAAAAGCCCTGCGGACTGACATCGCGCAGCCACTGCTCACGGTTGACGGCTGACTTAGCCAGAAAGTTCATCACGCCGACCGTGCCGCCGTTCAGCTCAGGCGCGATGGCGATCCGCGAGCGGTCAGGGAACTCGATTGCCGCCATGCCGCGTGTGCGCCAGCCATAGTAGCCGCCGTTGAGCTGCGCAGCTGCCCAGTCAAGCTGGCTGAGCAGACTGCGCGCACGCTCACTGCGATGTCCCATTGGATAGGTCAGCGCGTCGCCGCTCGGCACAGGATTGGTGATCCAGCCGCTCCGATACTCCAGCAGCGCTAGGAGCAAGCGCGGATTGACGCTTGCGCTCTGCGCCACAAACTGGACGATCTCTGCGCCGCTCATGAAGCGTCCGTTGCCGACGTTCTCTGAGTACACGCGGATGAAGCCCGGTTGAAAGCGGATGTACGCCGCTACGTCGAAGCCGCGCAAGGCAGGCGAGTAGACCAGCTCGCTATCTGGGATGAGCTTGATGTTCGGCGTGGTCTGCTGCGGGCGCCCAGGCATTAGAATGACCTGCCCGACTGACAAGACTGAGTTCTCGCTCAGCGTGGGATTCAGGCGCAGAATTTCGGCAACGGTCGTCCCGAACAGCACTGCTAAGCCTGAAAGCGTGTCGCCTTGCTGAATTTCGTAGCGGATCGGCGCGGCATTGAGCGCAATTTGGTTTGGCGGATTCGGCGTCGGCTGCAGCGCAGTAGCCGTTGGACCGCGCGGTGTCGGCGTTGGCAGGAATGGATTGGGCAGAGTCGCCTCAAGCGTCGGCACGAATTGCAGCGGCGTCGCTGTGACGTAGATGATCGGCGCTGTGCTCTGCGCACAGGCGAACGCCGTTGTGCCGAGCGCGACCGTCAACCAGAGCAGGAGGAGCAGCGGCACGCGATGCATGGCTACACACGAATCGGACTGGCGCCTGGCACAGGCAGGCTTGCCAACAGGTTTTGGATGATCGCGCGCGAAGTGACCTCGCGCAGGCGCGCTGTCGGACCGACGATAACGCGATGCGCCAAAGTTGCCTCTGCCAGCGCCTTGACGTCATCAGGGATGACGTGATCGCGTCCAGCGATAGCTGCGCGCGCTTGCGCCGTCTTGTAGAGCGCTAGAGCGCCGCGCGGACTAGCGCCCAAGTAAATGTCAGGATGATGGCGCGTCGCCGTGACGATCTCAACGATGTAGCGCTTGACGTCCTCACCAACTGCCACGTTGCGCACCAGCTTTTGCGCGTTGAGCAGCTCTTCCGCGCTGACCACCTGTCCAATTGTGGTCAGCGGATGGCGCAGTTGCTGTGCATCCAGCATCGCCATCTCTTCCTGCGGCGTCGGATAGCCGAGCCGCAGCCGCAGCAAGAAGCGATCCAGCTGTGCCTCTGGCAGCGGAAAAGTGCCTTCGTACTCAATCGGATTCTGTGTGGCGAGCACGATGAACGGCTGCTCAACTTGGTAAGTGACGCCGTCAACTGTGACTTGGCGTTCTTCCATTGCCTCCAGCAGAGCTGCTTGCGTCTTAGGCGTGGCGCGGTTGATCTCGTCTGCCAGCACCACTTGCGCGAAGATCGGACCGGCGCGGAACTCAAACTCGCGCGTCTGCTGATTGAAGATCGAGACGCCTGTCACGTCTGAAGGCAGCATGTCGGGCGTGAATTGAATGCGGCTGAACGTGCAGCCGAGCGACCGCGCTAGCGCCTTTGCCAACATCGTCTTGCCGACGCCTGGCACGTCTTCTATCAGGATGTGACCTTGGCACAGCAAGCCGATCACGGTCAGGCGGATTTCGTTGCGCTTGCCGATGATGACGCGGCTGACGTTCTCAATCAGGCGCTCGGCGACTGCTTGGATAGCTTTCATGCGCTCTTGCTACTCTGTCTGTGTCAGATAGCGCAATTATAACGCGCCGAGCGCCGCGCGCGAAGTGAGCGTCTGTTAAGCGCACAGTATGCGCCTGTGTCACTGAGTGAGAGGCAGCAAGAACACTAACTCGGCAGCTGCTGCCGTGTGACACGCGGCAGCACTACCCATGTAGGCGGCGAATCACTTGCTACTTGATGCCTAGCGCCTTTTTGATCACCTCGACGGTCACTGGCACGCCGATTTTGGTAGCAACGTCCAGCGCCCAAGCGCCGGCAGCTCTTAAATGCGCCAGCACAGCCGATAGATTTTTTGCTCTCGCCGCCCTTTCCGCCTGTGCAACCTCGCCTAGTGCAATGTCGTGTTCATCACTCTGCGCAGCTTGACGCATTGCAGTACGCAGACGGCTGAGATCATCGGCGAGCTGGTCAAGATCAACAGCGCCGACATCGCCCGCGCTCGCTTGGATGATCAAGTCACCTTCCACATTTCCCTGAACGATAGCGCTCTTATTCACGTTGCCAGTGATCTTGATCGAGCTTCCCTCGATCTTTTGCACGTTGCCAGCGATGTTGGTCGAGTTCTCCTCAGTTGACCGACGTTTGCTAGACATCTCATTTTCCTCAGACTTTATTAACTAGGTCGCCGTGTATTTCGCCTACTACCACTGCAGAGCTTTGCATGTCGCCGACCTCAACGATGGTGCGCTGATCGAAGTTGAAATTGATGTCCTTGACCATTTCCTCGTTCATGATGTTGTGGATCACTAGCGCAACTTGTTTCAAAAACTCAACATCTTGGCTAACGATAAGCGCCGACTCGCCTGAGTTAGTGACAAAACGCAGCCCATGACGAGGATTCGCCAGCACACTATATATCCAGTATGCACCTGCTCCGCCTATGCCAAATCCGATTATGAGTAGAGTTGATCTGTCGCTGCTACTCCTAAATGAGAATGGATCGCTTCTACTCTCGAAAAAGATTATGGCAGCTCCTATAATGACGAGCAAAATAGCCAACAATGGAATTGAACGTCTCATTCGCCCAACTTCTACAACCGATATATTCGGAATGTAGTAGACGCTATTTTGAAAGATTAGCGTTTTTCCGCGCACTTTTAGTGTGCTTGTTTTAATCTCTTTTGCTTTATCATCGCTGCCAAGAAAGTTAGATAGCATTTCTTGCCTTCCTCCTGCGCGTGGTTTACTATTGCTACACTTACTAAGTATAGCATAGCATAGCATTCAGCAAAAGTCAAGCAACCTAAAAAATTAGACCGCAAAAAGCTAGTCGGATTGACTTTGCTCTTACAACTGTTGTGCGAGCAGAGCAGCTCTAGCTTTTCTCAACAGCTTGACACAAGCTATGCACTCGGCACAAGCGCGTCAAGCGTGTAGCATCTACTTATCAACACTTCGCGTGCGCAACCTGACAGACTCTCATGCAGCCCTGTGCTACGCAGACAAGTCGCTTGGGCTATAATCTCAGCAGTGAATCATCGGCTAGGGTAACTTGCTGTCAATGCATCTCGCAGTGCGCAGGACAAAGCGTGAGACCGAGCTATTGAGCAGTGAAAAACGGCTGATTGCAGCGGCGCTGTGCTTGATCGGCGTCCTGACCTACAGCGTAGGCGTAGCATGGCGCACTAGCATGGACAACTCTGAGCAGCCGCGCGCCTTAGCGCAGGCGCCAACGGCTGTACTCAGCTTGCCGACGCCCTTGCCAACAGATACGCCCGTTGTCCCACTTCAAGCGCCGACCAAGCCGTTCGGACCTGTCCATGAGACGGCAACGCCGACGCCAACGGTTTTCAGCCTGCCGACGGTCTTGCCGAGCGACACGCCACGTCCAACTGAGGCGCCGCCGTTGGAGATTGAGGCAGTCGTCAACGCTGAGGCAGGGCTGAAGCTGCGCACTGGTCCGAGCACGGATTTTCCGCACACAGCAGTGCTGCTCAAGGGCGCGCGCGTGGTGGTCTTCCGCCGCACAGCCGACTCGACGTGGGCGCGCGTGCGTGTGCCTGCCACAAGCGGCGAAGGCTGGGTCTTTGCGCAGTATTTGAGCATGAACGGCGACTTTGCGCGCGTGGCAGTGGCGAGCGCAGCCGAGAGCGCGCCGCTTCCGACGCCGCAGCCTGAGACAGGTCAAGTGGCAGTTGAGCGTCCGCCAGCACAGGCTTGTGTCAGCGTGGTGGGCGACTCAATCGCCTACGGCGAGGTTATCTTTGAGCTGAGCGGCGTCGGCTTCATCCACGTCAAGATGGCGCCGTTCAGCTTCTACATGGCTCAGCAGCTCAAGCTGCGCAACATAGATCAGCCTGTCACGGATCGCAGCTATCCGGGCATCGGCATCACGTCGCCGCGCCACAAGTCTTACTACGACCTGCCGACTTACCGCGACCTGCTGCGCGACCGCTGCCGCTTCACAGTGGTGTTGCCGTGGGTCAACGACCTCAGCTCAGGCATCGATCCTGTCGAGGCGGCGCCGCTGCACGCTGAAAATCTGGCAGATATGGCACGGCGCCTGATTGAGAACAATCCTGATGGGCGAATTCTGTTCGTCAACTATTATTACGGCGCGCCGGCGCCGTTCACGCTGGGCATGGCAGGCGGCTTCAGACCAGAGGCAATCCGACTGTTCAATGAAGCGATGGATCGCGCCTGCCGCGAAGGCGCGCTCAGCCGCATGCGCCAAGTGACCTGTGTGGACGTGGAAAATGCCTTCCGCGGACTCGGCACGACGTACGTCGTGCAAGGAATGCGCCGCGCAGAGATCGAGGCGGTCAAGACGGCGCCGCTCTCGCCTGAACACCAGAAGATGTTCGATTACTACAATTCAATCAATCCGAACGGCGTAATGCAAGGCGACGGCGTGCATCTGAGTTCGCTCGGCAAGCGCGTGCTCGCCTCTTATATCGCCGATATCATGCTGCGCCTGCCTGACTTGCCAAGTGAATAGCGCAGCCCGTGTTTTAAGGAGTTTTGCCATGCGTCGCCTGCTGATCGCCTTCCTCTTGCTGTTTGCCGTGAGCGGCCTGCCAGTCCACGCCGAAGATGACCGCGCCGCTGAGACTCTCGCGCTGCTGAGCGCCACAACCTTGCCTCAGCGCGACCGCTTTGCGCTCGCGCGCTGGTATCTTGGCGTGCGCGACTTGCCTGAACGCCGCGCTGAGCCTATTGTGTACCGTGTCGGCGACACCAAAGTCTTCGAGACCTACAATTTGGACACTGAGACGCGCCTCAGCTTCACGGCGCGCCTTGCTCTGGTCAGCCAACACGCTTACTGGTGGTTTGAAGAAGGCTACACGCCTGACATGACGGCGCTGCGGCGCAGCGCTGAGCGCTTCGATCAGGTCATTTATCCAACTGTGCGCGCGCACTTCGGCAGCGAAGATTCGCCCGGCATAGATGCTGATCCGCGCCTGTTCATCGTCCATGCGCGCAACTTGGGCAAGTACGTCGCCGCTTATTTCAGCAGCACAAACGAGTTTCCGCGCGCCATTGTGCCTGAGAGCAACGAACATCAAATGTTCTGGGTCAACTTGGACACGATGCGCATCGGCACGGCAGGCTATGAAGGCACGCTAGCGCATGAATTCCAGCACATGATCCATCACGCTGTAGATAGCAACGAGTCGCTGTGGCTGAATGAAGGCATGTCTGAGCTGGCAGCTGACCTGAGCGGCTACCGCAGCGACGCGAACAGCTTTGCGCGCGCCTTCCTCAGAAATCCACAGATACAGTTGAATGCGTGGTCGGTTATCGAAGATTCAGCGCCACACTACGGCGCAGCGTACTTGTTCATGCGCTGCTTCTTGCATCGCTTCGGCGTGGACACGCTGCGCGCGCTTGCCGCCAATCCGAGCAACGGCATGGCGAGCCTCACAGAGACATTAGCAGCCTTTAAGCACGCCGATGAAAACGGCGCGCCGATCACAGCTGAGGTCTTTTTTGCCGACTGGGTCGCGGAGAACTGGCTGAACAACGGCTGTCCGACGCCGCTGAGCCAAGCGCCGCGCAGCGAGCTGATCGAGCTCGGCGAAAACAGGCTGACCTTGCCACAATTCGGCACGCGCTACTTGCGCCTGCCTGCCACAGGCAACTACACGCTCACAGTCCAGAGCGAGCCAACAGTCAGAGTCATCCCGACGGATGCCCACAGCGGCGCATATTTCTGGTGGAGCAATCGCGGCGATGACAGCCACACGCGCTTGACGCGCGCCTTCGATCTGCGCGGAGTAGAGCGCGCTACGTTCACCTTTCGGCTCTGGCACAACATCGAAGAGAACTGGGACTACGCCTACCTGAGCGTCTCTGAAGATAACGGCGAGACGTGGCGCGCAGTCGAGACCTCTGCCAGCCGCCCTGCTGGCGGCAACCACAATCCGTACGGTCCAGCTTTCACGGGCAAGAGCGGAGACGGCGAATCGCCGCGCTGGATCGCCGTGACAGCCGATCTGAGCGCCTACGCGGGCAAGCAAATCCTGCTGCGCTTTGACTACATCATGGACGATGCAATTGACTTCGAAGGCATGGCGCTCGATGACCTCGCTCTGCCAGAGATCGGCTATTTCTATGACGCTGAGGTCGGCGATGGCGGCTGGCGTGCAGAAGGTTTCGTCCGCATGGCGAATCAGCTGCCGACGCGCACGCTCGTCCAAGTGCTGGCGAGCGGCAAGGTGCAGGCACGGCACATCCTTGAGCGCGACGAAACGCTGCGCTTGGACGTGAAAGGCGACGCTGTGATCGCCCTAAGCGGTCTGCGCGAGTTCACAACAGAGCGCAGCTCGGTCACCTACAGTTTAGCGCCCTCAACAGGTCGTCCATGATCCCTGTCTTCTGCCCTTTCCCTGCGAACAGGGAAAGGGCGCTGTGTCGGCGTGCTGATCCGTAGCATGTCAGTGACGCGCGAGTGCTTGCTCGCCATGCCTGCCAGACCCTTATTGCGCGCCCTTTGCCCGTAAGCAGGGAAATACCCCTATCTCCTGCCCTTTGCCCGCAAGCAGGGAAAGGGAGTACATCCGCGCGCTGACCTCTGC
>JANWYI010000052.1 GCA_025055255.1 Anaerolineae bacterium | reverse complement strand
GTGGCGGCGTTGAAGCGCTCCCAAGTGGTGTAGAGGAAGGCGAGCGAGCGGCGCGTCGGATTCAGAATCGGCGGCTGCTTGAGGCATAGCGGCAAGAGCGCTAAGCGGTAGTACAGCTCATCCGCGCGTGGATGCTCCGCTTCATCGGGCAAGAGGTCGCGGCGGCGCCACAGCTCATGACCTGTGCAACGCGCATAGTAGCGCACAGCGCCGTTCAGCTCGCCAAAGGCGCGGCTCAGGTAGAACGCTACATAGTCCACTGCGATCCAGCGCGGCGCGCGTGCCACAGGCAGGCGATACCAACCTTGCTCGCGCGCGATCTCCAGATCGCGGCGACGATTGATCACGCCGATCAGTACGATGTCTTCAGGCAACACACACTTGGCACCTCTGAGGGCAATTCTAACGCAAGTCTGCTCAGCCCACACAGACTAGCCGTAAGCTGCTCAGCTTGACAAGGCAATTGGCACGATCTACAATGAAAATTAGTTGGACAAAAAGTAGACAAGCGCTCGCCAGAGATGCGACGTCAACTGGAAGACTATTCCGATGAACCGATCTATAACATGAAAGCTGTTGAGCAGCAGACAGGCATTTCCGCTGCGACTTTGCGCGCGTGGGAACGCCGCTATCTGCTGATCGAGCCCAAACGGACTGCTAGTGGCTATCGGCTCTACTCTGACCGCGATATTGCGCTATTGCGCTGGGTGCGCCAACAGATGAACGACGGCTTAACGATCAGCCGCGTGGTCGCTATGTTGGAGGCGGCGCGTCAGAATGGTGAGCCGATTTATATTGAACCGAGTAGCAGTGCAGCCGTGGCTACGAGTCACGCGCCGCAGCCGCCTTCCGATTTCGTTCAGCCTCTGGTGCAAGCGCTGATCAGCCTCGATACTGAGCGCGCCGACGAGGTCATTGAGCAGACCTTTGCGCTCTACACTATGCCAACGGTCTACGTTGAGGTGATCACGCCTGCTTTGATCGAGATCGGCGAGCTGTGGCATCGTGGTGAGATTTCAATCTCAATTGAACACTTCGCTACGACGTACCTGCGCGGCAGGCTGCTCGGCTTGCTGCAGGTCTATCCGCACCGCAGCGACATGCCGATGATCATCGTCGGCTGCGCGCCCGGCGAACGGCACGAGATCGGCGCGCTGATCTTCGCCGTTATGTTGCGCCAGCAAGGCTTTAACACGATCTACCTCGGTCAAGATGTGCCAGTGGACGACATCGTGCAAACTGCCATTCAAGAGCGCGCTGCGATGATCTGCCTCTCAGCTGGCAACACGGCTTCGGCGCTCGCCCTGCGCGATGTGCAAGCGCTCATCGAGCAGAGCAACGCGCCAAATCCGCCACTCTTCGGCTATGGTGGACGTGCCTTTGACAGCGACGCCAGCTTACGCCAGCAAGTCAGAGGCTACTATCTCGGCAGCGACCCGCGCGACGCCGTCAACCTGATCTATAACTTGCTGCGAGCGCAGCGCAACGGCGCTTGAGTCACTTGCGCTTGGCTGCGAGCGCCTCAACAGCCGCCTCTATCTTCCTCAGACCAACTAGTGGCTCAGCGCCCAAGTGTAGGCGAATAATGCGCCTGCCGCGGCTTTGTAGCGCCTCGTAGTCGCCTTCGGCTTGTGCTTGCTTCAAGATGCTGAAGCTGTAGGGCATGTTCGGAATCGGCAACGGCTCAGGATCGTCCACAGTTAGCTGGATAAACACGCCTTTATCGCAGCCTGCCTTGTGCAGCTGACCTGTAGAGTGCAAGTAGCGCGGACCGAAGCCGAGCGTCACAGCGCGTTGTAACACATGCCGCAGTTGCCGTCGGAACTTCTCCAGCTGCGCAATGTACTCAGCGCGCGGCGGCAAATACGCCAAGAAGCCGATGTAATCGCCTGAGCGCGCTAGGCGCAGAAATGCCGCCAACATACCGCTCAATGGTGTGGTCTCAAAGGCTTGCTGCACGCGCAGCTGATGCAGCAGAGCCGCTGTCACGTCATCGGCGAACAGGCTGACGCCGTCTTCAGTGTAGGCAGGCGCGCTGTGTGGCAAGGCGCCTTGCGCTACGTATGTGTCCAGCAGACGCTGTGTGTTGTGCTTGCTCTCTTCGACCGCTGGCTCGTCAAACGGATTAATGCCCAGCACCATGCCGAGCGTGGCTGCAGCGAACTGCCAACGGAAAAACTCAGCGCCGATATCGTAGACATCGCGCAGGTTGAGCGTCACCACAGGATGACCTGCCTCTTGCAGCATTTGGACTGCCTGATCGGGATTTTGCGCGCCGTTTTCCAGACGCAAGTAGACGATCAAGCGATCATCGCTGTAATCGTGCGGCAAGCCGACCGTGCCGCCGCTGATCGGAATGACACCTTTATCTTCCTTGCCGCTGCTCTCAGCGATCAGCTGCTCTGCCCATGCGCCAAACGCTGCAATTTCAGGACTGGTGATCAAAGTCAGCTTGTCCAAGCCGCGCCGCGCCAAGACGCCCATGACCGTGCCGAGCCATAGCCCTGGGTGATTGTTGCCCATCACGTTCGCGCCGCAGGCTAACGCCATTTCAGCTGCGCGATCCAGCACTTTCTCAAAGTCCAGACCGAGCATCGCCGCTGGCAACATGCCGAAGTAGCTCAGCGCGGCGTAGCGCCCTGCCATATCCGTTGGGTTGTAGTAAACAGCGCGGAAACCAAGCCGCTGTGCCTCTTCAGCAAGGCGCGTCTCAGGATCAGTGATGGCGATGAAGTGATCGCCTGCTTTGAGACCTTGCTCAACACAGCGCTGATAGAAGTAGTAGAGCATGGCGAGCGTCTCTAGCGTGCTGCCAGACTTGCTGGCAACGATGAAGCACGTCCGCGCAAAGTCAATCTGCGACTCGACATCGCGGATAGCTGTTGGATCAGTGCTATCAAGCGTAATCAAGGCAGGAAAGCCTGCTTGCTGTCCGAAAATGCCGTAGAGCGTCTCAGCTGTGATGTTAGCGCCGCCCATGCCCAGCATCACGATGTGCTGCCAGCCTGCGCGCTGCGACTCAGCACGCGCTGCGCACAAGACCTCACGATCAATGCGTCCGTCTGTTGGTAGGCGTAGCCAGCCTAACCGTGCCTGAATTTGCGCCGCTACAGTCGGCGAATCTGTCCATAAACTGGCATCACATGCCCACGTGCGCGTGATGCTCTTCTGGCTGCGCAGACGCTGCAGCTCAGTCTCCACAGGCTTCTGATACTGCCCAAGCACCAGCGTTTGGCGGCGCATGAAACCACTGGAGAGCAATTTGCGCTTGCCGTCTACGCGCGCAATCAGCTTGGCGAACGCCTCGCCGTACATCTCGTCTGCATCGCTGACCAATTGACGCGCTACTAAGTCTAGATCAATGCCGACAGCGGCAAGACGCGCCAGGATATCTGGCGCCTCGCGCAGCGCAGCCGTGCGCGGCATGGCGTCCTGCTCATAGTCAGCCAGCTTGTCTAACATGGTCGGTTCAATCAGCAGAAGCGCCTCAGTGTGATTCAAGCAGTCAAGGTAGTGTGTCGGCGTTTGCAACGGACTGATCGGCGCAATATCGGTCCAGAGCAGGCGCTGCGGCAAGGCACCTTGCGCGCGCAGTCGCGCGAAACGCTCACTATTGTACACATCGCGGCTGCGGCGATAGACATTGTTAGCATTTGCCACGCCGATCTTGCCGAGCAGCTCAGCATTGGCAGAGACGCGCGCTAGTTCGCCCCGCGTCTGTGCAGCGCGGATATTGTTCTGCAGCTGTCGGTCTACTACGGCGTCCAAGCTGCTGACATGAAAGCTGACTACAGAGATTACGCCATTGAGCGGCAACTTCTCCAACGCGCGGCGCTCTAGAGCGCGCAGGTAGCACTCAGCGGCTGCTTCGTAGGTCGCCGCGCTGTAGACGTGCGTGAAGTGGACGTTCACGCCTTCGTAGAGCAGCTGCTCAGTGATGGTCAGCAGACTGGGCTGAGCGGGCAACTTGATCAGCACGTTTGGACGACCAATAGCTTGGAAAAGTTGACGTGCCGCTTCAAGGCGCTGCGCAGGCGTCTCAGCGCGCAACGGCGAGAGGTCAACGCTCACCACGCCGCTTGCCCATTCTGGCACAAAGCGCGGACGCAAGGCGTCTGCAGCGCAGCGTGCGTCCTCAGCTAACAAGGCTTGAAAGCAACTGTGGGCGTCATCAGGCGTTGACTGCTCAAGCGCTGCATCATAGGCGTTGCCTTCGCCAATGGCGCGCTCTAGACGGACAAGGTGAGTCGTGAAGCTGCTGACAGGCAAGGCGTCCAACGGCTGTGCAGCTAACAAAGCGCGGCTCAGATCGTGAAACCACAGCCGCCGTCTATCGGGCAAGTGCAATCCTGCAGGTGTGTTGCTCTCAAACATCGTAAAAACTCCTCAAAAATACTCTTAAGTACAAGACAGTTGATCGCGTGCTTGTGTTTTTAGTCCCACGTCCCAATTGTCTCGATCAGCAGGCGACCTTCCTCGCAGCGCGGACAGCGCACCCAAGCTCTCTGAATGTCATACAAGCGGCTGTCGCCGATGTTGACCAGTTGGACGTGCGCGCTGCCGCAATATGAGCAATTTGTAGCTGCTTGCGGCACGCTCTCGTCAAATGCCTCTAGTGCGGCGCGGAAGAGCGGCAAAAGCGTACGGGCGCGCTCATCGCCGATGACAGCATCGGCTTCCATCTGGCTTATCTCGCGGCGCGCTGTGCGCAGCGCCTCTTGCGTCTCTTGCTCTGTGTTGGGCACCAAGACCGAGACCAGTTGGTGACACTCAGCACAGATTGCTAAGGCATAGTGATTGCGCAGGAACATCGGATCAATGCCGCTGTTGCCTTCGTAGAGTTCGCTCTCTATGTGATAATTGCAGACAGGACAAGGATGTGCTCTCAGTAATCTTCCCATTCAAAAAACCTCAAGTCACTTGAAATTTTCGACCTCAAGCCGAGCCGACTAAAGCTATCGGCAGCCTTCCAGCGCTGTGCAGAAAGCCTCGCATACTTGCGGACTAGAGGCGGCGTACATGATGTAGAATTCGTTGTTGTTTTTCTGCAATGTATATAGATTGGCGCAAAAGCTATACTCTGGGACGCTCTCAGCGCGCATTGCCTGTGCTTGCGGAATGGCACAGCCGAGCAGAGTCTGTGGATCGCTGATTTTGTTGCGATTGATGATCATGACCAAGCCTGACTTAAGCGGATTTTCCTGCTGGATGTAGACGCGCCCTTCGAGGGCGCCTGCGCGCTGCAGACAAGTCACGTAGCTGCCGACTGCGCCAATTGCCGCTGCAAACTGCGCCTGACCGCCTGCCAATGCTGCACCTGCACCTGCTTTGGTCAATGCATCAGTGATGTTGAGCGTGTTCTCTACGGTATAGCCGCGCAAATTCGGCAACAGTGCAGCTGCACTTTCATCGCGCGGCACGACGATGTTGCAAGCAGCGAGCAAGATTGCTACGCCTGCAATCAGCCACAGACGTGATCGGCATGCGTATTTACGCTTGTCCATCAAAACGTTCCTTTTTTAGAGTCGAGCCTGCGCCTATTGTAGCATAAGCTCTTAGAGTTAGTCACTTTGCACAAAAAGCTACTTAGGCGCACAGGCGCTACTGAAAATCTCCTGAGAATAATGTCTAGAAATTTTGTAAATCCTTAAAGGTCACGCTAGAATAGCCTGCTAACAGCATCTTTCCGATGTTGTCAAAAGGTGACCGAAGTTTAGAGGATTTGCGAAATGAAAAACCTAGTCAAACTATTCGCGTTGAGCGTGATCGTCGCGCTCGTCTTTTCGGCTCTGCCTAGCGTGACCAATGCTCAGGGCGGCGGCGGCGTGCTGATTGAGGCGACCTTCGGCAGCGGTCCGAACACCTTCAGCCCGCTCTTCTGCAACGACACAGCTTGCGCGCGCATCGTCGGCTTCCTCTTCCCCGGCTTGCTCGGCACTGACCCTGACCTACAGACCATTGTGAAGGGCGTGCCTGAGGCAATGGCGCAAGACTGGGAGATCAGCGAAGACGGTCGCACAGTTACTTTCAAGCTGGCTAGAGACCGCAAGTGGTCAGATGGCACACCAATCACGGCTAAGGACTACCTGTTCTCTTGGGAAGTGGCACAGAATGAAGCAACTAAGTCGTTCCTGACTTTCTACACAGGCTTGATCGAGAAGGTCGAGGCGCCAGACGACTACACGCTCGTGGTCACGCACAAGGTTGCCAGCTGCCGCGCGCTCGCCCAGAGCAGCCTACCATTCGTGCCGTCGCACATCTACCGCGAGACAGCGCCTGAAGCACTGCGCGACCTGCCTTTCAACACCAATCCAACTGTGACCGCAGGCATTTTCAAGTTCAACGAGTTCCGCACAGGCGACCAGACCAGCTTGGTGACCGATCCTGACTATCCATTCGGCGCTGCCAAGCTAGACGGCTTCATCTACAAGGTCGTGCCTGACCAGACAGTTTTGGTGGAGCAGTTCCTCGCCGGCGCGACCAGCATTATTGACGGCGCGCCTGTGAACCGCCGCTCGGACATCAAGGCGGCTGAGGATCGCGGCGAAGTGAAGGTCTTTGACTTCCCCGGCAACTCTTGGGACTACCTCGCCCTGAATTTTGCCGACCCGACCAATCCACAGAACGGCTTGGATAAAGACGGCAAGCCGATTGATCAGGGCAAGCACCCGCTCTTCGGCGATATCAAGGTGCGTCAAGCGATTGCTCGCGCCATTGACGTTGACGGCATCATCAAGGGCGCCGTCTTCGGCGAAGGCACACGCATGGCAGCCAACTTGATCCCAACATCATGGGCAGCTGACCCTGACCTACAGCCCATTCCCTACGATCCAGAGGCAGCCAAGAAGCTCCTAGATGAGGCAGGCTGGGTGCCCGGTCCAGATGGCATTCGCGTCAAGGATGGCGTGCGCTTCAGCTTCACGCTCTTCACCAATCAAGGCAACACACGCCGTGAGGCAATCGGCACGATTGTGAAAGATCAGCTCAAGCAGGTCGGCATTGAGGTGGACTTCCAGACCATTGACTTCAATGTGCTGATTGACCGCTTCCGCAGCCAGACCTACGACGCCTTCATCCTCGGCTGGCGCAACGGCTATCCAGACGACCCTGACCAGACGCAGCTGTTCGCCCGTTCATCGGACGTAGTCGGCAGCGGCAGCAACTTCACCAGCTGGAGTAATCCAAAGGTAGACGAGCTGCTGCAGAAAGGTCTCTCGACGCCCGGCTGCAAGGAGGAAGATCGCAGAGTCTTCTACTATGAGCTGCAGCGCCTGTTCCAAGAAGAGCTGCCTTACATCCCGCTGTTTGTGATCAACGGTCAGTACGCTGCGCGCGCCAACGTGATCGGCTTCGATCCACGTCCGAACGAGCTGTTCTGGAACATCGAGACCTGGACAATCGCCCAGTAAGCTCTGGCTGACCTCACAAGAGACCCTCGCCGCAAGGTGAGGGTCTTTTTTTGGCTATGCTATGTTCGCAGCCATGCGATCAACTAGGTTCGCTCGATAGCTGAGCGAGTCACTACTACAATACATCTGATGCCTTGTCTTGTTAGATGCTTTTGATTGAATTATGACGCTAACTGATCTATACTCTTAGCGAGCGTTTTGATCGCACAAGAAAGGCATAGCAGTGATATGAATGCTCCTAAGGTTCAGGCTGACTACGATGAACTTAAAAATATTGCAAGCCTGTTTGCGTGTCAAGGTGACGGTATCAAGCAGTTGAGCAACCAAGCGCAGCGTCAATGCAGCCTTCTGGCAAGTGGCGGCTGGATTGGCAAAGGCGCTCAGAGCTTCTATCGTGAGATGGATGACCTAGTTTTGCCTGCAGTCTCACGGCTCGCCAATGCGCTGCAGCAGGCGAGCTACACTGTGCAACAGATCGCTCGCACCTTCGATCAGGCAGAGCGCGAGGCAGGCAGTCTGTTCACGGGCGCTGATACATCTGTAGGCACAGCTGCGCCAACTGCCACAGCGTCTGGCTCACCGTTTGATCTCGGTCAAGAGTTGCGAAGAGTCGCTTGGGATCGCTCACGGGATTTCTTCGGCGTACTATCGAGCACGGCTTTTCTTCTGATTGATCACTCAGATGTCCTCTCGAAAGCGACCAAGTTAAAGGTTGGCGCCTTTGCCTCAGTCATGGAGGGCTTGCTGAACATCGCCTACGACGTACACAGCGGCAAGCCGCTCAATGATGAATTGGTTGTGCCACATATGATGAACGCTGCCGTTCAGGCTATCATCGGTGCTAAGACAGGCGGCGTCGTGCCACTGGTCAATGCAGGCGTGCAACTTGTTGGCGGACTCTATGCAGATGGCGCAAAGATGCTTGGCAATCTAGCCATGCCCTTTGCGCCGAATGCAGCGCCTGACCTGATGCACAGCGCTGGAGAGCTGAGCAGGTCTTTGAAAAGTGTTGACCTAAATACAGCGACGTTCAATGTGCTGCAGACAGGCTATGTCTCGCTCAAGCAACATGCAGAGGCGAACAGTCGAGGCATGAGCGACTTGCTCGGCAGCTTTGGCGGCTTGTTCGGCGACACTGGACGGCAAATAGGCAGCGCTGTTGGCTCAGTTGTTGGTGCAGTCGGCGGTGGCTTGCTCGGCGGCTTGCTGGGCACATTCGGCGGCGTTGCTACTGAAAGCGTCAAGTTCGCTGTAGGCGCAGCTGAGACGGTCTATCATGCCGCAGGCACGTCGTTCAACATGGCGCGCGTGGGCGTCGAGGCGCTCGGACATCCCGACGTGCAGCGCGCGGTCAGCGGCAGCCTGACAGACATAGGGCGCGCTTTAGGCTTTGCACGCTAGGTAGGCTGTCATCATGACTACGCCAGCTCAACAAACCGAGACACGAGCAGCTGAGACACCAAGAGCGCTCGCGCTTGACCTGAGCGTCCATGAACTGACTTTGCTTTTGCAGCTGCTGAACGTGCCGCGTCTGCTCGGCTTTGTGCCAGAGTCACCTGTTGAGTCGCCTGTCCGTGAGGTACTGATAGACGTGCTGCGCGCGCGTGCGCTGCTCCAGCTTGATCAAGACGGCGCGCTCGGCATTCAGGCAGATGCTCAGCTGATCGTCCTCAGCGGCGCGCTGTGTCCGCTAGCACTCTCAATCACTGTGGCACAAGGCGCTCAGCAGACCGAGCAACACTGGATTTACGTCATGCCAAACCTTGTGGTCTACCACAGCGCGCCGCAGCCGAACATCCATCGCTTTGTGACCGTGCCTGAGCCTGCCACGCTCGCTGCGCTTGTCGCTCGGCTCATGGGCATTGACCCTGAGCGAACTGCACAGGCTGACGATGCAGGCATCACGCTGAGCCAAGAGGACTGGTCGCGCATCTCTGTGACTGCTTACGGCGATGCGCAGCCTGATGTCATCGCTGCGATGCTGGAAGAGATTGGCTTGTCACAGGCGCTCATCATCGGCATGACGCAGGCGCAGCGGCGCAGCGCGCTCGCCATGCTGCGGATTGGCGTTGATCAAGCGCGCCAAGAGCGCCTGCTGCTCGTTTTGGACTCGCCCAATGGTTACTGGAGCGTCCAGAGCGCAGGCGAGCATTTTGTCATCCTACCTGCTGATGGACGCACGCTGATCAACCGTCTGCTGGACTTTTTGCGGCAATCGGTCAGCGCTTAGCAAATGCGCGGCAACTGCTCGCCGCTGAGCATGTCCACAATGCGGCTGACGCCAATGCTGCTCTGCGCCGTCACTTTGCCTTTGGCGTCAGCGCGCACTGTGCCAACTTGGACTGCGCCTTCGCCAATGGCTGCTAAGGCGCGCTCTGCCTGTGCCTGTGGCACAAACGCCACGAAACGTCCTTCGTTTGCCACGTAGAGCGGATCAAGACCGAGAATCTCGCATGCAGCGCGCACATCATCTCGAATTGGAATGCGCGACTCGTCAATGTGCAAGTGCAAGCCGCAGCCTTTGGCAATTTCTACCAAGCTGCTCGCCATGCCGCCGCGCGTCATATCGCGCAGGCAGTGGACTTCCACGCCTGACTCGATCAGGCGCATGACAGGCGCGACTAATGGCGCACAGTCGCTCTCAATGGCTGACTCGAACGTCAAGCCTTCGCGGACTGCCATGATCGCCATGCCGTGCCGACCGATGTCGCCGTTGATGATGATCGCGTCGCCTTCGCGCACCATGCGCGGCGCGATGATCAGGTCATGCTCAATCACGCCGATGCCTGCTGTGTTGATGAACATGCCGTCGCCTTTGCCGCGATCTACCACTTTGGTATCGCCTGTGACAATTTGCACGTCAGCTATCTCGGCTGCGGCGCGCACGGATTGGATGACGCGCCAGAGCGTCTCCATTGGCAAGCCTTCCTCAAGGATGAAGCTCAGGCTCAAGTAGCGCGGACGCGCGCCACACATTGCCAAGTCGTTGACTGTGCCGTTCACAGCTAACGTGCCGATATCGCCGCCGGGAAAGAAGAGCGGCTTGACAACGAAAGAGTCAGTTGTGAAGGCGAGGCGCACGCCGTTGAAAGTCAGCGTGGCGCCGTCATGCGCGTCGGCGTTGAGCGGATTGGCAAAAGTCGGCGCGATCAGTCTATCCAGCAGCTGATGCATGAGCTTGCCGCCGCTGCCGTGCGCTAACAGCACCTGCGGATAGTCAGAGATCGGAATCGGACAGCTGAAAGCGAAGTCGCTCATAGGCTTGCTTTGCTCGTGCTGTGCAGCCGATAGCGATAGTATGCTGCGCAGGCGCCTTCGCTGCTGACCATTGTGGCACCAAGCGGATGCTCAGGTGTGCAGCGCGTGCCAAAGGCAGGACATTCATGCGGCTTCTTGGCGCCTTGCAAAATCAAGCCGCTGATGCACTCACTGCTCTCTTGAGCCGTGTAATTGGCGACGCCAAAGCGCTTTTCGGCGTCAAAAGCGGCGTAAGCAGCGCGCAGACCGAGTCCGCTGGCAGGAATCTCGCCAATGCCGCGCCATTTGCGCGGCACCACCTCGAAGACCTCGCGGATCAAGGCGATAGCACGCGCGTTGCCTTCGCGCGTCACTGCCCTTGTATACTGATTCTCGACTTCGGCGCGCCCTTCTTCCAGCTGCTTGACCGCCATGTAGACGCCTTGAATGATGTCGAGCGGCTCAAAGCCTGTGACCACGAACGGCACGCGGTACTTTTGTGCTAACGGCTCATATTCCGTGTAGCCCATCACGGCACAGACGTGACCTGCCGCCAAGAACGCTTGTACGCGGTTGCCTTCAGCGCTGAGAATTGCCTCGATAGCAGGCGGCACCAGCACGTGCGAGACTAGGATTGAGAAATTAGACACGCCTAGTTTAGCGGCTTGGTAGACCGCCATGGCGTTAGCAGGCGCCGTTGTCTCAAAGCCGACGGCAAAGAACACAACCTGCTTGCTAGGATTCGCCTGTGCCAGTCGAAGCGCGTCCAAAGGCGAGTAGACCATGCGCACGTCGGCGCCGCGCGCCTTACAGCTGAGCAAGTCGCCGTTTGAGCCGGGCACGCGCAACATGTCGCCAAAGCTGGTGAAGATCACGTTCGGCTGTGCCGCGATCTCCAGCGCTTTGTCAATCAGCTCAACAGGCGTCACACACACAGGACAGCCCGGTCCGTGTAGCAGCGTCACTTGTGGCGGAAGCAGCTCATCAATGCCAAAGCGCAGGATAGCGTGAGTCTGCCCGCCACAGATCTCCATCAGCGTCCACGAGCGTGTGACCAACTTTGTAAGCAACGCAGCGTACTTGTGTACAGCTGCTGCGTCGCGGTACTCGTCAATGTAGCGCATGTCAATGCCCTGAGTTTCGAGGCGACTTCATGATAGACTATAGCTCAGCTGAGAGCGACGTACCACTTGCCGCTTAGCGTGCGAACAGGCACATTGCTACACCACGTCAGCGACGCTACGTTTGAACGCGGCGTTGCCGATGATGAGCGCAGCAGCTGTTTCAGACAGTGCTGGCAGGCACAGCGTTGCGGCTCAAGAATTCGCCTATGCGCTGTTCTCAAGCGCCTGCGCCACCAGTTTGCGCGCCGCGCTGAGCGCCTCTGCTAATTTGCTCGGCTCTTTGCCGCCTGCCTGCGCCATGTTCGGGCGACCGCCGCCGCCGCCGCCAATGATCGGCGCGACTTGTTTGATCAAGTTGCCAGCATGGACGCGCTTGGTCAAGTCTTCGGTCACAGCGGCGATCAGCTGCGGCTTGTCATCGCTGCTCAGCGCGCCGAAGATCACCACACCTGACTTCATGCGGTCTCTGAACCAGTCGGTCATCTCGCGCAGCGTCTCCGGCGACGCTGTGCCGACTTGTGCCACTAAAACGTTCACACCATTCACTTTTTCGGTCTTCGCCAGCAGTGAATCGAAGATCATCTTCGCCAGCTGCGTGCGCAGCCGTGCATTCTCGCGGCGTGCCTCTGCCAGCTCTGTCTGCAGCGCGTCAATGCGCTGCGGCACGCTATCCGCTGTTGTGCCGAGCTTGAGCGCTGCTTGGCGTAACGTCTCTAGCTGCTGCGCGATGTATTGCTGCGCGGCTGTGCCTGTCAGCGCCTCGATTCGGCGCACACCTTGCGCTACGCTGCCTTCTGAGGTGATGATGAATGAGTTGATCACAGCTGTAGATGGCACGTGCGTGCCGCCACACAGCTCATAGCTATATTTGCCGTTCATCAGTCCTGGTCCGTCAATCAGCACAGTGCGCACGCGCTCGCCGTATTTCTCGCCGAAGAGCGCCATTGCGCCTTCCTTGCGCGCCTCTTCAAGGCTTTTCTCGGCAATCACCACAGGCATATTTGCTGCGATAGCCGCGTTGATGTTGTTATTCAGCTGCGCGATCTGTTCAGCGCTCAGCGCTGAGTCGTGGCTGAAGTCAAAGCGCAGGCGATCAGGCGCGACTAGTGAGCCTTTCTGCTGCACGTGATTGCCCAGCACAGCGCGCAGCTGCGCGTGCAGCAAGTGCGTCGCTGTGTGATTGCGCATGATGTTCCAGCGCCGCGCCTCATCCACACGCGCCACGCCTGTGTCGCCCAGTGCAGGCTGACCTTCCACAACCTCGCCAATGTGCACAATCAAGCCTGCAATCGGACGCCGCACGTCTTCCACGTCAATTGCCCACGTCGCGCCGCGCAGGACGCCTGTGTCGCTCACCTGACCGCCTGCCTCAACATAAAACGGCGTCGCTTGCACCACAACTTCCACACGGTCGCCGACCTCGGCGCGCTCCACAGGCTGACCGTCGCGCAGAATAGCCAGAATGCGGATGTTCTTGGTCAGCTCGCCATACGGATTGTAGACCACGCCTTCTGCTTTGAGTGCGCCGATTGCTTGCAGCTCTGCGAGCAACATGGTGTAGACTTCGGCGCTCTCAATGGTGCCCATTGCTTGTCCGCCGCCGCTGATCAGGCTGTGCTGTGCTTCCTCTTGCGCGTAGCCCGCCTCATCTACATCGTAGCCTTTCTCACGAGCGACGTCGCGCGTCACCTCAAAAGGCAAGCCAAGCGAGCTTTTGAGGAAGAAAGCGTCAGCGCCGCTGAGCTTGCCGCCTGCAGGCAGTTTCGCCAACATCTCGTCCAGCTGCTGCAGACCACGCTCAAGCGTGCGACTGAAGCGGATTTCTTCCTGAGTCAGCGCCTTGCGGATCGCCTCGCGCCGCTCGACCAGCTCTTTATAGTGACTGCCCATCACTTCGATGACCGACTCAGCGACGTCAGCGAGGAACGGCTCACGGAAGCCGATGCGCCTGCCGTAGCGCGCAGCGCGCCGAATGACCATGCGGCAAACCGAGCCGCGATCTTTCGGACCGGGCGTCACGCCGTCGGCGATCAAGAAAGCAGCGGCGCGCACATGATCGGCGATCACATGATACGGCACAGGATTGGCTTGATAGTCAGCAGGCGTCGTGTTGCTCAGCTTCTGAATGCGCGCGATGATCGGCACGAACAGATCGGTCTGGTAGTTGCTCTGCACGCCTTGCAACACACTGACGATGCGCTCCAAGCCCATGCCAGTATCTACGCTTGGCGCCGGCAACGGCTCGCGGCTGCCGTCCATGCGCTGATTGTACTGCATGAAGACGAGGTTCCAGACCTCAAACAGCCGACCTGTGTCTTCGCGTAGCTCGCGCGCAATGGTCTCAAAGTCTGTGCCGCGCTCAGGATGCCAGTCCCAGAAGATTTCGCTGCACGGTCCGCACGGACCGACATCCGCCATTTGCCAGAAATTGGTCTTATCGCCTAGCCGATGAACGCGCTCTGGTGAAATGCCGACTTCCTCAGTCCAGACGCGATACGCTTCGTCGTCGCTTGTGTGAACCGTGAAGTACAGCCTATCAGCAGGCAGACCGTAGACTTTGGTCAGCAGGTCGTAGGCATAGCGGCATGCCTGCGATTTGAAGTAGTCACCAAAGCTGAAGTTGCCCAGCATCTCAAAAAAGGTGTGGTGACGCGGCGACGGACCGACATTTTCAAGGTCATTGTGCTTGCCGCTGACGCGCATACACTTCTGGGCAGTGGCAGCGCGCTTGTAAGGGCGCTGATCAAGACCGAGAAAGACATCTTTGAACTGCACCATGCCGGCATTGGTGAAGAGCAAGGTCGGATCGTTGCTTGGCACAAGCGAGGATGAGGCGACAACTTGGTGTTGATGCTCTTCAAAAAAGTCAAGGAAGGCTTGGCGCGCTTCGGCGCTGGTCATGCGTTTCATAGGTAGCTGAGAGTCCTAGCACTTTTCGACAGGTCGTCTTTAGCATTATTATGCCGCTAAGCTGCCATTTTGGGAACGACAGGTTTTCCTATCGGCATGTTTGAATCAGCGGCAGCGTCCAAAAGGTGACCTGCTGTGCAGGGCGCTAGAAAGACGCTATAATGTCAGCACAGTGCTTGCGTCACTTTCGGAAAAGGCAGCTGACCATGTACGAACCGAAGCCTGAGCACAAGTTTAGTTTCGGCTTGTGGACAGTAGGCAATCGCGGACGCGATCCGTTTGGCGAGCCAACGCGCGCTGCATTGACACCTGTACAACTGGTGCATTTGCTGGCAGAAGTCGGCGCTTGGGGCGTTAATTTTCACGATAACGACCTTGTGCCGATTGACGCCACGCCTGCTGAGCGTGACCAGATCGTGCGTGACTTCAAAGCAGCGCTTGCGGCAACAGGCATCGTCGTGCCAATGGCGACCACGAACTTGTTCTCTGATCCGATCTTCAAAGATGGCGCCTTCACCTCAAACGATCCTGCTGTACGTGCCTACGCTCTGCAAAAGACCATCAATGCGATTGACCTCGGCGTAGAGCTTGGCGCAACGGTCTACGTCTTCTGGGGCGGACGCGAAGGCACTGAGAGCGATAGCACCAAAAATCCGCTGGACGCGCTCAAGCGCTACCGCGAGGCGATCAACTTTTTGTGCGCTTACGTCAAGGATCAAGGCTATAACTTGCGCTTTGCTCTAGAGCCAAAGCCGAATGAGCCGCGCGGACACATCTTCCTACCCACAGTCGGCGACGCTTTGGCGTTCATCGCCACGCTCGACTACCCTGACATGGTCGGCGTGAATCCTGAAGTGGCGCATGAGCATATGGCAGGTCTGAACTTTGTGCATGGCGTGGCAATGGCACACGCTGCAGGCAAGCTCTTCCACATTGACCTGAACGATCAGCTCTTCGGACGTTACGATCAAGACTTCCGCTTTGGCAGTGTGATGCCTAAGCAAGCGTTCTACTTGGTCAAGTTCCTAGAAGATGTCGGTTACAGCGGCAGCCGTCACTTCGATGCACACGCCTATCGCAGCAGCAACTATGAGGATGTCAAAGCGTTTGCGCGCGGCTGCATGCGCACTTATCTGATCCTGAAGGAAAAGGCGGCGCAGTTCAACGCTGATCCTGAAGTCCAGCAGCTTCTGGCAGAGATCAACGCTGATGACGGCACGTTCAGCTATCTCAGCGCAGGCTACAGCCGCGAGACGCTCGCTAAGTTGCGCGCGACCACCTTTGACCGCGCTGCACTCGGTCAGCGTGACTTGCCTTATGAGCGCCTTGACCAAATTACGTTAGAGATTCTGCTCGGTGTGCGTTGAACCGCTGCAAGCACACGGTCACATTCTGAGATGGAGCGGCTAGAACTTTGGTGGGAGTGCTTTGAGAGCTTATGTCGGGAGATGGGACGCTGCGCTTGACCGACCTGGCGCGCCAAAACGCAATCTTTCAGCGTCTGTTGGAAATCAGCCTCGCTTTGAACAGCACTCTCACATTGAAGCCGCTCCTTGATGAAATTCTGACAGCAGCTTGCGAGATTGTGAACGCTGAAGCCGCTTCCTTGTTGCTCTACGTCGCCAACACCAATGAGCTGCGTTTCGTTGCCAGCAATACGCCGAGTGAAAACCATGAAGTATTGCTGCGCACGCCTGTGCCACTGTACGGTAGCGTGGCAGGGCAAATTGCGCGCGAAAATCGCCCGATAGTCATTCAAAACGCAGCTGAGGACGCGCGCATCTACCGTCTAGTGGATATCAGCCTTGGCTTTCACACGCGCTCGCTGCTCGGCGTGCCGATGCACATCAAAGGCAATGTGATCGGCGTCTTAGAGGCGCTGAACAAGCGCAGCGGCATGTGGACACAAGAGGATGTGCAATACGCCACTATCCTAGCCTCTCATGCATCCGTTGCTATCCAGAACACGCGCCAAACTGAAGCACTGCGCAGAGCGTACGCCGAACTCGACAAGCTCGATAAGCTCAAGACAGATTTCATCGCCATTGCCTCACATGAGCTGCGGACACCGCTTAACGTGATTCTAGGCTATGCCAGCTTTCTAAAAGAAGACGCACAAGGCGAGGTGAGCGAACTTGCCTCAGCAGTGTTGAACAGCGCGCTCCAGCTGCGCAGCCTGATCGAAGACATGACCAATCTGCGCTTTTTGCAACAAGGCACGCTGGAAACGCACCACGAGGACTGCTCAGCTGCGCAAGTGGTGCTTGCAGCGCTCAGCGAGCTACAAGCGCTTGCCCAAGCCAAAGGTCAGCGCGTGCAGCTTGACCTTGCCCAAGATGCGCCGATTCGCGTTGACCGTGCTAAGATTAACATGGCGCTTGTAAACGTTCTCAATAACGCCATCAAGTTCACACCTCAAGGCGGCGAGATTCGTGTTAGCCTAGAGCGCCGTCCGCGCGAGGTATGGATTCGCGTGGCTGATAATGGCGTTGGCATTCCGCCTGAGCTGCTGGACAAAATTTTCGAAAAGTTCTTCCAAGTTGAGGACCACATGACGCGGCGACATAGCGGCATGGGCATTGGATTGTCAATTGCACGTGGCATGGTCGAGGCGCATGGCGGACGAATCTGGGCAGAGAGCAGCGGCAAAGGGCAGGGCAGTCGCTTCACAATAGCCTTGCCAACAGCCGAGCAAGGTGGTTGATAGACGATATTGCGCTGTGCATGCGGCAGAAGGCGAGCCAGTGACCGAAAAACAGACCAAAAAGAGATCGTTCGTTCCACTCATTTTGATCAGCGGCTTTGGTGCAAGCACTGGAGCTGCACTAGGCTGGATCGTTTACAGCGCGCTGTTTATTAACCATAGGCACGCGCTCACCTCGGCGCTTGAGGCAGAGCGACGTACGTTCGTCAGCCGTACGGCAGGCGTGCTGAGCTACTACCGCTCACTGCCCAAAGACGCTACAAATCAGACGCCGCTTGTCTTAATTCATAGCGTTAATGCAGCTGCGTCTGCCTACGAAATGCGCCCGATCTTTGAACACTATCGCGGCAGGCGCCCGATCTACGCCCTTGATCTACCTGGCTTCGGCTTCTCTGAGCGCTCGGAGCGCCGCTACACACCGCAGCTCTTCAGCGCGGCAATTGCTGACCTGCTGCGCACGCAAGTCAAAGGCGATCAACCTGCGGACATTGTCGCGCTCTCGCTCGGCTGCGAGTTTGCGGCGCGTGCCGCACTCGCCGCGCCTGAGCGTGTGCGCTCGCTCGCCTTTATCTCGCCGACAGGCTTGGCAAAGCAGCGTGCAATTCAGCAAGCAGAGCGATATGGCGTAGCTGATTGGCTCTATCGCGCGGTCAGCTTTCCGCTATGGAGCCAAGCGCTCTATGACCTGCTGACAACTCGTCTCAGCATCCGCTTTTTCCTCAAACAGAGCTTTGAAGGTCAGCCTGACGAAGGCTTGATCGCCTACGCTTATGCCACGTCGCATCGGCAAGGCGCGCGCCATGCGCCGCTGTATTTCATTAGCGGCAAACTGTTCTCAGCGGACATCCAGCAGGTCTATCTACAGCTGCGCGTGCCAACGCTGGTGATCTACGACCAAGACGCTTTCACGCGCTTTGACGCGCTTTCGAGCATCTTAGCGCAAAATGAGTGTTGGCAAGCCATTCAAATTGCGCCGACGCGTGGCTTGCCGCACTTTGAGCGCATGAGCGAAGTGGCAGAAGCGCTAGACACTTTCTGGGCGCAAGTCACCTGAACTCCATGTCTGCGCGCTGAACAGCTCAACACGGTTTGCGCTGAAGACGTTTGGTCATGAGTGAAGCGAGACCTATGCTCAAGAGACTTGGCAAAGCGTTCAGACGGCTCGGCATCTTTTTGCTGATAAGCCTGCTTATCGGAACAAGTGTCTTCGTGATCTGGGCAGCCACGCCGAGCGGCACGCCTATGCCAGAGGCGCTTGCTGCGCTAGAGTCAGACGAGGCAGTGCAAGTGACGCGCAGCGACGCGCTGATCTTCGCGCCTGTAGGCAAAGCGCCCAAAGCGGGCTTCATCTACTATCCCGGCGGTCGCGTGCCGCCTGAGGCATACGCGCCAACGGCGCGCGCACTGGCAGAGGCAGGTTATCTGGCAGTGATTGTGCTAATGCCGCTCAACCTCGCCATTTTGAACGTCAACGCTGCCGACGCGATCATCGCGCGCTATCCGAATGTGCGCGTCTGGGCAATTGGCGGACATTCGCTCGGCGGCGCTATGGCGGCGCGCTACGCAGCGCAAAACGCAGGCAAGGTGCAAGGCTTGGCAGTTATTGCGAGCTACCCTGAGAGCAGCATGGACATGTCAGCGCGGACAGACCTAGCCGTCAGCGTGATTTACGGCACGCGCGACGGTTTGGCACTGCCAGAGCAAGTGGAAGGCGCACGCGCGCTCTATCCCGCCTCAGTCGAGTTTGTGCGCATTGAAGGCGGCAATCACGCGCAATTCGGCTGGTACGGCAAGCAAGACCGCGATAACGAGGCAACCATCAGCCACGCTGAACAGCAGGCACAGACCACAGCTGCGCTCCTCGCCTTGATGGCGCGCATTGCGCCGAACGAGTGAGTGCTGCTAGGCAGGAAACCAGACACTTCCGCCACCATCTACGAAAATTGTCTGTCCTGTGATGTAGCTGCTCAGCTCAGAGGCGAGGAACAGCACCACATGCGCAACTTCTTCGGCTGTGCCGAGCCGCTTGAGGATGATCGTGCGCGCAATGGCGTCATAATCGCGCGCAGGCTTGCCGTTGGCTGCTTGTGCGTCCGTGTTGATCGCGCCGACGGCAAGTGCGTTGACCAAAATGCCGTGCGCGCCAAGTTCTAGCGCAAGATTGCGCGTCAATTGGAGCAGCGCAGCCTTGCTCGCGCTGTAAACGCCTTTATTGGCGAGCGCGAAGACGCCCAGATTGCTGCTGATGTTGATGATCCTGCCCCAACGCCGTGCCTGCATGTATGGCGCACACAGAGCGCTCAAGCGTGCCGCAGCGATCAGGTTTGCGTTCAGAGTTGTCCACCACTGCTCATCGGTCATCTCTAGCAACGGCGCCGTGACGTTGATAGCGGCATTGTTCACGAGGATATCCACGCTGCCGAACTGTGCAGCTGCGCGCTGCACAATTTCTGCCATTGCTTGAGCGTCGCTTACATCAGCTTGAAAGACGAGCGGCGTCCTGCCGTAGGCTGCGCTGAACGCCGCCTGAGTTGCCTCGATAGGCATGTGACGGCTGAACAAGACCAAATCTGCGCCGCAAGCTGCTAACACATGCGCCGTTGCGGCACCAATGCCTTTGCTGGCGCCGCTGATGAGCGCCGTCTTGCCTGAGAGATCGATCAGCTTGCTCAGACTCACAGCGTTTTTTCGCTGATGATGTAAGTAGCAGTAGCAGCGTTGGTCGCTAACGGCACATTATGCACATTACAAATGCGTAAAAGCGACTGAATGTCAGGATCGTGTGCCTGCGCTGCTAAAGGGTCTACGAAGAAGAAGACAGCGGCAACCTGACCTGTGGCGACCATTGCCGCGATTTGCGCGTCGCCGCCTAGCGGACCTGACAGGACGCATTGCACAGGTAAGCTGCATTTCTCATGAATCAGCTTGCCTGTAGTGGCAGTGGCGACTAAGTGATAGCGGCTGAGGCGCTCACGATTCTGTAGCGCGAAGGCGACCATGTCCGCTTTTTTGCCGTCATGCGCGATGAGAGCAATGGTCTGCTCAGGCAAAACGACCTCGCCGACGTCAGAGCTCTTTCAATGCAGCCAAGTAAGTATCTAACGCCGCTTGCAGGTCGCCGAGGCGCATGTGCGCGTCGCCAAGTAGACGGCGAACCTTCGGCTCTTTTGGATGTCGCTCGACCAATTGGCGCAAATCGGCGCGTACTTCCTCAAGGTTTTCCATATTATCAATCAGCGCCTGATAGCTCTCCAGTGCAGGCAAGACCTGCCCTTGACTGACCTGCTGACGCGCTTGCTGCAAACGCGCCGAGAGCGCCACTTTGTGGACAGGCGGCGCTGCTGGCGTAGGCTCAGGTACAGGCGCAACTGACTCTGCTGATGCTGCCTCATAGCGCTCAACAGCGTTCGGATCGAGCTTGCCTGTCTGTGCCAACCACGACGGACGCTCGCTAGGCAGGACAGGCTCAATGATCGCAGGCTCAGCAGGTGTTGCGGGCGTCTCTTCAGGCAGACCTTCCGCCAATGCCTCTAGCCAGCTCAATTCTTCGGGCAGCTGCGAAACAGAAGGTGTCACAGCAGCCGATGGCGTCTCTTCAGGCTGCATTTCCAGCAGCCACGACGGAATACCGCCTTCGGCGACTGGCTCAGCAGGCGCAACGGTCGGCTCAAGCTCAGGCTGGGCGCTCGACGGACTGCTTGGCGTTGCCGCGATGACGCTCTCAGCGCGCTGCAATGCCTCCAGATACCACAATGGAATAGTTTCATCGCCGGCGCGTCGGCGGTCGTATTCTTCGTTGAAATACTCAGCAAGTTCGTCTACTTCCTCAGGCGAGCTAGGCTTGACCATGCGCTCGATCTCGCTCGGATCGAGCTCAAGAGCTGCCTCAGGCACTTGCGGCAGAGGCGCCTGCGGCGGGATGAAGTCATCGCCGAACTCAAGGTCTAGTTCAGCCTCAGTCGTCTCAATCAACCATGACGGCAAGTCAGCAGGTGGCGTGGGCAACTTGATCTCTGGGTCAAGAATGCCGCGCGCTGACGGCAAGGTTGGGTCTACGACTGCTTCACTCAGCCAGTCTGGCAAGGCAGTAGTTGGCTCAGCAGGCGGCACGTCAGCAGGCGAGAGGTCTAGCTCAGCTTCGCGCGTCTGCATCAGACTGTCCAGCTGTTCAGTCAGCCATGCCTGCACTTCGCGCGGATCATTGGAGAGTCCGCCTGCCTCGCGCGGCGAAATGCCTTTTGGTGCGCTGGCTTGCTCAGGCTCTGGTTCAAGTGCGGCGCTGAGCGAGTCGAGCCATGAGAGCGCTGCATCGGGCGTCATGCTTTCAACAACAGGTGCCTCAGCGGTCAGCTCGCCAATGCTGTCAGATGACGACTCACCGAAGCTGGCGAGCCAAGCCATTGGATCGCTTATCTCGTCTGAGGAAGTCGCCGAAGGCGCAGTTTGCGCCAAAGCCTCTAGCCATGCCGTGGTATCTTCGATGTCCGTCTCTGAGCGGCTAGGCGTAGGCGCTTGCTCAAGCGCTCGTGCGCTTGGGCTGAGCGTGACGCTGAATGGATCAAAGTCTGTGTAGCCGCGCTCCTCGATCACGGCATCAGCAGGCGGCAATGGCACGTCAATGTTCGCCGCAGTGACCAGTTCCTCTGGTTTGGCGCCTTGCCGCCGTGCCAGACTCTCTAGCCATGCCATTGGATCAACGCCGCCGAAGGGATCATCGGCTGAGGGCTGTGAGCTGGACGTGGGCGCTTGGGCAACAGGCTCAGGGCGGCGCTCTGGCTCAGCAGGCGGCAATGGCACGTCAATGTTCGCCGCAGTGACCAGTTCCTCTGGTCTGGCGCCTTGTCGCCGTGCCAG
>JANWYI010000051.1 GCA_025055255.1 Anaerolineae bacterium | reverse complement strand
CGTTGAAACGGGTTGATCGGCGCGAGGTTAGCGCGCGCAGCGAGCGTATTGCGGTAGACAGGCAGAGTCTCTTCCTCAAGGCGCGCTTGATAGCCGCGCATAGCGCTTTCGTAGTCCATTGCGCCGTGCTTGTACGCCAAGTACTGCTCAGCCAACGCCTTCGCGCTGAAAACAGCGTCGTAAATGCCCTGTCCGCCGAGCGGGTCTTTGTGATGAACAGCGTCGCCGACAAGCGCCCAACCTGCGCCATACGGTTGACGGTAATAGTTCGGCGTGTGCTTCAAGCCGCGCACAGTCGTCACACGCTCTGCGCCTTGCAAGCGCGCCCAGACGCGCGGCGCGTTGCGCAGCAGCGCCTCATAGAGCGCCTCAGGCGCGCCTGCGCCCTGTGAAAAGCGCTCTATCGTCTCAGCGTGACCTTCACACACAACCGCTGCTGTGTTGTCTGCGCTGTCCATAATTAGATAGCCCAAGCCATCTAGCGTGCCATGCGCGACCATCAGCGGCTCGTTTAGGTCATATGGCTGCACATTCCGCCAATAGGCGTAGTAGAGCGACGTCGCTACTGAGTCGTCTACGTTGTAGAGCGGCGCCTCGACCTTGCGCGCGACCAGTGACCAGCGCCCATCAGCGCCTACGACCAAATCGGCGTAGAAGCGCTCAACTGTGCGACTATTGTGTCGCCTGCCTTCCACACCAATCACGCGCTGACCGTCCCAGAGCAAATCTGTGACGCCGAAACCTTCAATTGCCGTCACGCCGCGCGTATTGGCGGCATGTCGCCACAAAGCATGGTCAAAGCGCGCGCGATCAATGGCGTAAGCGTAGTCGCGCCCGCGATCTTCAGGAATCACGGCAATGGCACGGTAATAATCCCGCGACTCGCTCACCAGCTTGCGGATTTTCGGCGTGTTGTGCGCGTATTCATGCTCAGGCGCGCCAATCTCATCCAGCAGCGCCATGGTGCAGGCGTAGATGATCGGACTAGACACGGCAGGCAGGCTTGGGAAGGTAGCGCGATCCAAAAGTAGGACGCGCAAGCCACCTTGCGCAAGGCGCGTCGCTAAAGTTGCACCAGAAGGTCTGCCACCAACGACAATAACTTCAAAGTGTGACTCCGAGAGGCTCATCACAGTAGAACCGAGAACTCATCAGCCGTTTGTCTTGATTGTAACAAAATTCACGGTCAGCTGCCGAGTCTTTCAGTTGTTGATCGATCAGGTATAATGCTAACCAAACAGCATTTGATTGCTGAGTGACGAGAGCTAACCATGCCGCGTAAACCTGCTGATCAGACTGTCCATCGTGAGGATATCTTGCGAGCTGCTGCCGCTGTTTTCCGCGAGCGTGGCTACGCCGGCGCCACCATGGCACAGATTGCGCGCCGCGTGCGCTTGACAGCAGGCAGTTTGTATCATCATTTCCCTGCTGGCAAGCAAGACCTGCTGATTGCTGTGCTGAATGCAGGCATGGACATCGTGTTAGCGCAGCTGGAGGCGATTCTCGCGCAAAAATTGCCGCCTGATGAGACCTTGCGCCAAATGATCGAGGCGCACGCGTTGGCAGTCACACAGAACGTCTCAGTTGGCGCAGCAATGGTCTTTGAGATACGCACGCTGATCGCCTTGCCGTCTGATGATCCAAGCGCAGCTGAGCGCGACGCCTTCCTTGCGCGCCGCGATAGATTCGAGCGGCACTTTCGCACAGTCGTTGAGCGCGGCATTCAGGAAGGTGTTTTTCGTCGTGTGGACGCAGGCTTATTCACCAAGGCGCTACTTGGTGCACAGAACTGGATCAGCGTGTGGTATCGAGAAGGCGGCAAACTAGACGGCAAGCAAATTGCGGCGCATATGGCAGAGACCTTCCTCGCTGCGCTAGGTTGCTTGCCAAAGGCAAGCTGAAGCGTACGCCGTGCATTGGTGAGGCGTCGCTTAAGAACGGTTGACGCGCAACGTGCCGAGTCGGTAAGCTCATACCAGTTTATCTCGCTGATGAGGCTATTCATGAAGCGTCAAATGTTCCGCAAGCTTGTCATCCTGACGCTCCTTGCAGCGTTTTTGTCGCCGAGCGCACTGCTCCATGCTGACTCAGGCAACGGACTGAATTGCGTCTTCAATCAAAACGCGCCTGAATGCACCTCACCAATTGTCTATGGCGTGGAAATGCGCGCTATCGAGGCGGAGATGGCGCTCAATCCTGCGCCGAACTTCCCGCGCCTGCCTGTGGATGATCGGCTGCTTTACCGCCGTCCGTTCCGCCGCGTCCTACAGCCGACCACCATTCACGACGCGCCAAATGGCAATGTGATAGGCGCTTATCCCGAAGGCTTCATCTTCGTAGTGGCAGGCGAAGGCGTCAATGGCTGGGTTCAAGTTGGACGCGACGCCTGGGTGCAGGAGAGCGCGCTCGGTCCGATCAACAAAGCTGTTTCGCGCTTTTCAGGCGTGCTACTGCCCGACGGCTTGCCGACGCGTCCTTTCGCATGGATGCTGCTAGATACGCGCCCAAGCCGTACGCCCGGCGCCAAGCCCGTGGCAGGCACGCCTGAGATCAAGCGTTACACCATGGTCAACATCTTCGCCGTGGCAGTTGTGGACACATGGGAATGGTACCTGATCGGACCTGATCAATGGGTGCTCCAGACGCGCGTGGCGAAGGTCAAGCCGTTAGCGCGACCTGCAGGCATCGAGGCAGGCAAAAAATGGTTTGCTGTTGACCTGTACGAACAGACGCTGACCGCTTACGAGGGCGACAAGGCTGTCTTCGCCACGCTGATCGCAAGCGGCTTGCCAGAGTGGGGGACTGACGAAGGCGTCCACAGAATTTTTGCCCGCTACGAAGAAGCGCGCATGTCGGGCGCGGAAGGCAAGCCACAGTATTGGTACTTGCCGCTCGTGCCGTATGTAATGTACTTCAACACCTCAGAGCAAGCGCTGCACGGCGCTTACTGGCATGACGGCTTTGGCTATCGGCGCTCGCGCGGCTGCATCAATCTGAGCATCACTGATGCTAAGTGGATTTATGACTGGACGCAAGATCAGCCTGACGCTTACGTCTACATCTATCACAGCGGCACTTACCGTCCCGGCGCACCGCAATGACAGCACATCTGTGACGCACTCAGCCGAGCGCGTCACAGACTTTCTAGCTGCGTCCTTCCTGCTCAAAGACCGTGCCAAGCGCCGACGGCGGACGCGCGCGCAGCAGCGTCCGAATTGGCGGATGCAAACGCGGCGGCAAGACTTTCATCAGTCGGTCAAGGTACGGTCCGCTGACCAAAAACAGCGTCAAAAGCATCAACAGCCACGGCAAGGCATTGAGCAGTTCGACCACCTGTGGCGGCACTTGCGCTTGGATGCTGGTCACAATGGTGCGCAGACCTGCCACAAGGTACACGCCAAATGCCACGCGCAGCGGATGCCAGCCGCCGAAGATCACAATGGCGAGCGCGATCCAGCCGTTGCCAGCAATGCCAGTATCTGACCAAGTCGGTAACACGCCGAGCGTATACGCTGCGCCGCCTAAGCCGACTAGACTGCCGCCGAGCGCTGTGTACAGGTAGCGTATTCGGTTGACGTTCACGCCGCGCGCAAACGCCGCCTGCGGACGCTCACCAACAGCGCGCAGCGTCAAGCCTGCCTTCGTGCGGAACAGCCACCACCATGCCACAGCCACAGCGATGAAGCTCAGGTATGTGAACAGGTCTTGATTGAAGAAGATCGCGCCGATGACTGGAATATCCTTCAGCACAGGGATCGGCAAGAACGTCGTTGGAAAGACCTGCGCGTTGCGATACGGAATGCCTAAGAAAAGCGCTAGGTCACGGCATAGCAAAGTCAGCACAAAGCCAACTGCCACTTGGCTCAACCGCAGCTCAATGCTACAAGCTGCCACAATCAGCGCAATCAGCGAGCCGACGCTGATGCCTGCCAGTGTGCCAACGATCACGCTGCTCGTGCTCGTGCCCACTACGAACGCCGCTAGCGCTGAAAGCACGAGCGAGCCGTCAAGGGCGAGGTTGACCACGCCGCCGCGCTCAGTGAGCGTCTCGCCAATTGCAGCCAGCACAATTGGCGCGCCAACTTTGACGATGTCTGCTAATGTGCGCACAAGCACGTCATCCATGCTCAAATTGCTCCTTTCGGCGAGCCGCCAAACGCGCCCGAATGCCGCTCCCGATCAGCACGGCAAGCACGAGCGCGCCTTGAAAGACATTGCCGAGCGCTGCGTCAATCTGCACGCTGCTATCGAGCGACGTCGCTAACTTCAGGCTGCCAACTGGCACGGTCGCTATGAACAGCGCCACAGGCAATACCCATGCCGCGCGCACGCCGACTAGCAGCACGATCAGCACGCCCATAAAACCGATTCCGCCTGAGATGTTCGGCAACAGGCGCCCGCGCGTGAACAAGGCTTGGAAAGCGCCTGCTAGACCTGCTAGAGCACCGCAAGCGACCATTGCCCAGAAAATGTTGCGTTCCACGCGCACACCTAAAATACCTGCTGACCGCGCGTTTCGTCCAATAGCGCGCAACGCTAAGCCGAAGCGTGTGCCGCGCAACGCCACAAATACCACTACAAATGCAGTCAGCGCAATGACAATAGCCAGCGGACTCAAGCGCAGCTCTGGATGGCGCGGCAAGAGCGCAGCTGGAGCGAACGGCGCGGTCTGCGGAAAAGTGCCGACGCGCCATGGTCCGTTGACGAGCGAGAGCAAGATGTTCACGCTGATGAAATTGAGCGCTACGCCGCCGAAAATCTCGTTGATGCCGCCGCGAATCTTAAGCAGCGCCGCCAAGCCTGCCCACAGCGCGCCGCCAAACATCGCCAAGAGCAGCTCAGCAGGCAGAATCAGCGCAGCAAGCACGCCCCAGTCGCTCACATCGCGCGGAATGGTGCGCGCAATGATTGTGGCGAAGATTGCGCCCATAGTCACCTGCCCTTCCACGCCGATGTTCCACAAGCCTGCCGTAAAAGTGAGCAACAAGCCTGCTGCACACAGCAGCATCGGCAGAGCAGCCATCACGACATCAGCGCGCGCGCTTGGCGTGCCGATGGCACCTTCCAAAAAGCGTTGTCCAGCTGCGATAGGCGCTTTGTCAAGACTGAGCATGATGATAGCGATTAGTAGTAGCGCTGCACTCAGAGCGCCGCTGAAAGTCAGTGCAGTGCCGAAAAATTTGGCTGGTTGGCTCATAGGCTTCTTCCTCCGATCAGTTCACCGAGGCGCTCTGCTGGATTGCGCGTCAAGTTGTCCAGATCGGTCACGAGCGTTGCCCTGCCTTCACAAAAGACAAGCACGCGGTCGCTGTAAGTGACGATCTCGTCAAGGTCAGGCGAGGTGAAGAGAATGGCTGCGCCTGCATCACGCCGCGCCAAGAGCTGTTGCCAGACCCAAGCTGTGCTCTCTACGTCTAAGCCGCGCGTCGGGTCTTCCAGAAGCAAGAGGCGCAAGTTGTCAGGCAGGAGAGCGATCAGAGTGCGCTGCTGATTGCCGCCTGAGAGCGTCTGGACAGGACTGTGCGGTGCGCCGCGAATGTTGTAATGCGCGATTTGCCGCGCTGCGAGCGCTACTGCCTCGCGCCATTTGATCCATATGCCACTATCGCGCGCCAGTGCAAAGTGTTCAGCCAGAGTCAGCCCATCTATCAAGCCTTCCTCAAGCCGACCTGATGGCGCGTATGCCACGCCCATGCGCAGCAACTCAGCATAGCTTTTGCCGCGAATGGAGACGCCGTTAATCAGAATCTGTCCGCTGTTAATCGGTTGCAAGCCAGCACAAGCGCGCAGAAAGTCGCTCTGACCGCTGCCGTCGAGTCCTGCTAAGCCGATTACCTCGCCGCTGCGCACGCTCAGTGACAAGTCACGCACTGTCAGACGCCGTGCCGTTAAGCTGACCGATTCAACGCACAGAATTTCTTCGCCAAGGCTGTGCGCGCCGCGCGAAGGTCGTGGCAGGCTCTGTCCAAACATTAACGTCACCAGTTCGTCAATCGGCGTCGGCATCAGGCGATGTCCGACTAATTTGCCGCCGCGCAGCACGTAGACTTCTTCACACAGCGCCGCGACATCCTCTAACTTGTGTGAGACAAGGATGATCGTCATGCCTTCTTGAGCGGCAAGGCGCTTGAGCGAGCTGAAAAGCGTGTGTTTCTGCTCTGCAGAGATGCCGGTAGTCGGCTCATCAAGGATCAACAGCCGCGCGCCTAAACTGAGCAGGCGGACGATCTCCAGCTGCTGGCGCTCGCCAATGGTCAGACTATCTACATACCGAAACGGATCGAGATGAAAGCCGAGTCGCGCTGCGTGCGCCTCAAGTGCCTCGCGCGCAGCTTTGCGCTTTGGTAGCAAGCCTTCGTGCCTGCCCAGCATGAAGTTGTCAAGGACGGTCAAGTTTGGCACGTCAAGCGGATCCTGATGCAACATGCCGATTCCACAGCGCAGCGCATCAGCTGGAGTCTCAAAAGTGACGACTTGTCCGTCAATCAAGATGTGCCCTGAGTCAGGCGGCTGATAGCCGCTCAGAATTTTCATCAGCGTGCTTTTGCCGGCGCCGTTCTCGCCTAGCAAGGCGTAAATGCGCCCTTCGGCAAAGCTGAGCGAGAGCGCGTCGTTAGCGCGCAGGTTGCCGAAGGTCTTGGTGATGTCTCGAAGTTCAACGTGCATGGCTTAGACATAACGTTAAGGGTAATTGAAATGGTTCGCCGATTATAACTGATCAGCTGAGCCGCGCGCCGATAATCGCCTTGTGTCCATTCACAAAGTCGCGCGCTGCCTGCACAGCTCTGCCTGCCAGCTGTACCTGCTGCGGCACATACAGCCCATTGCCTGTGCCAACGGCGATTCCTTCGTCGTAGGCGATCACTTCGCCAACTGCTGCGCTGCCTGCTTGCACAGTGACTGAGTCAGGTGCATCGGCGGGCAGAATTTTCAAGAGTTGACCGTTCCACTCAGTGTAGGTCGCAGGGTACGGATAGTAAGCGCGCACTTGCCGCGCAATTTCAGCGGCTGAGTCAGCCCAATTGATACGTCCGTCTTCTTTTTTGAGCATCGGCGCGTAAGTGTGCGCCGAGTCGTCTTGCGGCTGTGGCACGATTTTGCCGTCTAAGTAGTCGCGCAGCGTTTCGAGCAATAACGCGCCGCCAAGTGCCGCTAATTTGTCGTGCAGCGTCTGACCTGTTTCATTAGGTGCAATTGGAATGGCGCGTTGGCGCAATATCGGACCAGTATCCAAGCCTGCGTCCATCTGCATAATCGTGATACCTGTCTGAGCGTCGTCGGCACGGATAGCCGCTTGGATCGGCGCGGCGCCACGCCAACGCGGCAAAAGCGAAGCATGGACGTTAATGCAGCCGCAGCGCGGCAAGTCCAGCACATTTTGGCGCAGAATCTGTCCGAAAGCTGCAACAACGATCAGGTCGGGCGCGCAAGCCTGCAGTTGTTCAAAGACGCCTGCCTCGCGCAACTTTTGTGGCTGCAAAATCGGCACTCCGTGTGCCAGAGCGACTTGCTTGACAGGCGGCGCGTGTAGCTTTTGTCCGCGTCCAGCAGGGCGATCTGGCTGTGTGACCACGCATACCACGTCAAAGTCAGGCGCGTCCAGTAGAGCGCGCAGCGACGGCACGGCGAACTCAGGCGTTCCCATGAAGATGACGCGATGTGGCACGGCTCACCTGCCTTTCTTCGGATAGAATGCAGCGAGGATGAACAGGCTGAGCAAAATCAGCGCGGCTGTGAAAAGGAAACTCGCTACAGCAGACCAGTTCAAAGCGTTAGCGACTAGGATGCACGGCAAGCCGACGCCGATCACGACTAAGTTCATCAGTCTGCGCGGCACGTGAGCAAATGGACTTTGTGGTTTCATTGTGGCAGACTCTCTCACAGGCACTTCGGCGTGAGTATAGCACGGATACAGGTCACACGCGCGTTTTCGTTTGCTCGACAAAGTCATGACTCTGTCGGCTTGCTGAGTGGGTGCTGGATGCAAACAGAGGTCTTGGTGCGCCGACATACCTGCCTCGCAACATTGTGAGCGTTTCAATGCACGCCAAATTGTGAGAGTTTTCTGCGGCGTTTCACAGAGTGCCTGACAATTCGGTCTGACAACGCACAAAAAAGCGACCTGCCTATCCTCACAGCAGGTCGCTAGAGAGTGGACGCGAGGGGATTCGAACCCCTGACCTCTACAGTGCGATTGTAGCGCTCTCCCAGCTGAGCTACGCGCCCGTGGGTCGCTCAGATATGCTAACTGATTTACGGCGCGCCGTCAAGGGCAAGGAACGGACACATGCACAGATGCGCGACCTGTAGACAATCCTCAGGACGCTGATGTTCCGCCTTCGTTTGCGCCACTACACGACCTGAGTTTCTGCGTCTAGCTTTAGCCGTCACAGTTCGTTATAATAGTTGCAAAATGCCTGAGACAAGGATTGAGCGCGTGCCAACTCAGCAAGGTTACTCACAATACTTCATCTGGACGCTCGGCTGCCAAATGAACGTGGCAGACTCACAGCGGCTTGCCAGTGAGCTGGAAAAGCTCGGCTTGCGCGCTGCTGAGTCGCCACGTGATGCGGATGTCTTAGTTGTGAACACATGCGTCGTGCGGCAAGGCGCTGAGGAGAAAGGCATTCAACGCCTGCACGCTTTGCACAAGATTAAGCGCCAGCAGCCTGAGAAGGTGATTGGAGTCATGGGCTGCATGGTCGGCGTGCGCGATCCTTTGCCGCTCCGCAAGCGCTTCCCATTTGTGGATGTATTCATGGCGCCCTCTGACCCAGAGCCAATGGTGACCTTCCTGAAAGAGCGCGGCATGGAAGACTCGCGCGCTATCGAGGCTGAGGCGCGCGCCTTGCAAGACGCTCTGCAGGACGAGCTGCTAGTTCTGCCTGCGCATGAGCGCGGCAACCTTGTAGCGGCGCACGTGCCTGTGGTCTATGGCTGCTCACACGCCTGTTCGTTCTGCATCATTCCGTTCAGGCGCGGCGTGGAGCGCAGCCGCAGCGTTGGCGAGATCGTGGCTGAGGTGCGCAGTCTAGCGCGGCAAGGCGTCAAGGAAGTGACGCTGCTTGGACAGATCGTGGATCGCTACGGCAAAGACATCCCTGATGGACCTGACCTAGCCGATCTGCTGCGGGTTGTCCACGAAGTTGGCACAGCTGAAGGCATTTTGCGCATCCGCTTCCTGACGAGTCATCCGAACTGGATGACCGACAAGCTGCTGGATACAGTTGCTGAGTTGCCGTCTGTCATGCCACACATTGAAGTACCTGTGCAGGCAGGCGACGACGAGATTTTGCGTCTGATGAAGCGTGGCTACACACAGGCGGACTATCGCGCCCTAATTGAGCGCATTCGCGCGCGCATTCCTGAGGTTGCCATCAACACAGATATCATCGTTGGCTTCCCATCAGAGACCGAGGCGCAATTCATGCAGACTTATCAACTCTTAGAGGATTTGCGCCTTGATAAAGTCCACATTGCTAAGTACAGTCCGCGTCCACAGACGTTGAGCGCGCGCACTATGCCCGATGACGTGCCTGAGGAAGAGAAGGAGCGGCGTCGGCAGCTGTTGGACGAGCAACACGCGCGCATTAGCGCTGAGCGCAATGCTATGTGGCTCGGCAAGCGTGTGCAGGTCTTAGTTGAAGCAAAACAGGGCGAAAAATGGCGCGGACGCACGCCGCAGAACAAACTGGTCTTTTTTGCCGATGAGCGCGATTGGCGTGGTCAGTTGGTGGAAGTCGAGATCACATGGACAGGGCCATGGTCAATGCAAGGTCGCTTGCCAGATGCCGCTGCCTTGCCTGATCCGCGCGATCCGCTGCGCCTAGAACTAGTTGGCTAGGCAAATGAGATAAAGTAACGTCTGAGCCTTTCGCGTGCGCCGCTAGAGCGTCTCTTCAAAAAGAGCGCGGTGCGGAAAGACGTAATGTTCTGCTGTGCGCACGCTGCGCGTCAGCAAAGTGCGATTAGCACGCTCAAAGTCTTGGTGCAAGTCCTGCACCAAGACTATTTGCCTCGTTGAAGGCTCCAACCAGAACATCACAATTGCCGTTGTAAACTCAGCTGGTATGAAGACAGCCCAGTGATTCTCGTCAACCTGCTTGCGCTGCGCGCTCAGCGTTTGATGTGTACGGCGCACTATGCGAATCGCCATCAGAATCTTAAAGGCGATGTCTTCAGGGAGGAATGGTTGCCCTTCGGCAATCAGCGGCTGTGTGCTGTCATGGAAATAGATCGCGTAGGAGAGGACGCGCGAGGCAAAATGCGCGCGCAAGAATGACGTTTGACCGCTGTTTGCTACGCTCTGCCATGCTTGTGTGTCAGGATTGCGCTCCAGCAGGCGCTCGATAATGATACGTTTTTCATTGTAGTGCGCGTACAGAGCTAGGAACTGAGCACGATTGATCTTGCCACTGGCAAACTCAGCTGAGACGCGCGCCGTTTTTTGGCGTAACTTCTCAAGGGCGAGCTCAGCGCGCAGGCGCTCTTGCAGTGTAGCGGCGCTCTGTGCAGCAGGCGCGGATTGTGTGCTGCGCACATTTGGCAAGATCGGCGCAGGCGGCGTGCCGCTCTCAGGTGGACTTGGGCGCACAGGTGAGGCGCTGACAGCAGGCTCGGATGCAGGCGCGGCTGTCGGCTCAGGCGGCTGAGGCAAGTCATCAGGTCGGCGCAGCAAGCGGCGTAACAACGATTTGGGCTCTTCAGCAGATTGACTCATGCGCCATTCACTCACTCGCAGAGACAACTGCCTCTATCATAACACAAATTGACGTGCTGCGAAATAAACACCGCCTAGACTATCCTGACATGGTCAGGACGGTCTGGGCGTGTTAGCTCAGCCAACTGCTATCAGTTAGCGTGAGTAGCTCTCGCGCGTTTGTGTGTTGTAGCCTGTCAGCTCAACGTACGCCACGCCGCTGATCGGCACGCCGTTCTGTGTACCTGTCACGCGCGCTGCACCTTCATAGTATGCAGTGGTCGTATTCAGCTCTTGGTCGCGCATGAATGGCTGCACCTCTAACTCTAGCAAGCCATCAGGCGCCTTAACGGTCAGGCGCCAGCCGTGCGGATAGATAGCGCCTGTGCGCGGACTTGTCCACGTACCAAGCGGCGTGATGGTGTAGTCGCCGCGCGCCATTGAGAGGAACAGCGTGCTGCCATCAACGTTCACGAAAGTGCCTTTTGAGGTCGGCTCAACACCGCCATCGCGCAGCCTGATCTGATAGAGCATGATCTCACGGTTGTCGTCCAGCTGGATTGAGAACCAGTCCCAGCCAAGCGCGTCCTCGCCCAGCACGCTTGTGCTGTACTCGTGATCGAACCATGCCGTGCCACTGACCTTGAACTGTTCGCCGCGCACAGTGATTGTGCCTTCCAGCAGCGAGCGCGTGAAGCTGTAATAGTAGCTGGCATTGCCTTCGCCTTTATTCTTCACGCTGAAGCCGCGGTCGCCGTGAAAGACAATTGGCTTGCTCATGCGCAGGCGCACATCCATGCCGATCTCACCTTCAGCGGCGCGCAAGTGGTAGCCCTGACCATCTTGGTCAAAGGTAATTGACCAGTCTTCAATCCAAATCTTAGCAAATGGCTCGGTTTGAGCGCCTGCTAAGCCTGCGGCGCCGCGCGCAAAGCGCTCTTTGAAGTAGAACTTATCAGCTGCGATGTCAGCTATGGCAAAGTCGGCGAAGTAGACCTGATTCGTTGCCCATTCGGACTGACGTTCAGGCATGGTCGGCGTCAGCGCGCGCCGAAAGATTGTGAACTTCAAGCCGAAGCGTCGTCCATCAGCTGTCTGGACGTTCGCCGTGTTGTACCACCATTCGGTCTGATATTCAGGGTGTGCGCCGTGATCGCGCGGAAAGCTGAATTCTTTCACGCCTGTCACGCGCGCAAAGCCTTCAATGTTGCCGCCACTGAGCGCGGCGACCACGTCTGCGCTGAACTCAGGCTGTGCTTGTCCGCGCAAGCCTGAGACGCCGATCAGCGCTGCGCCTAGTGCGCTTATCACAATTATGGCTGTCAGAATACCTCTACGAGTCATGTTTTTGACCTCTCTCACTCGATCCGCAAGGCGCGCGCTGGCTGAATGCGTCCAATGCGCCATGCAGGATAGACGCCTGCTAGTAATGATGCGACTAGTGCTACCAATGCCGCTTGTAAGTAGAACTCTGGACGCAAGCCGAGCGTCAACGTCCAGCCGAAGCTGCGTAGATTGATGATGTAGACCAGCACCCACGCCAAAATCGTGCCGACTGGCACAGCAATCACGGCTGCAATAGCGCCCATCAGACTCGTCTCAAGCAAGGTCAGGCGGAAAAGCTGGCGGCGCGTCATGCCGTTAGCGCGCATGGCGCCGAACTCGCGCGTGCGCTCCAGCTGAAGACTCGCTAACGCTGAGAGAATGCCGATGAACGCCACAACGGTAGCTAACAAGTTCAGCGCCGTTGTGATGGCGAAGGTCTGATCGAAGATGACCAGCACGCTCTCGCGCAAATCGCGGTTGGACTGCACCAGCAGCTCATACTTGCCGTCAAAAGCAGCGCGAATGGCGCTTATCACGTCTGAGACCTGATAGTCGGGCGCGACCCACGCTGCAATGGTTGAAATGTACGGGTCATCATAGTACTGCAAATAAACGTGCCGCCGCAGCATGACCGTGCCTTGATCGCCGCTGTAGTCCACCATGAAAGCAGCGATTGGAAAGGTGTGTTCGCCGCGATCCGTCAAGAGCGTGATGGTTTGCCCTGCTGCGATTGGAATGCCGCGCTGCCGCGCGAAGGTCTCGCTGACCATGACGGCGCCTTCGCCCAGTGCTGACCAGACAGCCTCATAATCGCCGATTTGCCAGACGAAACGGCGCGTTCCCATTGAAGTGTCGCGGTCAATGGCTGTGAGCAGGACAGGCTGTGGATCGCTCGGACGAATCACGTCCACGCTGCGCGAGACGCCGACCAGTGCCACGCCTTCGATGCTGCGCACAATGTCTGCCACGCGCGGCTCAACAGGTACATCTTGCCGCACTGCTGAGATTGAAGGCGGACTGATCAGGATATCAGCACGGATCGTGTCAGCAAGCCAGCCCTGCACGTCATTGCGGAAGCTGCCGACCATAGCGCTGATGCCGACGATCACAGAGACAGCGACCATCAGCGCAGCAATGGCGACGCTCGTGCGGCTCAAGCTGCGGATGATGCTGCGCGGCGCCATCAAGCCTAGCACGCCAATCAATGCGCCGCTCAACGGACGCAAAGCGCTCATCAGGACAAGCGTGACCAAAGGCGTGAACAGCGAGAAGCCGATCACAATGCCGAAGATCGCCACGAAATTCACCTCAAGGTTCGAGACACCGAGCATGGCGAGCGAGACCGCCACAATTAGGACGCCGCTCAGCGTCGCCACTGGCACGGCGCGCCGCACTTTGCGCTCAATGTCGCTGCGCTTGAGTGTGCCGCTTGGCGGCGTCGTTGTCGCCTCGTAAGCAGGCAGGAGCGCGGCAAAAATCGCAGCAGCTACGCCGATCAACGCGCCTTTGAGTAACGAAAACGTCGGGATGTCTACATTGCGGACTGTGACCGTGAAATACAGGCTGCTCACGGTCTGCGTGACGATGATCACAGCGAGTCTGCCCATCAGCACGCCTGCAATCAGACCAAATATCACGCCGATGACTGCTAACAGTGCCGCTTCCCAGACCACCATGCCGAAGATTTGGCGTCGCGTCACGCCAAGCGCGCGCAACGTGCCAATGATCGGACGGCGCTGTACCACTGAGAAGGTGACCGTGTTGTAAATCAAAAACATGCCGACCACGAGCGCCAAGAGCGAGAGTGCCGTCAAACTCAGGTTGAACGCCGCTGTGATCTGTCCAACAGCGCTTGCGCGCGCGCCTGCGACTTGGATCGTCACACCTGCAGGCAGAATCGCCTGAATGCGCGCTAAGAGCGCCTCACCTTGCGCTGTCTCTGGGATGATCAGGTCAATGTTGGTCAGGCGACCGAGCATGTTCAGCACTTCTTGCGCTGTGCTGATATCGGCGATCAGCATGTCCTGCAAGCCTTGTGCCGTCACGTCATCTGATGGGCGCAGCAAGCCTGAGATGGTCAGTGTGTGGCGCGTTGGACCGTAGCGCATGGTCAGCGTGTCGCCTTCCTGCAAGCCATACTGCGCTGCAAGCTGCTCTGCCATTAGCACCATGTTCGGCTGCGTCAAGAACGCAGTGAGGCTGTTGATATCAGCGTTCGCGTTCGCAGCGCCTAAGTTCAAATAGCCGCGAAACGGCGCTTCAGCGAACGGATCAATGCCGAAGATACGCAGCGGCTGTCCGTCTAGCTCCAGCGCCTGCGCATAAGCAGTCACTACAGGCGCCACTTCACGGATTCCCAGCTCAAGGCGCAGCTGACGGTAGAGTTCGTATGGCACGCCGCTCGGTCCGCCGACGATCTGGTGTGTGGCGCGTCCGACTAAGCTCTCAGTGAAGATACCGAAGGCGCGCAGCGCGCTAGCGTTAGCGATGTCAATAGCGACAATCATCGCTACGCCGAGCGCCACGCCTAGAATGAACATCGCTGCTTGAAATGGACGGCGTAGCACAGCGCGCAACATCACGCGCCGCAGCGAATTCGGTAGAGCCAGCATTCAGTTCACCTCATCAGCTCTCATTTGGATGCAGTATGACAGGCGCGCACGGCAAATGGTACATGCTCGTCTGAGTTACAGCGCGCACCACGCGATCTATGCTCACGAGCTCTTCGCGCAGCCGCAGCAGCCGATAAGTCGCGCGTCCATCCGTTTGAATTTTCCACAGGACGCGCCTGCGCTGTACATCGTAGGCAGCTAGAAAACTCTCGCCGAGCGGCGTCTGCCATGCGTAGTGCAGCAGACGGCTATCTGCTGTCCACGCTGTCCAGAGCGCAGGCTGCATGTGCAGCGGATTGTGGACGCGAATATACTCTGCCAGCACGATTTCCTCTTCCACGCCGTATGGACGCACGACCAATCGGAAAGTGTAGTCGCCATAGTAGGTCGCAATGCTCTCAATGCGTGCCGCTGTGATGTAGCGCTTATCAGGTGAGATTGTCTGGTAGCGCCGCTCAATAGCTGGCACAGGCTTGCTCTTGAGGCGCACGTCATTCGTCAAGTCATGGTGAGTCACGCGATAGTAGACGCTGTGTCTGCTCAGCGCGAAACGTTGAAAGTGGACTGCGCAGCCTGTCCGCGCGCCGCGATCCAGCCTTGCACCAACCGAGCGCACGACGCCTAGCAAAGCGGCTAGACAGGTCACCATCACAGCGACCAGACTCAGCAGACGCACAGCGACCTACGCTTTTGGCTCAGCGACTAGCTTGCCTTCATGGATGTGGTAGACGACATCGGCAAACGGCACGACCTCAGGATTGTGCGTCGCCATGATCAGCGTCTTGCCTTCGTCACGAGTCAGCTCCAAGAGCAAGCGCAGCACGTTGGCGCCAGTCTCTTCGTCAAGGTTGCCTGTTGGCTCATCAGCGAGGATCAGGAACGGCTCGTGGATCAAAGCGCGCGCAATGGCGACGCGCTGCTGCTCGCCGCCGCTCAGCCGATCAGGATAAGCGTCGGCGCGATGTGCCAAACCGACGCGCTCCAGCAAAGCGCGCGCGCGTTGCTCGCTGTGACGGCGCGGCTTGCCTTGTAGCTCAAAAGGCAGGCTGACGTTCTCTAGCGCAGTCAAAGTCGGAATCAGGTTGAAAAATTGGAAGACAAAGCCGATGTGATCGCGCCTGAAGAGCGTCAAGGCGCGCTCATTCAGCGCTGTGATGTTCGTATCGTTGATCCAGATTTCGCCGCTGCTCGGCACGTCTATGCCGCCGATCAAGTTGAGCAGCGTGCTTTTGCCGCTGCCACTTTTGCCAAGCAGCACGATGAAATCGCCCGTGTAGAGGTCAGCATCCAGCGCATGCAGGATTGTGCGCTGCGTCCCTGCTTCTTCATAGGCTTTGCTTAGGTTGCGCAAGCGCACAATCGGCGTGCTAGAGCGTGGCAACGCGCCATTACGATGCTTGACAGTTGAGGTCAGCGCCATAGATCAGCCTTTCTTGCCGATGAGCTTTGACTGTGGACAAACTTTGGACGTTGAACTAGATAGATATTAGGAATGTTCAGAGTGAACGTCAAGTGAATTCGTGATGAGAGGCACAAAGTGGCGCAATCGCCGCTTGATTGCGCCACTGTAAGAGTCAGGAGCGCTGCAAGCGCAGCACGTAGCCTTTGTAGTCAATCAGGTAGAGTTCGCCGCGCTCATCCTCGCCAAATGAGCTGATTTGGCGGCGCGTGTTGCGGAAAAGTTGAGTTCGCCACACGCCACTGCGGTCGCGTTCAGCAACCCAGACGTTGCCATTGCAGTAGTCGCCGTAAAAATATAAGCCGCGCAACGCCTGAAGCTGTCCGCCACGATAAACATAGCCACCAGTGACTGAACAGCCTTGTGTGTGGTCATAAGTGACGAATGGCGGCATGTAATCCTCGCCTATCGGCTTATCGCTCAGGCGATTGTTGCCTTCGAAGATGTTCCAGCCGAAGTTCATGCCGCCTTTGCTGCCGCTCGGCACAAAGTTGACTTCCTCTGCGCCTGCCCAGCCGACGTCAGCGACGTACAGATCGCCTGTCTCACGGTCAAAGCTGATGCGCCAAGGATTGCGCAAGCCGTACGCCCAAATCTCAGGCGCTGCATTTGGCACATTCACAAATGGATTGTCAGGCGGAATGGCATAGCGGTCTGAGTCAAAGTTGTTCACGTCAAGGCGCAGAATTTTGCCCAGCAGTACGCTCAAATTCTGCGCATTGCCTTCTGGATCGCCCTGCTCGCCGCCGCCATCGCCGACGCTCAGATACAAGTAGCCATCTGGTCCGAACTTCAAGCCGCCACCGTTGTGGTCGCTGAACGGCTGACGAATACGCAGCAAAATTGTGCCGCTGTTTGGATCGGCACGATTCGGATTGTCAGCGCTGACTCGATAGCGCGCAAGGACAGTGTGTCCATCTCGGTCAAAGTAGTAGATGAAAAAGTAGCCGTTCTGTGCATACTGCGGATGAAAGGCGAGACTGAGCAAGCCGCGCTCTGTGTAGCCGCCGCGAAAAGTGTCATCTGTGACCAGTGCGTTAATGTCGAGGAACGGCTGATCGAGCGTCTTGCCGTCTTGGTACATGATCCAGACCTGACCTGCTTGCTCAACAACGAACAAGCGTCCGCTGCCGTCGTTGGCGTGTGTTAAGTAGAGCGGGTTATCGAACTTGCCACCAACTTGCACGAAGCGATAGGCATATGGATCGCGCGGATTTTGAGCGTACACAACCTGACCGTGAGTCAGGCAGAGTGCGCCAATCAATACGATATAGATCAGCTTTCGCATGTCACTCACACACGACTTATCGGCAATCGGCACAAAAGTATAGCACAGAGCGCGCTAGGTCGTTGCGGATTGCACAGTTTTTCTGCACAATACCGCAACTATCGGCAAAGAAGGAAGGAGAGTCATGCTATGACTGCTCTTTCTCGCAGACAAAATCCTGTTTTCTGGCAGGAAATCACGCATCAACGGCGTGCGGCGCCGCACCGTACATGGCTCGGCAAAACTGTGCCGCCACTGGTTCTGCTGATAATTCTGGTCGGTGTGCCGCTGAGCCTGAGCAATCCAATCATCGCCTTCCGCCACAGCCGCGACTTCGCACTGGTCTCAATCTGGGTCATTCACGCAGTTGTGGCTGTGCGCTGCATCATCGCAGGCGCTAACACGGTCAGCCGTGAGCATGTAGCGCAGACGTGGGAATCGCTTGTGCTGACAGGCATGAGCGCGCGGCAAATTTTGCTGGGCAAGTGGTTTGCTGCGCTGCGGCGCGCTGCGCCATGGATTTTAGCGCTCGGCACGGTGCGCTTGGCAATGTTGCCTGTGTTGATGATAGCTGTGGTGCATCGCTTTGCCTACTTTGCTTATCAGCGCTACAGCTCATATAGCATGTATGATGAGTATCCGTTGCCAAGCATTGAGTGGCTGCCGTGGGCATCTTTTGCTGCAGTGATCCTGACCGTAGTTATCACGCTAGTCGAGGCAGCCTGCTGCACCATGCTGGGCATTTTTGCCAGCACACTTTTCAAGCGCGGCGCTCTAGCAGCAGTCATAGCTTTCGTAATACGCTTCGCGCCTGTAGCGATCTTTGCAGGCTTCACGCGCTATGAGCTAGGTGCGGCGTCTTACCGCTGGTATCGCTTTGCGCCGTTCGCCTTCGCTGATGGCGGCACATCGCCGCTCTACATGATGGTCTTGCCGCTTTTCAGTTGGACGCGCGGTCGGCATGTTGAGGCGCTCGGCACTTACAGCGGCGTCTTGCTGATGTTGGTCAGCGCGACAGCCATTGCCTTTTTGCTCACGCTGTGGCTAATGCGCAGGAGCGGCGCGCTCTCAGCGCGGCAAGCCGAGTCAGGGACGCCGAAAGGTGATCTCGCGCGCGCGAATCCAGCCAGAGAGCGGCGTACCGACGACGCGCACAAGGTAAAACTCGCCCAGCACGCCTGACTCGATGTAGCCTTCAATCGGTCCAAAAAGGATTGCCAACTCAGTCTGAGGTGGCGCTACGCCGTTCAGGACGCCGAAAATGACGTCAGGCTGTGACCACAAGTAGCCGTCGCGGATAGTCCATGCTTGCAATGGGACATCAGGCGGCGCGTCAGTTGGCGTTGGCAGCAAGAAAGGAATGTGTGGGATAAGATCACAGGCGCTCAGCCACAGCGTCACCAATAAAATGACGCTCATCAGTAACTTGCCTAAACGTGATACATTCATTGTGACGTCCTTTCAACAACTCGGCTGAGCAATGAGACGTTTCCATTGCCTGATCATACTCATCAGCTTGTGCGTTGGCACTTTGAGCGGTCAGCCCATTTCAGCGGCGCCAAATGCAGCACGCTACGACGTCTTCCTGCGCGGACAGACCGTCATTTTCACTGATGTGCGCACAGCGCTCAGCACGCCTGTGAATACGAACGGCGACAGGCACACGCTGATCGGCGAAGGCGTGCTGTTCCGCGCAGCTGACACTGCTGCGGCGCTCGTAGCATTGCCGAGCGGCGACGTCGCCTTGCATCCCTACATTCCGCGCCAAAGCGAGCAGATCGTCACTTACTGGACTGCATCTGCCAACAGTAGATGGCTAGCTTGGTCGTTCACCATGCGCACAGAGCGCGGCACGCTCAGCGACTTGTTCTTGGTGGAAGGCTTGACAGGCGAAAATCGCATGGTGCTGCACACCACGTCTACGCGCGGACTCGGCGTCTTGCCTTTGGCTGTCAGCAATGACGGCGCCTACATTTTCTACACGCGGCGCACTGACCTGTTTGATCCTTTGCCGCCTGTCCTCGATCTGCCTGTGGAAAGCGTCCTGCGCCTGCAGACCGAGAGCGGCAACGCTGTGGCATTGCCTGAGTCGCCTGCTTGTCCGTGTTTGACGGCATTTTCGCTCGATGGACGCCGCGCCATGCGCCTAGCTGTCACTTCAGATGGCATTACAGTCAGTTTGATTGAGCTCAATGGCTTGCTTGAGCAGACTATCGGCACAGTGCGCGGCTATGAGCGTCCACATTTTGCCGTTTTCTCCGCCGACGGTAAAAAAGCGCTCTTCAGGCTCAGCCGCAGTAGCGGACGCACGCGCTCAGCGCTTGCCCTCGCCGATTTTACAACGCGCGAAGTCCGCCTGCTGACTGAGACATTGCCAGAGCCGTTGCGTCCCTTAGCTTTCACAGAGCGCGCCGATGCTGCGCTGCTGCTCAGCTTGAATGCCTCAGGCACTTTCAAGCTGACGCTCGCCAATGGCGCCATTGTGCGTACCTCAGCCGATAGCTATCTCGGCACGTTGCCCTAAGCAGACAGCGCTGCTTTGACAAGCGCAGCAACTCTTTGTCACGGTCGCTCAATTGGCAACTTGTTCACGTCGCCATAAGTGAACTCGATCTGCCTGATCGAGACCCAGCCGTAGCGCTTGGTCTCGCGGTCGCGGACGCGCACCCACTGTCCGTCGGCTGTGCGTGCAAACGCCTCGTAATCTACCCCGAAGAACTCAGTGAAGTACGTCGCCTCATTGCTTGGCGCATTGCGCACAAAGCAGCGCCGCACTGTCCTGAAAACTGTCAAACCATGCACGGAGCCACTGGCATATAAGCTGAAAGCGCCGCTCGTGCCGTCTAGCGCACGGACGACCACGCGGTAGTCATCAGTGCTGCTCAGCTGCGGAATAGCAATGCGCAACTCCTCGCCGGGCGCACTGGCAACAGCAAATGCCTCACGTAAGCCTTCGCGCGTGTAAATCTCCAGCGCCGCTCTCAACTTCGAGTCAGGCGTTGGACGCATGACGAACAGGACTGAGCGGCTGCGCGGCGTGTAGCGCCACTCTGAGACGCCAAAATCGCGGAAGCCGTCAATGGTGACGCGCTGGACTTCCTCAAAAGGTAGGAAATTGATCGGCGCGCGAGTTGGCGTGGCATTCGGCGCAGTTGTGATCACGCTCAGCCAGAAAGTGCGCGCCATGCTGCCAGTGCCGCGTCCGCGCACAGCAATGAGGTAGTCACCATCTTGCGCGAGCGGCACGATCAAAAGCGGTTGCGTGCGATTGTTCTCAGCACTGCTGGTCGCCTCAGCGATGAAGTTACGCGCTGCGTCGTAAAGAGTGACCGTTGCAAAAACAGGATCAGGCGGACGCGGCGTCGGTCTGCCGATTGGCGGCGGCGCGCCGGGCGTGTTCACCTCGCCTGCCACTGGCAAGTAGAGTGAGACAAGTGCAATCTGGCCTGCTTTGCCGCTGAAGCGGTAGTAACGCTCTTCAGCCGCGGCGATCCGATCTTGAATGTAGCCGTCAGCAGGCACGAACTGCGCCACGCTGAGCTGCTCTGCGCTGATCGTCGCCTCAATAGTCGGCGTGAGCGGCAGCGTCTTATCCAGCAGAGAGAAGCTCAACAAATAATCGCCGCCTGCATTCTCTTCCGTGGCAATCAGGCTGACAGCATACTGTCCGTCTTGTAAGAGCTGCGCCTCAAGTGCGGCGTAGCCATTGGCACGCAGTTGGCGCGCCTCTCGCACAGGCGATCCATCAGGTGCGGTCAACTGCAGCACTGGTGCCTCGCTGCGCTGAGTCTCGACCGTTATGCGCACTTGCTGCGTCGAGCGCGCCAAGAAACGATAGATGACTGAGTCAGGCGCGCTCAACCTGCCACGCATGATTTGTCCGTTGCTGATGTAGATGATTGGCGGCGTTGGCGTCGGCGCAGGAATCTCAGCGTTCAAGCGAATTGTGTAAGCGATCTCTTGGTCAGAGCCGTTGCGAATGGTGACAGTATAAATGCCTGCTTGGGTCAAGGTGCGCCGCCATGCTGAGGCTGTGGCACTGGCTGAGGTGTAATCGAGCGCTTCCATCTTGCCATCTGGACTGGTCATAATGACCGTCACAGTACGACCGACGCCGGGACGCCAGAAGACCAGCAAATCCACGTTATCAGCGAATTTGCCTTCAAACTTGAAGCTGATGCGGCTGCCAGCAGCTAGGAAACTGCTCGTCTCTATATCGTTATATCGCAGCAGCTCTGGCACAAGCGGAATGTTGCGAATGAGCGTCGCTAGGAGTGTGTACTGCAGGCGCTCGCCGCTCACGAAGATGGTGTAAGTACCATCTTGTGGCAACTGATAGGTATTTTGCAGGCTGCGCTCGCGTCCAACGACCGTTGTGCCGCTTGGAATGACCGTGCTGCCATCAGGCGCAACCAGAGCGCCAAACGCTGCCACGCCGCTGCCATACAGACGGCTGACCGTTAAGTTGATCACATCGCCTGCTCTGCCGTTAAAATGCCACGCCTGTGATTGAGCAACGTCCATCTCGCCTGCAACAGAGCCGCCGTAGCGCAACTCGCGCTGAGTCTGCCACGCTGTCTCAGGCGGATCGTTTGAGAGCGTATGACTGATCAGGAATGCGCCGTTTGTCGCGCCAACTTCGCCGCCTGAGCGTGTCACCACGGCTGTGTACACGCCTGACTCTTGCAATTGCAGCCCGTCAATTACAGCGCTGCGGCTCTGCTCAGGATCAAGGCTGTTGTGGAAAGCGATCAGACGTCCGTTCGGCGCGAGCAGGATGAGCAACGGATCAAGGCGACTGTTAAGCGATGGACGCGCCTCAAGGCGCAGGTATTGCCCTGCCAAGGCTGAAAAGGTGTAGGTGAATTGTGAGCGACTGCTGTCTACGCTGGCAGAGCGCTCCTCGCCGATGTTGAGCGGCAAGAGCGCGTTGCTGGCGCGCAAATCGAGCCGAAAGTCGCCGTTGTTCGGTCGGTAAGGCGCCGGCGAGAGCGTCACTGTGAAAGTGCCAGTGGTCAGCAGGACAGTGTTGATTGTCTCAACGTCGTCGCCTGTAGTGCCTTGATTGCTCTCATACAGCACATTCCTGCTCTGGTTGTCCACAAGGCGCAGGAATGGGTCAAGCGAGTTGGACTTGCGGCGGACAGTCAGATTGATTGCCTCGCCACGCCGACCGAGAAAGACGAATTGGCGGGTTTGACGGTCTGCCAAGTTGCCGACAATCGTGTCACCATAGTTAAGCAGTGGCGTACCTTGCGGCACAAGCACAGAAGGCGGATACGCCTTGATTGGCGGGACAAGCGGCAGCTCTCGATTCAGGCGCAGAGTGAATTCGCCGCCTGTGCGCCGCGAGTAGCGCGTCACGCGAATGGTGTATGTGCCGTTCACAGGCAGAGTGAAGGCTTCAATAGCAGCATCTGATGTGCCCTTTGAGTCGTCATTCTGCGCGATGATGTTGCCACTGGGATCGAACAGCTCAAGGATTGGATCGCCAACGCCGCCAATGCGCGCCGTGAT
>JANWYI010000050.1 GCA_025055255.1 Anaerolineae bacterium | reverse complement strand
TGATCCTGACTATCGCTTGAGCGAACAGGAGCGCAGTGAGGCAATTCCAGCTATCGCTGCTCTGCTGATCAGCTCGCCTTATTTCCAGTGGTGCTAGAGAGGACTTTTGCCATGAAAACTGTGCGTGTAAATCGGCTGACCTCGCGCCGTGAGGCGCTAGGCATGATAGGCGCTGCAGGCGTGATCGGGCTGAGCAAAGGACTGTTCCCGTCGTGGATGCCACGCCTTGCTTTCCGCAGGAACGGCGCCCCGGGCGATATCCTTGTGGTGATCTTCCTGCGCGGCGGCATGGATGGCTTGAACGCTGTTGTGCCGTATGCTGAAGGTGCTGCCTACTATGACGCACGTCCTACCATTGCTATCGCTGAGCCAAGTAGCAATCCGCAGAGCGCCATTGACTTGAACGGTTTTTTCGGCTTGCACCCTGCCTTGCGTCCGCTGAAAGCGCTCTATGACGATGGCGCGTTGGCAATTATCCATGCCTGCGGCTCGCCTGATCCGACGCGCTCACACTTCGATGCAATGGAATACATGGAACGTGGCACGCCGGGCAGCAAGACCACGCGCACTGGCTGGCTCAGCCGCCACCTAGAGTCAGCGGCGTGGCAGAACGACTCGCCATTCCGCGCTGTAGGCATTGGGACGATGTTGCCCAGTTCGCTCAGAGGCGAGGTCTCAGCACTGGCGCTCAAGTCCATTGCTGACTTTCACTTAGGTGGGCGCGAGGATCAGCTGGAAGCAATGCGCCAAGCCTTAGCGCGGCTCTACACGGTTGAGTCGGATCAGCCACTTGGACGTTCGCTCTTGGCGGCATACGCCAAAGAGACTTTCGCTGTGATGGACATCTTGGCAAACCTGAATGTTGGAACGTACGTGCCTGAACGCGACGCCAAGTATCCTGAGAGCGAGTTTGGCGAAGGCTTGAAGCAGATCGCCGTGTTGATCAAGGCTGAGGTAGGCTTAGAAGTGGCGTGCCTCGATCTAGGCGGCTGGGATACCCATGAGGAACAAGGCGGCGCTGAAGGCGAGCAGGCGCGTCTGTTGGCAGAACTTGCTGATGGCTTAGCGGCATTCTACGCTGACATGGGCGAGCGCATGTCAGGCGTGAGCGTGGTGGTCATGAGTGAGTTCGGGCGGCGCGTGGCAGAAAATGCCAGTCACGGCACGGATCATGGGCATGGCAACGCGATGTTCGTCTTAGGTGGCGGCGTGATCGGCGGCGTGTACGCTGATTGGCGCGGCTTAGGTGCTAGCGCTCTTGTAGATGGTGACCTGCCGATCACGACTGACTACCGTGATGTTCTGGCCAGCGTGCTCGCTGAGCGCGTGCTGAATCCAGCGCTGGATTACATTTTCCCGAACTACACGCCCAAGCGCTTGCCAATTGTCCGTCCACGCTGAGCTGAAGGAGCGAAGACAATGAGTCGCAAGTGGCTTGTATGCTTGATCAGCCTTGTCCTGCTGCTTGTCTTGCCAACAGACGGACAGCTCACTGCGCAGGAGTCACGAGAGGCGCGCGCAATTGCCTTAGCAGCTGCACATCCGCGCCTCGTGTCTTACCTCGCCGATTTGCCGAGCTGGTCTGCAGTCGCCTACAACCCTGAGGGACTGCCTAATGTATGGCGTGTGCTATTCCAGACGGCACAAGGCGAGAAAATCGCTGAAGTGGACGTGCTGCTGAAGCCTGAGCGTGTTCTGTGGTTGAAAGTAGATTACTCATATATGAGCCAAGCTACACAACGCAAGGGGCAAGAGGCGGCGCTGAAATTTGCCCTCGCTCATCCCGATGTGCGCGCTATTCTGGGCGAATTGATTGATAAATACGAGGCGCATGCCCAGTATGAGTGGTGGCACGACGCTTGGGCAGTCTACCTGTGGTATGGTGGACAGGCAGTGCAAGCGGTAGTGCGCTTCAACAGCGCAAATCCGCTTGAGTTCGGCAAGGCAGAGCTGATCGGCATCACTTTCCCTGAGACGCCTAGTGTAGAAGCATGGCTGAGCGGACGGCGCACTCAAGCAATCACCATAGCAGCGCAAGATGGGCAAGTAGCAGCGCGTCTGCGCGAACACAGCGGCTGGCAGGCAGAAGCGCTGCCAGAGAGCACTGCTAGTGGCGCTGTATGGCGCGTCACGTTCAAGCAAGGCGAAAGCACAATTGCACAAGCATGGGTAGACCTTACCAAGAGCAGCCTGATCCGAGTTACATTGCCTTGAGCGCCGTCTCCGAGTCACTCGTTTACGGCAGACCGCCTCGCCAGAGAGCATTCACAGTTACATCTTGCGCGCTTCCTGTCAAAACATGCTACAATGGCGTAATAAGCATGTTTTATGGGAACGGGAAGCGCGCTATGGCTGTCAAGGTGTTAATTGTAGAAGATGACCTTGAGATGAGCCGTTTGCTGCAGCTCGACTTGACTCAGCACGGCTATGAGGCGATCACAGCCAGAAATGGTTTGGAAGGCTTACGGATGTTTCATGATCAACGTCCGAACTTAGTGGTGCTGGATATTTCCTTGCCAATGATGGACGGCTTGACGGTTTGTCAGCGCATTCGTGAGCTTTCTAGCGTGCCGATTTTGATCATGACCGCAACGGCTATCACAGAGGAAGAGATTGCGCGTGGCTTGAACTTAGGCGCTGACGAATACATGCTCAAACCGATCCGCAACATGGAATTTCATGCGCGTGTGCGCGCCTTGCTCCGCCGTGCCAGTCGTGATGACGATCCGCTTCAGTCAGTTGCTTACAGCGATGATTATTTGACGATAGACCTAAACGCGCGCCGAGTCTGGGCGAACGGACAGGAAGTGCGCTTAACGCCGACTGAGTTCAAGCTGATCGCCGTCTTGGTCAAGCATCGCGGGCAGGTGCTGACCTTCAGCCAGCTGCTAGAGCAGGTCTGGGGCCCTGAGTATCATACAGAGCATCACTATCCGCGCATTTATGTCTCGCACTTGCGCCGTAAGATTGAGCCTGATCCGAAGGCACCAACGTACATTCAGAGTGAATACGGCGTCGGTTACCGCTTCACAGGCAAATCCTGAAAGATGAAGTGCTATGCCTAGCCAGATTGCAGTGGTCGCTATTGGTGGCAACTCGCTGATTCAGAGCAATGATCGGCGTGAAGTGCGCTACCAATGGGAAGCTGTGCGCGAGACCTGCCAACACATTGCGCAGCTCGTCAAGCAGGGTTGGCGCGTGGTGATCACACACGGCAACGGTCCGCAAGTTGGCTTTATTTTGCGACGCGCCGAATTAGCTGCGCATGAAGTCCACACTGTGCCTCTCGACCTGATTGTGGCAGATACACAGGGCGCTATCGGCTACATGCTGCAGCAAGCGCTACGCAACAGCCTTCGCGCTCTTGGCATTAATCAAAGCGTGGTTACGATTGTCACACAGACTGTGGTGGATCGTGATGATCCTGCCTTTGAAAAGCCTGATAAGCCCATTGGCGGCTTCCTGAGTGAAGCAGAGGCGCGCCATTTTGAGGCGGAAGGTTGGCGGGTCGTGGAAGATGCAGGACGTGGTTGGCGGCGTGTGGTCGCGTCGCCACAGCCATTGGAGATTGTGGAGCTGGATGCCATTCGTGAGATGCTCTACAGCGATTACGTGGTCGTTGCGTGCGGTGGCGGCGGCATTCCAGTGGTGCGCAATGATAAAGGCGAGCTGCGCGGCGTTTACGCTGTGATTGACAAAGATCGGGCGAGCAGTTTACTGGCAAGCGGTCTAGGCGCTGATTTGTTCATCATCTCAACGGGCGTGCCGCGCGTGGCGCTTCATTACAACACGCCGCAGCAGCGCTTCTTGGATCGCGTCACATTGCGCGAGGCGCGTCAATATATGGCAGAAGGGCACTTCGCCGCTGGTAGCATGTTGCCGAAAATTGAGGCGATTGTGCGCTTTTTAGAGCGCGGCGGTCCATCAGCCGTGATCAGCGATCCGCCGAACCTTGCGGCAGCCTTGCGCGGCGAGGCGGGCACATGGTTTGTGCCGTCATGACAAATCATGCTCACAAAACTGAAGATCAGGAACTTCAAGCGTTTCAGCGAGGCGGAGATCGAGCTGGGCGACGCAGTCGTCTTCGTCGGTCCGAACAATTCGGGCAAGACCAGCGCGCTGCAGGCGCTTGCGCTTTGGGACTTAGGGTTAAAGACGTGGTTAGCGCGGCGGCAAGGTAGCACAGCGCAGCAACGCAGCAGAGTGACCATCAATCGCCGCGACCTGCTCGCCGTGCCCGTGCCTGATGCTGATCTGCTGTGGCGCGGATTGACGACACGGATTGGACAGCGCCGCAGCGACAAGAACGTCACACAACCTGTGCGCATTGAGATCAGCGTCACAGGTGAGACAGGCGGCACGGTCTGGGAATGCGGTCTGGAGTTTGATTACGCTAACCCAGAGTCGTTCTATTGCCGTCCGCTGAGCCTTGCCAATGGCACACGAATGCCCGTGCCAGAGCAAGCTGCCCAAGTGACCACGGCGTTCTTGCCGCCGATGTCAGGCTTGGCGTCGGTTGAGCCGAAGGTGGATAGTGGACGCATCAATGTGCTGATCGGCGAAGGGCAGACGGCACAAGTTTTGCGCAACCTGTGCTACCAGCTCTACACAGAGCATTCTGACGACTGGCAAGCGCTCGTGGCGACAATTGAGAGCTATTTTAGCGTCACATTGCAGCCACCTGAGTACCTGCCAGAGCGTGGCGAGATTAGAATGGCGTACACGGAAGGGACGCGCAAGCCATTGGACATCTCTGCTTCAGGGCGCGGCTTGCAGCAGGTCTTGCTGCTGTTAGCGTATCTGTACACACACTCGAACGCTGTCTTGCTGCTGGATGAGCCTGATGCGCACCTAGAGGTCATTCGTCAGCGCGATATCTACAAACTGCTGACTGAGACAGCGCGAGCGCGCAAGTCACAGGTGCTGATCGCCAGCCATTCGGAGGTGCTATTGGACGAAGCCGCCTCAAGCGGTATCGTGATCGCCTTTTTGGGCAAGCAGCCGCGCCGCCTGAACAACATCGCTCAGCTGCGCAAGGCGCTCAAAGATATCAGAGCGGTTGACTACTATCAGGCGGCGCGCAAGGGCTGGGTGCTATATGTGGAAGGCGCTACTGACCTAAGCATCCTGCGCGCTTGGGCGCGTCGCCTCAATCATCCCATGCAGACGCATCTGGAAGATGTCTTTGTCCACTACATTCAAAGCAACAAGCCTAGCACAGCTCAGGATCACTTTTACGGTCTGCGCGAGGCGTATCCTGACCTGCTTGGCGTTGCGCTCTTTGACCGACTCGACAAACCGCTCTCAGACAGGCTGCCGCTCAGAATGCTGATGTGGCAACGCCGTGAGATCGAGAACTATCTGTGCAGCCGTGAGACGCTCCTTGCCTTTGCACGCGCCAATCCACCTGATGCAACTGAGCCGTTATTGGTCGAACAGCGACTCCAAGTCATGCAACGTGAGATAGAGCGCCTAGAGCAGGCACTTGCCACGCTTGGCAAGCCTAATCCTCGGTCACCTGATATCAAGGCAACCGATGAGTTCCTCGATCCGCTTTTTGAGAATTACTACAGAGCGCTAGGCTTGTCGAACTACATGCGCAAAGCCAACTACCACGTCCTAGCCGACTATGTGCCGCTTGATGAGATTGTGCCTGAAGTATGCGAAAAACTCGACGCCATTTTAGACGTAGCAAGCCGTGCAAAACCTGACCTTGAGTGACTCAATATGACCAATGTCTATCTGACACACTATGAATGCGCTTTGTGCAGACGTGCCTACGCGCTAGACGCTGTGACTTACACCTGTCCGCATTGTGGCGCCGTCGGCACACTGGATATGTGCTACGACTACGCTGCGCTGCGCCGCGCTGTCACTCCCACACAGTTGAGCGGCTTCAGCATGTGGCGCTATGCGCCGCTTCTGCCTATTAATGAGCCTGCCTACTTTCCGCCGCTGCACGTCGGCTGGACGCCGCTGATCGCTGCGCCGCGCCTTGCCGCTGCGCTCGGCATCCGCGAGTTGTGGCTCAAGGACGACTCGCGCAATCCAACTGGCTCGCTCAAAGACCGCGCTAGTGCGATGGTCGTGGCGCGCGCGCGGCAACTCGGCATCTCAGTCATCACAGCGGCGAGCACAGGCAACGCTGCAGCGGCGTTGGCAGGCGTCTGTGCAAGTATCGGCATGAGAGCAGTGATTTTTGTGCCAGCTAAGGCGCCACCTGCCAAAATTGCCCAACTCTTGGTCTACGGCGCGACTGTCTTGCTAGTAGACGGCACGTATGACGACGCCTACGCGCTCAGTCTGCAGGCAAGCGCTGAGTACGGCTGGTATTGCCGCAACACGGGCATGAATCCGTACACAACTGAGGGCAAAAAGACGGCTGCTTTTGAGCTATGCGAGCAGCTGCATTGGCAAGTGCCAGACGTATTAGTTGTGAGCGTTGGCGATGGGAATATCATTGCAGGTCAGTACAAAGGCTTCTATGACTTGCATCAGCTAGGCTGGATTGAGCGCATGCCGCGTTTGATCGGCGTGCAAGCAGCAGGCAGCGACGTATTAGTCCATGCTTGGGAAAACGGCATTGCAGCGGATGCTATTCAGCGCGGCGGCACACAAACTATTGCCGATAGCATCTCAGCAGGTTTGCCTAGCGACCGCACAAAAGCGTTGCGCGCCGTGCGGCAGACAGGCGGCGCCTTTCTGCGCGTCACAGATGACGAAATTTTGGCGGCGATTCCAGCACTGGCGCGCAACAGCGGCGTCTTCGCTGAGCCTGCTTGCGCAGCCGCGTACGCAGGCTTGCTCAAAGCGCTTGAGGCAGGTCTGATCCGCTCAGATGAGTCCGTAGCGCTGCTGATCACAGGTGGCGGCTTAAAAGACATCGGCGGTGCTATGAAGAGCGTATCAGGCACAGGCGGCTACTCAGTCGGGCGCGATTTTGATTCAGTGCGCGAGGCTGTAGCGCGTTTGCAGCTCGCTTGACCTGCTGTTCAGCGCGCCTTTTGCTAAGATTTAAGCATCGCTTGTGAAAAGTAGCGCAAAACGTGCAGAAAGTCGAGCAATGCAGAGCAACGTTGTAATGGTTGAAGACGAAGCGCCGCGTCCGAAGCAGGCTTGGCGCACGAGCGGCTCACTCTTCATTATTTTTATGTTCATCGGCGCGGCGCTGCTGTTCGCCTACAGCTTGTGGTTCGTCAACACGCATTCGCCTGTTGAGGCGCGCTTCAATCAGCGGCGGCGTCCACTAGCAGCAGATACAGCAGGCTATTATATCTTGCGCGAGCGCGCCGGCGATTACCTGCGCACATCGCTCAATGTGGACACGCTCGATGCGACCGAAGGCAGACGGCATGGGATTGCTGAGTATGACGTAGACGGCAAGACCGTGCGCCTTGAGGTTGAATACATCCCAGACGCGACGCCGACGCTCGACATGGTCTTTGACGGCTTTTTTGAGCGCTCAAACGGCACAGATACTGCCAGTGTGCTGAAGCGCTTTCCACAAGCGCGCACGCCGTATTATTTTGCCGTTTTCTCAGGCTTCACCTACACATACTACGAATTCGGCTGGATCAACGGCAACTGGATTTTGCGCGCCTCAACGCGAGATGCAGGTCAAGAGGCGCTCTTGCGCTTCGTCAACGGCTATGTCTACTGAGCGGACAATCGGCGCGCCACGTCATTGAGCGCCAGTACAATCAGTGTGAGCGCTGTGCCTGCTGCAAAGGCGATCCACGGCGCTGCGCGCAAGACCATGCGTCCTTCTGCCAGCATGGCGCCAAGCTCTGGCACTGATGGATCGCCGCCAAAGCCTAGAAAATGCAGCGTCGCTGCGTTCAGAATTGCCCAAGCCAGCACCATGACGCCGCCTGAAAAGCAAGTCGGCAAGGTATTTGGCAGGACGTGCCGCCACAAGATACCTAGTTCACTAGCGCCGAGCGCGCGTGCCGCCTCGACATACGCATGTGCGCGAGCCGCGCGCGCTGCAGCGCGCACAAGGCGTATGTAAACAGGCAAACCGCTCAGCGCCGCTGCGAAGGCAACTTGTAGACTGCCACTGCCTGACAAAGTCAGGACGCTTAGCGCAATCAGCAGACTTGGCAATGCCAAGAGTGCATCGCTCAGGCTGACGATCAGCCAATCCAGCGCGCCACCAAAAAAGCCTGCCCACAGTCCAAGCGCGCCGCCGATCAAGACCGTTGTGACGAGCGCGATCAGCGCAATGCTCAGCGTTCGTCTACCGCTGTGTAGGACTCGGCTGAGCACATCGCGCCCGATCCAGTCTGTGCCAAGCAGGTGCTGCGTTGATGGCGCCATCAGCGCTGTGCCGACCTCTGACAACGGATCATAAGGCGCAATCAGCGGCGCGCATAGGCTGAGCAGCGCAAACAGGACTAGAAATGCGCCTGAAAGTCCGAGTCGGCGCATGGCTTACAGCGTTCGCAAGCGTGGATCGCGCCATGCGGCTATAACGTCTGCCAGAGTGCCGAACAGGCTGTAGGCAAGCGCGCTCAACAGCACCACGCCTTGCACTACGGGATAGTCGCGTCCGTTGACTGCGTTCAGCAGCAGCTGACCAATGCCGCGCCGCGTGAAAAGCGCCTCAGTGACCACAGCGCCGCCAACCAGAAAACCTGCTTGTAAGCCGATCAGGCTGATCAGTGCGCCGCCATGTGCGCTGAGCATGTGTCGCCACACGATCAGGCGCTCTGGCAGACCTTTGGCGCGCGCCAGCTGCACGAACGACGCTTGCTTTGCCTCGCGCAGCGCTGCAGCAGCCACTTGTCCAATGCTCCCGCTCAGCGAGACGCCTAGCACGCTGCACGGCAAGATCAACGCCTCTAGACTGTTGCTGCGGCTGACTGACGGCAAGACCTCAAGCCATACGGCGAATAGGTAGATCGCCAGTGTGCCGAGCCAGTAAATCGGCGTGGCGAGCAGGAGCGCGATCAACGCCTCACACAGCCGCTGCACAGCGACTCTGCCAAGCGCTGCGCCGATGCCAAGTGCAATGCCAAGCGCTGTACCAATTATCAACGCGCCGAGAGCAAGCGCCACAGTCGAGTTCAGCTGTTCGCCGATCAGCGCCGTCACAGCGCGCCCGTTGACCAATGAGACGCCGAGATCGCCGCGCAACAAGCCGCTCAGCATGTTCAAGTACTGAGTGCCAAGCGGCAAGTCCAGACCGAGCGCAGCGCGCCGCGCCGCGATCTGGCTTTCGGTCGCGCCGCTAAAGGTCAACTGCAGCGTGATCGCGTCGCCGGGCGCAAGGCGCAGCGCGAGGAAGGCGAGAGTCGCCGCCAACCACAGCGTGAAGAGCGCGCTGAACGCACGCCTGATCACAAAGCGTAGCATGGCGCGCTAACGCTCTCCCACGAAAGTCAGATTAGCCAAGAGCGGAAACCAGCCGTAGGCATCGAAGGCGAGTCCGCTCACGCGCTTGCCATGCGCATTCAGATTGACATAGTCACGGATCGGCAAGATCAACGCCTGATCCATGATCAGCCCTTGCACGCCTGTGTAGAAATTCTGCCGTTGCGCAGGGTCATTTATCTGAGCGGCTTGGCGCAGCCATTGGTCAAGGTTGGCGTTGCTGACGCGCATGAAATTGTTGCGCGCCTCGCTCAAGTAAAAGTTGTTGAGCAGGCTCGGGTCGGCGCCGAAGTCGTTAAAGGCGACCAAGTGATACTCACCGCTTTGCACAGCCGCTAACAGCCCTGCTAAGTTCGGCACTTGGCGCAGCTCAACGTCAATGCCTTGCTCGCGCCACTGGCTCTGCAAGCGCTGTGCCACTTGCGGCACGTAGCCCCATGTCGGCACGATCACGATCAAGCGTAGCGGCGCGCCGTTCAGATCGAGGATTTTATCGCCGTCGTTATCACGGTAGCCCAGCTCAGTCAACGTTTGGCGGGCGACTTCACGGTCGTGCGGATAGTATTGCTTGATCTGCGGCTCGTAGAACGGCGTGACTGCGGTCAGCGGACCGTAAGCTACAGGCGAGAGCTGCTGAAAGACTGAGTCAATGATGGCGACACGGTCAGTGGCAGTGATGATGGCGCGACGCACGTCCAAGCGGTCGGTTGGCGCCTTACCAGTGTTGAAAAAGAACTGGAGCGGCATTCCGGGAATCGGCTGCGGAATCAGCGTGATATCATCGCGGCGTGCTAGGGCAAGCGCGTCCAGTGGCGGCAGCTCGCCAATGATGTCCACAGCGCCGCTCTCAAGGGCAGGCGCGCGCGTGGCAGGGTCAGTGAAAAAGCGAAATTCGATCTCTTCCACAGGCGCAGGGTTATCTGTGCGGTAAAAAGACGGTCCCCAGCGATAGCTCGGATTACGGCGCAGCAGAATATAGTCGCCCGGTATGAACTCGACCATCTGATACGGACCTGTGCCGACTTGATGCAGCTGATATAGGTCAGTGCCGTACTCGCGCAGCGCCTTCGGACTGGCAATGCCGAGATAGACCTGTGAGAGCGAATCCAGCAGCGGCGCGTATGGAGTCTTAAGGACAAGTTGAATCGTGTACTCGTCTAGCACAATGTAGCGCTCATAGCTACCGAGCAAGAATGCAGCTTTCTGTGAGCGCGTCTCAGGCGCTGTGATACGGTCTAAATTGGCGGCAACGGCAAGTGCATTGAACGGCTCACCATCATGGAAGCGTACGTCGCGCCGCAGATAAAAGGTGTACACCAAGCCATCAGGCGAGATGTCCCAGCGCTCAGCCAGACCTGGCACAAATGCTTTTGTGACAGGATCGCGGTAGACCAGTGTGTCATAGACTGAGCGCAGCGGAATGCCCAGCTCAGCTGAGGCGTTGATATGCGGATCAAAGCCGCTTGGCAAGAGCGTCAAGCCGTAGACAATGCGCGAAGGTGCAGGTTGAGCAGCCGCTGTCGTGCGCGTGAGCAAGTTGGTCAGCACGATGCTGCTCATACAGACCACAATAGCAATGGAAAGACATGAAAGAAGCGCGAAGGCGCGCAGGAAGTTTCGGATCATGGTGCAAACATACCTTGACTCTGACATCATAATGGAGCGCCAAGTATAGCGTAAAGACCGTAAGAAATGGTATGTCAATTTGCGTTGCCTGAGCGTAGGCAAATGCGCAGAATGTCGCTCATCATCACGGTAGCAGACGCGCTATACTGGTCTCAGGCTTTTCTGTGAGGACTACTTTTGCCATGCGCCGCTTCTGGACAAATCGCCGCCGTTGGCAGAAAATCGCGTTGATTGCGCTGGTGTTGATCGGCGTCACTACTGGTGCGCTGTATTTTTGGCTGTTTGCCGACTTGCCTTCGCTCGACGACTTGGAAGCAGGCTTGGCGTTGCCTTCCACACGCATCTATGACCGACACGGGCGCTTGCTCTACGAAGTGATCGATCCGCAAGGCGGTAGAAATCGCCTTGTGCCGCTTGAGCAGATACCGCAGTCGCTTGTTCAGGCGACTATTGCCACAGAAGACCGCTACTTCTATCAGAGCATCGGCATTGATCTAGGCGGAATCATCCGCGCGCTGTGGATTAACTTACAAGGCGGCGAGGTGCGCGTCGGCGGTAGCACGATTACACAGCAAGTCGTGCGCAACCTGCTCTTCGATCCGCAACAGCGCGCTGAGCGCAGCCTGCGCCGCAAGCTGCGCGAGATGATCCTTGCCATTCAGTTGACGGCGCGCTACAGCAAGTCTGAAATTTTAGCGCTCTACTTAAACCAGACCTATTACGGCAACCTTGCCTACGGCGTCCAGAGCGCAGCAGAAGTTTACTTCAATAAAGATGTCAGCCAACTGACTCTAGCCGAGTCGGCGCTGCTGGCAGGCTTGCCGCAGGCGCCTGCCCTGCACGACCCGCTGCGCAATCCGCAAGCGGCAAAGGCGCGTCAGCGCGTGGTGCTCGACCTGATGGTTGAGGCAGGCTACATCACGCGCGCTGCGGCTGACCTCGCCTATGCAGAGCCGCTTCAATACGGCTCAGGCAAGTTCATTATGAACGCGCCGCATTTTGTGCAAGAGGTGTGGCGCCAACTGGAGCGCGACTTCCCAGAGCGAATCTATGAAGGCGGTCTGCGCGTAACCACGACGCTCGATCTGGACTGGCAACGCGCCGCTGAGGAAGCCGTGCGCCGTCACCTTGCCGCTTTGAACGCTAACACGCGCGAGAGACCATCTAGCCGCGCCGCTAGCGCTGCTGTAGTTGCTCTCGATCCGCGCACAGGGCAGCTCCTAGTGATGGTCGGCAGTGCGGACTTCTTCAACGCTGAGATTGACGGCGCGATCAATATGGCAGTTGTGCCGAGACAGCCCGGCTCAACGCTCAAACCGTTCGTCTACGCGCTAACCTTCGATCCGAATCGCCCTGAGCCGTGGACGCCTGCCACAATGGTGCTAGACGTGACCACGCCGTTCGTCACCAAGCGCGGCGAAAGCTACACGCCGCATAACTACGGCTTGGTTGAACACGGACCGGTCTCAGTGCGCGAGGCATTGGCGTCGTCTTACAACATACCAGCGGTAGTGGCGCTGAACGAGGTCGGCGTTGGCGCGCTGATTCGGCTGCTGACTCAGCTCGGCATTACAACGCTCAATGATCCTGACCGCTACGATCTGTCTATTGCGCTCGGTGGCGGCGACGTGCGTTTGACTGAGCTGGTTGCGGCATATGCCGCGCTTGCCAATGAAGGCAGACCGCTCAAGACTAGCATGATCTTGCGCGTAGAAACAGCAGACGGCGAGGTACTGTACGAATGGGAACAGCCGCCTTTGGCTGATCCTGTCATTGATCCGCGCGTTGCGTGGCTGATCACGGACATTTTGAGCGATCCTGAGGCACGTATGCCGTCATTCGGCGTGCGCAGTCCGCTGAGCATTGGTCGCCCTGCTGCTGTGAAAACTGGCACGACAACAGACTTTCGTGACAACTGGACAGTCGGCTACACGCCGCAGATTGTGGCAGGTGTCTGGGTTGGCAATCCGAATAACGAGCCTATGGTCAACGTCAGCGGCGTGAGCGGCGCCGGTCCGATTTGGAACGACTTCATGCGCGCTGTGCTGCACGATCAACCTGAGCTGACCTTCCCGCGTCCGAACGGCTTGGTACAGGCAGAAGTTTGTGCGCTCTCAGGCTTGCTGCCGACGCGCTACTGTCCGCAACGGCGCGTGGACTGGTTCATTCAAGGCACAATTCCTACGAAGCATGATGACCTCTACCAGCCGTTCACTGTGGACATCCGCACAGGCTTATTGGCAGATGAAAATACGCCTGAGCAGTACAAACGTGAGCGCGTCTACTTGGTTTTGCCGCAAGAGGCGCGCGCTTGGGCGGCACGCAACGGCATTCAGCCGCCGCCTGCTCGCCTGAGCGAAGTAGCGCGCCACGTCTCAGCTGTGCGCTTGCTCACGCCTGATCCGAACACCATTTTCCAGCTGACGCCTGTGATTCCGCGCGAGGCGCAGCGGATCAAGCTCTCAGTTGCCGTGCCGAGCGGCACACGAGAGGTCTCTTACTGGCTGCGCAGCGCAGATGGTCAAGAGATGCTGATCGCCACAGTTTACAACGAGCCATACTGGGCATGGTGGCAGTTGGAGCTAGGCAACTACGCGATTATTGCGCGCGCACGCCTCGCTGATGGCTCAGAGCAAGAGTCTGAGCCTGTGCGGTTTCGTGTGATCGCCTATGTAGCGCCTGATCAGCGTCCGCCTTCAGGCGACGCTGAGTAATGTGTAAACTGCAGGCATAAGGCGCCAGACATCCCGCTAGCGAATGTGCCACTAGCAAGCTGACAGGCGCTCTGTGCTACAATAGCAACTAAAACAAACGCTTGTTAGCCTATCAGGAGCTATACGCAATGTTTGACGCCAAAAAGTTAGAGGAGCTGGCACAAGAGCGCGACCGCTGGGAAGAGACAACGCTGCATAAGACGCTGGCGCGAATGCCTGAGCGCCGTGACGAGTTCATCACGACTTCCGGCAAGCCGATTGCGCGCCTGTATACGCCGCTTGATATTCCCAACTTTGACTACATGACCGATCTCGGCTTTCCGGGCGAGTACCCATTCACGCGCGGTATCCACGCCACTGGTCATCGCGGCAAGCTGTGGACAATGCGCATGTTCGCAGGCTTCGGCACAGCTGAAGAGACCAATGCGCGCTTCAAGTACCTGCTAGAGCAGGGCAACATGGGCTTATCGGTCGCCTTTGACCTGCCAACTCTGATGGGCTATGACACAGACGCGCCTGAGGCACTTGGCGAGTTCGGCAAATGCGGCGTGGCGGTCAGCTCGCTGCGCGACATGGAGATTCTCTTCGACGGCATTCCGCTCGGCGAAGTGACCACTAGCATGACCATCAATAGTCCTGCAGCCGTGATCTGGGCGTTCTACATTGCGGCAGCGGAAAAGCAAGGCGTGCCAATGGAAAAATTGCGCGGCACGCTTCAAAACGACATTTTGAAGGAATACACGGCGCAAAAAGAGTACATCTTTCCGCCTGAGCCATCTATGCGCCTTGTGACCGACACAATTGAGTTCGGCACGCGCCACATGCCGCTGTGGAACACAATCAGCATCAGCGGCTATCACATCCGCGAGGCAGGTAGCACAGCTGTGCAGGAACTCGCCTTCACGCTTGCCGACGGCTTTGAGTACGTCCGCTGGGCATTGGCGCGCGGCTTGGACATTGACGAATTCGCGCCGCGTCTCTCGTTCTTTTTCAACGTACACAACGATTTCTTTGAGGAAATCGCTAAGTTGCGCGCAGCGCGGCGCATTTGGGCGCGCGAAATGCGCGAGACATTCGGCGCTAAGGATCCGCGCTCATGGCTGATGCGCTTCCACTGCCAGACAGCTGGCGTCAGCCTGACAGCGCAGCAGCCTGAGATCAACATCATCCGCGTGGCAATCCAAGCCTTGGCGGCTGTACTGGGCGGCGCGCAGTCGCTGCATACCAACAGCATGGACGAGGCACTGGCACTGCCAAGCGAGAAAGCGGTCACCATTGCGCTGCGCACACAGCAGATCATTGCGCATGAAAGCGGCGTCGCTAACACGATTGATCCGCTCGGAGGCAGCTACTTCCTCGAAAAGCTGACTGAAGAGACTGAAAAGGCAGTCTATGAGTACTTCCGCCGCATTGACGAGCAAGGCGGCGTGTTGGCTGCCATTCGCAACGGCTTTTTCCAGCGCGAGATCGCCGATGCAGCTTTCGCTTATCAGCAGCAAGTGGAGCGTGGCGAGCAGATCATCGTCGGCGTCAACCAGTATGTTGATCCTGACGCCAAGATCGAAATTCCGATTTTAGAGATGGATCCAAACGGCTATGATCGGCAAGTGGCGCGCCTGCAGCAGCTGCGTATGGAGCGCGACAACGAGCGCGTCGGCAGCACGTTAGCGGCGCTGCGCGAAGCGGCGCGCGGCACACAGAACTTGATGCCATTCATCTTGGAAGCAGCGCGCAGCTATGCAACCTTGCAAGAGATCATGGACGTTTTTCGCGCTGAGTTCGGCATTTACTACGAAGACAACGCAATTTAGCAGCATTTCCAGTTGGCAAGGCGCTGTGACGACTCAGATGGTCACAGCGCCACTAGCTCAGGCGTTAGCGGACGCCGAGATCAACGATGCGCACTGAGATTAGCAGGTCGCCTTCCGTTGTGGCGTTACTTGGATCGCGCGGCGTGAGCTTCTCGACCACGTCCATGCCTTCCACAACTTGCCCAAAGATCGTGTAACCTGCGCTCTGCGCACTAGGATCGAGGTTAGGCAGCGGCACATAGGTGATGAAAAATTGGCTGCCTGCTGAGTTCGGATCGCTTGTGCGCGCCATGCCTACTACGCCGACTCGGTCGTACTTGACCGCAGGGTTGACCTCAAGCGGCAAACGATAGCCCGGTCCGCCTGTGCCAGTGCCAGTCGGATCGCCACCTTGCGCTACAAAGCCCGGAATTACTCGGTGGAAGGTAGTGCCGTCATAGAAGCCGCGCTGGGCAAGGAAGACGAACGAATTGACGTGCTGCGGCGCGATTTGCGAGTAGAGCTGGATCACGATCCGTCCTTTAGCCGTCGTCAGAATGGCGCAGTAGGTGCGCTCAGGCTTGATGACCTGCTCTGGTGCGCTGTACTGCCTGCCCTTGCCATCGGGCGGCACGCTGACGCCTTCTGGGTCTTTGACGCCGACGCACGCGCCTTCGCCAACTGAGACAGGCACAAAGTCCGTGACAGTTGGCACAGATGGAGTCGGCGTTGCATTCAGGCGCGCCTCTACAGCCGCCACGCTGATCGCTGCATCCAAGACAAGAGTCTGTGTCAAGCGCTCAAATGCAGCGTTGACCTGTGCGCGCTGTGCAGGCGCGCTGAGGACTTGAATCAGCAACACATAGCCAGGTGCAACGTCCAACAACCATACACGGCGCTCAAGGTCAACGAAGCCGCCACTACGGTCAGAGGCTGACTGGTAGTCCACAATGCCTGCGCCTTTCAGCGTCCCTACCGTCACAGGCGTGATCGTGACATTCGGATCACGCCCGAAAGCGGCGTTCATCAAGGTCAGCGCATCAGCCTGCTCGCCAACAGCCGCGATGCCGAGCGAGCTGACTGCGCGCACGCTCAGACTGATCAGGTTGTTAGTCGGACTGACGGGCGCAAAAAGCGTGTATGTGACTGCTGAGATTCTTGGATTCGGTTCAACGCGCCATGATTGCGGCATCTCAAAACTGATGGCGCCATCAGCGCTGCGGAACGGCACGAATTGCAGCGCAACGGCTGTGGCGCGATCTATAAAGTCAGCCGTTGCGTTGAAAGTCGGCGTGATGGTCGGCGTTGGATTGAAGACGCGATCAAGTATGCCTAGCGCGCTGACACGGTCAACTTGGAGCGTCTTGGCGGCTTGCTCAAGGACTTCCTGCATATCTTCCCGGAGTTCAAGAGGACTGACAGCTTGCAAGACAATAATTGTCGTTGAGTCAAGCGCCAGAAGCCAGAGAGCGCGCGCAACAAGCACTGTCTGTCCGTTGCGCAGGGCAACTTTACTCGGCTTTGGACGAATGCCTACGCCGCGATATTCGCTGTTGCGTCCTGCTGTGACCTCACGGATTTGAGCCTCTGGCTCACTGTTGGCAATATAACGCGCTATTTCAGCAGGCGTGGCATTAGCTGCTAGGTCAGGGACGCCTAGCGCTACAGTCGGTATGATGATTAAAGAAATGCCGAGCGGCTCGTCTTCTGAAGGTGCGAAGACGTATGAGATTGGACTGGGTGGATTGGGATTGGTCAGCGCAAGCCAGCCGCGCGGAATTTCAAGTGAGAGCAAGCCGTCGCTGCTGCGCCACAGCTGATAGGTCAAGTTGGCAAGCGGATTGCCTTTGGTTGGCGTAATTTGTGCGATAGTAGTCGCTGTAGCTTGCATTGCCATAGCCAGTTTGCCGCTGACGGCAAGCGTTACTACCTTGTCCACTTCTTCAAACGGCACGCCGCTCTCATAGCGCCTGCCATCTGCTCTGGTGAACCATTGCAGCGTCTGTCCGTTGTCAAGCGACCACATTAGAGTCGGCGTGTATTGGATTTCCGTTTCCTGTGCAAGGCGCGCCGATCTGAAGACGACCTCAGCTGTCTCGCCCGCTTGGACGCACGCGATGATCTGGTCAGCGTTGAGCGCAAGTTTCTCAGCTGTAGCGCGTAACGTGGTCAGATTGAAGCTCTGCGCGCCTTGTGACGTATGTTGCTCAAACAGCGCGTCATGCATTTCCCAGAAAGCATTTTGGCGTCCTGCGCAGAGCGCTGCTTGCGCCGCAAGGAATGATGGATCGTTGCCAATGCCGAAGACGATTGGCAGCAACATGAAGCGCGCTCTACCTGTGCGCACGTGCGCCTCAATGATCTGCTTGATCGTCGCGTGGTAAAGTGCGCAGCCTGGACACGAAAAGTTTGAGAATTCGGCGATGAGCAGTGGCGCCTCTGGCTTACCTATGACAGGAAAGCCTGCGACTGTGGTCGTTTGAGGCAAGTCACTGTAGGGATGTCGCGCCGCAGGCGTCGCTGTTGGATCGCCTTGCGCAAGACTCGGCGCTGCTAAGCCAACTAGTCCAAGCACTGCCATTGTTACTAGCGCCACAAAGATAAAACGCCGCATGGAACACCTCGCTGAACTACTGATGTACGCCCATTGTGACAGTTTCTTGCCAAGTGCGCCACTTTTGCTAGGCAAAGCACGGCTTTTGTGCTATGATTCAGTAGCCTACGAACAAGCGTTCAATCGCGCGTCTCATCTCCGCACAAGGCAACACTGTATGTCGAATGTCGCCAAGAGCGAGTTTACTGTAGCCAACGCCTATCGCTATGATCGCCGCAGTGCGACGCGCTGGCTCATCTCGCACGTCATGCGCTATCGCTGGTTCTTCTTCGCCACGCTATTTCTGTACATTGCCACTTACAGCGCCTACACTGCCTCTGAGGCGCTGATCGGACAGGCAATCGGCGCTGTAGTTGAGCCTGAGAGCCTCGCTTTGCTGCCAACTATTGCGCTGAGCGTGCTCGGCTTGAAAGTTTTGGACGCTGTGCTGAGCCTGATCGGCGTACTCTCGATTGAATTCATTGCGCAGCGCATGGAAGTGGACGCGCGCGAAGAGCTGTACGCCAACTTGCTCAGCAAAAGCCAGACCTTTCACAATCAGCAGCGCGTCGGCGACATCATGGCGCGCGCCACTGAGGACGTGCAGCAGCTGAACGGCATGATCAATCCTGGCGTAGCCATCACGCTTGAGACGATCATCGGCATCGCTGTGCCGCTCGTCTTCATCGCCACATTGTGCCTTGAGCTGTTGCTCGTGCCTGCCCTGTTCGTCCTCATCTACATTGTGACTGTTGTGCGCTACGTCCGCCGTTTGAATCCCGTTGTGCGCCGCCAACGCGAACAGTTTGGCAGGATGAACGCAGGCTTAGAAGAGACCATCAGCGGTATTGAAGTGGTGAAGGCGTGCGCACAAGAGGCATTTGAGCGGCGCAAGTTCCGCATGGCTGCCAGCCTGTTCCGCAGCTTTTTCGTGCGGCAAGGCTACCTTGAGGCGCGCTACTTGCCTGTGCTGTTCTTCGGCATTGCGCTCGGCATGGCGTTCCTGCACGGTATGCATCTCTACCGACAAAACCTGCTGAGCCTTGGCGATGTCGTCGCCCTAATGGGCATTATGGGCGTGCTGCGCTGGCCCGCCTTCGCCTCGATTTTCTCCATCTCGCTCATCCAAGCAGGCATCGAAGGCGGACGCCGCATTGTGGACATCCTCAACATGGAGACCGAGCTGGATCAGAACAAAGGCGGCTACGCTCAGCCGATCAAAGGTGAGATCACCTTCGAGGACGTCAGCTTTGGCTACGGACGCCTGCACGTGCTGCGCAACGTCAGCTTTACGATTCGGCAAGGGCAGACTGTCGCCATCGTTGGGCAGACAGGTTCAGGTAAGAGCACGCTCACACAGCTGATCAACCGCACTTATGACGCGACGCACGGTCGCGTGCTGATTGACGGCGTAGACGTACGCGACTGGGACTTGGACGCGCTGCGCTCTCAGATTGGCAAGATTGAGCAGGACGTCTTCCTGTTCTCGCGCAGCATCGCCGAAAATATCGCCTTCGGCGCACCTGAGGCGACTCAAGAGCAGATCGAGCGCGCTGCGCGCATGGCGCAAGCGCACGAGTTCATCATGGGCTTCAAAGATGGCTATCGAACTGTGGTCGGTGAGCGCGGCGTGACGCTCAGCGGCGGACAGCGCCAACGGATTGCGCTCGCCCGCGCCTTCCTGAGCGATCCGCGCATCCTGATCCTTGACGACTCGACCAGCGCCATTGACAGCGCCACTGAAGACGAGATTCAAAAGGCGATTCGACAAGTCCAGCAAGGCAGGACGACGATCCTGATCACGCATCGGCTCTCGCAGATTCGCTGGGCAGACCTGATCTTGGTCTTAGATGGCGGCGAACTGGTCGCTTGTGGCACGCATGAGGAACTCTTGCGCCGTTCGCCGCACTATCGCCGCATTTTTGCGCGCTACGACGTCGCCTTGCCGCCACTTGAGATCGTTGCCGCAGATTAAACGAGAAAGGCACACGCATGGGCTTCCTGTTTGACGGTCTGGACGCTGAGGCGTACGACCGCACGTATGATGACAGGCAATTGGTGCGCCGCATTATCGGCTACTTTCAGCCTGAGGCGCCGCGCATGTTGATCGTCGGCTTCGCCACGCTCATGGACGCATTGGCGCGCGCCGTTGTGCCGATCCTGATCTCGCGCGGCGTAGACGACATAGGACGGACGCAAGATGACGCGCTGATCGTCGCCTACGGCGCCATCATCGCTGCGCTTGGCGCCTCAGCTTGGCTGTTCAACCTGATCCGCCGCTCTCTGACCGCTGAAGCCGTCGGCAACGTCGTTTTGAGGCTGCGCGAAGACGCCTTTGACGCCGTCATGAAGCGCGACTTGTCGTTTTATGATCAGTTCCCTTCAGGCAAGATCGTCAGCCGCGTCACGTCTGACACACAGGCATTCTCAGACGTTGTCACGCTGACGATTGAGCTGATCGGTCAGCTGCTGCTGGTAGCCGTGCTGCTGGTCTACCTGTTTTTCGTGGACGCCGTCTTGACGCTAGTCGTCTTGATCATGGTGCCGCTGATCGTCGGCGTGTCGCTCGCCTTCCGCAAGATTGCGCGCTTCACAGTCCAGCACTCGCGCCGCGTGCGCGCCGAAGTCAGCGCGCTGGTGCAGGAGACGATCTCAGGCATTAGCGTGGCAAAGACCTTCAGGCAAGAGCGCGCCATTTACGCCGATTTTCTCAAGCTGAATCGGCGCGCCTTCTGGATCAACCTGCGCACAGGCTTCGTCTTCAGCGGCATTTTCCCGCTGTTGGCGCTGATCGTCGCCTTCGCTATGGCAGCAGTGGTCTACTTTGGCGGCTTGCGCGTCCAGCTTGGCGCGCTGAGCATCGGCGATTGGTACTTGTTCGCGCAAGGCGTCGCCCTGATCTGGTTCCCTCTGACCAGCATCGCCTCGTTTTGGAGTCAGTTCCAGCTCGGCTTGGCTGCCAGTGAGCGCGTCTTCGCCTTGATCGACTCTGAGCCGCGCGTCGTGCAGCGCGATAACCGCGCCTTGCCGAATCTGCGCGGCGAAATTGAGTTCAGGAACGTCTCCTTCGGCTACAGCGATAGAGAGCGCGTGCTGGAGAATTTCTCGCTGCACATCCGCGCAGGCGAGCGCGTGGCGCTCGTCGGACACACAGGCGCAGGCAAGTCCAGCATCGCCAAGCTGATCGCCCGTTTCTACGAATTCCAAGCAGGCGCGCTCACCATAGACGGCGTGGACATCCGTGCGCTTGACCTGAGCGCCTACCGCGCCCGACTCGGCGTTGTGCCGCAGACGCCGTTCCTGTTTGACGGCACAGTCCGCGAGAACATCCGCTACGGCAAGCCCGGCGCCTCAGACGCCGAAGTCGAGCGTGCGGCGCGGCAAATTGGCAACGGCGACTGGCTCAAGAGCCTGAGCGACGGCTTGGATACCGAAGTTGGCGAGCGCGGCGGCAATCTCTCAATGGGACAGCGTCAATTGGTCGCTTTGGCGCGAGTCATGCTCCAGAATCCCGCCATTTTCATCCTTGATGAGGCGACCGCCAGCGTCGATCCGCTGACTGAGGCGCTGATTCAGGAAGGCTTGGACGCGCTCATGCGCGACCGCACGTCCATTATCATCGCGCACAGGCTCAACACAGTGCGCCACGCCGACCGCATTATCGTGCTGCGCAAAGGGCAGATCATCGAGCAAGGGACGCACGATCAGCTCCTCGCGCGCGGCGGACACTACGCTGAACTCTACAACACCTACTTCCGCCATCAGAGCCTTGAGTACATTGAGGCGGCGCGCAAGGCAGACGCCGCGCCCGCCGCCTAGAGCGCTTGCGCTGCGCTAGACTTCCCGTTTGGCAAGGCTGCTCCAACGCGCTATATTTCGCCTCATCTCTGGCGCGACCAAGAGCATTTGAAAATTGTCATGACACCTTTAGAGACCTATTTACAGAAACTCGCTGACAATCGCAACGTTGTCACTCCAGAGAGCGGACACTATGCAGCCCTTGCCGACTTGCTCACTGAAACTGGCAGGATGCTCTCGCCCGCTATGCGCGCCGTTGTCCATACCAGAAATATCGGCGCCGGTATCCCTGACCTCGCGCTCTACAGCGAACGGCAAGACACTTCGCTGACCGACCAACTGCCTGAAGGCGGCGTGGTGGAAGCCAAGCCCTTGACTCACGATTTGCTCAGCCTTGCCCAGAGCGACCAAGTGCGCCGCTATGCTGAGCGCTACGGCGTTGTGCTGGTGACCAACTATTATCAATTCATGGTCGTCAGCCTTGACGAGCGCGGCAAGCTCTGCCTTGAAGAGCGCTACGATCTCGCGCCCGATGTCGAGTCGTTCTGGCAGAACGTCCGTCGGCTCGCTAAGCAGCACGAGAAGCCGTTCACAGAATTCCTGTTGCGCGTCTTACGCCGCAATGCGCCGCTCAACACGCCCCGCGACCTCGCTTGGCTGTTGGCGAGCTACGCGCGCGCCGCGCTGCACACGCTTAACAATCAGCCTGCTGAGGCGCTTGCGCCGCTCAAGGCTGCTATGTACAAAGCGCTTGGCATTCAATTCACAGATGAAGACGGCGACCATTTCTTCCGATCTTCACTTGTCCAGACGCTCTTCTACGGGCTGTTCAGTGCATGGATTGCCTACAATGCCTTGCCCGACTCGTCACGTCCGCCGCGCTTTGACTGGCAGGATGCAAGCGATTACCTAGGCTTGCCGCTCCTAGCCGAATTGTTTGAGACCATTGCGCGCCCGCGCCAACTGCGCGAGATGGCGATCCGTGATCTTGTGGAGTGGGCAGAAGCAGCGCTCAATCGCGTGCAATGGGAAGTGTTCAGCCGCGTCTTTGACCAAGACAACGCCATTAACTACTTTTATGAGCCATTCTTGGAAGCATACGATCCTGAATTGCGCCGTCAACTGGGCGTCTGGTATACGCCGCCTGAGGTAGTGCGTTACATGGTACGCCGTGTGGATCACGCCTTGCGCACTGAGCTCAGCCTGCCTGACGGCTTAGCCGATGAGCATGTCATCATCCTTGACCCCTGTTGCGGCACAGGCGCTTACTTGCTGGAAACCCTGCGCTGTATCCAAGAGACTCTGGCGCGGCGCGGCAGCGGCGCGTTGCTTGGCGCTGCACTCAAAAAAGCCGCCTGTGAGCGCGTGCTAGGCTTTGAGATTCTGCCTGCGCCTTTCGTAGTGGCGCACATGCAGATAGGCATGCTGCTGACTCGGCTTGGCAACCCGCTCAGAGAGTCTCAGCGCGCCGCCATTTACCTGACCAATGCCCTCAGCGGCTGGCAGGCGCGTAGCGAGACCGATCCAATGCAAATCGAGGGCTTTCCAAAGCTCCGCCAAGAGGCAGTCACCTCACTGCGCGTCAAGCGCAAGGAGAAAATCTTGGTGGTGATCGGCAACCCGCCTTATAACGGCTACGCAGGCGTCGCCGTGCAAGAGGAAAGTGAGCTGATCGCAGCCTACCGCCAAGTCAGGCGTGCGCCGCCGCCGCAGGGACAAGGGCTGAACGACCTCTACGTCCGCTTTTTCCGTGTGGCGGAGCGCAAGATCGTGGAGGGCACAGGGCGCGGCGTGGTGTGCTTCATCTCCAACTACTCATGGCTAGATGGACTCTCGCACACGGGCATGCGTGAGCGCTACCTCGAAGTGTTTGACCGCATCATCATTGACAACCTGAACGGCGACCGCTTCCGCACGGGCAAGCTGACGCCTGACGGCAAGCCTGATCCCAGCATCTTCAGCAGCGAACACAACCGCGAGGGCATTCAAGTTGGCACGGCGATCACCACGCTGATCCGCACGACGCCGCATCACGGCGTGCAGACCGTGCTATACCGCGACCTGTGGGGTGTGGGTAAGTTGCGCCAATTGGCGGCAGAGGCAACCGCGCCTGCCCATGACGGCTACCGCGCCCTTGAGCTGCGCCCTGAGCTGGGCTTTCCCTTTATGCCGCGCACGGTCAGTGCCGACTACCTGAGCTGGGCGCGCCTGCCCGACCTATTCCACAAGTACTTCCCCGGCGTTAAGACGAGCCGTGACGAAGACCTTGTTGAGATTGACAGAGATGTGCTAGAGAAGCGGATGCGCGCCTACTTCAATCCTGAGAAATCCGATGAAGAGGTTGCCAAAATCGCGCCTGCCTTAATGAAGCCCGCAGCACGTTTCGAGCCAATTCCTACGCGTCAGAAACTCTTGCGACGTGGCTTTAAGCTCGAAAACATCGTGCGCTACGCTTATCGCCCTTTTGACACGCGCTGGCTCTACTGGGAAGGCGAAACAAAGCTGCTGAATGAAAGGCGTGCTGAGTACTTCCCGCATATTTTCGAAGGCAACTTGTGGTTTAGCGCAGCGCAGGCCAATCGGCGCGAGTTCGATCCACCTATCGTCACCAGTCGTCTAGCATCAACGCACA
>JANWYI010000004.1:96377-123497 GCA_025055255.1 Anaerolineae bacterium | reverse complement strand
TCAAGGTAATTCTGCAAGCCGACAAAGCGCGTTGGAATGCGCGCGTTGCCGGGCTGATACAAGCTCTGGATCAGTGCGTTTGCCGTTGGCAACAAGGTGAAGGTGAAGACAAAAGCGAAAGTCGGCAGGACGAGCAAATAAGGCAGGATGCGTTGCCACAAGCGTGTGTACTCGCCTGCTGAGAGGCTGCGCGTCGCACGGTAGCTCAGAAAACTTTCAAGATTGCTCATAGCGTTCGCTCAATGGAATGAAAGCGCACGCCATGCCGTTAGCACGGCGTGCGCAGGACAGTCTAGCGACGATACGGCGCCAGCAGCTGATCAGCAGCAGCTTGCGCTTCGTCCAGAGCGGTCTTGGCGTCCTTTTGACCCGTGATCACAGCTTGGACTGCCTTGCCAAAGATTTGGCGCACGTCCAGACCGCGATAGGTCGAGAGTTCCTTCTGAGCATACTGCAGCTGATCGCGCGCTACAGCGTACTGCGGCTTCTGCTTGACGAGCGACTTGAGCGGCTCTAGCTCCCACGCTGACCGACGCGCCGCGACGTAGCCCGTCTTCACGCCCCAGTCTGCCTGAATCTCAGGTGAGCTGAGGAACTGAATCCAGCGCCATGCTGCTGCCTGCTCTGCTGGCGAGCTGGTCTTCAGGATATGCAGGTTGCCGCCACCAGTTGGCGCGCCGTAGCCCGCCTTGCCCTGTGGCAGGAAGCCGACGCCGACCTCAAAGTTGGCGTTGCGCAGGATGTTGGTCAAGCTGCCAGTGGTGTGGTAGATGATCGCAGCCTTGCCTGCTGTGAAGGCAGTCGGCGTGTCGCCCCACTTGATGATGCCCTCAGGCATGACCTTGTGGACGCGCGAGAGCGAGGCAAAGAACTCCAACGCCTCAACTGTGGAAGGTGTATTGAAGAAGACCTCTGTTGGCGACGCCTCAACCAAGTTCTTGCCGTTGCTGATAGCGAAACCTTGGAAGAGCCAATACGGGAAGCCATCTGAAGGGATCATCAAGCCCCAGCGGCTGCCATCAGGCAGAGTCAGCTTCTTAGCAGCCTCTAGCATGTCCTGCCACGTCTTAGGTGCAACCTCAGGATCGAGTCCGACTTCGCGGAACAAGTCCTTGTTATAGTACATCACAGGTGTGCTGCGCTGGAACGGAATGCCCCAAACAACGCCGAACTCGTCCAATGTGTTGAGCATGAAGGCAGGGAAGAAGTCAGCGAGCGCTTCCTTAGCGCCTTCGGTCTTCTCAATGAAGTCAGTCAGCGGGATGATGAAATCGTTTTCGATCAGCGAGAACAAATCTACTGAGAGGAAGATTGCCACATCCGGACCTGTGCCGCCGCCGCTGATCTGCGTCTGAATAGCCTTGTAGATTTCGTCATAACCGCCAGCATAGACTGCGTTGACCTTGATGTCAGGATTGGCGGCATTGAACTGTGCAGCGTACTCATCAATGATCTGCGTGATCGGACCGCCGACTGCTGTTGGATAGTAGAAGTCAATTTCAACGACGCTTTGTGCAGCTGTGCGCAGATTCGCTGCGCCGAGCGCAAGCACGGCTACTACGGTCATTAGAATGACCAAACGCTTGAGCATGACCAGTCCTCCGAGAGTAAGTCTGAACATTTGCAGCCAGCTGTCAAGCTGACTGAGACTACTCTAGTGCGCTTGTGTTAAGCTGAAGTGATCCGAGCTTTAACGTATTACATGATCAAGCCGCCGTCTACTGTTAACACTTGTCCTGTGATGTAGCTTGCTTCATCGCTGACCAAAAAGGCGACCGCGTAGGCGACGTCTTCTGGTGTGCCGTAGCGCGCCAAAGGAATACGCTTGCTGATCTCTGCCATCAGCTCAGCCGAGAGATTCGCTGTCATGTCTGTTGTGATGAAGCCGGGCGCCACAGCGTTGACCGTAATGTTGCGCGAGGCAACTTCACGCGCTAGAGACTTAGTGAAGCCGATCAAGCCTGCCTTGCTCGCGCTGTAATTTGTTTGACCTGCCTGTCCGCTGATGCCGACGACGCTTGTGATGTTGACGATGCGTCCGCTACGTTGCCTGATCATGCTGCGCACAGCTGCTCTGCAACAATTCCATGCGCTTTTTAGGTTCGTATTTATCACCAAATCCCAATCGCCCTCTTTCATGCTCAAAAGCAAGCCATCGCGCGTGACGCCAGCGTTGTTGACCAAAATATCCAGTTTGCCAAAAGTGGTGATCGCTGCTTTGATTAACGTCTCAGCTTGCGCCAAGTCGCTGACGTTAGCTTGCACAGCCAGTGCCCTACCGCCTGCATTCTGGATAGTTGCCACTACTTGCTCAGCCGCTTCAGCACTGGCGTTGTAGTTGACCACAACCGCTGCGCCGCGCCGCGCCAATTCAAGGGCAATGGCACGTCCAATACCGCGACTGGCGCCTGTGACCACGGCAACACGCTCCGCTAAGTTGCTCATCTTGGACAACTCCTGTGAGTGTTTATGGATAGACAGGCGATTATACCTGAGCAGGCTGTGAGAGCGCCAAAGGCGGTCTCGGCACGCTTGCCAGACTAAATCGTCTGGGCATTGCATGTCTTGACGCGGCGCTACGGCACATGCTAAGCTACACTACATGGCAAGGCAACACAGGCAAGATTCCCGCTCTCTGAAGGCATGGCGTAAGTGGCTGAGACCGGGCATAGGCATTAAGCGTTGGATAGCTTTGCTCGCCTTAAGCGTTGTTGCGCTCAGCTTGGCTTTAGCGCTGCTGACTCTGGCTTTTCTGCGCACCACTGATCTACTTGCTCTAGGCGACGTGCCTTTGCTCTCGCTCAGCATTATTTCAGGTGCGCTAGGCTGTGTAGCGCTATACATCGGCACTGTGCGCCTGAGTCGCTTCGTTCTCTCAGCGTTGTTGCAAGGGCGACGCAAGCAGCTCATAGACCTGATGACTGACCACATGCAGCAGGCAAATGGACTGCGGCTGGTGGCGCTCGGCGGCGGCTCAGGCTTGCCTTCAGTGCTGCGCGCCTTCAAAGGGCAGACCAGCAATATCACGGCTATTGTGACTGTTGCTGATGATGGCGGCAGCACGGGCATTTTGCGCGAGGAATTTGGCGTGCTGGCGCCGGGCGATTTGCGGCAAAACATCGCAGCTTTGGCGGACGACGAATCGCTCATCACACAGCTTTTTCAGTACCGCTTCACCACTGGTGGCTTGCAAGGACACAGCTTTGGCAATTTGTTCCTGACCGCGCTTGCCGACATTACAGGAAGCATGGATCGCGCTGTCATCGAGGCGAGTCAGGTCTTGGCAATTCGCGGGCGCGTGTTACCGGCGACGCTGCAAAACGTCCAGCTCGGCGCTGAGGTGCGCACAGCTGAGCGTCGCCTGCGGCGCGTGATCGGCGAGTCGCGGATACCGAAGGAAGGTGGCACGATTGAGCGCGTCTTCCTTGTACCCGAAAGCGCACGCGCTTATCCCGACTCAATCCGCGCTATTTTAAGTGCTGAGCTGATCGTGATTGGACCGGGCAGTTTGTTCACTAGTATCTTGCCTACGCTGCTTGTAGACGGCATTGTGCAGGCTGTGCGCGCGAGCAATGCTCTGGTCATCTATGTGTGCAACATCGCTACGCAAAAAGGTGAGACCGAAGGCTTCGGCGTAGCTGAGCATGTCCTTGCCTTAGAGCGGCACATTGGTCAAGGTGTCTTTGACGTGATCTTGGCAAACAATGCCTATCCGCAGCAGAATGCCGGCGAAAACACGCATTATGTCGCGCCGTTGCCGCTCGATCATCCATTGCGCTATCGCTACGACTTGATTGAGACCGATTTGACTGATCCACAGCGTCCTTGGCGGCACAGTCCAGAGAAATTGCAGCGTGCTATTCGTAACCTTCTGGCTGAGCGTGCGTTGCACGCCGAAATCATCCGCGACACCTAGTCGAGCATCTGCTATCGCTAGGCATCCAAAAAAGACCTTCAGGATTGCCGCACTCGCTTGGATCAGCTATGATTGCAAGGCTTGTCAGGCATTCGTTGAGCGAATTGCAGACGCTTAGAGAGAGCTATGGGACTGTTTAACCGCAAGCTGGGCGTTGATCTTGGCACGGTCAACGTCATCATCTACGGCAACGGGCAGATTTTGCTCCAAGAGCCTGCTATGGTCGCGCTGACCATTGAAGATGAGCGCGTCGTAGCAATTGGGCAAGAGGCGCGTGATATGTACGGACGGCACCCAGAGCACATCGAAGTGGTGCGTCCGTTGCGCGAAGGCGTGATTGCCGACTACGAAGTTACTGAGGCGATGCTGCGCCACTTCTTTCAAAAAATTGGCGGGCGACCGCTCTTAGGCGGCTTGCAGGTGATGATCAGCGTGCCATACGGCGCCAACAGCGTGGAGCGGCGTGCCGTGCATGAGGCAGCGCTGCAAGCAGGCGCGCGCGAGGCAATTTTGATCCACGAGTCGCTCGCCTCAGCCATTGGCGCAGGTTTACCTGTGCGCACGCCTGCTGGCAACATGGTGCTGAATATCGGCGGCGGCGCTAGCGAAGCAGCAGTCATCGCTATGAACGGTATCGTTGTGGCAGAGAGCGTGCGCGTAGGCGGCTTGCGCTTAGATGAGGCGATCATGAACTATGTGCGGCGCAAGTACAATCTGATCATCGGTCAGCCAACAGCTGAGTCGATCAAAATACAGATTGGCGCAGCAGTGCCGCTGCATGAAGACCTATCCATGGAAGTGCAAGGGCGCGATCAGTTGAGCGGCTTACCGCGCACGATCAGGATCAGCACAGGGGAAGTCGTCGAGGCAATTGCCGATCCATTGGCGAGCATTGCCAACGCTGCTAAAGCAGTGCTTGAGCGCACGCCGCCTGAGCTTGCCTCAGACATCATTGATCGTGGCGTGATGATCACTGGTGGCGGCGCTCTGCTGCGCGGCGTAGATGAGTACATCACGCAGCAGATCGGCGTGCCAGCTTATCGCGCTGACGATCCAATTGTCTGCACGGCTGTTGGCGCTGGACGCGCTCTCGAAGATGCAGCGCTGCGGCGGCGTGTAGAAGGCGTCAGCTACTCCAGATAGTAGGTCATGCGCTGCAGATGCATAACAGGGTCAATGTACTGCACGTGGACGTTGTTCGGCACACTCAGCGTGATTGGTGCGTAGTTTAGAATGGCGCGCACGCCTGCTGCGACCAGTTGATCACAAACTTCTTGCGCATTTTCAGCTGGCACGGCGATCATAGCGATCTTGATGTTGTGCTGCTTGATAAAGTCTTGCATTTGGCTTGTATGCAGAACCTCAACGTCGCCGCTCTTGCCCAGTCGCGCAGGATCAATATCGAAAGCAGCCACCACACGGAATCCACGCGAGACAAAGCCACGGTAGTGTGCCAAAGCACGTCCTAGGTCGCCTGCACCGACGATGATCATTTGCCACTCGCGGTCTACCTGCAGAATTTGCTTCAGTTGTGCTTGCAAGTGGCTGATCTGGTAGCCCGTGCCCTGCTTGCCGAACTCACCGAAGTGAGAGAGGTCTTTGCGAATCTGCGCTGAGCTGATGCCTAGGCGCTGACCTAGCTCGTGCGATGATGTGATTGTCTTGCCTTGCTGCATGAGCTGATTCAGAGCGCGCAAGTAAATTGGCAAGCGCCCGATCACAATATCGGGAATGCTCGGATGCGATGCCATACTGAGGGAAGTCTCCAATCTGAGATACAGCGTGCGCTTTCAGCAACCTGCTATGGACAAATGGCAGTTGACAGACTGCCCGTGAATTTCTTCACTCAAGTTTAGCACACTCAGGCAAACTTGTGAATGGCGCAGCCATGCACCTCTTTTACCCAGATTGTGACATTCTGCGCTCAAAAATCTATCACTTGTCATGCTTAAAAACGGCAATTCTTGGGTATGCTTGAGCAAAGTACACGCCGTTTCGAGAATCCCTGAAAGGATGCACGCGGATGTTTCAAGCCAAACCGATTCCTGCGCCCTCCGAAGACAAGCGCTGGCGGATTGTGAACGCTACCATGCGCCGTCATGGCTACCAGCCGAGCGGCTTGATCGAGACGCTGCACACCATGCAAGAGACCTTCGGCTTTCTGGACGTGGAAGGATTGCGCTATGTAGCTCGCTCGCTGCGCGTGCCGCTCAGCCAAGTCTACGGCGCTGCTACCTTCTACAACCTGTTCAAGCTGAAACCTGCCGGCGAGCACACTTGCATTGTCTGCCTTGGCACTGCCTGCTACATTAAAGGCGCGCCTGCTATCCTGAGCAGCCTGCAAGAGGCGCTCCAGATCAAGCCTGATCAGACCACACCTGACAAGAAAGTCTCGCTGATCGTAGCGCGTTGTGTAGGCGCGTGTGGTTTGGCGCCGGTCGTAGTGCTGGATGAAGAGACGCATGGCAAGCTCTCGCCTGAGCAAGTTGTCCAAAAAGTCATGGCGTGGCGTGCGCCTGTCACAGAGGAGCGTTGACTATGAATCTGGAAGACCTGCACACAATCGCCCAGCAGCATCATGAGGCAGACTCCAAGCTGGAGCACATCCTGTACGTCTGCACTGGCACAGCCTGCCAGTCAAGCCGCAGTGAGGACGTGCTGAAGGCGATCCAAGCTGAGCTGAAGGCGCGCGGACTAGAGAAGAAATGCGCGGCGCGCCCGGGCGGCTGCCAAGGACTATGCGCGCGCGGTCCGTTAGCCAACTTGGATCATGGCAAGCGCATCTATCAGCATCTGACGCCAGAGGATGCATCTGCCGTTGTTGACTCGTTCGAGTCTGAGCCGCCTGAGCGCATTCAGCTCGATAAGCAGCTGCCATTCTTCACACGCCAAGTGCGCGTCGCCACACAAGGCGGCGGTTTGATCGATCCAACTGACTTGGAGAGCTACATCGCTGCAGGCGGCTACACAGCGCTGCTCGACTCGCTCATGCACAAGACGCCTGCCGAAGTATTGCAGGAAGTTGTCAAGAGCGGTCTGCGCGGACGCGGCGGTGGCGGCTATCCAACAGGCTTAAAGTGGAGTACGGTTGCCAAAGCTGTGCAGACGCCGAAGTACGTGATTGTCAACGGTGACGAAGGCGATCCGGGCGCCTTTATGGATCGCGCCGTGATGGAAGACTATCCGTTCCGCGTGCTAGAAGGCATGACTCTTGCTGCGTATGCTGTCGGCGCCTCGCAAGGCTACATTTACGTGCGCGCTGAGTATCCGCTCGCTGTCAAACGCTTGCAGAACGCCATCAAGCAAGCGCAGAAGCAGAATCTGCTGGGCAGCAACATTGGCGGCACGCCTTTCAGCTTCAACGTAGAAATCCGCCTAGGCGCCGGCGCCTTTGTCTGTGGCGAAGAGACCGCGCTGATCGCCAGCATCGAAGGCGGTCGCGGCGTGCCGCGTCCACGTCCGCCTTATCCAGCTGAGTCGGGCTTGTGGGGCAAGCCGACTTTGATCAACAACGTGGAGACCATTGCTAACGTCGTGGCGATTGTGCAGCGCGGCGGCGACTGGTTTGCCAGCATCGGCACGGAAAAGAGCAAGGGTACGAAAGTCTTCGCGCTCAGCGGACGTATCAACAATACAGGCTTGATTGAAGTGCCAATGGGCATCACGTTGCGCGAGGTCATCTTCGAAATCGGCGGCGGCATTCCGAGCGGTAAAAAGTTCAAAGCAGTCCAGACAGGCGGACCGAGCGGCGGTTGCATCCCTGAGCAATACCTTGACATGCCTGTGGACTATGAGTCCTTGACTCGCGTCGGCTCAATCATGGGCTCAGGCGGCATGATCGTCATGGACGAGACCAGCTGCATGGTGGACGTGGCAAAATATTTCATGGAATTCAGCATGGCGGAGTCGTGCGGCAAGTGTGTGCCGTGTCGCGTTGGCACAGCGCAGATGTATGACTTGCTGTGCAAAATTAGCGAAGGGCGCGCTACACTTGACGACCTTGCCCTGCTGGAGTCGCTCTGTGACATGGTCAAGCACACGAGCTTGTGTGGATTAGGGCAGTCGGCGCCGAATCCTGTGATCAGCACGCTGCGCTTCTTCCGCGATGAATATCTCGCGCATATCCTTGACAAGCGCTGTCCAGCTGGAGTCTGCCAGATGAAGCCTGAGGTGATGGAGGTGCATTCATGAGCCGCGTCGTTACGTTGAAGATCAACGGTCAGGATGTCAGCGGACGCGAAGATGAGACAATCCTGCAGGTTGCGCGTGAGAACGGCATAGATATTCCTGTGCTGTGCTACTTGGAAGGACTCTCAGCCGTTGGCGCATGTCGCCTGTGCCTTGTCGAGGTGACAGGCGTCTCGCGCTTGTTGCCGTCTTGCGTCACGCGCGTGAGCGAAGGCATGGAAGTGAACACAGAGAGCGAGCGTCTGCAGCGCTATCGCCGCATGATTGTCGAGCTGCTTTTCAGTGAAGGCAATCATATCTGCTCTGTCTGCGTCTCAAACGGACACTGTGAGCTGCAGAACATGGCGATCAAGCTGCGTCTGGATCACATTGGAATGCCGTATCGTTTCCCTGTCCGCCAAGTGGACGCCTCTCACGCGCGCTACGGACTCGATCCGAATCGCTGCATCCTCTGCACGCGCTGTGTGCGCGTCTGTGACGAGATTGAAGGCGCTCATACGTGGGATATCATGGGACGCGGCATCAACAGCCAGCTGATCTCAGACATGCACACGCCCTGGGGCGAATCTGAGACCTGCACGAGCTGCGGCAAGTGCGTTCAGGTCTGCCCGACCGGCGCCTTGTTCGTGAAAGGCAAGTCGGTCGCCGAAATGACCAAGCGTCCTGACTTTTTGCCTTATCTCGCCATGATGCGCAATCGCAAGAATGGGTCGTAAGTGAGGTGTTGCCTGTGAGCAAGAAAAAGATCGCTACCATCTGGATGGACGGCTGCTCTGGTTGCCATATGTCGTTCTTGGACTTGGATCATCGCCTGCTCGATCTGGCAGATTTGATTGAGATCGTCCACAGTCCGATTGTTGACCACAAGGAGTTTCCGCCTGATGTAGATGTGACGCTAGTGGAAGGCGCTGTGAGCAGCGATGAGGACTATGAGAAGATCGTCAAGGTGCGCGCACGAACGAAAATTCTCGTGGCAATGGGCGATTGCGCTGTGAGCGCTAACGTGCCTGCCATGCGCAACCGCTTCACGCCGAAGGCGCTGCAAGAGGCGGTCTACCTTGCGCCAAACATGGCACGTCCACAGTTACCGCACGAAGCAGTGCCGACCCTGTTGCCGCGCGTGCGCCCTGTCCATGAGGTGGTGAAGGTGGATGTGTTCGTGCCGGGCTGTCCGCCTTCAAACGACACGCTCTTTTATGTGCTGAGCGAGCTGATTCACGGACGTATGCCTGATCTGAGCAATAAGACGCGCTTTGGCGCGTAGTGAGGTGCCTATGACGCGAGAAATTACCATCAATCCTGTGACGCGCATTGAAGGGCATGGCAAGATCACAATTCAGCTGGCTGAAGATGGCAGCGTTGCTGATGCTAAGTTTCACGTGACGCAATTGCGCGGCTTCGAGAAATTCGCCGAAGGTCGCCCGTTTCACGAGATGCCTTCGCTGATGGCGCGCATTTGCGGCATTTGTCCTGTTAGCCATTTGATCGCCAGCGCCAAAGCCTGCGACGCGCTGCTGGGCGTGCGCATCCCGCCGACGGCTGCTGCGCTGCGCCGCGTGATGAATCTGGCGCAGATTGCACAGTCACATGCGCTCAGTTTCTTTTACCTCTCAGCACCTGACCTGCTCTTAGGTATGGATAGCGACCCAAATCAGCGCAACTTGTTCGGGATGCTCTCTGCCAATCCGCAGTTGGCGCGCGACGGCGTCACTTTGCGGCAAACAGGTCAGCAAATTATCGAGATCCTTGGCGGCAAGCGCATCCATCCAGGCTGGATCGTGCCCGGCGGCGTGAGCGAGCCGCTCACAGCTGAAAAGCGCGATAAAATCCTCGCCATGCTGCCGAACGCGATTGCTATCACGCAACAGGCAATTCACTGGTTCAAGTCGGTCATCCCGCGCTTCAGCGAAGAGATTAAGGTCTTCGCTAACTTCCCGACTCTGCACATGGGAACAGTGGATCGGCGCGGCAGCCTTGAAACTTATGACGGCTACCTGCGCATTGTGGACGCCGAAGGCAATATCGTTGAGGATCGGATGACGCCTGAGGACTACGTCGCGCTGATTGAAGAGGCTGTTGAGCCGCATAGCTTTTTGAAGTCACCGTATTACAAGCCACGCGGCTATCTAGACGGCATGCTGCGCGTCGGACCGCTCTCGCGCTTGCTAGTTGCCGACCAGATCAACACGCCATTGGCGAACGCTGAGCTACAAGCATTCCGCCAGATTCCAGAGCGGCAGAGCTCGTTCTATTACCACCTAGCGCGCCTGATCGAGATTCTCCATGCCTGGGAAGAGATTCAGCGCGTCCTGAACACGCCTGATATCTTGAGCGAGCATGTGCGCGCTTACGCCGAGCCAAACGCCTTCGAAGGCATTGGGATTAGCGAGGCACCGCGCGGCACGCTCATGCATCACTACAAGATTGACAAAAACGGCTTGATCACTTACGTCAATCTGGTCATTGCCACTGGTCACAACAATTTGGCGATGAATGCAGGCGTCAAGCAGGTGGCGCAGCGTTTTGTGCATGGTGATCGGCTGAGCGAGGGCATGTTAAACCGCGTTGAGGCAGTTATCCGCACCTTCGATCCATGCCTGAGCTGCTCAACGCACGCCATTGGACAAATGCCGCTGCATATCCAGCTGATCGGTCCAAACGGCGAAATCCTAGACGAGATCGCTCGATAGCGCTATCATCCAGAGGTCAGCCAAAACTGACCTCTGGCTTTCTAATAGTGCGGAGAGAGCGTATGCGCCTTGTGATCGGCATTGGCAACACTTTGCGCGGCGATGACGGAATCGGCGTGGCAGTGGCACAACACATTGCAGCGCAGCACAGCACGCCTGATCTGCAGGTGGTCACCTGCCAGCAGTTGACGCCTGAGCTAATCGCGCTGATCAGCCAAGCCAAGCAAGTCATTTTTGTGGATGCAAGCGTGACTCAGCCCTCAGGCAGTGTGCAAGCGCAGCCGCTCGATCTAGACGGCGCACGGTTGCTCTCTGTCCATCACACAGCGCCTTCTGCTCTGCTGATGGCTGCGAAGGTGCTCTACAACGCGCAGCCGCCTAGCACGTTAGTCACTATTGGCGGGCAGGACTTCGGCTTCACAGAGCAATTCTCAGAGCCAGTAGCACAAGCGTTGCCGCGTGCCGCACAACTGATAATGAGTCTGCTTGAAACACAGAGCGGCAAGGCGCACTAGCCGTGTCTGAGCAAGGACTGGGCATTTCACTGATCATTGGCGAGCAGCGCGAGGCGATTCTGGCGCTTGCGGCGCGCTATGGCGCCTCAAACGTGCGGATTTTCAGCAGCGTGGCACGCCCTGAGGCGCGCCAAGAGAGCGACATGGACATCTTAGCGCGCTTCGATAAGCCCTACAGCATTTTTGACCTCGTTGGCTCGTGGTTCGACCTGACTGAGCTGCTCGGTCGTCCCGTTAGCCTCGTGACTGATGACACACTCGTACAAAAATTCGAGAAAATGTCCTCAGGGATGCAGTGCCGCTATGAGGAATGTCGAAGATTACCTGCGCGACATGCTTGCCTACACTCAGGATGTCGAGTCAATGCACATCACGAGCCTTGAGGTGATAACCAGCAATCGGATTATCGAGCTGGTTGCCATGCGCGCCTACGAAGTGCTAAGTGAGATCACCAAGCACTTGCCTCAAACACTTCTGGATAGTCAGCCACAAGTTGGTTGGCGAGTTCTCAAAGGTTTCCGCGATTTTCTGATCCATCAATACTGCTGTGTTAACCCTACAGCGCTCTGGAACGCCGTTCAAGACTTGCCGAACCTGAAAGCAGCCGTCTCAGCAATGCTTCAAAGCCTTGAGAACGCTGATCGCTCCGAGCAAGCATGACACCTCGACGCCTGCGCCTGACATTGCACGGCATTGTGCAAGGCGTCGGCTTCCGACCGTTCGTCTATCGCCTTGCGCACGATTTAGGGCTAGGCGGCTGGATCGTCAACGCGCCACATGGCGTCATCATTGAGGTTGAAGGTGACTCCGAGCGCCTTGAGGCGTTCCTTGCGCGCTTGCCGCGTGAAAAGCCCGCTCACGCTCTGATCACTGCTTTTGAACAGATCGAGATTCCGCCGTGTGGCGAGCGCGCCTTCGAAATTCGGCATAGTCAAGCGGAAGGCGAGCGCACGGCGCTGATCTTGCCTGATCTTGCCACCTGCCCTGACTGCCTACGCGAGCTGTTCGATCCTTCAGATCGGCGCTACCGCTATCCGTTCATCAATTGCACGTACTGCGGTCCGCGCTACAGCGTGATCCTCGGCTTGCCCTATGATCGTCCCAACACGACCATGCGCGCCTTCGCGCTGTGTGAGGCGTGTCGGGATGAGTACGAAAATCCACTGGATCGGCGCTTTCATGCACAGCCGACGGCGTGTCCACGCTGTGGACCGCAGCTTGCGGCGTGGTCAGCGCATGGCGAGGTCTTGGCAGAGCGCGAGGAAGCGCTGCTTCTGGCAGAAAACGCACTGCGGAACGGTCAAATTGTGGCACTGAAAGGCTTAGGCGGCTTTCAGCTGCTCTGCGATGCACGCAACGCTGAGGCAGTGCGGACGCTGCGCGCGCGCAAGCGCCGTCCAGAGAAGCCGTTCGCTGTCATGTTGCCTGACCTTGAGACAGCGCGCCGTTTGTGTCAGGTAGATGAACAAGAGGCGGCATTGTTAGCGTCCGCTGCGTCGCCGATTGTGCTGCTCAGGCTGCGCTCAGCGGAGCTGGCTGAAGCGGTCGCGCCGCACAATCCGTTTTTAGGCGCGATGTTGCCGTATACGCCGCTGCACCATTTGCTGATGCGCGATCTCGGCTTTCCAATTGTGGCAACCAGTGGCAACCTGAGCGGCGAGCCGATTTGTACCGATGAACGCGAGGCATTGGCGCGTCTCGGCACAATTGCCGACCTGTTCCTCGTGCATGATCGTCCGATTGCGCGGGCAGTGGACGACTCAGTGGTCTGTGTTGCGCTCGACAAGCCGCTGATCTTGCGCCGTGCGCGTGGTTACGCGCCATTGCCAGTCACAGCCTCGCAGGGCGCGCCGTTGCCGCCTTTGATCGCAGTCGGCGCACACCAGAAGAACACGCTTGCCGTTGCGGAAGGTGAGCGCGTCATTTTGAGCCAGCACATCGGCGATCTAGAGAATGCTGAGAGCGAACGTGCCTTCAAACAGACCCTGCAGGACTTAGCCCAGATGTACGCCGTGCAGCCGCGCCTGATCGTCTGTGACGCGCACCCTGACTACCTTAGCACGCACCACGCTGAGGAGCTTGCCACTGAGCGGCGCGTGCCGCTTTTGCGTGTCCAGCATCATTACGCACACGCGCTCGCCTGCATGGCAGAGAATGAGGTTGAGCCGCCATTTTTGGCAGTGACGTGGGACGGCACAGGCTATGGGACTGATGGGACGGTCTGGGGCGGCGAATTTTTGCAGGTGACAACCGAGAATTTTGCAAGGGTCGCTACATGGCGCGCTTTTCCGTTGATCGGCGGCGAGGCAGCGGCGCGCGAGCCGCGTCGGAGCGCACTTGGTGCGTTGTGGACAATGTATAGCGGCAAATTGCCTCAGCCGCTTTACGATCTGCCGACGTTGCGCGCTTTCGCGCCTTCAGAGCTGCGCCTGTTGCTCCAAGCGCTAGAGCGCGGTGTGAACACGCCGCTCACCAGCAGCGTGGGCAGGCTTTTTGACGCGGTCGCCAGCTTGCTCGACCTGAATCAGCGCATGAGCTTTGAGGGTCAGGCTGCCATGCGCCTTGAGTTTGCTGCCTTAGCTGCGGCGCAAACTACTGATGAATCTTACCCTTTTGAAGTGACAACCATCACTACTGCAAACGGGCAGGCAGTGCGAATCATTGACTATGCACAGGTTTTTGAGGCAATCATGAGCGACCTGCGGCGTGGCGTCTCAGCAATGGACATAGCGCGGCGTTTCCATCAGACGCTGTGCGAGGTCATTGTCGCACAGGCGCAGTCAGCAGGTCTGGCACGAGTGGCGCTGTGTGGTGGTTGCTTTCAAAACCGTCTTTTGTTGGCAGGCGCGGTTGCTGCGCTGCGCAGAGCAGGCTTTACGCCGTTTTGGTCGGCGCAAGTGCCGACTAATGACGGCGGCATTGCTTATGGGCAGGCGATCGCGGCGCGCCGCTGGCTTGAAGCTCAAAGGCAGGAGGGACGCTGAATGTGCCTAGCAGTGCCGGGACAACTGATCAGCATAGAGAACACTGATCCGCTTTTTCGCACGGGCAAAGTGAACTTTGGCGGCATCATCAAGGAAGTCAACCTCGCCTACGTGCCAGAGGCAAAGGTCGGCGATTACGTGATCGTCCACGTCGGCTTTGCGCTCAGCGTGGTAGATGAGCAGGAAGCGGCGCGTGTCTTTGAGTACTTGGCAAACATGGACGAGTTAGGAGAACTTGAAGAATGACTGAGTACATAACGCTTGACGGCAACGAGGCAGTTGCCAAGATCGCCTACAAGCTGAGCGAGGTGATCGCTATCTATCCGATCACGCCATCTTCGCCAATGGGCGAGTGGGCAGACGAATGGGCAAGCCTTGAAGAGCCGAATTTGTGGGGCGTGGTGCCGCAAGTGGTTGAGATGCAGAGCGAAGGCGGCGCTGCCGGCGCAATTCACGGCGCTTTGCAGGCAGGCGCGCTCGCCACGACCTTCACTGCTTCACAAGGCTTGCTCTTGATGATTCCGAATATGTACAAAATCGCCGGCGAGCTCACGCCGACAGTGTTTCACATTGCCTCGCGCGCAATTGCGGCACAAGCGCTCAGCATCTTTGGCGACCATCAAGACGTGATGGCTGTGCGCCAAACAGGCTGGGCAATGCTCTCATCAAACTCTGTGCAAGAGGCGCACGACATGGCGCTGATCGCACATGCTGCAACGCTCAAAGCGCGCATTCCATTCTTGCATTTCTTTGACGGCTTCCGCACATCGCACGAGGTCCAGAAGATTGCGCTGATCAGCGAAGATGTCATGCGCGCAATGGTCAATGAAGAGCTGATCGCAGCGCATCGCGCACGCGCACTCTCGCCCGATCATCCCGTCATTCGCGGCACGGCGCAGAATCCTGACACCTACTTCCAAGCGCGCGAGACCGTCAATCCGTTCTATGCCGCTTGTCCACAGATCGTGCAAGAGACAATGGATCAGTTCGCGGCGCTCACAGGCAGGCAATACAAGCTCTATGAGTACTACGGCGCGCTTGATGCTGACCGCGTGATCGTCATCATGGGCAGCGGCGCTGAGACCGTCCACGAGACCATTGACTACCTGAATGCGCGCGGCGAGAAACTCGGTGTGCTGAAAGTGCGGCTATTCCGTCCGTTCGCTGTTGAGCTGTTCACAGCAGCACTGCCCAAGACTGTCCGCGCCATTGCTGTGCTAGATCGCACCAAAGAGGCAGGCTCAGCAGGCGAGCCGCTCTACCTTGACGTGGTCAATGCGCTCTATGAGGCGTGGGAAGGCGCGTTGCCGCGCGTGGTCGGCGGGCGCTACGGACTCTCTAGCAAGGAATTCACGCCTGCAATGGTCAAGGCGGTCTATGAGAATTTGGCGCAGCCTAAGCCGAAGAATCACTTCACAGTCGGCATTCTTGACGACGTGAGCCACACTAGCCTTGACTTCGACCCTGAGTTCTCGGTTGAGCCTGAGACGACTGTGCGCGCGCTGTTCTACGGGCTAGGCGCAGACGGCACGGTCGGCGCAAACAAGAATTCGATCAAGATCATCGGCGAAAATACTGACAACTACGCACAGGGTTACTTCGTCTACGACTCAAAGAAGTCGGGCAGCATGACGATTTCGCACTTGCGCTTCGGCAAGTCGCCGATTCGCAGCACGTATTTGGTCACAAAGGCGAACTTTGTGGCTTGTCATCAGCCGAATTTCCTAGAGCGCTACGATATCCTGCGCGATGCTGTGGAAGGCGGCACATTCTTGCTCAACACGCCATACGGACCTGAGGAAGTCTGGGATCGGCTGCCGCGCCGCGTCCAAGAGCAGATCATCGCTAAGCGCCTGAAGTTTTACGTGATTGACGCTTACAAAGTCGCCGCTGAGAACGGCATGAAAGGTCGCATTAACACAGTCATGCAAGTCTGCTTCTTCGCCATAGCAGGCGTCTTGCCGCGCGATGAAGCGATTGCGCAGATCAAGCACGCCATAGAGAAAACCTACGGCAAGAAAGGCGAAGAAATCGTGCAGATGAACCTGCGCGCCGTAGACAGCACGCTAGAGCGGCTGTACGAAGTGCGTGTGCCAGAGCGCGTGACAAGCACCATTGAACTGTTGCCGCCGCTAGTCGGCAATCCGCCTGAGTTTGTGCGCAAGGTGCTGGGCGAGATGACAGCGCGGCGCGGCGATCTGCTGCCCGTCGGCGTTTTCCCTGTAGATGGCACCTATCCAACTGGCACGACCAAGTACGAAAAGCGCAATCTCGCGCTAGAAATTCCCGTCTGGGAGCCAGATATCTGCATTCAGTGCGGCAAGTGCGCAATGGTCTGTCCACATGCCGTCATCCGCATCAAGGCGTATCAGCCTGAGCTTTTGGCAAGCGCGCCGCCAACTTTCAAGGCGACCGACGCCAAAGATGCTGAATGGCGCGGTATGAAGTACACCATTCAGGTCTCGCCTGAGGACTGCACAGGTTGCGGCATTTGCGTGGACGTCTGCCCTGCCAAGAGCAAGAGCGCGGCGAATCTGCGCGCTATCAACATGCGTCCGCAGCCGCCGCTGCGCGAGAGCGAGCGCGCTAACTGGGAATTCTTCCTCAGCCTGCCTGAAGTAGATCGAAGCCTGATCAAGGTGACCAGCATCCGTCAGCAGCAAGCTCAACAGCCGTTGTTTGAGTTCAGCGGCGCCTGCAGCGGCTGTGGTGAGACGCCTTACATCAAATTGGCGACGCAGCTCTTCGGCGACCGCATGATCGTGGCGAACGCGACCGGCTGCTCATCCATCTATGGCGGCAACATGCCGACCACGCCTTGGACGACAAATGCAGAAGGCTACGGACCAGCTTGGTCAAACTCACTTTTCGAGGACAACGCCGAATTCGGCTTTGGTATCCGCGTAGCGATTGATCAGCACGTCGCTTATGCGCGCTATCTGCTCAGCCAGCTCTCAAGTGAGCTAGGCGACCTAGCGAGAGAGATTTTGGAAGCCGATCAGCGCGATGAAGCAGGCATCTACGCACAGCGCGAGCGCGTCAAAACGCTCAAGGCGCGGCTGCAAACGTTAGATCGTCCAGAGGCGCGCCGATTGTTGCCTGTGGCAGACTACTTGGTCAAAAAGACGGTCTGGCTGATTGGCGGCGACGGCTGGGCGTACGACATCGGCTTTGGCGGCTTGGATCACGTGCTCTCAAGCGGACGCAACGTCAAAGTGTTAGTCTTGGACACGGAGGTCTACAGCAACACAGGCGGACAAGCCTCAAAGGCGACGCCACGCAGCGCGGTTGCCAAATTTGCCGCTGGCGGCAAGCCGACCGCTAAAAAAGACCTCGGCATGATCGCCATGAGCTACGGCAACATCTATGTGGCGCGCGTGGCAATGGGCGGACGCGACGAACAGACCTTGCGCGCTTTCATTGAGGCGGAAGCCTATGACGGACCGGCGCTGATCATCGCCTATTCGCATTGCATTGCACATGGCATTAACATGATGACGGCGATGCGCAACCAGAAAGCAGCAGTTGACTCAGGGCAGTGGCTGCTCTATCGCTACAATCCTGAGCGCGCTGCACACGGCGAAAATCCACTGCAGCTGGACTCGCGGGCGCCTAAACTGCCCGTCAAGACCTACCTGCAGATGGAGAATCGCTTCAAGATGCTAGAGCTGAGCAAGCCTGAGGTGGCGCGGGCGCTCTTTGAAGAGGCACAGCGCGATGTTAACACGCGCTACGCGCTCTATGAGTACTTAGCAAGTCGTCCAGTCACAGTTGGTAACGGGTCGCACTAGTTTGAGAGCTTGATCACCTCTGGCTGCTCCCAAGCCAGAGGTGACTTCGGTCAACGTGGCACAGAAGGAAGAGTCTTATGAACCTTGAGAGCCTGTATATGGGCTTGCGGCTGAAATCGCCTCTGGTCGCTTCAGCCTCGCCGCTCTCCGATAAACTCGACAACATCAAGCGCATGGAAGATGCTGGGGCAGGCGCCGTGGTGCTGTACTCGCTTTTTGAGGAGCAAATTCGGCGCGAGCGCGAGGCGCTGCACTACTATCTGCTGCACGGCACGGAAAGCTACGCTGAGGCGCTCACTTATTTCCCAGAGCCAGTCACTTACCACGCCAGTCCTGACCAGTACCTTGAGCTGATCCGCAAGGCACGCGAGGCGGTAGATATCCCGATCATCGCCAGCTTGAACGGCACAACGCTCGGCGGCTGGACGCGCTTCGCGCAGAACATGGCGCAAGCAGGCGCACACGCACTGGAGCTGAACGTCTACTACATCCCGACTGATCCGTACCTGAGCGGCGCCGCTGTCGAACAGACCTACCTTGATATCTTGGCTGCTGTCAAAGGCGTGGTGGACATTCCTATCGCCATGAAGCTGAGTCCGTACTTCAGCAACATGGCGTACATGGCGCGCCGTCTGGATGAAACAGGCGCGAACGCTCTAGTGCTGTTCAACCGCTTCTATCAGCCTGACATCAACATTGAGACGTTAGAAGTGACGCCAAACGTGGTGCTGAGTACCTCAGCCGACCTGCGCCTGCCGCTGACATGGATCGGCATTCTCTACGGTCGTGTGCGTGCGAGCCTAGCGCTCACGAGCGGCGTCCACACAGGCGAGGACGCTGTGAAAGCGATCTTGGCAGGCGCTAGTGCTGTCTGCATGACTTCAGCGCTGCTGCGCAATGGCATTGAGTACATCCGCACAGTTGAGAGCGGCTTGCGTGCATGGATGGAAAAGCACGAGTACGAGTCTGTGCAGCAAATGCGCGGCGCGGTCAGTCAGATGCACGCCGAGGACCCGTCTGCCTTTGAGCGTGTGCAGTACATGCGCGCGATCTCCGAGTACAAGCCAACGGTCTAGCTGTGCTGAGACGCCGTGCGATGTTTACGGCGTCTCAGACATTTTCCTAGACGCGCTATACTCAAGCTGCGCACAGAGAGAACTGCTATGCCTGACTATCGCCCTGCGGCACGCTTTCTTGGCTTAGATGATGCACACAGCGCACCGAGCGCCGCTGTCTGGGTGCTGCCTATTGCCTATGAGATGACAACTAGCTACGTGAGCGGCGCAAAGCATGGCGCACTGGCAATCCTTGAGGCGTCGGCGCAGGTTGAGCTGTACGATTCAGCCGTCGGCTGTGAAGCGGCGCTACAGTACGGCGTCCACACCTTGCCGATCCTGCATCCAACGCTCCAGTCACCTGCTGCAGCAATGGAAGATATCACTGGTGCTGTCAGCGCACTTCCGATCAGAGAGAAAGTTCTCGTGACGCTCGGCGGCGAACACGCGATCACGCCTGCTGTGGTGCGCGCGCTTGCGCCGCACTATCCTGACCTAGTCATTGTCCAGATTGACGCGCATGCCGACCTACGCGACACTTTCGATGGCACGCCGCACTCGCACGCTTGCGCCATGCGCCGCTGCTTGGACTACGCGCCTGTAGTCGGACTCGGCATTCGCTCGCTCTGCCAAGAGGAAGTTGACTTTGCACGCGGCACAGATCGCGTAAGGCTCATCACAGCTGAGGAAATGCACGCTGATCCTGAGCGGCGCTACCTTGACCAGCTGCGCGCGCTCATCAACGGACGCGCTGTCTACTTGACCATTGACGTAGACGGACTCGATCCGTCTGTGATCAGCGCCACAGGCACGCCTGAGCCGGGCGGGCTCAGTTGGTACGACTGTTTGGCGCTCATCAAGGCGATTTGTCACAGCGGCAAAGTCATTGCCCTTGATTGCGTTGAGCTAGCGCCGACATGCGGCGCACATGCCTCAGCTTTTGCAGCGGCGAAGCTCGTCTACAAGACGCTTAATCAGGTCATGCAGGCAAACGGCACATTGCAGAGCTGAGAGATTTGTGAAACTGTACACATTTTCCGTCACATACCGTAACGTGGTCACAGGTGGCGTGTTTAGCCTAGCAGAAATACTGCAGGAACGCTTCTCAGGCGCTCTTCAAACGCGCTGTAGCATGAAAGGCAAGGCATTCGAATGACTCTTCCAAAAATTATTCAAGGCGGCATGGGCGTCGCCATCTCAGACTGGAAGTTGGCGCGCTCAGTCGCGCTGCAAGGGCAGTTAGGTGTGGTCTCTGGCACAGGCATTGCCATTGTGCTGACAGCGCGCTTGCAAGAGGGCGATCCGAGCGGCGACATGCGTCGCGCTCTAGCAGCTTTTCCGTTTCAAGAGGCGGCACAGCGCGTCTTGGCGCGCTACTTTGTGGAAGGCGGCATTCCGCGCGGTCAGCCGTACCGCCGTCCGCCGATGTGGACGATGACGCCAAGCCGTGAGATAGAAGAGCTGACCGTTGTCGCTAACTTTGTCGAGGTCTACCTCGCTAAAGAAGGTCACAGCAATCCTATCGGCATTAATCTGCTGGAAAAAGTCCAAATGCCGACTATGGCGTCGCTCTATGGCGCAATGCTGGCAGGCGTGGACTATGTGCTGATGGGCGCTGGCATTCCACTACAGATTGCTGGCATTCTCGATAAATTAGCACAGCATGAGCCGACGCAGTACCGTCTTGACGTGCTGAACGCAACTAGCGAGCATTACCTGCACTTCAATCCGCGCGCGCTCTTCCCTGAGGTCTCTGGGACGCTGAAACGACCGAAATTTTTGCCGATCATCTCATCCCTTGTGCTGGCACAGGCGTTGCTCAAGCGCAGCAGCGGACGCATTGACGGCTTTGTGTTGGAATTGCCCGTTGCAGGTGGGCACAACGCACCGCCGCGCGGTCAGATGCAGCTGAACGACAAAGGCGAGCCGATCTATACTGAAAAAGACGCTGTAGACCTGAAAAAATTGGCGGCGCTCGGCTTGCCGTTCTGGATCGGCGGCGGCTACGGCAGCCCTGAGAAACTTGTCGAGGCATTGGCGCACGGCGCTGCAGGTATTCAAGTCGGCACAGCCTTCGCCTATTGCGATGAGTCAGGCATGGCGGCTGAGATCAAGCAGCGCATCATCCAGAAGGTCATTGAAGGCAACATCGAGGTGCTGACTAGCCCTGTTGTCTCGCCAACAGGCTTTCCGTTCAAGGTAGTACAGCTGGAAGGCACGCTCTCAGAGCAGAGCCTGTATGAAGCGCGCAGGCGTATCTGCGACCTCGGTTATTTGCGCCACTTGTATGAGCAAGATGGTGAGATCGGCTTTCGTTGTCCTGCCGAGCCTGTAGATCATTATGTGAGCAAAGGCGGCGACATCGAAGATACTGTTGGGCGCGTCTGCCTGTGCAATGCGCTTGGCTCAACCACAGGTTACATACAACATCGCCGCGATGGCTCACACGAGCCTGCGATTGTCACCTCAGGTGACGACCTAGTCAACATCACACAGTTCTTGCCCGAAGGCGCCACACATTACAGCGCCGCTGATGTAGTTGCTAAATTGCTGAGCAAGTTACCTGTTCCAAACGATGTACCTGAGCCTTCAGCACATCTCCAAGACGTTTAACGGCGAACGTCCTGTGCAAGCACTTGCCGATGTCAGCTTCAGTGTAGCACAGGGCGAATTCGTCAGCTTGATTGGACAGAGCGGCAGCGGCAAAAGTACGCTCTGCAACTTGATCGCCGGTCTGCTCCTGCCTGACTCAGGCGAAATTCGGCTGAATGGCGTCTTGATCAACGGTCAGACTGGGCACGTCGGCTACATGCCGCAGCGCGACCTACTCATGCCATGGCGGACAGTGCTGCAAAACGTGACACTCGGCGCAGAAATTCGCGGCTTGCCGCTCAATCAGGCGCGAGAGCGTGCGCGCTCACTTTTGCCGCTTTTTGGCTTGGAAGGCTTTGCCGATGCCTACCCACGTCAACTTTCAGGCGGCATGCGCCAGCGCGCCGCACTTCTGCGCACTTTTTTGATGGATCGTCCACTGCTGCTATTGGACGAGCCGTTTGGTGCATTGGACGCGCTGACGCGCCGCGAGATGCAGAATTGGCTGCTGACGGTCTGGCTGCAGCTGAAGCCGACTGTCCTGTTTGTGACGCATGACGTGCGCGAGGCAGCGTTGCTCTCAGACCGTGTGCTGGTGCTGAGCGCGCGACCAGGTCGCTTAATCGCTGACGTACCGATTCACCTGCCGCGTCCGCGCCGCGAGAGCGATGAAGCCTTCATCCGTCTACAGACACAGCTAATCGAGTCGCTCGCCGCCTGATTTTTGTGCGCTTTGCTCATGTCACATAGCTTTTTAAGGACGTGCTATAATCATAAGCGCGTTTTATAGAACTGCGCTCCTTAGGAGAACCTTTGGCTATGACAGAGCCGCTGAAAGTTGGGCTGATCGTTGGGCGCGAGTGGTCTATGCCGCCGGCGCTGATTGAAGAGATACACAGGCGTAATGCAGGCGTGGTCGCTGAGTTTGTAAAACTTGGCGGCACGCGCATGAACGAGCCTGTGCCTTACCGCGTGATTGTAGACCGAATTTCCCACGAGGTGCCGTACTATCGCACCTATCTTAAAAACGCTGTCTTACAAGGCGTGAAAGTGGTCAACGATCCGTTCATGTGGTCAGCGGACGACAAATTTTTTGGCGCTTCGCTGGCTGTGCGGCTCGGCGTCGCCTCACCGAAGACGCTTGTTCTGCCTAACAAGGACTACGTGCCGGGCATCGTGCATAACGAGAGCCTGCGCAACTTGATTTACCCGCTTGACTGGGACTGGATCATCAGCTACGTAGGCATGCCATGCGTCTTGAAGGATGCACATGGCGGCGGCTGGAAAGACGTCTACGTTGTCCATAGCAAGGAAGAGCTCCTAGCGCGCTACAATCAGACAGGCACGCTGACTATGGTCGTCCAAGAGTTCATTCAGTGGGACGAATACGCGCGTTGCATGGTTCTCGGTCAGGAGCGCGTCCACGTCATGCGTTACGATCCGCGCACGCGCTATTACGCGCCTGAACACGGCTTCTCAACCGAAATTTATACGCGCTTGATGGAAGATTCGCTCAAGCTGTGCCGTGCGCTCGGCTACGACATGAACACTTGCGAGTTCGCCATCAAAGACGGCGTGCCATACGCCATTGACTTCATGAATCCGGCGCCTGACATGGACATTTACTCGCTCGGCGAAGTGAACTTCCGTTGGTGCGTCCAGAACATGGCGGATATGTGCATTGCCTTCGCCAAAGGCGAGGCAATGACGGCTGATCGCTATGTGTGGCGCGCTCATGCCAAAGTGACGCGGAACGTCTAACCATGTTGCGCGACGCCATCGCTTTCTACAACGACCTGTTGGACGACCAGACAGCTGTTGAGGCACAGGCGGCGCTGACTGAGCAAATGCGCGCACGGCGCTTGTTCTTCGGTGAGCGCGCTGTGTGCAACGTGCTGCGCCCACACTTTTACAAGCCTGAACAGTGGGAATTTTTGAAGCGTGAGACTGAAATTCTGCTGCGCGCCTTCGCCAAAGCTCACTACGCCTGCCTGCAGGACGCTGAGCTGCGCGCTCAGTTAGCACTAGAGCCATATGAAGAGGCGCTCTTCAGCCTTGACATCGGTTACGAGGCGCCGTGGAACACCTCTCGCCTTGATTCATTCTACGATCCTGATGCTGCGCGTCTGAAATTCGTTGAGTACAACGCTGAGACGCCTGCTGGCATGGGCTACGTGGACGAGATGACCGAAGCGTTCCTCAGCCTTGAGGTTATGGAGCGCTTCCAGCAGCGTTACGCTGTGCGCAGCTTCACACTGGTGCGCAGCTTGATAGCCACGTTGCTGGACGCCTACCGCCAATGGTCAGGCAAGGATCATCCTGAGCGTCCGCAGATTGCGATTGCTGACTGGCAAGACGTACAGACGCTGAATGAGCATCACATCATCCGCGACTACATGGCAAAAGCAGGCTATGAGGCGATTCTGTGCGATCCGCGCGCAATGGAATTCCGCAACGGCGCGCTGTATGTTGGTGACTTCCGTGTGGACTTGGTCTACAAGCGTGTGCTCGCCAGCGAGCTGATCGGACGCATGGGCATGGAGAACCCAATCGTGCAGGCGCTCAAAGCACGCGCTGTGTGCATGTGCAACGCTTTCAGTGCCAAGCTGATGGCGAAAAAGGCGAGCTTTGCTCTGTTGAGCGATGAACAGAACGCGCACTTGTTCACGGCTGAGGAACGTGCCGCTATTGAAGCGCATATCCCTTGGACGCGTCGAGTCAGCGAACGGCGCACGACTTTTCACGGTCAGTCTGTTGACCTTGTGCCATTCATTGCCGAGAACAAGTCGTTCCTTGTGCTGAAGCCAAACGACGAATACGGCGGCAAAGGCGTCACCATTGGCTGGGAAGTCAGTGACGAGACATGGTCAGCGACCTTGCAGCAAGCTCTAACTCAGCCATACGTTGTGCAAGAGCGTGTTGAGGCTGCTTTTGAGGACTATCCAACGGTAATGGACGGCAAGCTGCAGGTTGTGCGCCGTCTGGTGGACGCTGATCCGTACATCTATCACGGCAAAACAGTCAGTGGTGGCTTGACGCGCCTTTCAGCGGCGTCACTTTTGAACGTGACAGCAGGTGGCGGTTCTATCACGCCGACTTTTATCGTTGAGAAGCGAGACTAGCGAGTTGGTCTTCAGACGACAAAGCGCTATACTCGCATTACTTATCACTGTAGTCAAGGATTTTTGGCTGTGACCTTACCAGAGACTCAGACCGTATTGGTACATCCACACGATCCGACGCCGCGCGGCTACTTCGGCAAATATGGCGGGCGTTTCGTGCCAGAGACGCTCATCCCTGCTCTTGATGAGTTGACAGCTGCTTATTACGCGCTGCGTGATGACGCTGATTTCCGTGCTGAATTAGCAGAGCTGGCACGCACTTATGTCGGTCGTCCGACGCCGTTGAGCTATGCACGCCGTCTGAGCGAACATCTCAGCGGCGCGCAAATTTACCTGAAACGCGAAGATTTGGCGCATAGCGGCGCACACAAAATCAACAACGCGCTCGGTCAGGCGCTGCTCGCCAAGCGCATGGGCAAGCGACGCATTATCGCCGAGACAGGTGCCGGTCAACACGGCGTGGCAACAGCTACAGTTTGCGCGCTGCTCGGCTTAGAGGCGATTGTTTACATGGGCAGCGTGGACATGGCGCGTCAGCAGCCGAACGTCTTCCGAATGCGCTTGCTGGGCGCCGAAGTGCGCGCTGTGGACTCAGGTAGCCGCACACTCAAAGATGCGATTAACGAGGCAATCCGCGACTGGGTTACCAATGTGCGCAATACGTATTACTTGCTCGGCTCAGCGCTCGGTCCGCATCCATATCCGCTCATGGTGCGTGACTTCCAGTCGGTCATCGGTTATGAGGCGCGCCAGCAAATGTTGGAGCAAGTCGGCAAGCTGCCCGATGCGGTTGTGGCGTGTGTCGGCGGCGGAAGCAACGCAATTGGCATTTTCCACGCCTTCCGTGACAATCCACAGGTTCGCTTGATCGGCGTTGAGGCGGGCGGCGTAGGTGTCGCTAGCGGCAAGCATGCAGCGCGTTTCGCTGATCCGAAGCTGGGTAGGCTCGGCGTGTTGCACGGCACGCGCTCCTATGTGCTGCAGAATGAAGACGGGCAAATTGCCGAGACACACAGCATTAGCGCAGGCTTAGACTATGCCAGTGTCGGACCTGAGCACAGCTATTTGCGCGAGATCGGTCGTGCTGAGTATACCTTTGCCACAGATGAGCAAGCACTGGAAGGTCTGCAGATGCTGTGCCGATATGAAGGCATCATTCCAGCTCTAGAGTCAGCGCACGCTGTCTATGAGGCAATTCGCCTCGCGCCAACTTTGCCCAAGACAGCAACGATTCTGGTCAACGTTAGCGGACGCGGCGATAAAGACCTTGACACAGTCATCAAGGCACTGGGCAAGTGAGCGTACATTCATCTGAGCAGGACTACCAAGCGCTAATCGCAGCTGAGGCTGCGGTCTGGAGCGCAGCGGCGCGCGATCTGGCAGCTAAGTGGCGCCCTGACTGGGCAGACATGAGGCGCACGCGTCACTACGCCGTGGTAGATGGAAGGCATATCAAGCAGCTCTTGAGACTGGTGCAGCCTGAGTGGCAAGTCTTGGAAATCGGCTGCTGGTCAGGCTGGCTCTCGCTAGAGATGGCGCGGCGCGGTGCGCACGTAGACGGTATAGATGTGGCAGCTGAGGCGCTCAAGTTAGCGCAGACCTACGCTGCTGAGCATGCGCCACGCGGTAGCGTTCGCTATCGGCTTGCTGACATTAACTATGAGCCGTTGCCGCAAAATCATTATGATCTGGTCGTGGCAGTAGGCGTGCTGCATCACTTGGCGGAAGTGCGCGCTGTGCTAGAGCGTGTCCGTGCAGCACTGAAACCAAATGGCTTACTTTTCGTGATCGATCCGCTCGACACGCCAACGGCAAACGCGCTGCTCGCGGGCGCTTTGCTCTTCCTCTTGCCGACTAAAGTGCGCTATCGTGATAAAGTGCGCCATTTGCTGCGCTTTCGGCAGCGAGTCGTTGAGCGCATGAAGGCGAGCATCGAGGCGCGCGGATTGAGCCCGTTCGAGGGCTATGGCAGGCATCAAATGCCGCTGGAAATTCTCCGAGAGCTATTTCATGTTGAGCAGTTTCGCGTCTACAATGCTTTCACAGGATATGTCATTGCCAATCTAGCTATGCCAGAGTCGTTAGCAATCGCTGTTGGACACCTACTATTGCCGCTAGACCATCTGGCTGTGCGACTGCGCTTGTTGCAAGGCTTGAGCTACAAGCTGCTTGCGCGCCGCATTTGACTCTGAGCTATACCAAGAGTAGGAAAATCCTGTTAATTGCCTTGACGTTTTTGACCTCACTTCGCAACATTGCATCAAGCA
>JANWYI010000004.1:90569-96277 GCA_025055255.1 Anaerolineae bacterium | reverse complement strand
AAAAGACCTCACAGGCAGGAAACACTTGACTATGGCGCACATTGCCGTCAATCTCGAGAACTTGCAAACTATCGCAGTGGCACTACGCGCGCACAGCGGCTGCTTGCAAGATGCTATTCAGTCCTTAGAAGCCGAGATGGCGCGCCTTGCTACAGAGCAATTCAGCGGACAGCGCGCTGAAGCACTGCGACTGCGCTTCCAGGCGGTACGGGCGAGTCTTGCCCAGTACGCTACTATGTTGAACAAATTTGCCGATCAGCTGGACGAAGCAGCAGTAGCTTTTCGCCACGCTGACTCAGCTCACCATCAAGCAAGCAGCAGTGCTTTTCAGTTGGCTACCGTATTCAGCACAGGCACACAAGCCGCGCGCGCGCAGGCTGCTCAGGCTGCTGTACGCGCTGTGACTTGGAATAAGCTGTGGTAGCGTCTCAGGACACACTGATGTGCAAGCGTGGCAGCTCTAGCATGAGCGCGTCGAGTGCAAGACGTGTGTTGACATTCGCTTGTAAGTAGCGCAACGTGCGGCGCACTGCTAAGAGTGCTTGATAGATGTCGTCCGTTCTAGCAGAGCGCGCAATTTGCTCAAGAGTGTGACGCCGATCACGATTGGTGATAGTGGCTACGGCTGTGTGGTGCGCCAGCAGAAGTGCGTCGCGCCAGTAGCTCTGCCAGAGCGCCAAAAGCGTCGGCAGGTTTGCCCGATCTTCACTTAGTTGACGTGCGCGCTCAAAGCGCAGCGCACGGCTTTCGCCCAAGGTCTGTTCCAGCCAATCGAGCCACTCAGCGCGCTGTTTTAGCAAAGTGTCATCTCTTGAGACTTCTATCGCCCAGCCCATGCGTCCGCCGCTGAGCTGTGCGATCAACGCAGCGCGCTCAGGCTCCACTCTGTACTGAGTGATAAGCGCCTCTCGGATAGTTGGCACAGGCAGTGGGCGCAAATTCAGCATTTGGCAACGCGACTTGATCGTCGGCAAGAGTGTTTCAGTGGTATCCGCTGTCAGCAGCAATAAGACATGAGGTGGTGGCTCTTCAAGCGTTTTGAGCAAAGCGTCCATTGCCTGCAAACTCGCCTCGTGAAAGCGGCGCAGAACTAGGACACGATAACGTCCTTCCACAGGACGCAGCGCTAGAGTGCGCGTCATCTCTCGAATTTGCTCAATTTTTAGTGCGTTGCCTTGCGATTCAATCAAAGTGAAGTCAGCGTAGTTACCTTGCGCGGTCAACTTGCAAGCGCGGCACACGCCGCATGGACGTGCTACTTCACTCAAACAGTTGACGGCTTGTGCAAAGGCGCGAGCGAAGGTCGTCTTGCCGATCCGTGCTATGCCACTTAGCAAGTACGCATGGCGTAGCCGACCTGCATTAAGGGCGTGAGTGACGTGCCGAACTGCCCACTCATGCCCGACAATCCGCCAATCAGAGCGATAGAGTTCGTAGCTCATGCCTCATATTCTGCCTGTCCTCGCGTGCTAGTGCAAGCATGCAGCGGCGTTTTAAGTATCCGCGAGCCTCAAGCCTATCTCAGAGCAAAGCGACGCTGTTCATCAACCATGTGACGCCTGACCTCAGGCATGCTCTGAATTTTTTATAAATTTTTGCTTTCCGTTGGTTGAGTCGTGGTATAGTAGCAGCAACATAGTGTACGGGCTGCAGCTTTTTCCAACCTGAAAAGCTGCTTTTGTGTGCTTGCCTAATAGCTTAAGTCCTACATGGTGAGTGGATTACCTTACAAGCGCAATGAGAGCATCTGCTGAGTGGGAGATCGATCATCAATGGCAAAGTTCCGCCTGCTGCTCATTTTACTGACGTTGTGGCTCTTCTTGATGTTTAATCTGGCGCGTCCTGATGTGCTAATCGGAACGCCCGACTTCCCACTCGACTTGTCGTCGCTCGTCTTCGTCGTCTCGACGATCATGGCGACGGCTATCCTACTCATGCCTGACTTGGCGCGCGTCCGCATAGAGTTCATGTTCAGCGCTGCGTTGATGTTGTACATCTTCTTGCGCCTGACCTTTGTGCCATTCAAAGGCGTAGCCGCAACGGATCCACGTCGAGCTGTCTATCTTGTAGTTGCTGAGGTGATTGTCCTCTTCATCTCGCTGATCCTCGTCCGCGCTGTCTCACTAGCAGTCACCAGCTTCGAGAAAGCCGTTGAAAACATTGTGCTGCGCCCAAGTCAGCTGCGCATCTTGCCGCAAGCAGAAGGTGAGGAAGCAATCAACAGCGAACTGTTTCGCGCGCGTCGCTTTGACCGTCCTGTAGCCTTCATCTTGATAGATATGAGCATGATCGAGAAACTGCTCAGCTCACATCGCACGACGCTGGAAAGCGTCTTTCAGAGACACTATGCACAGACGCGCGTCGCGCAAATCGTTGAGGCAACGCTTTATAAAACGGACATCGTGACGCGGCATGGCGAAAATTTCTTCATCTGCTTGCCTGAGACGACCTATCAAGACGCGCTGAGGACTGCCCAAGAGCTAGATAAGCTGATCCGCTTGCGCCTTGACCTGAAATTGCCAATGGGCGTCGTTGCTTTTCCAGAGAATGGCTTGATCTACAGCGACCTAGTTGAGGCAGCTATTCGTAGCGCCAGCATCATCGCTACAGAAGAAGAAACGACAACCGCTGCGCCAGTTAAACGCTCAACAGGACTGTTGCCAAAGCTGGATGTAGATGTTACTGAGGGAACTTCTGAGCCGACGCCCGTCAGACCTGCTTCAGTGCAGCCTAATGTGTCTGTGACGGCTAATCAACGCAGTGAAGCAGGTAGTGCGCCTGCCAGTTCAGGCGCTGCTGTGGCTGCACTGCCTGTTCCTGTCAATGGCAATCCAATTCGTAAGTTGCTCGATGCCTACCGCAACTTGTACGACATATTGCCTGTACCTGAAGTAGGCAAGCGGCGCATCGGCTCAGAGCGACCCAGCGATCCTGATTTCTGGGTCAACCTGCTGCCGTATCAAAGTGCCAGCGCACGTGCCTTCTATCGCGCTTTCAAGCGCGCCTTCGACCTTAGCCTTGTGCTTGGCACAGCGCCACTATGGCTGCCTCTCATGGTGATTGTCGCGCTCCTAGTCTACCTCGATAGCGGCAAGCCGATTTTCTTCACACAAGAGCGCACAGGACGCGGCGGCAAGCGCTTCAAGATGTACAAATTCCGCACAATGGTGCCAAACGCTGAAGAGCTGCTCAAAGAGCTAGCGGCAAGAGGCTTAGCAAAGCTAGACGCTAAAGGCAAACTCGCTGAGCCGCTCAAGCTAGAACGCGATCCGCGTGTGACGCGCATTGGACGCTTCCTGCGCAAGACCAGTCTCGATGAACTGCCTCAGCTCTTCAATGTGATCAAAGGCGACATGAGCTTGGTTGGTCCACGCCCGACAAGCTGGGATTTGGGTAGCTACACGCTCTTGCAGACAGAGCGCTTGAGCGTGCGACCTGGCATCACAGGGCTGTGGCAAGTCTATGGACGTGGCGACACTGACTTCAGCAGCTGGGTACAGTGGGATGTGTTGTACATCGAGAAAATGAGCTTTACACTGGATGTGAAAATCCTGATTCGCACAGTCTCACAAGTGCTGAAGCGGCGTGGTGCGCGCTGAGAGCGTTTGGGAATTTGGCATGACTGCACTTCTGTCACTCCTGTTCTGGCTGAGCGCGATTGCGCTTTTCTGGACGTATTTCGGCTATCCGCTGCTGATGGCAGTGCGCGCCAAAGTGCGCGCACGTCCGATTCAGCAAGATGAAAGCTACTTGCCAAGCATCACCTTGCTGATCCCTGCGTATAACGAGGCAGATGTCATCCGTGAAAAGCTGGAGAACGCGCTCAGCCTCGACTATCCTGCTGGCAAGCTGCAGATCATCGTAGTGGATGACGGCAGCGCAGACGGCACGACTGAGATCGTCCGCGAGTTTGAGGAGCGTGGCGTGACGTTGATCCGTCAGCCTGAGCGCAGCGGCAAGATGGCGGCTGTGAACCGTGGCTTTGAGGCTGCCACAGGCGAGTTGGTCGTGCTGAGCGATGCCTCGCCGATCTATGAGACAAACGCACTGCGCTTGCTAGCGCGCAACTTCGCTGATCCGAGCGTCGGTGTCGTAGTTGGCGCTTTGCGTGTCTGGGACGCACAAAATGCCGTTGCTAAGCCTGCAGGCTTGTATTGGCAGTATGAGTCAGCGTTACGCCGTTGGGAAAGCCTGACAGGCAGTACAGTCGCTGTGCATGGCAACATGTTCGCTGTGCGGCGCAACTTGTATCGTCCCTTGCGCCGACATACCATCAACGACGAGTTCAGCATCGCTATGGAAGTGATGCGGCAAGGCTACCGCGTCGTCTATGAGCCACACGCCATCAGCTATGACATGGCAAGCGCAACTATGAGCGATGAATTCAAGCGCCGTGCGCGCATTAACGCCGGTCGCTTTCAGGCGCTCTTTTCCGCAGGCTATCTCAAAGCGCCGACGCTTGACCTGACTTTCCGCTTGATCTCTCATAAGTTGCTGCGTCCTTTGACGCCAATTTTCATGCTGACTGCTCTGGTCAGCTCCTTCATGTTGATGATTCTCACGGCATTCAGCTTTGACCGTGCCTTCTGGTTCTGGCTGCTGGTCTTTTTTGCCCAAGATGTCTTCTACATGCTTGCCTACGCCGGCTACTTGGCTGAGCGCAACGGACGTAGCAACAAATTCCTGAGCGTGCCGTACTTTTTCGTAAGCTCGAACCTCGCAGCACTAGTTGGCATGTGGCGCTGGCTGCGCAACCGTCAAAGTGTGACGTGGCAGAAGCGCACAAGTTGAACTACACGCATACCAAAGGAAATCCTGATGAGCGACTTCGTTGAGCCTAACGTGCGCGTCCAGCACGTAGCTCAGAAGGCTGTCACGAGCACTGCTTGGACGTACCTGAGCTACATTTTGAGCAAGGCTGCTAATCTTGCCACGACGATTATCCTTGCACGCCTGCTCACAACGGCTGAGTTCGGCATTGTCGGCTTTGCGCTGACAGTCATGAGTTTTCTGGACGCTGTGCGCGATCTCGGCTTAGAGTTGGCGCTGATCCAGCGGCGCGAGAACATCGAAGACGCAGCGCACACTGCTTTTTGGATAAACCTTGCTAGTAACGGCACAATGTGGTTGCTGGCTTGCCTAATCGCGCCGCTCGTGGCGAGCTTTTTCAGAGAGCCGCTGATCGTGATCATCTTGCCGATCCTCAGCTTCAGCTTTGTCATCAGCAGCTTTGGCGGCATACATGACGCGCTGATCAAGCGCGAGATGAGATTCGGACTGCGCTTTGTGCCGAGTCTGGGCGAGAGTCTGCTTAAGAGCGTGGTAGCCGTTGAGTTAGCGCTGATGGGCTCAGGCGTCTGGGCATTGGTGCTGGGTCAGTTGGCAGGTCGCCTGACTTTCACTATCTTGGCATGGCGTGTGCTGCCGTGGCGACCGAAGTTGCGCTTCAAGTTACCGATTGCACGCCAATTGTTCAACTATGGTTACAAAGCGAGCATTGACAGTTTTCTTTCAGCGCTGCAAGCCAACATTGACTATGTGTTCATTGGACGTTTTCTGGGCGACGCGGCGCTTGGCATTTACACGGTCGCCTACCGAATGCCAGAGATTTTGATCATCAACTTCTCAATTGTGATTGCGCAGGTGCTGTTTCCTGCTTATGCGATGTTACAAGACGATCACGGTCAGCTGCGGCAAGGCGTGCTTGG
>JANWYI010000004.1:66419-90414 GCA_025055255.1 Anaerolineae bacterium | reverse complement strand
CGTGGAACATCGGCGACGTTTACAAAGCAATCGGTCGCCCTGACATTCTGTGGAAGACGACCCTAGTCGAGTTTTTAATCCTCGCGCCGACGCTATTCATCCTCGCACAGCAGAGCGCCTTAGCTGTGGCAGTCGGACACCTGTGCGTGGCGATTGTGGTGAGCACTTTGCGGCTGCTGATCGCTTCACACATTTTGAAAATTGCTTTTCTCAGTGCGCTACGACAGTTTATGCCGTCGCTAATTGGCAGTGCGCTGATGAGCAGCGTTGTCTGGAGCGCACTGAACATCATGCTGCCTTTGATTGAAGCAGGCGTCGGTTTGCTTGTAATGATCGCAGCAGTGATCTTGGGCATGACTGCCTATGTAGCCACATTATGGTGGCTAGAGCGCGATCTGGTGCGGCGAGGGATAAGCATGGCGCTCAGACTAGTGCAGCGCTAATGAGCGGACGCGCAGGCGACTGCGCTGCGCGAAGCGCGCGCGTCCTGCTGAGGATTTTTCGAACAACGGACGAACACACACCTGTCTTTTGCGCCGTAACAGAGAGTGGCGTCTAGACGCCGCTGAATACAGTGGATCGGCAGGCAAGACGGCTGGCTCAGGTATGCTGAGCGGCTTGCTAGACGGTTCAGCACTCGGCACCAAACTTGCCACAATCTGATGCAGATCAGTGCGCGTCTTTTCGCTGGGACGCGGGATGCCGAAGACTTCCCAGATGCTCACCTCGCCTGTGTCATAGAGCGTAGTTGGCTTGGGTTGAGCAGAGGTAGGCAGCTTGGGTAGTGGTGTGCCTTCAGCAGGTGTAGGCGGCACTTCGGGCAAAGTGCGCGGCGGCAGCGGCTTAGGCGGCGTGGACTCAAGGGCTTGTGTCGGCTCAGCAGGCGGCAACGGTGGCGCCACCAGTGAAACAGGCACTGTGCGCGCAGAAGAGTCCCAGATTGGCTCATCAGAGCGCGTTGACGGCGTACCAGACTTTGCTTGCAGCACCTCAGCCAGACCTTTCGGCTTGCGCGGCTTTGTGTCAGCAACTGAGTCAGCGCTAACAGGCGGATGCTCTACAGCGCTCAGTTTGGTAACGAACGACGGCTCAGCAATTGGTTGATGGATGACAGTTGGCGCTGCGGACTCAGGCAAATCGTCCTCACCAATAACAATTGGTGTGTTAGCAGCGCGACGCGCTGCTTGTGCGCGCACAGCCTCTGCGCCGCGTGCAGCACGTGCAGCGACATCAGGCGCTGGCTGCATGGCAACGCGCGCCGCGCGCACAGGGTCAAGTTGTGCGCCGCTGCGCTCGACTAGCTTGCGCAAATTGCGCAGGCTCTCTTCCATCATGCGCACCATGCGGCGACGTCTGCCTAGCAACTCGCGCAGTCCGCTGAACACGCCACGCCGACGGTACTCAACTACCCAGTTGACAATCGTGCCCTCAGGCGCAGGCTGCAAGCGAAAGCGTCCGCGAAAGGTACGGTACGGACCATCTACCACTTTGTACTCATAGCCGATGTTCTCAATCCACGCCGTGATTTCCTCGACCGTGCTCTTACCACGCCCATCTGTGCAGCGACGGCGTACACCTATGCCTTGTGTGCGCGTTGTCAGAACTGAGAGCTGCTTGCAGCCCAGATTCCAGCGCGTCACATATTCAGAGCGCGTCAGATACTGCCAGACTGTCTCAGCAGCAGCAGCGATCAGGATACGTTGATCGATCAGTGTCACGGCGCCTTCCCATCAGGCACACAAACTTACGCTTCGGCTACGCTTGCCCTATCATACCAAAAAATCGGTGCGCGATCTAATCTAGGCGCTCTGAGCCTCTTTTAACAATCGCTTAAATTTGGTTCGGTGGACTCTTAATCAAAAAGCCAATTAGCTTTAACTAATGGCTGTTATCTTATTCGACGTTCAAGGTCGCTTTCTCAATCCGAAAGATGAGGAGACTTAGTCGCATGAACATCCGCAAGCTCGTAATTGCAGTTGTAGCATTGGCGCTGCTAGTAGGCGCTTTTTCTTTGCCTGCAGTTGCCCAAGAGAAGACCGATGTCAAGGTCTGGATTGCTTTCACGGACGTGCGCCTCGACTGGTCGCGCGAGCGCGCTGCTGAGTTCAACAAGCTGTTCCCACAGTTCAACGTGACCATTGATGGCTATGCCAACTACGAGGAAATTCAGCAGGCGACCGACCTCGCCATTCAGCAGAAGAATCCGCCTGCTATCGTGCAATGGTTTGAAGTTGGTACGCAGCGCGCCCGCGACTTCGGCTACTTCAAGAGCATTGCCGATGCACTGGAAGGTCGCACTGAGGTGAACGGCGTGCCCGTCAACTTTGACGACTTCATTCAGCCTGTTGTGGACTACTACACGCTAGACGGCAAGTTCACTTCGATGCCTTGGAACAGCTCCTCGCCCACGCTCTACACCAACGTGGCAATGATGAAGGAACTGGGCTTGGAGAAGCCGCCTGCCACGTGGCAAGAGCTGGAAGCCGCCTGTGCGAAGGTCATGGAGATGAAGGCTAAGCTAGGCGTGGATGGCTGCGTGACGTGGCCCAACCATGGTTGGTTCGTCGAACAGTGGATGGCACAGCGCAACGCGCTCTACGCCAACAATGGCAATGGACGTGACGCACGCGCTACTGAGGTCTTCCTCGATAGCGAGGATATGATCGCCATTATCTCGTGGTGGCAGAAGATGTACCAGAAGGGCTACTACATCTACAGCGGTCGCCAGCGCGACTGGAATGCCACTGAGCAGGCGATCCAGAGCGGCAAGGTGCCCTTCATTATCACCTCAAGCGCTGACACTGCCAACATCACCAACGCTGCCAAGGCGAACGGCATTGATATCCTGACCAGCCGCATGCCTTACGATGCTGAGAAAGGCTGGACAGGCAACCTGATTGGCGGCGCCAGCCTGTGGCTCGTGGACGGCTTGCCTGAGAAGGTGGAAGAGGGCGCTCTGACCTTCCTGCTGTGGTTCACCAACACGGAGAACATTGCCGAGTGGCACAAGGTGACGGGCTACTTGCCTCTGCGCAACAGCTCAGTTGAGCTGCTGGAGAAGGAAGGCTGGTTCCAGAAGAATCCGAACTTCCTGACCGCTGTTGAGCAGATTCGCCAGACGACTGTCACGCCTGCCACGCGCGGCGCCTTGCTCGGCACCTTCCCGCAGACCCGCAATATCGTCACGCGCGTGATGGAAGAGCTGATGCTGCAGGGCGGCGATCCAGTGGCGGCAATGAAGGCTGCTAAGGCTGAGGCGGATAAGCTGCTGAAGGAGTACAACGCGCTCTACCAGTGAGCAGCGCCTTTCTCTGCCACATCTAGCACCTGTTAAGTCAGAGGCGAGGCACTTGCTCCTCGCCTCTGTTGTTTGCAAAGGCTCGACGTTGCACAGTAAGCTATCTCAAAGAAGACCATAGGCAAAGGAGTGAATCCTCTGGCATGATCCTCGACCCGATCCTAATCGTTGGCATTGCTGCTGCGCTAGGTGCAGCTTTGCTAGGTGCTCTCTTTCGACGTGCTGGACGCTCAGCTGCACTCGGCGGCGGACTCGGCGCACTTGGTGGTGGTGCCGGCGCCTTACTATTTATGCTGCCACTCAACTTCTGCACTTTTGAGCTGGCGCGCCGCCCTGAGGATGTCTTTCTCGGCATGCTCCTGATCGGCGCAGGCATGGCAGCTTGTCTTCTGCCGCTGCACTGGTGGTTCATCGAGCGTCCCAGCCAGCGCCGCGTGCCGCGTGCCATTCAGGGTACTTTTAAGGGTTGGCTGACGCCTTGGCTGCTGCTCTTGCCCACGCTGACCGTGTTGGTGCTGTTCCTGTACTACCCGTTCCTCGACACATTTCGCCTCTCAACACTGATCGTGCAGCCGCGCGCACGCCGCACGCCATTTGTCTGCCTGAAGAACTTCACCGACCTGCTCGGCGATCCTGCCTATTTGCGCAGCCTGCTGATCACGCTCATCATCACAGCCGCTATCGTCGTCATCGGCTTGATCGTCTCACTCTTGATCGCCTCAGTCGCCTATCAGCCAATTCGCGGTGCTGGCGTCTATCGGACGCTACTGGTTTGGTCGTATGCTATCTCGCCAGCAGTGGCAGGCTTGATTTTCTTCTTGATCTTTAATCCAATCGCTGGCATCGCCAACCACATCACAGGCAATCTGTTCGGCGTTCGCCTTGAGTGGTTCAACGATCCAAATCTAGCCGTTGTGGCTGTCGTACTGGCAAGCGTGTGGAAGTCGCTCGGCTTTAACATCCTGTTCTACATCGCAGGCTTGCAAAACGTGCCGAACGACTTGCGCGAAGCAGCTGCAATTGACGGCGCTAATACTTTCCAACGTTTCTGGCTGATCACAGTGCCGATGCTCTCACCGATCACTTTCTTCTTGATTGTCACTAACGTCACCTATGCCTTTTTCGATCTGTTCGGCACGATTGACATGATGACCTCTGGTGGACCGGTTGGCGCGACCACGACGCTCATCTACCGCATCTATCAAGACGGCTTCATGGAAGGCAGAGTGAGCTATGCTGCGACACAGTCAGTCATTCTGTTCTTGCTAGTGATCGGTATCACCTACCTGCAATTCCGCACAACAGCACGCCGTGTAACTTACGGAGCATAAGCCTATGAGCAGTGAGACCTTCTTCGAGAACATTGCCTTGCCAGTCGCTCGGACAAGAGCACGTCCAAGCCTGCGCCTGTTGCCAAAGCGACTCGGCGCGCATATTTTCCTCACCATTGCCTGCTTGATCATCGGCTTTCCGCTGATCTACGCGATCATCGTCAGCACGCAGACTAACGCTGATGTTTTCGCCTACCGTTTTACTTTCGGCAGCGCGCTTGCTGACAACTTCAATGTGGTAATGGGCGCGCGCAATCTCGGCACGTATATGTACAACACAGTTTTCACAGCAGTGGCTGTCACTTTCGGCAAAACTGTGCTCTCACTGCTGGCAGGGCTTGCCTTTGTCTACTTCAAGTTTCCGGGCAAGTGGCTAGTCTTTGGCTTTGTGCTGATCACGCTGATGATGCCGACTGAGATTCTGATCATCGCCTTGCTGCGCTTTGTAGTACTTGATCTGGGCTGGGGAAGCACCTACCAAGCGCTGATCATTCCGTTCATTGCCAGTGCCACTGGCACATTCCTCTTCAGGCAGCACTTTGCCAACATTCCTGCTGAGCTCTCTGAGGCAGCGCAGCTAGACGGTGCTACGCCGCTACAGTTCCTATGGCGCGTGCTAATTCCGATCAGCTGGAACACCATTGGCGCATTGGCTGTCATCCAATTCATCTACGTCTGGAATATGTACCTCTGGCCTCGGCTAGTCATTCAAGATGCATCACGGCAAGTGGTGCAGGTCGGCTTGCAGTCGCTTATCAGCACAGATACTGGCTTCACTTACGGTCCGCTGATGCTTGGCGCAGTCATTGCTAGTATTCCACCAGTGATTGTCTTCGTCTTGCTGCAAAAGCAGTTCATGAGCGGCTTTGCGCTTGGGCGCGACAAGTGATCCGTCATTTTGCTCTCTTTTCAGCAAAACAGCAGGTGCGCAAACGGCAAGAGTCGGCTGCGCACTGCTGTTTTTTTGCAACTTGGTGGAGCACACGCGCGCTGTGCAAGGCATTTTTTTTCGACGCATACGCAGCTTGGCAAGACATACTTCGCTCACCTCAGCCGTTCTATCTACCTTATGAAGCCTGTCTGCTGGCGGACGTGAAAATTTCCGCAAAAACCTTACCTTGCTCTTTGTGGCTGAAAAGTGTTATACTATTCGCAGCGTTAAAAATCAGGAGCGTTTCCTATGGGACTGGCACAAATCATAGAAGGCATTACGCAGGCTTTCGATCACTACAGCGCGAACGCGCGCGTGATCTTGCTGCATCACAGCAGCCGCTATCGGGCAGTCTTGCTTAGCCACCTGCTCTCGGATGAGCGCCGCAACATCTTTTACTACGCACTAAACAGCGAAGACACTGATATCCGTTCGTTCCTAAGCGGCTTCATCCACGAGGTGGCAGAGCGCGTGCCGAGCTTTGGCGCTAACGTCAATCACGTCGGCTTTGAAGAGCCTGTGAATCTAGACGCCTTGCTAGAAGCACTGGCAGAGGATTTGAACCTGCTCACTGATGAGCCGTTCATGATCCTGCTCGATGAGTTCGACCGCGCCGACATTAATGATGAGCTGCAGCAGCTGTTGGAGCGTCTGGTGGACTACATGCCAGAGCGTTGCAAGCTAGTGCTGAACGGACGCAACTTGCCGCGCTTCCCTTGGCTGGCAATGATTGCGCGTGGCAAGGCGATCATGCTGCGCGACGCTGAGCTGATCACGAGCGACTTCTACGGAATGCAATCTCACGAAGACGTCCAAGTGTACGTCAAAGGACTTGGACCGGGCTTAGTGCTGACCAAAACTGATGAGGTCGGCGGCTGGGAAGGGCATTTGCCGCGCTTGCTGCTCTTCTTCGCGTTGGAGCGTCCTTTCGTAACGCGCTCAGAAATTTGTCAAGCATTCTGGCCCGACCTCAACAGCGACCAAGCTGTCAACGTCTTTCATGTGACCAAGCGCCGCCTACACAAGGCACTTGAGTCGCTCGGCATGGATGTCCTCGTTCACGACGGCGGCTACTATCATGTCAATCCGAAGCTGCGCGTACACTACGACATGGTGGATTTCGTCACAGCACTCATGCATGGACGGCTTGCTGAGACAGCGCAAGCACGCTTGCAGGCTTATCAGCGCGCTATCGAGATGTATCAGCGTCCGTACTTACAAGGTCACACTGAAGCGTGGATCGTCGCGCGCCGTCAAGACTACCAAGCAGGCTTCATTGAAGCGCTGTGCGGCGTGGCAGAGGTGCGTCTGCAAGAAGAGCGCTATGAAAACGCACTGGCACTTTTCCAGCGCGCTGCAGAAGAGAATCCATTGCGCCAAGACCTGCATCGGCGCGTCATGAGCCTGTTCGCCGATCTAGGGCGACGCAGCGAGGCAGCCAGCCACTACAACATCATGCGCAGTGTGCTGGAGAAGCATGAGGTAGAGATCGAACCAGAAACTGAGCAGCTCTACGCACAGCTGATGAGCTCTTAGGTACTTTGCGGACGGTTTCTCTGAAGCCGTCCGCATCACTTATAGCCACTTGCGCCAGCGGAAAAACGCTAAGACAATTATTTCAGCAGCTAACATCACCAGAACAATCTTAGGGATGCCGCTAGGATCATCAAATGGCGGGAAAGTCTGCTCAAAATTCATGCCGTAGAAGCCTGTGAAGACGCTTATCACGCCAATCGCAACAGTGATGACCGCTAAGCGATTGACCACATGATTGAGCCGATTCGATGCAGCGGATACATACAGCTCAAGCGTGTTGCTCAGCGTCTCACGCAGGTGCGTGCAACTTTCCACAACGCGCAGCAAGTGGTCGCTGACATCACGGAAATAGTAGTGCAGCGAGTCACGGTCAGCGAACATACGGTCGTGATGCAAGATAAAACTGACAACGGTCTGCGTTGGCTGTGCTGAGCGCAGCAAGGCGCGCACGGTCTGCTTCAAATGCATCAGGTCTGCTAACAAGGTTTCCGAAGAACGCCGCAAGACTCTGTCCTCCGCTGCCTCGATTTGATCAGTCAAACGGTCAAGGATTGGGAAATAAGAGTCCACGATCACATCTAGCACAGTGTGCAAGATGAGACCTGAGGAAGCGCGCGAGGCGCGTACGCCACTCTGCAGGCGCCGCCTAACCTCATAAATGGCGGGCTCTTCATGTTTGTGGACAGTCACACAGAAATTGCGACCGACGAAGATGTCCAGCTCACGAGCAATTAGCTTGCCCTGCACCAGCGACACTGAGTTGATCACTACGAACAAATGCTCATGATACTCCTCAACTTTTGAGCGTTGTTCTTGGTGCAGAGCATCCTCAACAGCAAGTGGATGAAAATTGAAGACTTCACGGAGCAAGCGCACACTCTCAGGACTCGGCACGATCATGTCCACCCAAAAAACTTGTTCAGAGACAAGCAGCTGAGGAATCATCTCGTTCTCAACGGCTGAGCAGCCTTCGGCGCTGAAAATGTAAGTTGTGACGCTCATGGAACCACTTCCTGATGCTGATCTGCGCACAACTTTAGCGCGTCTGGCGCTATCATACGAGCGCGTGTGGCACGCTGTGCCGAGTGACGGTATAAAAGCATTGACAGTTATGCAAGGAGACATTCAAGATGTCTGACAACTCCGACCAAGCCTTTGAAGTTTTGGTCGCTGTGCTAATTGCGCTCAGCAGCTTGATCATTGCCTTCATCTCTTGGCGCGCCTTCGCAGCAGGCAATGCCTCTGGCGATGCTGACTTTGCAGGCATGAGCGCTATGCTTGCTGCTGAAGAAACGCGCGCTACTAACGCCATTCTTGCCTATGAGAGCTACGGCGCCTACCTCACCTATCGTCAACACCGTGAGTTAGCTATGAGCTTGCAAGATGCTCTAAAAGACCTGCCTGAGTTGTCGCTTGAGGCAGCCGCTTTGCGAGCCCAACTTGATTTGGCGAAGGTCACAAGCGCTATTCAACAACAGCGCTTCTCACGCCGCTTTGTGCAGCGTGATGGCAGCTACGACATTGATAAGCAACTGTCAACGTTGTACGCTGATCGCGCGCAACAACGCAACCTGAACGCTGCACCTAGCTTTGCTGAGGCAGATCGGCTGCGCTTGAAGGTCAGTTGGTTGCAAGGCACGGTTATCCCATTGACAGTCAGCCTGATTTTTTTCACATTAGCAGAGGCACTCAGCAGGCGCCTGCGTTGGCTAATGCTGAGCATTGGCGCCTTGCTGCTCCTCGGCGGCACGATTGCTTTCCTTTACTTTGAGCTGACCTTGTGAGGAATATGCTGTGTCCAACGCATTCAAGCGGATTGTCGCTGTTCTGATCGCTTGTGTGGCTGCCATGACCAGCGTGGTGGCGCTCTGGCAGAGCAATGCAACTGAAATGGACGCTCAAGCCAGCCGCGACTTTCAGCGCTACAGCCTTGAAGTTATCGGCACGGGCGTGAGCAGCTACGCGCAACTCGGCTTTGACTTCAATCGTGCTTACGCAGCATGGGAATTCTTCAATCAGCTTGCACTCAACGCTGAGCGAGCAGGCGACCAGCAGAGCGCTGCGCGCTACAGGTCGCTCGCTGAGCGAATGCGCGCATTTTCGCCGCTATTGCAGTCGCCATATTTCGACCAAGCAAGTCAAACGAGCGACTTGACGCGCTACACAGCTGAGCGTGTCTTGATTGACTTGGCGCGCCTGAATGAGCTTTTCACGGCGGCGCTGCGCGTGCGCGAGGCATGGGATAACAAGACCAGTGCCTATGCTATTCACCAAACATTGCTCTCGGTCTCGCTTTTTCTGCTCGGCTTGGCGCTCACATTGACTAGCCGCTTGATGGCGCGTCTGTTCGCCGTTCTTGGCGTGATCATTGCGCTGTTAGCCTCAGCAGCGGCACTTGGCACATGGCTGACGCCTGTGCGCGACCTGCGTCGCGTGCCAAATGCGATAGAAGCCTTTGTCGAGGGCGTTAGTTGGTCTGTGCGTGGTGAGTATGAGAAGGCAATGGAAGCCCTTGGACGTGCTATTGCTGCAGCGCCTGACTACACAGAAGCGTACGTCCAACGCGCTATCGCTACTGATGCCTCTGGCAAGCCTGAACAGGCAATTCCTGACTATGAAAAGGCACGTCAACTCGGCAGCCGTTCAGCACAGTTGGCAGGTGCTCTGGCATGGGCGTATGCGCGCACCTACCAGTATGAGCCTGCGCTGCGCCTGTACGAAGAGGCAACGCGGATCGATCCGAACGAAATTTGGGCATATTTTGATCTTGGTCTGGTGCGCTTGGTCAGCGGCGCGCCTTTTGAGCAGGTACAAGCAGCCTATGACCAAGCAGCTGCTCTAGCTGTTCGCTTAACAGCTGAGAGCCGTGCCAGTGGCGGCGCACCACCTAGCTACCTGTGGAATGCATTGGATGACGCAAGCATCCAGCTTGACCGCGTTGTACGCACATTGCGACAAGGCAACTCGGATGACACGGTCTTTCCGCTGGAGACAATGCGTCTGACGCCTGAGCAGGCTGCTCCTATCGAGGCACTCTCGCACAGGCTCAAGAGCCTTGCCGTCAGCCTTGAATATTACGGCACGCCGCCTGCTGCTGCGCCTACGGCGCGCTTTGGGACACTGCAAGTGACGGACAGTGAAGGCGTTGAACGTCAGAGTTTCTCGGCTGATACGGCAACTGTGTGGCTAGAGATGACTTTCAGCGGCGCGCGCGACGGCAGCGATCTAGTCATCAAGTTTTTCCGCAACGGCGTTGAAGAGTCATCACTGCGCATATTCAAGTCATGGGAACATGGCATACAAGGTAGTGCGCGGATTGAGATTGCAGCGTCTGAAGGCAGTAACGTCGCCTTCGAAGTTGGTGATTACGTTGTTGAGCTATATCTTGATGGTCAGTTCATGGCGAGCGGACGCTTCCGCGTGGAATAGCGCAGCGACGTTGTCACAAACGCACAGGCGCGCCGCCTTGTGCCGCCGATTGCCGAATAGCGTCCCACAGGCGCGCCATGCGCAGCCCAACTTCAGGCGGACACGGATTGGGCAGTTTGCCTGACCGCACGGCTAAAAACTGCTCCCAAGCACTTGGCGTCGGCGGCAAGTTGACCGCTCTGGGCGCATCATCGTCCTCGCGCTGTACGAGTAAGCGCTCGCCCCACTGCCCTGTGATGATGATTCCGCGCTCGCACCAAATGCGCACCTCAGAACCAGTGCTGCGGATTGCTATGTCTCCATTGCCATGCATTGTGACCAAGGCGCCTGAGCGCGTCCGCGCCATGACTGTACCACGGATATCTACAGCACGTCCGCAATGGTCAAGCCATGCCGCAACCTCACTGAAATCTTCGCCCACGACGTCTGCCACTGTGTTCAGCATGTGCGCGCCTGTGTCGAATAGGAAGCCGCCACCGCTCAGTTCAGGCTCTTGGCGCCAAGTGCCCTGTGTCATAGCATCCCAAGGCTGCCAGACATGCGCCTGAACGCCTTGCAAAGCGCCTAGCTCGCCTGACTGCACCAGACGTGCCGCCTCACGCACTTGCGGCGAGAGACTGCCCTGAAAAGCGACCACTAGCAGCCGTCCGCTACGGTCGCGCTCTGCGATCAAAGCGCGCGCCTCTTCTGCTGTGACAACCATAGGTTTTTCCAGCAGCACGTCAAGCTGAGCGGCTAGGCAGGCACATGCCTGCTCAAAATGTTGAGCGTGCGGCGTGCTGATCAGCGCAACGTCTAGCTCGTCGGCATGGCGCGCCAAGAGCTGCTCATGATTGTGATAGCGGCGTGGCGCAGGCTGACCAAAGTCTTGGAACTGTTCAGCAAGGCGCATGTAAGCGCTTGAGTCAGGCTCAGCTACAGCCACGACTTCTACCTCAGTGGCACAGCGCAACATGACGCGCACATGCGCGCGCGCCATATTGCCGCCGCCGATTAAAGCTACGCGCGTAGGCTGTGACACACTCATCAGCACATGCTCCGTCTCACTGTGAGCAAGGCGGACCGAACTCACGCACACGCGACGCCTGCACCCAGCCTGTCACAGGTATGCCGTCAATCTGGTACTCCACACGATACCACGCGAAGCCATCCACAGAGCGAATTTCCAGCACATTCATCTGCTGATTGATGGGTGCCGTGTTGATTGGCGTACCTGCCAATGTTGGACGCGAGCGCACGATCACCTGCTGCGTAGTGATGACGATGCAGCGGATAAGCGGCGTCGGCGTGATGCTCGGCGTGAAGGTCAGGCTTGGCGTGAGCGTGATGGTCGGCGTGAAAGTATGGGTCGGCGTGTTGGTCACTGTTGGCGTGTCAGTGGGCGTAAAGGTATGCGTCGGCGTGTTGGTGTGCGTCGGCGTTAACGACGCTGTTGGCGTAAATGACGGCGTAAAAGTCAGCGACGGCGTCCACGTCCAAGTGTGTGTGAAAGTTGGCGTGAAGGTGAGCGTCGGCGTCGGCGTGTCGCTTGGTGTGAGCGTGAAAGTTGGCGTGAAAGTGTGCGTCGGCGTTGATGTGTCTGTTGGTGTGAGCGTGAAAGTCGGCGTGAGCGTCGGCGTCGGCGTATCAGTCGGCGTGAAGAGCGGCAACCAAGCGCCGCGCGTTAGAAAAGCGACAAAAGCGAGGACAATCAGAGCGGCGCCGCCAACAACCGCTGTGCGCAAAGCACTGCCGCGCCGCAATCTGCGAATCTCCTCTTCCAACTGTAGCAACTCGCTGCGCCTACCAAGAATGCGGAACGGCTCTTCCTTAGCGAGCGAGAGCCAGCGTTCAGCGCTCTGTGCGTCGCCGCGATCTAGACTCGCCTCAATGCGCTCAATGTGACGCGCTAGTAGCTCGCTAACAACGGCGCGATAGCGTGGGTCTTGTGCTTGTGTGCGCAAGTTTGCCAACATGCTGCGCGCCTGCGAGAGTTCGGCGTCAAAATTCTGTGCGATCAGCGCAGAAGCACGCTCGATAATTTGCCGTGCCTCTGAAATCTGCGTTTCTAGTTGGCGCGCGCTCTGCAAGAGTGTGTTCAGCTCTGAGTCGCCCGGATCAATCGCATTCGCGGTCTCTAGCGCACGGACTGCCTCTGTGATCAAGCGCATGCGCTCGTCCAGCATGGTTGAGGCTTCTACGCGCGCCAATGCTGCACGACCCTGATCTGCCAGCTGTGCCTTGACGGTCTGGATGCGCGACTTGGCTTCGTCCGCCATGCGCTGCAAGCGCGCGCTACCGGGCAAGATTTGGCGCAAGCTCGCCAGAGTCTCTAACAAGCGTTGCAAGTTATTGACGCGCTCCATCAAGTTGCCGCTCATCATACTGAGCTGGACAGAGGCTTTGTCATACTGCTCTTGCACGCGCTTGACCAGATCAATGCGCTCTTGCGCCACTGGATCGCTTGGCACAACGCGCTGCGCGCCCTCATACTTGCGCAGCGCCTCTTGCCACTCGTCATTGGCGAGCAGACGGTCGCCCTCAGCCAGCAGCTCACGGGCAAGTGCTAGGTCTTGGATATCTAGCAGTGCCTGCTCAGCGTCTTTCCAGCTGACGATGCCGGCACGCTCGGCAATGTCGCGCGCTTCACGGTAAAGTCTGCCTGCCTCTTCATAATTGCCGGCGCGCACCAGAGAATTAGCACGGTTAAAGGCGACACGCGCCTCGAAAGGAATGCGATGATCAGGCACAATGCCGCGAATCAGGTTATCCTCTGCTTTTTGACGGTAATCTAGCGCAGCGGCATTCTCTGGCTGAACAGCAAGCACACGGTTAGCGATCTCAATGGTGCGCTGGTAATCGCCGGCATAGTAGGCTTGTGTCAGCTCGGTCATCAGCGACTCAACGTTGCCGCTCACACGCGACTGACTTGCTTGGAATGATTTGGAAGGTGGCACGACTGTGTCATCTTCGGGTACAGCAGGTTGCGGCGATGGTGGTAGCTCAGCTCTGAGCGGCTGAGCAGGCTGCGGCGACACAGCAGGCGCACTGGGCAGGCTCAGTCCGTGGCGCGAGAGCAAATCGCGCACTTTCATGGCGTGCTGAGCGCCGCGCGCTGCTGCTTGCTGCAGAAGCGCTAGAGCATCGCTGTTAGTGGCATCTTGCTCCAGCACTTTGGCGAGGATGTCAATTGCTTCATCGTAGTCTTCATCGCCGGCTGCCATTTCCATGCGAATGCGCGCGCGGCGCAGAGCAGCGCGTTGCGAGGCGATTTCAGGTGCAGGCGGCGTACTACGGCGTGCAAGCTCAGCGAAAAGCGCCTTAGCGCTTTCCTCGTAAGGTGTATTCTTAGTGGCAGTCAGCAAAGTGCGCGCTTCAGCTTCCAGAGGCATGATCTCGGCGGCACGTGCATCAGCAGGCAGTGCCTCAATGCGGCGGCGCAAATCGGCGAGCTGATCTTGTAAGGTCGCCATGCGGTCTCCTGAACTTTCCGTGAGCGTGCCAGTTGGACAATCATTGTAGCCAAAGGCGCGCTTCAGGGCAACGCTTTCTGACAGTTTGCTGCCCTTTGTGTTATACTCTCCCAAAACTGGCTGCTTGGGAACACTAAAAAAGGAAAGGCAGAGCATGTTCAGCAGCATCACAGAGATGTTCGAGAAGTTGCGCGAGCGCTTTATTCCAGAGAAGGCACGTGGTGACAATGGCTTGATTGCTTTTGAGCTAGGCGGCGAAGGCGGCGGCAACTTCTGGCTGCAAGTGAGCAACGGCGAGCTCAACATCGGCGCAGGCGCGCCACCTGCTGAAGCTGACGCCGTTCTACGCGCTGAGGCAAGCGATCTAATGAAGATCATGGGCGGCGAGCTAAATCCGATGATGGCGTTCATGTCGGGCAAGGTCAAGGTTGAGCGCAACATGGGCATAGTCATGAAGCTGATGAGCTGGTTCGGCATGTGAACAAGACGACCGTGACCACTCTCTCAGCAGATTGAACAAAATTGGCAGCACAAATGGTTGTATCAGCTGACGTTCAGTGGCATAATTGCACAAAGCGCGCCTACTAGCCTAACATAAGACAGGTAGGCGCATTCAGTGAAGCGCATTCTTGAAGATTCTTGGAGGTTTCAGTGGCAAGCGTATCGTTCAGAGGCGTCTACAAGCGCTATCCCGGCGATGTAGTCGCGGTCAAAAATCTCAACATTGAGGTAGCGGATAAGGAATTCCTCGTGCTAGTTGGTCCCTCGGGCTGCGGCAAGACCACGAGCTTGCGCATGCTGGCAGGCTTGGAGGAGATTTCAGAGGGCGAAATTTTGATCGGCGACCGCGTTGTCAACAACATTGCGCCTAAAGACCGTGATATTGCAATGGTCTTCCAAAGCTACGCGCTCTATCCGCACATGACCGTCTACGAAAATATGGCATTTGGTCTGCGTCTGCGCCGTGTGCCGCGCGATGAGATTGATCGGCGTGTGCGCGAGACTGCTAAGAGCCTGATGATTGACCAATTGCTCGACCGCAAGCCGCGCCAGCTCTCTGGTGGTCAGCGCCAGCGCGTGGCAGTCGGACGCGCCATTGTGCGTGAGCCGCAGGTCTTCTTGATGGATGAGCCGCTCTCTAACTTGGACGCTAAGCTGCGCGTTGAGGCGCGTGCGTTTATCAGCAAACTGCATCAACGGCTCGGCACCACCTTCATCTACGTGACGCACGATCAGGTGGAAGCCATGACCATGGGCACGCGCATTGCCGTCATGAATGCAGGCGAGCTGCAGCAGATTGACACGCCGCAGAATCTCTACGATCATCCTGCGAATGTGTTCGTGGCAGGCTTCATCGGCAGCCCTTCAATGAACTTCTTTGAGAACTCGCGCCTTGTGGAAGAGGACGGCAAACTCTACGTCCTGACGCAATCCTACAAGATTCCTGTGCCTGAGAAGCGCTACGAGCGTTACCGCGATCACGTCGGTCAGGAAGTCATCTTCGGCATTCGCCCAGAATCCATCCATGACTCACATTACACGCCGCCGAGCATCCAGCCTGCTTACGTCGAGGCAAATGTGGACGTGGTCGAGCAGATGGGCAACGAGAAAATCCTCTATCTTGAAGAAAATGGCAAGACGTTCATCGCACGCGTTGACCCGCGCACAGATGTTCACGTTGGGCAACGCATTCAGGTCGTCATGGACGTGCTGAACATGCACCTGTTTGACGTGAAGACGCAAAAAGCGCTTTAGTTGCGCCTGAGCATCCCAACATTTGCATTTTAGGACGAGGGCGCTCCTATGAACTTGCTAGGCGCTCTCGTTCCGTGTTTATGATATGGCGATGATCGATCATTTAACCTACACTGTCATGGCGCACCGCATTCGCATGCTGGTGCGTGACTGGCAAGGCGCTCAGCCGCCTGTGCTCTTTCTACACCATATCACTGCCAATAGCATTGAGGCACTGCGTCTTGCACGCACGTTGAATGGTCGGCGGCGGTTAATCGCGCCCGACTTGCGCGGACGCGGCGGCAGCGATATGCCTTTCGGCGAGTACGGACTAGCAGCGCATTATCGAGAGCTAGTAGACGCACTGGCTCGGCTCAACATCAGCCAGTGTGCCGTGGTTGGGCACTCTTTTGGCGCAATGCTAGGCGTTTGGCTGGCTGCACATTCACCAGAGCGCGTCAGTCACTTGGTCTTGATTGACGGCGGCGCGCCGCCTAATCCGCGCGAGGTACAGGCGCTCAACGCTTACTACGACACTATGCCGTACCGCTATCCGTCACTGGAAGCCTACATTGAGCGCTTCAAGACTCATCCGCTCTATCAGCCGTACACAGAGGAGCTCGATCTGTTGCTGCGCAGTAATTTGCGTCAACAGCCTGATGGCAGCTATATCCGCTGTATAGCGCGCTATGTGCTGGACGCTGAACGCTCGCCTACGGCTGTGGCACAGTGGATGCAATTGCCAGAGCTATATCCGCGTGTGCGTTGCCCTGTGTTGATTCTGAGAGCAGGCATGGGCATTTTCAGCCCAACTGAACCTGTCCTGACTGATGATATCTTGGCGATGATGCAGGCAGGCATGCCACAGGCAGAAATTCTGACCATTCCAGAGGCGGCGCATACGACTATCGTAACTATGCCGCACGCAGAGCGCGACGCGGCTATTCTGCGCTTTCTTGGAGTATCTGAATGATGGACTTGGCAGGTAACTTGACAGAGCAGCTCGAAGAGCTGAAGATGTTCCAGCGCGTTGATCAAGAGCTGGGCGCAACACTTGATTTCGATAATGTCCTGATGCTGACAATGGACTGGGCATTGCGCCGTACAGGTGCGGCTGCAGGCGCGTTTGTCACTTTCAGCGAGCAGGACGAGCAACTCAGGTCACTTGTGGCGCTTGGCTATCCGAATCCACGCGACAAGACGTGGCAGCTCAATCGCAGCATTATTGGGCGTGCCGTGCGCACGCGCCAGAGCCAGATTGTCACTGATCTGGCTAGTGATCCCGACCACTTGCCCGAAGATGCCCTGTCTGAGACGCGCGCTGCGGTAGCAGTGCCGATTGAGTTGCGCGGCAAAGTCATCGGTGTAATCTGGCTAGAGAGCGAGATTCCTGACACTTTCACAGCTGCTAACGTCGCTTTTGTGCAACGCCTCGCTCAACGCGCAGCAATTGCCTTCGATCACGCGCGCCTTTACCGTGAAGCCGCACGCCAAGCCGACGAAATGGCTTCGCTCTACACTGCCAGCCGCATGATCTCAGCTACGCTGGAACGTCCGCAAGTGCTGGCAACGGCTGCTCAAGCCTTAGCGACGACTCTGCGCGTTTCTCTGGTTGTCATAGCGGATTATTGCAAGCTGAAAGATGAAATTGAAATAGTTCACGCCTATCGTCTCGCCACAGCGCGCCGCGCTGCTGCCGTCTTGCCACAGATTGGCAGCGTCTTTGCTATAGAAAGCCTGCCTGAAGTGCGCTACACCATTGAGACACAACGCAGCTGCAGCTACACTGTGAACGCACGCACGCTCTCTGAGACACTGCGTAACTTCATGATAGCTCACAGCGTGCGCAGCTTGCTGATTGTGCCGCTTGTCACTTCGCCGACTGCTATTAACATGCAGCAAATTGACACGGTTGGCGTGGCTTTGGTGATGGAAAGTCGCCATGATCGGTATTTCAGCGAGGAAGATCGCGCTCTGGCAGAAGCACTGGGCAGTCAGATTGCTTCTGCTTTGCGGCAAGCGCGCTTGTATGCTGAAGTGCGCGAATTGGAAGAGATCAAGTCACACATGATCCGCATGGCGTCTCACGATCTGCGCAATCCGCTCGGCGTGGCAATGAGCTACTTCGACCTATTGATTGAGTCGCTAGGTGAGCAGAACTTCTCTGAGGCGCAGAAGCGCTACATTCAACGCATCAACAATGCACATCAAGCTATGCGCACGCTCATTACAGACCTGTTGACGCTGGAGAAAGTAGAAAGCGAGCGTGAGGGAATCTGGCAAGAGATAGACTTCAATGCGCTGGTTAGTGCAGAAGTTGAGGCGCATCGCGCTGCCGCTGATTTGAGGCGGCACACAATCACGCTGCAGCTGCCAGCTAACACGCTCTACGTGCGCGGCAGTGCGGCACAGCTACGTCAGGCAATTAGCAATTTAATGGATAATGCTATTAAGTATACGCCTGATGGCGGCTTGATTCAGGTGCGTCTGAGCGCTAAGGAACGTCGCTTGCTCTTCGAAGTGCAGGACAATGGCTACGGAATCAGTAAAGAGCGCCAAGATCGGCTGTTCAGCCTTTTCTATCGCGCGCGCGAGCCCGGTACGGATCACATCACTGGCACAGGACTGGGCTTGAGTCTTGTGCGCACTGTCATTGAGCGGCACGGCGGCAGAGTCTGGGTGAACAGCGAGGCAGGTATCGGCAGTATCTTTAGCTTCTGGCTACCTCTGGCACAAAACCTCAACGCCTAAGAACTCGGCGCGCCGATGTAGCTGCGCAGTTGAGCTACAAGCGCGCCAAACTCGGCTGAATGTACCATCTCTAGGCGACGCGGACGCGGCAATGGTACGTCTAGCACAGCGCCTAGCCTGCTGGGACGCGCTGTCAGCACAATCACACGATCTGCCATGAAGACTGCCTCTGTGATGCTATGAGTCACCATCAAGATTGTCTTGCCTGTGCGTTGCCACAAGCTGAGCAGCTCTAGCTGCATATACTCGCGCGTCATGGCGTCTAGGGCACCGAATGGCTCGTCCATCAGCAGCACAGCAGGATTTTGCACTAGAGCGCGTCCCAGTGCGGCGCGTTGTGCCATGCCACCTGAGAGCTGGCTTGGATAGACCTCGCCAAACTCTGCTAAGCCAACTTGTGCGAGAGCGTCTTGCGCTACGCGGCGGCGCTCAGTGCGCGGCACGCCACGCAGCGCGAGCGGCAACTCAATGTTGGCGCGCGTGCTGAGATATGGCAGCAGGTTTGGCTGCTGGAACAAGATACCGATCTCAGGGCGCGGCGCCGTGATTGGTTCGCCGTTGAACAAGATGCGCCCTGCGCTCGGCTTGAGCAAGCCCGACGCAATGCGCAGCAAAGTGGTCTTACCGCAGCCGCTCGGTCCGAGCAGGCAGACGAACTCGCCTGCCTGCAACTCGAAACTGATGTTTTGCAGCACTTCCAGCGTGCCGAAACGCTGCCAAACATTCTCAACGCGCAACATCGCTATCATTCGTACGACTCAGGCAGGAACTCGTTCGTGAAAGCGTCTTGGTAGCCCTCAATTGAGTCGATCAAGCCCATTGAGAGCAACGTCTCCGCTGTGAGCTTCCATGCTGAGTCCGTGCTCTCACCTAGACGCTCTGCCTTCCACAGCTCGATTGAGCGCAGCAAGACCTGCTTCTGCACTGGATCGTCCTCAGCCAGACCTTCGACGTACTTGCGGCTGATCTGATAGGCAAGATCAGGGTCAGCAATGGTCAGCGCTAAGCCGCGTCCGTAAGCGCGCGCCATGCCGCGCACTAGCTCTGGACGCTCAGCAATGGTCTTTTCGTTGGTCACTAAGCCGTTCGAGACCAAATCAGCGTAGTCGCTGATGGCGATCACCTCAACGTCAAAGCAGCGCGCCGCGATTTGCAACGGCTCGTTAGCGATGTAGATGACTGAGGCGTCCACTTGGCGCTCACAAAAGATCGGCGCTGTGTCATAGCCGATGGCGCGCACCTCGCGCAGGTCAGCCTCGCTCATGCCAGCAGCGTTGAGCAGCGCTTTCAAGCCGAAGTAGCTGGCGCCAAATTTGCCCGGCACGCCGACAATCTTGCCTTTCAAATCTTGTGGCTTGCGGATCGGACTGTCCTTCGGCACGACCACGCCGACTGGGAAACGCTGATACCAACGGAAAAAGTATTTCACAGGCGCGCCCTGCGCGCGTGCCAAGACCACTTGCTCGCCGCTGATCATGCCGAACTGGAGATTGTCAGTGGCAATGCGCGTCAAGCCTTCGGTCTCGTCGAAACCATGTTCAATTTTCAGCGCAATGCCTTCCTCAGCGAAGAAACCTTGCTCAATCGCCACGTAGACAGGCGCGAATTGAACGTTTGGAATGTAGCCCAAGAAGAGCGTGATTGGAACTAGGTCAGTCTCGCTTGCTAGGACGTCGCGGTAGGGCAACACAGCGCCAGGCGTCGGCTCAACAGTGGGCTCAGCGGTAGGTTCAGCTGTTGCTTCAGCAGTTGGTTCAACCTTTGGTGCGCCTTCCTTTTTCACCTCGCCATGATCTTTCTTCATGATGCCGACTTGCGGATCGCCTGTGACAATGCACGCTGAGAGCGCAAGGCTCAACACAAACAGAATCGAGAGCAGTTTACGCATGGTCCTGTCCTTTCTAGTGTGTGAGAATGGCGCTATAGTTGCGGCGCACGCCAACGCAGCGCGCGTCGCTCTAGCTGTGCCACAATTTCGTAGAGCAACAACGCTAAAGCCGTCAGCGTGAAGACGCCAACCATGACGCCTGCAGGGTTGTACATAAAACGCGACGAGAAAATCATGAAACCCAAGCCTGCTGTTGCGCCGTAGCCTTCGCCAACGACCGTGCCGACTACTGCTAGGGTCACACTGACCTTTAAGCCGCCGAAAAGCGACGGCGCAGCTGACGGTAACTCAAGGCGGTAGAAAGTCTGCCAGCGCGAGGCATTCAGCGCGCGGAACAGCTCGTGCAGCTCGCTTGGCACGCTGCGAATGCCGACTAGTGTCGCCATCAGCATTGGGAAGAAGACGATCAAGGCAGCTACAACGCTCACAGAAGCGACGCCCGGTCCGCCTAAGCGCGTGATCAGGATCGGCGCAATGGCGATCAGCGGCACAGCCTGAAAGCCAACTACATACGGCGCAAAAGTGCGCTCTGCGAAGCGATTGCGCGCGATCAGGTAGCCGAGCAGCAGCGCGCTTGGCACGCCCATCAACAAGCCGAGCGTCACCTCTAGAACGGTCGTGCCGAGATGGTTGAGCAACGTGCCGTTGTTCAGCAATTGCCCAAAGGTCTTCCAGACTGCCTCAGGCGTGGCGATGACAAAGGCGAGGCTTGCTGATTGGCGAGTTTGGAAGTGCCACAGCACGATGAGCACGATAGCAACCATGAGCGCAGGCAGACGTTGCCATATTCTGCGCCAAAGTGTCAGGCGCGGCGCATGCAGACTGTGCGGCAAGATAGTTTGTGTGTTCGGGCTGACTATTTGCGCCATGGATATCCCTCGATCACTTGGCAGAGTCGGGGCGGCGCAAGGCGTACTAAGTGGACTCGCAGCGCGCAGGCGTGGAGTCAGCTTGAGGCACCATGCAGAGACGGCAAGACACGGCTCATGAGCCGTAGTCGGTTGCCGCTGACCTTCTCCCATCCGGACTGTAACCGTCGGCTTCGGTGTCTCACCGAATCCACCGCTCAGCGCTAGGCTGAGACGGGTCGCGGGCTAGGCGCTCTGGGCGCATCACCGCCGGTGGGGACTTTCACCCCGCCCCGAAGGTCTGCATTTACTTGTGCTAAAAACTATAGCACTTTGCGAAAAAAGACACAAGTGCTTTCAAATTGGTCAACTTGCACTGTGGCAGGCAAGAGATGGCTGTGGTAAACTGGCTTGCGCAACGTTAACCTGCCTTTAAGTGAAAGTCCGTGCGCTTTAAGGAGAGTTTTCCCGTGAGACGCAGTGCGCTATTCCTAGTCGCAGTTGCCTTGATTGTATTGGCGCTGAGCGTGCCTGCTGCCAATGCCCAAGATGATCCAACAAAGCGTATCCCGCCGATCCTGCCTGATCTAGGCGGTCGCGTGATTACTGCTGTTTCCTCGAACGACTACACGCCTTTCGCCTTTTTCGACCAGACTCTGAAAAAGAACGTCGGCTTTGAGTATGAGCTGCTGGACGAGATTTGCCGCCGCCTGAACTGCGTCCTTGAGCACAAGGAGCGCGCTTGGGACGGTATGTTGGCTGCTATGAATCGCCGCGAGTATGACCTTGCGCATGTCGGCATCACCATCAAGGAAGAGCGCAAGGAGCTAGTGGATTTCTCCGATCCGTTCACCATTGTTGAGCTGCGCGTGCTGGTGCGCGCTGATGAGACGCGCTTCAGCACTTTGAAAGAGCTGCAAGAGAACGCACAATTGAAGTTCGGCGCGCAGCCTGGCACTACATCCTACTTTGTCGCGCTTGACATCGTCGGCGCTGAGAATGAGGCAACGCGCATTGTGCCGTATGACGGCTTTGCCATTGCAGTTGAGGCGCTGATCAAGGGCGACGTGGACGCTGTAGTCGCTGACGCAGTTAGCGGCGTCGGCTTCATCGGCGCAACAGCAGACAAGCTCAAGCTGCTGGACGACATCATCGGCACAGACCCGCTCGGCTTGGTTTTCCCGAAGGGCAGCGACTTGGTTGAGCCATTCAACCTAGCGTTGGCTTCCATGCGCCATGACGGCTACTTGAAGTATCTGGAAAACAAGTGGTTCTTCTTGTTCCAACCGTAAGCAGACAGCGGCTACGCATGACGGGCAGGCGCGAGTCTGCCCGTTTTTGTCAGACCCAAGCGGAGAAAGTCAGCTTTGCAGATTAAGGTAAGCGCAGGCGAGTCGCGCCTGTTGCCGCTGAGCGAACGGCTACGGCGTTTGCCGTGGTGGGCGCTCACAGCGGCGCTGCTCGGCATTCTGTTCGCGTGGCACATTCACACAGACCAAACTTACAATCAAATCTTTCAAGCGATCCTGAATGGCGTCGGCATCACGCTCTACGTGACAGCGATTGCCTACAGCGCTGCGCTCGTTCTTGGATTGCTGCTTGCGTTTGCACGGCTCTCGAAGAATGTGATCATCTACCAGATCGCCACGTTTTACGTGGAGATTATACGCGGCGTGCCAGCGCTAGTGCTGCTGCTATACATCGCGTTTGTCGGCTTTGAGCTGTACGTCAACGCAATGAACGCTATCGGTGCATGGCTGCTGGAGCGCGGCTGGCTGATCGGCTTAGGCGAACACTTCAGCACATTGCGCCTGCGCGACATTGATAATCTGACCCGCGCAATTGTGGCACTCGTGATCGCCTACTCGCCATTTGTCTCAGAGATTTTCCGCGCAGGCATTGAGTCAATCCCGCGCGGTCAAATGGAAGCAGCGCGCTCGCTCGGCATGAACTACTGGCAGGCAATGCGCTATGTAATCTTGCCACAAGCTATCCGCAACGTCTTGCCGCCGCTCGGCAACGACCTGATCGCCATGCTTAAGGATTCCTCGCTTGTTTCCATTCTCGGCGTGCGCGACATCACAGGCGAAGGGCGAGTCGGCGCAGCACGCACCTTCAGGACGTTCGAAACGTACAACATCATAGCGTTTCTGTACCTGACTATGACGCTGCTGCTCTCAGGTCTGGTGCGCTGGATTGAGCGCCGCACGTCTGAAGGAAGGAACTAGGTGCGGTAGACAATGTCGCGCCGATTGACCATGCCGACAAAGCGCGTGCCGTCAAAAACAGGCGCGTGGTCTACATTGTAGGCGTCCAGTTGCGCTTTGGCGCTCTCAAGCGGCTCTGTGATGAACAGGATCGGGAAGGCGCTCAACGGCAGCATTACATCGGCGACGCGCACTCTTCCCCACTCCAAACGTGGCACACGCTCAACTTGCTCGGCTGTGACCATGCCGACGAGCGCGCCATTGTAAAAGACAGGAAAGGCTTGGTCAGGCGCGTGGTCTAGGTAGCGCCATGCCAAGAGCGCTAACGGCAGGCGCGCGTCAATCAGCGGTACATTGTGGCGCAATACACGGTAAAGTGGCGCTTCATTCGGCAAGCCGCCTAGACTCATGCGGTAGCTTAGACTAGCAGTATTGTAGAGGAAACTCGCAATCAGCACGAACCATAGCGCGTTAAACCAGAAGCCGTTGATGAAGAGCCAAAAAGCGAAGGCGACAAACAGCGCCGCCACGCCCTGCCCGACTCGGCTGGCTTGGCGCGTCGCTTTTCGATAGCTACCGCCAAAGTGCCA
>JANWYI010000004.1:65682-66146 GCA_025055255.1 Anaerolineae bacterium | reverse complement strand
ATAGTGCAGCGCCATCAGCGCGTGCGCCATCTCGTGCCAGAGAATTGAAAGGACAAAAATGACGGCTGCAATAGCGCCAAATAACCAATAAAGCACGCCGCTCAGACGCGGCACCTCGCGCGGCAAGACACCTGCTGCCAAGCTAAAGGTCACTAGCGCTGCAATTAAAAACAGGCTCGGATCAAGACGCACTTCCACGCCGCTGATCTCGCCGACGCGCCAGCCGCGCGCCGTTGGGTCAAAGTTGGCAGGTGTCCGCCTTAAGAAATTTGCCATGTCAGACTATGTCTTAACTCAACATGCGGACAAGCGAGAGTGTATCACTCATCCAGCACATTTGCCCAGATATCCGTAGCAGCGCGATCTAACTCCAGAGCAGAGTTAACGTAGCGCTCAGTTGTGGCAATGCTAGAATGCCCAAGCGCCTGCCGAATCAGCTCAAACGAGACACCAGCCTCATAAGC
>JANWYI010000004.1:41493-65276 GCA_025055255.1 Anaerolineae bacterium | reverse complement strand
CTGTTCAACATGACGCGAATTTCCTCAGGCGAGAGCCACGTGCCGCTCCGCTGACCTGTCTCAGCGCGCGGCGCCTTCACACGACTCAGTCCACTGGCTACGGCATATTCGATCCGCTCCATATCCGCCATCAACTGTGCCAGCCATACAATTGACGCCTTCGCCTGCATAATGGACTGCTTGCCGAGCCCTTCCGCCTTAAGTTTGCCGAGCCATGCCTTCAAGTTAGCAGTGGTAAGGCTCTCAACTGCAGGTGCAACAGGCAACGCTTTCAAATCAAGAGCATCCACAGCGAGTCCGCTGACCTCAGAGAGGTAGCGCGCGATCCAGCGGCGGTATGCGCGCTGTGTGTGAATGGAGAGCCCCGCCATTGCCACGAATAGGTTTACATGCTCCAGATTAGGCGGTGCAGCGCGTGGCTGTGTGTACGGAACGATGTCGGTCATGTGTCTCTCTCAAGGCAAAACAGGTGCATAGAAGTATACCACGATTGCGTGCTGTGCATGAGCAAAACTTGCTTGGTCTGCTGCAACGTGGTAAAGCTATGTGTCAGAGTTATCGGCAAAGGCAAGGTGAGACATGCCATTTCAGCTGGATCACGTGGTGATCGCTGTTGCTGATTTAGCGCGCGCTGTTCAGGACTATCGCACGCTAGGCTTCACTGTGCTGGAAGGCGGCGTCCATGCCAGTGGCGCGACGCACAACGCGCTGGTTGTCTTCTCTGATGGCACATACTTGGAGCTTCTAGCGTCCACAGGCGTAGCGCCTAGTCCTGAAACACTTGACTTCAGTCTGATGTTGACGCACGGCGAAGGACTATGCGGCTTTGCGCTGCGCGCCGATAACTTGTCCGCGTTAGTGCCAACTTTGCGCGGACGCGGCGTCCAACTGAGCGACTTGATTGCAGGCGCACGCCGAAAACCTGACGGTTCACAGCTTGCATGGCAACTTGCGCTCGTGAACAACGGCTTTTTGCCGTTTTTCATTGAGGATATGACGCCGCGTCCACTGCGCGTACCTGATGATCCTGCGCTGACAGTACATGCTAACGGCGTTCGCGGCATTGGTGGCATTGAACTAGTTGTCCCTGATCTGGCTGCAGCGCAGACGCGCTATCAGACGTTGCTCGGCGTCCAAGCTGAGCCTGAGGATATGCCTGCTTTTCGCGCTTTCGCCTTGCAAGGCGCACAGTTAGTGATTAGCGCGCCGCAGCCTGAGATAGCTGAGTTGGTGATCAGCTGGTCAACAGCGCCACTGGCTGCACTGGAGAGCGAGATCAGCGCTCTGTTCAACACAGAAGTGCCGTTGGAAGTGCAGGCGCTTATGCAGCGCTCTGGTCAGCTTTGGCAGCAGTATGAGGCTGAGATCAAGCGCCAAATCGCAGAGCGCGCGGCATATCTTGCGCAGCGCGGCAACGTCGAATCGCTCTATGCTGTGCGTCTGCGACAAGCATCTGCTGAACGGGCTTTCCCGCTTGCTGACCTAGTGCTGACACACAACGTCCGCTTCACACTGCAAACACCTGACTAGTTGCCTGCTGCATTTCTCTGACTGTCAGGCATGTTGTCTGCAGACAAGCTCAAGCCTGCTCCTAAGTCGGAGTAGTGACAAATGTCACGCGCTTTTTCTGGCAAAGGCTACTGACAAGCATCAGTTTGCCTACGTACACTTAGAGTCAAGAGAGCGTGTTTTTCGAGGAGCTTTTTCAATGGCTAAGGGGACGATTTTTATAGATACTGAGCGCTGCAAGGGCTGTACGCTCTGCGCATTGAACTGCCCGCAGCGTGTGATTGTCATGGCAGCGGATCAGCTCAATCGCAAAGGTTATCGTCCTGCGCAGCTTATTGATCCAGAGGCGCGCTGCACAGGCTGCGCTGTGTGCGCACTAGTCTGCCCAGATGTATGCATCACGGTCTACCGCGAGGCGCGTCCGTGTAAGGAGGCGATCCATGAGCCGCGAGCTTCTTAAGGGAAATGTCGCCATTGCAGAGGCGGCGCTGCGCGCAGGCATGTACGCCTACTTTGGCTATCCGATCACGCCGCAGACTGAGCTACTAGAGCATTTAGCGCGCCGTATGCCAGAGCTAGGGCGCGTCTTTTTACAGGCAGAGAGCGAAATCGCTGCGATCAACATGGTCTATGGCGCAGCGTGCGCTGGCGTGCGAACAATGACTAGCTCATCGAGTCCGGGCATCAGCTTGATGCAAGAAGGTCTATCCTACATCGCCGCCTCAGACTTGCCTTGCGTCGTTGTGGACGTAATGCGTGGCGGACCAGGCTTAGGAAATATCCTGCCTTCGCAAGGCGACTATTTTCAAGTGACGCGCTCTGCTGGTCACGGTGACTATCATCCGATTGTGCTGGCGCCAGCCTCAGTGCAAGAGGCTGTGGACTTGACCGTGCTCGCTTTTGATCTGGCTGATCAGTACCGTCATTTGGTCATCCTCGCTGCAGATGGCTTGATCGGACAGATGATGGAGCCAGCTGAATTGCCGCCTATGCGCGACTTGCCGACTGAGCGTCCTGACTATGCACTGACCGGCGCCAAAGGGCGCCCACCGCGCCGCATCGCCTCGTTTTACCTCCAAGCAGAGGCAGAAGAGGCGTACAATCAGAAAATTCAGGCACGCCTAGCGCGCATCCGCCAAAGTGAGCAGCGCAGCGTCGAATATTTCACAGATGATGCGCAAATCCTAGTAGTCGGCTACGGTAGCGCCGGTCGCATCGCGCTGAGCGCTGTGCAACAGTTGCGCGAGCAGGGCTTGCCAGTCGGTCTATTCCGTCCGATCACGCTCTATCCATTCCCAGAGGCGCGTCTGCGCGCGTTGACGGCGCAAGCAGCAGCAATTTTGGTAGTCGAGATGAACGCAGGTCAAATGCTCGAAGACGTGCGCTTGGTCGTGGCAGAGCGCGTGCCAGTTCACTTCTACGGACGCATGGGCGGCGCCGTGCCAATGCCTGAAGAGATTGTTAACGCGCTGCGCCAAATCCTACAGACGGAGGTGCTATCATGACCGACTGGCTGCTGGAAGCAACCACGACACATATGGAAACCGTCTACTGCATGCCACAGTCGCTGAGCGCTCAGCCGACACATTACTGTCCAGGCTGTACACACGGCGTGGCACATCGTCTGCTGGCAGAGGCACTAGACGAGCTGAATATGCGCGAACGAGCAATCCTAGTGGCGCCAGTGGGCTGCGCAGTGTTTGCCTACCAGTATTTTGAGGTTGACGGCTGCGAGGCGCCTCACGGACGTGCGCCGGCAATGGCGACTGGTCTCAAGCGTGTGCAGCCCGACAAGATTGTGATCACTTATCAAGGTGACGGCGACCTCGCCTCTATCGGCGCAGGTGAAATTTTACACGCGGCGGCGCGCAATGAGCCGATCACGGTCATTTTCATCAACAACGCGATTTACGGCATGACAGGCGGTCAAATGGCGCCGACAACGCTCACAGGACAGCGCACTACGTCCTCGCCATTCGGACGCGAAGGCGAGCCGTTGCGCATGAGCGAACTCTTAGCTGTTCTGCCACAGACAGCGTACATTGTGCGGCGCTCGCTGCACACACCTGCACACATTCGCAAGGCAAAGAAAGCAATTTTGACAGCGCTTAAAGTGCAGCAAGCAGGTCTTGGCTTCAGCATGGTCGAGCTGCTCTCCAGCTGCCCGACAAATTGGGGCTTGACGCCGCCTGAGGCGCTTGAATGGATTGAAAAGCACATGCTACCTGTTTTCCCAGTCGGCGACTACAAAGTTTCAGAGGCGGTTAAGGAGCTGTGAGCCATGCAACATGAACTGATCTTTGCAGGCTTTGGCGGCCAAGGCATCATGTTCAGCGGACAGCTGCTGGCGTACGCCGCAATGGATTGTGGCTACCATGTGACGTGGATTCCATCTTACGGCCCAGAAATGCGCGGCGGCACTGCCTACTGCACGGTCGTGATCGCCGATCATGCCATTGGATCGCCTGTCGTCAAACATCCAAGCATCGGCGTCATCTTCAATGCGCCGTCTTTCGACAAATTCGTGCCGATGCTGCAGCCAAACGGCTTGTTAGTTTACAACCAGTCGCTCATTCCGCAGCGTACGTCGCGCCAAGACCTGAGAATTGTGCCTGTGCCTGCCACTGAGCGTGCGCCGACGCCGCAATTGACTAACATGGTCATGCTTGGCGCCTTGCTGACAGCGAAACCGATCCTGTCGCTAGACGCATTGAAAGCGGCGCTTGAGACGCACATGCCGTCTCATCGCCGCAACTTGCTGGAAGCGAATGTAGAAGCGCTATCAATTGGCGCGCAGCTGGCTGAGCAGTTGCTAGAGCGTCTCTAGCCATGCCTTGAAGCGCGTCTCTAGCTCGTCGCGCACACGGCGGAACGCCTCTGCCTTTGCCGACTCGCCCTCCACAGCAGCAGGATCAGGCAAGCTCCAATGAATCCGCTCAGACCTGCCCGGAAAAACTGGGCAGGTCTCGGCTGCAGCATCGCAGACCGTAATCACGTAGTCAAAAGGTTGTCCCAGAAACTCGTTCAGGTGCTTAGAGCGATGGTGTGAGATATCTATGCCGCGCTCTGCCATTGCGCGAATGGCGTGTGGATTCACACTCGTGGCGCGCGTGCCAGCGCTGAAAACTTCCATGCGGTCGCCTGCCAAATGGCGCAACAAGCCTTCTGCCATCTGTGAACGCGCTGAATTTGCCGTACAAAGGATTAAAACGCGCAATTTTTGTGGCGTCTCACTCATCAAAAGTTCTCCGCACTCTCTAAGCCGACTGTCTGAAGCGCGCTAGGCTGAACAGATTTAGATCATAGCTGACCTGATTGCCTAGCGCCATATCCGCTAGGAGCTTGCCGATCAAATTGCCGAACTTGAAGCCGTGTCCGCTGAAGCCTGCGCCGAAGACAATTTGCGGGTAGGCAGGATGCCTGTCAATGACGAAGTGTTCATCAGGCGTCATAGTGTACAGACAAACGCGCGCCTCTTTCACCTTGCCTGCTGCCAGAGGTACGTATTGGCGCGTCCATGCCTGCACGCGCTCAATATAAGCGCGATCAGGCGTCCGATTGACTCGGTCAGGATCGCACGGCTCGTTGTTACAATGAATGCCGATCTTCACGCCGCTGCCGTCTACATTTGGCAAGCCATAGAACCACGTCGGACTGTGGAAGATAAAGACGGGACAGCGTTCAGGTGTGAACAGCGCGCTGTCATGTGGCTCAAAGAAGACGATCTGCTCACGAGTCGGCTGTAGCGGCAAAGGCAGGTCGAGCGCGCCCAGCAGCTTGCCCATCCACGGTCCGCCTGTCAAGACTAGCTTGTCTGCTTCATGGACGCGGTCGGCTGTGTAGACGCGCACACGATCTTGTAACGGCTCAATGCGAACTACAGGCGTTTCAAAGAGCAGGTCAGCGCCTAGCGTGCGCGCCAGTTCCGCTTGCGCAATAACACACGCCGATGCTGCTAGGTAGGCTGCATCAGGCTGATAGAGCGCGACCATGTGCGGCTCTAATTTGAACTGCGGAAAGCGCCGCGCCGCTTCCTGAGAGTCTAACCACTCAAACGGAATTGCCGTTGCTTCAAGCGTTTGGCGTGTCTGGCGCAGCGTCGGCGACTCTGGCTCGCCAAAGTCAAAGCCGCCTGTGCGCACCATCAGCCGTTTGCCGCTCGCCTGCTCCAAAGCACGCCACAGCCCAAACGACTCATGCGCCATCTGTACGTAGAGTGGATGCGTGTAGGCATAACGAATGATGCGCGATTCGCCGTGTGAGCTACCCATTCGATGGTCTAGCTCAAACTGCTCAAGGGCAAGTACGCGTTGTCCAGCTTTAGCAAGATGATAGGCAGCTGCACTGCCCATCACACCTAGACCGATTACGATGACATCATAGTGCCCGCTCATAACTTTTTGCCGCCTGCATGTGTTTTTAACAGTGGTGCCTAGATTGTGGCACGTGCTCAGATTTGGTAGCAAGGGCGATCTTGTGGCATACTGGCACAGCACACAAACAAGGAGCAACCATGCATGCCTCGACCATCACACCTTTCCTGCGAGATCGCTTGACGTGGCAGAGCTACTTTCTGATCGCATATCTTGCGTACTTACAAGCTGCTCTAGGACCGTTAATGCCATTTTTCCGCGCTGAGCATAGCTATGGCTACGCAGAAGTGAGTTGGCACTTCAGTGCGCCTGCCATTGGTGGCATTCTGACAGGTATTTTCGGCGCGCGCCTCGTGCTGCGTTTTGGACGCAAAGCGGCGATTTGGCTCGGTGGTGCAGGCATGGCGCTCGGCTATCTGCTGCTCATGTATAGCAGTGCGTTGCCGCTCAGCGTCGGCGGCATGATTCTGGCAGGTCTGGCTGGCACGCTCCTGCAAAGTGCGACTCAGTCAGCGCTCTCTGACCAACACGGCGAGCGGCGTGCCTATGCGTTGACCGAGTTGAACGTGAGTGCTAGTCTAGCCGCGCTCACAGCGCCGCTGCTGATTGGCGGCTTTGAGGGCGTCGGAATAGGTTGGCGTGCTGCGCTTCACCTTTGTGTCGCTTATCTTGCCTGTTTGTGGCTCATTTTTTGGCGTGTGCGCGTGCCAATGCCTGCTCAAACTCAGGCTGCTCATGCGCTCACAAAGCCATTGCCATACTTGTTCTGGGCATACGTCCTGGTGCTGGTCTTGGTTGTCTCTATTGAATGGAGCGTCATCTACTGGGGCGCCGATTTTCTGGAGCGCGCCGTCGGCTTTGAGCGCGTGACAGCCTCAACGCTGATGACCTTTTTCTTCATCGCTATGCTTGTTGGACGCATCATCGGCAGCCGCTTGACTCGGCGTTACAGCAACACAACCCTGCTGTTGTTAGCGATGTGCCTAGCTATTGGCGGCTTTTTCTTGCTGTGGTCAGCGCCGATGCCAACCTTGAACGTGCTGGGACTGTTCGTGGCAGGCTTGGGCATGGCGAATCTATTTCCACAGAGTATTTCATTGGCTCTTAGCATTGCTGCAGAACAGGCAGACGCTGCTAATGCGCGCGTCGCTTTAGGTGTGAGCCTTTCGTTGCTGCTGGCACCACAGCTGCTTGGCAACTTAGCTGACCAAATCGGCATACGGAGCGCTTACGGCAGCGTGCTGATCTTTCAGCTTGCCACACTTGTCTTAATTCTGTTGGCAAACCGCGCCATGCGCCGCCGACAGACAGCTCTCGCTTAACGCTCACGTCCTGCGCGCACACGATCTATGGCGAGATTTGCTGCTTCTTCGCTGCTCAGTCCGTCACGCAGCAAGCGCGTGAAGCTCTCTTGCAATGCCTCAGCAACAGCGCTGTTGACTAGGTCAGGCAGCGGCGACACGCGGCGGTCTAACAGCTCAGCAGCAAAAGCAGCGTAATCGGCTTCTGACCAAGCGTTTAGAGCGGCGCGGCGCGCAGGCAACATACTGACACGCTGGCTGAACAAAGCATATCGTGTCGGCTCTTGCAGCCACTCTAGCAGCGCCAATGCACGCTGCTGGCGCTCAGGGTTGGTTGTGGTGAACGCCCACAGCCAGCCATCTACAAGGCTGAGTGGCGGCTTTCCCTCGGCAATTCGTGGCAATGGACTGAACTGCCACGCAGTGAGCGTTGTGGCATTACTTGAAGCATGTTGACGTAAGAAAAAGGTCGAATCTACCTGCGCCAATACATTTTTGCTGGCTGTAAAAGCCAACCAGTACTGCGTCGGCTCGGCATAATTCAGCACGTCATCGCTCAGACTGCCTGCTGTGTAGGCTGTGCGGTACAAATCCATCAAGCTCAGCAGCGGCTCGTAATCAAGAGACGGCTCGCCATTCTGGTCGCTAAGTTTGCCGCCTAAGGTGATGTAATGACTGAGCAAGGTGCCATTGACGCCGCGCGTCACCTTCGCAGGGAAAAGATAGGTCAGTTGACGGCTGATGACAGACTGCCAAGTCAGAGGTGGCAGTTCATCCCCACCATAGACGGCATGTTGCAGCTCTAGCAAGTATGGAATGCCGTAAAGCTCGCCTTCATGTCGCGCTAGAGCGAGCGCTGCAGCAAAGTAAGCGTCCTCTTGCACTGTGTTTGAGCTGAGCGGCACGATCAGACGCGCAGCAGCTGCGCGCGGCAGATCGCGGGCGCGCAACAGAACTAGATCAGGCAAAACACTGGGCGCCACTTGCGCTGCGCTGCTGAGCGTCTCAAAAATGCCACCTAGTCCTTCAGCACGACGCAAGCGGACAGTCACGAGCTGTCCTGTTTGGCGCGTGTAGTCCTGCACAAGCTCGCTGAAGTGCCTTGCTGTGAACAGCTCGCTCTCATAGGCAAATAGAGCAGGAAACCATAGGTTGACCGCAGATGGCAATGGCGTTGGCGTGACCGTTGGCGTTGGCGAGCGCACGACCGTTGCCACTTGTGCTATCCTGGTGAGAGCTACATCAGGACTGTGTGCGAAGGCTTGCGGCGCAGCACAAGCGGTCAACGCACACAGCCAAAAGGCAGTTGCAAGCGCTTGTGCGCAGCGCTCGATCACTAACCGCGTTCCTCGCAATATTTCAGATACGCCTCAGCATCCATAAGCGCGTCTAGCTCGGCAAGGTTGCTTGGCTTAACCCGAATCATCCATGCCTCGCCGAATGGATCAGCGTTGATCTTATCAGGCGAATCGATCAGCGCGCTGTTGACGGCGATGATCTCGCCACTGATCGGCATATTCAGGTCAGAGGCGGCTTTCACGCTCTCTACTGTGCCAAAACGCTCGCCTGCTTTCAACATCGTGCCGACGTTGGGTAGCTCAATGAAGACAATGTCCGAGAGTGCGTCTTGGGCGTAGTCTGTGATGCCGATAACAGCCTCTGCGCCTTCTACGCGCACCCACTCATCCGACTTTGCATAACGACAATCAGCAGGCGTTTTCCACTTTGCCATGCAGTGATGACTCCTTATGTGCACACAAATCTTTGTGCTGCGATTCTAGCGCAATCGTGGCGAAGACGCTATTTTGCTTGTGGCAACGGCTCATTTGCTGCCATAACTAACGCACGGTAGGCACTGTCACGCTGCAAGAGTGCTCGTGGCGTCCCGCTCTCAACCACGCGACCGCCACTCAGCACTACGACCTGATCGGCTTGCGCGACTGTGCTGAGCCGATGCGCAATGATCAGCGCCGTGCGTCCTTCACACAGCCGTTTGAGCGCCGCTGTGATTTGCTGCTCAGTCTCAGCGTCTAGGTTCGCTGTTGCCTCGTCTAGCACAATAACAGGTGCGTTCTTAAGGAAAGCGCGCGCAATGGCAATCCGCTGTGCCTGACCGCCGCTCAAACGCGCGCCGCGCTCACCGATTTGCGTCTGATAGCCTTCAGGCAGGCTCAAAATGAAGTCATGAACAGCTGCTGCCTGTGCTGCTGCGTAGATTTCTGCCTCTGTTGCCTCAGGTTTGGCATGACGGATATTTTCCAGCACACTGCCGTTGAACAAGTACGGTTTTTGTGGCAACCACGCCACCTGATCGCGCCACCACGTCAACGGCAAAGCCTCAAGCGGCACGCCGCCAACTGTGATTCTGCCTGTGCTAGGTGTCAGGAAGCCGAGTATGAGCGCAGCAACTGTGCTTTTGCCTGCACCGCTGTGTCCGATCAAAGCTGTCTGCTTGCCGTGCGGTATCTCAAAGCTGACGCTGTGCAATGCAGCGCGCTCGCCATAGGCATAGCTCACGTCCTCAAAGCGAATGGTGTAGTTCGGCACGCTTGGCTGCTCTAGTGACGCTGTGCGCACAATTGGCTTGGCGTCTAAGATGGCAAAAACGCGCTTTGCAGCTGCGGCGCCATTTGTGCCAGCATGGAAACGTGCGCCGAGCGTGCGCAGCGGCATGTAGAACTCAGGTGCGATGATCAGGATGAACAGGGCACGCTCAAAGGTGATAAAGCCATAGAGTAGCCGCACGCCGATCTCAACTGCAATGACAGCAATGCTGATCGTCGCTAGAAATTCAAGCGCTAGGGCTGAGAGAAAGGCGATACGGACAACGCTCAACGTCGTGCGCCGAAAACGGTCAGTGACCGCGCGGATGGTCTCAGTTTGCGCACCTTCACGGTTGAAGAGCTTAAGCGTGGTCAAGCCTTGCAATACGTCCAGAAAGTGCGCGCTCATCAGGCTGAGCGCAGCATATTGCCGTCGCGCCAACTGCCCAGCAATGCCGCCGATTAAGATCATGAAAAATGGGATGAGCGGCGCTGTCACTAGCATGACGACGCCGCTGAGCAAGTCTATTGGGAAGACGAAGAGCAGCACAATCAGCGGCACAATCGCGGCAAGGAACAGCGCAGGCAGATACTGGCTGAAGATGATGGCGATATCTTCAGGCGCTTGACTGAGCGTGTTGGCGAGTTCGCCGCTGCGCTCATTCTGCGTGTAGCTCGGACCGAGCCGCAGCAAATGTTCGGTCAAACGCATTCGCAGGTCACTTTTAACGCGCTCGCCAATTTCATGCGCCGTCAACTCAGTGAAATAGGTCAGCGCAGCGCGCGATAAAGTCAGCACGAGTAAGATAACAAGCAGCTCGCCGATCTGATCAAGTGTCTGCCGTAGCATGAAGAGACGATTGATAGCGTCGGCAAGGACAATTGCCCACAGCACAAGCAATGTAGCGTTCAGCACAGCGCCGCCTAGGTGGAACGCTAGTAGCCGACGCTGATCCTTCATGAAAGCAAACAGCCGCTTTTCTTTGAACATAGGTTCTCAACAATAAAGCTCAGCGCACGCGCCAAGTTTACCTAAAATGTAGCAAAAGTGGTCAAAAGCGTGCCTGTGTGGATAGGATCAGCTTCTAGAACTCAGTACGTTTGGAGAAAAAGTTGGCACTGACCATTGATCGGCTTACCACACTTGAGCAACTTGCCGCTATCCAGCATGAATGGAGCGCACTTTTGACGCGCAATGCTGTTAATGAGGTCTTTTTGACGTGGGAATGGCAGGATGCATGGTGGCGCGTTTATCAGCCTGGCGAGCTATTCGTGCTGACTGGACGCGATGCACATGGTACGTTGCACGGCATCGCGCCATGGTTTATTGACACCAGCAATCCTGAAGAGCGCGTCCTACGTCTGATTGGCTGCGCGGACGTGACCGATTACCTCGATATCATTGCGCCGCACGCTCAACGCGACGCATTCTGTGCAGGTATCGCGGCTTATTTGCAGGCACACAGCGATGCTTTCTCGCGCATTAACCTGTGTAATATTCATGGACAGTCGCCAACGCTGGTAGACTTGCCGTCTGCACTTGAGCGCGCAGGGTTTCAGGTGACGTTACGTCCGCAAGAAGTCTGTCCTGTTATTCAACTGCCCGATTCGTTTGAGCGCTACCTTGAAAGTCTGGACAAGAAACAGCGCCACGAAGCGCGCCGTAAGTTGCGCCGTGCCGAGAGCGCTGAGGAGAAAGTGGCATGGTACATCGTCGGTCCAAATCACGACATACATGCTGCGCTGGAGACCTTTCTCACGTTAATGGCAGCTAGTCATCCAAACAAGGCAGCGTTCCTGCAAAATGAACAAAACTGCGCGTTCTTCAAGTTGGTTGTGCCGCGCATGGCAGCCTGTGGCTGGCTGCAGCTCGCCTTTTTGACAGCTGGCGATGTGCCAATCGCTGCTTACCTGAACTTTGATTACGACAATCGCATTCTGGTCTACAACAGCGGCTTGCAGCCTGAAGGCTACGCGCACTTGAGCGGCGGTATTGTGTTGCTGTTGTACCTGATCCAGCATGCCATTGAGTGCGGACGCCGCGAATTTGACTTCCTGCGCGGCAATGAAGAGTACAAGTATCGGCTGGGTGGTCAGGATCGTCCTGTAATAGAGATTCAGGCGCGCCTAGCAAATAGGTGAGAGAAGCTATGCCGAACATTGCGCGCATTGCCATGTTGAGCGTCCATACTTGTCCATTGGCGACGCTTGGCGGCAAAAAGACAGGCGGCATGAACGTCTACGTGCGCGAGCTGAGCCGTGAGTTCGGCAGGCGCGGCATTCAAGTGGACGTTTTCACGCGCAGCCAAGACCCATGCGCTGCCCACGTCAATCAGATGCTGGGCGAGAATGCGCGCGTGATCCATGTGCGCGCAGGCGCTGAGGCACCGCTCGATCCTGAGCAGGTCTATCCACACTTGCCTGAGTTCACTGCCAACCTGCTGCACTTTGTGGATGAAAATCATTTGCATTATGACCTGATCTACAGCCATTACTGGTTGAGCGGTATCGTAGCGCATACGCTACGCGCGGCATGGCGTGTACCCGTTGTCCAGATGTTTCACACGCTTGGCATGATGAAAGATCGCGTCGCACAACCGCCCGGCGCCAGCAGCGCGCATCCAGCTGACCTGCGCTCGTTCAATGAGGCAGACATTATGTCTTGGGCTGACCTGTTGATCGCCGCCACGCCCGCTGAGCGCGCTCAGATGCTCTGGCTGTACTGCGCGCCGCGCAGCCGCATTGCCGTTGTACCGCCCGGCGTGAACACAGCGCACTTTCGTCCTATTCCGCCAGATGTCGCCAAAGCAGCGCTCGGCATTCCGTCTGACCACAGGCTGCTCCTGTTCGTCGGACGCATTGAGCCGCTCAAAGGCGTGGACACGCTCTTGCAGGCGCTTGCGCTGCTCAAGGCACAGCGTCCTGAGCTGCTTCAGAAGCTGACTTTGAGCATTATCGGCGGTGATCCGAGCGCAGCAAAAGGCGAGAATGTTGAGATGGATCGGCTGAAGGCGCTGCGGGCGCAGCTCGGCTTAGAAGAAATTGTGCTGTTTTTGGGCGCGAAAGACCAAGCTGCTCTGCGCGAGTACTACGCTGCAGCTGAGGCGCTGATCATGCCTTCTGACTACGAGTCCTTCGGCATGGTAGCACTTGAGGCAATGGCATGCGGCACGCCTGTGATTGCCTCAGCCGTTGGCGGCTTGGCATTTTTGATTCGTGACGGCGTGAATGGCTACCACGTGCCTGTCCGTGAGCCGCAGGCGCTCGCAGAGAAAATCTGCGCTGTGCTGTGTGAGCCTGAGACGCGCGCGCGGCTTGGTGCTAACGCTGCGCGCGACGCAGCCGAATATGACTGGTCGCGCATCGCTGATCGGCTGCTGAGCGAATTCAGCCGTCTCGCCTTGCCGATCTGTCAACGCATGACCTGCTAGCGCTGCTCTTCAAGGATGAGCGCGTCGCCTTTGCGCAAACTGCCAAGCGATAAGATGCCATCGTCAACGCGATAAGTTGCGCCGCTGAGCAGGTCTTTTAGCAGTGCGCCATCAGGCACGCCGCTGTGCCAAATCGGCACTGTGACAGCTTCATGGTGAGCGCGGCAGCCGATCACAATCAAACGTTGCGCTTCACTCTGGCGTTGATAGGCGAGCAAGTCTGAGTCGGCGTAGAGATGCTGAAATCCGCCGTCACATAGCGCTGAGGCATTCCGCCGCAGGGCGATCAGGCGCTTGTAATGCGCTAACAGGTCGCTATCCCAGCTCGATTCTTCCCAAATCATGCAGCGCCGATTGTCAGGGTCGTTTTCGCCTGCCAAGCCGATTTCATCGCCATAGTAGACGCTTGGCACGCCCAGATAGGTGAACAGCAGCACAGCGCCTAGCTTGGCGAGCGCTTTGTCGCCATGCACGATGTTCAAAAAGCGGCGCGTGTCATGACTGCTGAGCAGGTTGTACTGCTGCCGTGCGATGATGAACGGCACAGCCGCGCGGAAAGTTGTCCACTGCTCAGCAAGCGTTTGCGCGCTGATCGGCACGCTGCTGGTCAGCGGATAGTAGCCTGTGCCGTGATCGTAGCCGCCAAGCCAGCGCCACAGCGGCAACGTGAAGCCTTGATAGTTCATCACGGCGTCTAGTTCATCGCCTTGCAAGTGTGGCGTGCCGTCAAAGAAATTTTCGCCCATCAGGTAGCGGTCACGTCCTTCACTTTTGACCGCTGCTCTGATCTCGCGTCCGATCTCGTGTCCGAGCTGCTGCGCGCCTTGCCTGCCTTGCATATTTGCCACGTCCAGGCGCCAGCCGTCAATTCGATACGGCGGCTGCAGCCAGCGCCGCAGGACAGAGTCGGGAGCGCGATACATTAGGTCGCGCAGGCGCTGACTGCGGTAGTTCAACTTGGGCAGACTTGGCACGCCAAGCCACATCTCATAGCGCTCAGGATGCTCATGGAATGTGAAGAATTCAGCTGTTGGCGCATTCGGATTTGCCTGCGCTTGTGTGAACCAAGGATTGAACCAGCCGCAATGGTTGAGCGTCACGTCAAGGATCAGACGCATGTTCAAGGCGTCCAATGCAGCGCGCAGATCGGCGAGCGCTTTGTTGCCGCCGAGATACGGGTCAATGTTATAGAAGTCGGTCACGTCGTAGCGGTGATTGGTGCGCGCTGCGAAGATTGGATTGAGGTAGAGCGCGTTAACGCCGAGCGCTGTGAGATAGTCCAGCTTTTGGACAATGCCGACCAAATCGCCGCCATAGAAGTCTAGATTGCCGCCTTCCTTCCACGTCATGACAGGTTCGCCCCACTTGCGCCGCTGCACAGTGAAGCTACCGACTGTCCAAGCGCCCGGCGGCACGTCATTAGACGGATCGCCGTTGTAGAAGCGATCTGGGAAGATTTGGTAGAAGACGGCGTCGCGCAGCCACGTCGGCGCCGCGAAGTCTGCCAGTAACTTGAAGTCAAAGTGGTCAAGCGGCTCGCTCCGTTGCACGCCCAACTGATTGTAGTGCCAGATACCCTCATCGGTCAGCAAGCGGAAGCGATAGCCGTTAACAGGCATAGTAATCTTCAAGTCTGCCACAAAGTAGCGACAAACTGAGTCTCTGTGTGACTCCTGCATGAGCGCAAAAGCCTGCTCACCATCAGGCGCGCTGCGCAGCGCGACGCCTGTCACAGGCGACTCAAGCGGCAAGCGCAGCGTGATTCGCACGCGCTCGCCATAAGTGGGCAATGGATTTGAGACGTACAGCGCAGAGCCGTCGTGATGGACTCCGATGCGCCAATCGCGTGAGTGTTCGGTCATGCGTTGATCCTGTCTGTGCTTGTGCGGCTTTTTTGTAGCGCAAAGTGCCGATCTGAGCAAACTGTCTTGCTCGGCGCTGTTTCAAGGCACATAATTAGGCACAGTGCATTTCGACATCTCTACGCCTTTAGACACAGACCATGCGTTTCTCCCAACTGCTTACGCACGTGCCTGATTTGTTGTGTTTTCCTGAGCAAGATGTAGAGATCAGCGCGCCGATCAGCGAAGACTCTCGCACAGTGCAACGCGGCGGATTGTTTGTAGCGCGGCGCGGCTTAAATGTTGACTCTCACGACTTTATCGGCGCGGCAATCGCTAATGGCGCAGTTGCTGTTGTCGGCGAGCGACCATCAGAACAAGTTGAGTGCAGCGTGCCTTACGCGCAAGTGGCAGACGCGCAACAGGCAGTCGGCTATCTGGCTGCCGCCTATCACGATTTTCCTTCTCACGCCTTGACCGTCATCGGCGTGACTGGCACAGACGGCAAGACGACCACGACTAACTTGATTTACAACATGCTCAAATGTGCAGGCGTGCCTGTCGGCATGATCAGCACGGTCAGCGCTGTGATTGGCGATGAGGAGATTCCAACAGGCTTGCATGTCACTACACCGACGGCGCCTGAAGTGCAGGCATATCTGCGGTGCATGGTTGAGGCAGGCTTAACACACTGCGTGTTAGAGGCGACCAGTCATGGCTTGGCACAAGGGCGCGTCAACGGCGTCGCCTTTGACATTGCCGTGCTGACCAACATCACGCATGAGCATCTCGACTTTCACGGTAGCTTTGAGAACTATCGCGCTGCTAAAGGGCTGCTTTTCCGCAAGGTCGCTGAGAGTCACGCCAAAAGCAGCGTGCCGAAGTGTGCTGTGGTCAATCTAGACGATCCGAACGCGGACTACTTTCTAGGACTGAGCGAGTCGGTCAGGCAAATTACGTACAGCACACAAGGCTACGGACAGGTTAATCTGCTCAGTTGGCGCGCTGAGCCATCAGGCATTCATGCGACGCTGCTGGACAGCACAGAAGGCGTCAGCATAACGTTCAGCACGCACTTGATAGGCTTGTATAACCTGCAGAACATTCTCGCCGCGGCGTCGGCTGCGCTGGCGCTCGGCGTTGCGCCTGAGGCAATAAAACAAGGCATTGAGACCTTGCCGCCAATTCCTGGACGCATGGAGCGCATTGATGAAGGGCAGAATTTCACTGCCATTGTGGACTTTGCGCACACGCCGAACGCGCTTGAAAAGGCGCTGCAAGCTGTCCGCAGCTTGACCGACAAGCGCGTGATCGCCGTTTTCGGTAGCGCAGGGCTGCGCGACGTGGAAAAGCGCCGTCTAATGGCGGAGGTTGGCGCACAACTTGCCGATATCTGTGTCTTGACGGCTGAAGATCCGCGCACAGAGTCACTGGATGCAATTCTGGAAATGATGGCGGAAGGCGCGCGGCGCAAAGGCGGCGTGGAAGGTGTGACGTTCTTCCGCGTGCCAGATCGCGGCGCTGCGCTCGCCTTTGCCTGTCAACTGGCACAGGCAGGCGACGTCGTGATTGCCTGCGGCAAGGGTCATGAGCAGAGCATGTGCTTCGGCGAGATTGAGTATCCGTGGGATGACCGCGAGGCAATGCGCGCTGCGCTGCGCGGCACGCCGCTCAAGACGCTGCCAACGGCGAACATCTAGCAACGAGTCGCGCTGCGCTGCGTATAGGCTTGAAATAGAACGTCTGTGAGTGGAGAGGCTCAGATGGTTGAGCATTCTAAGCCGAAACGTGACGCGCACGCAATCCGAGACGAGCAAGATATCGTTGACCTTGACGCGCTTGTGCGCGACTACACTGATGAGAATGTGTCGCTCCATCATGCTGAGCGCTTTGAGGATGACCGCGATGCGCCTCCCAAGCGCAAAAACGACGCTCAAACGTGGCGTGAGCAGCTAGAAAACTTCCTGCGCACGCCCTATGACCAATCTTATGTCTCTGAGCGCGTTGATTCCAGCAGCAGTGAGCGCGTCTGGGCAGCTATGGCACATCTCTCGCTCTTGATTGGTGTGCCGCTTGGTGTCAGCAGCGCAGGCATACTGGGAGTCTGCATAGCGCTCTTGCCGCTTGCGATCTATTTTGCGCATCGCGCGCGTGCGCCCTTTGCAGCAAAGCACGCCATGCAAGCAGCACTTGCGCTGCTCATCTCAACTGTTGGCTGGTTCGGACTGGTAGTTGCCAGTGGCATTCTTGGCGTCATTTTGACTATCTTGCTGACCGCCACGCTCGTCGGCATCCTCGCCTTGCCGTTTCTCTGGCTTGGACTGCTGGTTCTTTGGCTGATGTTGCTGGTATTGCCGTTTGGCTCTTTCTTCTTGAGCGTTGTTGGCGCCGTGCAGGCGCTGCGCGGCAGGACGTTCAGCTATCCCTACATTGGCAAGTGGGCGCGCTAACGCCGCGATTCCCACTTTGTCTCTGACTCACCTGCCTGCAGGTTCACCCAGCGCGCCAAGACGAACAGAAAGTCGGAGAGGCGGTTCAGGTAGACCAAGTTGTGCGGATTGATCGGCTCTTGATCTGCCAGCGCCACGCATAGCCGCTCGGCGCGGCGGCAGACCGTGCGCGCCACATGCAGCGTAGCCGCTGCTTGCGTGCCGCCAGGCAGGATGAAGGCGCGCATTGGCGTCAGCTCAGCATCCATGCTGTCAATATCGCGCTCTAGCGCGCTGATCGGCGACTCATCCATGCGCACTAGCCATGACGGATTAGCGTCCATTGGCGTGGCGAGGTCAGCGCCGAGCACAAATAGCTCGTTCTGGATGCGCTCTAGCCATGCTTCGGCGCGCGGCGGCACGCCGATAGCGCGCACTAGTCCTATGACGCTGTTCAGCTCATCCACTGTGCCGTAGGTCTCCACGCGCAGGTGATTTTTGCGGACTCTGCCGCCAGCGAACAGGCTTGTCTCGCCTGCGTCGCCTGTCTTGGTGTAAATTTTCATAGGAAGACGTCCTTTCGTTGGCATCTAGTGAGTCAATTGTGGCGTAGATTGCGCTGAGTCGCCAAAGCCTGTTGATTGACCACGCTCTAGTTGCCGTGTATATGCTCAGCCACGCAAGGAGCGCTGCTCGTGGAAGATACGTCTGAAATCAGCATGTTTCGGTTGCCGACGCATCGTCCTGTGCTGACTTACGTCCTGTTGACCGTCATCATCAGCATCTTCGTGCTGCAAGCGGTCTATGCACAGATCAACTTTCCGCGCCCAGAGCCGATCACGGCGTGGGGCGCCTTGAACTATGCGCGTGTGGTCTTCGCAGGTGAGCATTACCGTCTATTCACTGCAATGTTCCTGCACGCAGGCGAGGTGCATCTGCTTTTCAACGGCTTGGCGCTGTGGGTCTTCGGGCGCACGGTCGAGTCGGTCTTTGGCACGGCACGTTTCGCCTTGATCTACTTCTTAGGCGGCTTGACGGGCAGCCTAGCCAGTCTGTTCTTCACGCGCGGACTTTCAGTCGGCGCCAGCGGCGCAATTTTCGCCATTTTCGGCGCCGAGATGGTCTTTCTGTACAGAAATCGAGCCTTATTGGGCAGCGCTGCGCGCGAGCAGCTGCAATCGCTGATTACATTAGCGTTGCTGAACTTCGGCTTGGGAATCTTCACACAAATCGCGCCGACGGCTATCTCAATAGATAACTGGGCGCACGGCGGCGGTTTCTTAGGCGGAGTCATTTTGACGTGGCTGATCGGCGCGCATTACCGCCTCAAGCCCGATACAAGCCTGTTTTTCAGCGTACGACTTGTGGATGATGGTCGCTTGAGCAAGACGTGGTATTTCGCAGCATTGTACGCCGCAGGTCTAGCATTCTTGACCGTGTATGTGCTCAATGTCTTGAGCGGCTGAGCTGCATGTAGAGCGACTCATAGGCGTCCGCCACAGCTGACCAAGTGTAGCGCGCCTCAATGACAGCGCGGTTAGCGGCGCCAAGCCGCACGCGCAATGCTGAGTCGGCAAGGAGCGCACAGGCTTGCTCGACGAACTCTCCCGCGCTTGTGGCGATTCGTATACCTTCGCTCGGCGCAATGCCATCGGCGCTGAGCGGGGTGGCAATCACAGGCAATGCCATTCCCATTGCTTCCAGCACCTTGTTTTTGATTCCTGCGCCAAAGCGCAACGGCGCGAGGAACAGCGCAGCGCGCGCGTAGTATGGCTGTAGGTCTGGCACGTGACCTGTGACGTGCAGATCAGCAGCAGCGCAAGCGCACAACTCAGGCGGCGGCGCATTGCCGACAATCCACAGCTCAGCTTGCGGCACGCGCGCTTTAATCAACGGAAAAACTTCACGGGCAAGCCAGAGCGCAGCGTCAACATTCGGCGCGTACTCATAGTTGCCGACAAAAAGTAGGCTTGCGCTCTCTGCAGACCTCTTCGGCACAAAGCGCGCAAGGTCTACGCCATTTGGGATGACCTGTAGCGGTAACTTCGGCGCCAGAGTGCGCAGCGCAGCAGCATCAGTCTCGGTCAGCACTACGACGGCGCCGAAGCCTTCGAACATGCGCTGCTCATAGCGTCGCGCTACGCTCAGGCGCAGCCACAAGACAAGTTTTTGGCGAACGGCGCGCGTCTGGGCAAGTTGACGCTGCAAAAACAGGCTGTAGGACTCGTATGGCACGATCAGGTTTGGCAGGCGCTGCACAAGTTGCCGATATTCGTAGACCTGTACGCCGCCAAATAGATGAACAATGTCGTAACGCTCTTGATGGAGGCGCGCTTCAATCGCCTGCCACATCGGCGCTGACCATGCCTGTTCTGCGCGCTGCGGAAACATCCGCCTGAGCCGTGCTGCGTAGTCGAGCGCTGTGCGCGGCGGCTCAGGCAGGAGCATCACGCTGCGGAAATGCTCGCGGTAATGTGGAATGTCAGCGAGGTCAGTCGGTCGGTCAGAGAAAGCGAGGAGGTCGGTCTGGTAGCCGCGTTTTGCCAGTTGTGGGAACAGGTTACCAATGATCAGCCTATCGCCAAAGTGCAACGGGTACGGCGGACAGCGCGAGATCAGCAAGATACGGCGACTCATGAGCGGAAAAGTGGCGGAGAGGGTGGGATTCGAACCCACGGTGCAGGGTCGCTGCACAACGCTTTTCGAGAGCGCCCCAATCAACCACTCTGGCACCTCTCCAATGCTATGGATATGCTGTTTTCAGCCACGCTGCCCTTCGGCGCGTAGCCGCGCGAAGAAACTGACCAACAACGCCGCTGCTTCCTCTGCCAGCAGACCGCTCTCCACTTGCACGTGGTGATTCAAACGCGGATGCTGCAGGATGTCCAGCACGCTGCCTGCTGCGCCTGCCTTCGGATCGCTCGTAGCATATACCAAGCGCGGCAAGCGCGCCAAGACCATTGCGCCTGCGCACATGGCACACGGCTCTAATGTGCAGTAGAGCGTGACGCCATCCAAGCGCCAATGGCGCAATGCACGGGACGCCTCGCGCAGCGCAATCAGTTCTGCGTGCGCTGTTGGATCGCGGTCTACCTCGCGTCGGTTGCGTCCAAGCCCAATGACACGCCCTTCGTGGACAGCTACCGCGCCAACGGGCACGTCGCCATGTAGTGTGGCACGCTGAGCTTCAGCAAGCGCAAGACGCATCCAAGCGACGTCGTCCATAGGCACAGTATAGCAGGCTTACGCTCCTTTGGCTAGAGTGAAATTGCACAGCAATCCAGAAATGACTATAATCGTAAACGTGCTATGCGCACAATCGTCCACTTTTTCAGGAGAGCTGTTGTATGCCCAAGAAGATTCTGTTTTTAGTCGGCGATTACGTTGAAGACTACGAATTGATGGTGCCTTTCCAGATTCTGCAGGCAGTCGGTCACGATGTTCACGCGGTCTGCCCAGGCAAGAAAGCAGGTGAGAAGATTCGCACTGCCATCCACGACTTTGAAGGCGACCAGACCTACAGTGAGAAGCCCGGTCACAACTTTGAGCTGAATGCTGACTTCGACTCTGTACGTCCAGAGGACTACGACGCACTGGTCATCCCTGGCGGTCGCGCGCCTGAGTACATCCGCCTGAATGAGCGCGTGCTGGAGATCGTGCGCCACTTCGCTGAGGCAGATAAGCCCATCGCAGCAACTTGCCACGGTCCAATGGTATTGGCAGCGGCTAAAGTGCTGGAAGGCAAAGAGTGTACTGCCTATCCTGCTGTTGAGCCTGACGTGAAGCTGGCAGGCGGCAAGTTTGTCAGCTTGCCTGCAAACAAGGCGCACACACACGGCAAGCTGGTCTCAGCGCCGGCGTGGCCTGCTAATGCTGAGTGGATGGCGCAGTTCCTGAAAGTACTCGGCACGAAGATCGAGGCGTAAGGTCGCTACCGAAAGCAGTCCCTCGCTTGCACAGGCGAGGGACTGTTGATTTGTGAGGCTAGTCACCGCTGACGGGCAGAGCAGGTCTGAGGATGTCCATGACTTGCTGCTGATCAATCACCTCATGCTTCAAGAGCGCCTCAGCTAACTCTTCCAGCAAATGGCGATGCTCGCGGCAAAGTTGACGCGCACGATTGTGAGCCTGCTCTACAAGGCGCTTGGTCTCGCGGTCAATCAGCGCAGCCGTTTCCTCACTATAAATGCGCGGTTGCGCAAGGCTGTAGCCCAAGAATGGCTGCCGATCTGAGTCGCCATAGTTGACCGGACCAAGTTCCTCGTTCATACCCAGCTGCGCGACCATGTCACGGGCAAGGCGCGTCGCCACGCGCAGGTCGTTCTCCGCGCCGCTGGTGATCTGGTTGAGCACTACCTCTTCCGCGCTGCGACCGCCCATCAGCACTACAAGGCGCGCAAATAGGTATTCTTTCGTGTAATTGCGCCGATCATCACTTGGCAAGCTCTGCGTCACACCTAGCGCGCGTCCACGCGGCACAATCGTCACCTTGACCACAGGATCAGCCTCAGGTGTCAGTGCCGCCACTAGTGCATGACCTGCCTCGTGAATGGCGACCGTGCGGCGTTCCTGCTCGTTAGAGAGCGGCGGACGCTCACTGCCCATGATAATGCGATCTAGTGCCAGCTCAAAGTCGCGCTGCGTGACGCGCTCGCGTCCGTTACGCGCGGCTGAAAGCGCTGCCTCGTTCGCCAAGTTTGCCAAGTCAGCGCCGCTGAAGCCTATTGTGATGCCTGCCAAGATGTCAAGGCGCACGTCATGCGAGAGCGGCATATCGCGCGTGTGAACCTTCAAGATTGCCTCACGACCAGCGCGATCAGGCAAGTCCACTGTGATTTGACGGTCGAAACGACCAGGACGCAGCAAGGCAGGATCGAGCACATCAGGACGATTGGTCGCCGCCATGACAATCACGGTCTCGCGCGGATCAAAGCCGTCCATCTCGACCAGAAGCTGGTTGAGCGTTTGCTCGCGCTCGTCATTGCCGCCGCCTAAGCCTGCGCCGCGCTGCCGTCCAACTGCGTCAATCTCGTCAATGAAGACAATTGACGGCGCAGCTGCTTTCGCGCGCGTGAAGAGGTCGCGCACGCGCGAGGCGCCGACGCCGACGAACATCTCGACGAACTCAGAGGCAGAGAGCGAGAAGAATGGCACTTTTGCCTCGCCTGCCACAGCTTTGGCAAGCAACGTCTTGCCTGTGCCGGGCGGACCGACGAGCAGCACGCCGCGCGGAATGCGCGCGCCAAGCCGAATGTACTTGTCAGGGTCTTTCAGGAAGTCCACAATCTCGGCTAACTCTGCCTTTGCCGCATCTTCGCCAGCAACGTCAGCAAAAGTGACTTGCGGCTTTTCCTCGTTGTAACGTCGCGCGCGGCTCTGTCCGAAGCTGAAAATGTTGCTCTGCTGCTGACGTGCGCGGCTGAACGACCACAGCAGCAGCAAGCCAATCAAAATGAGCGGTCCCCAGTTGAGCAGCAAGACCAAGAAAGCAGAAGGCGACGGATCAGTTGTGATCACAGTCACGCCGTTCGCCACGAGCTTGGGCAGCAGCTCACGATCCTCAACAGGCGGCAAGAAAGTGCTGAAAAATAGCACATTGCCACGCCGAATGTTGCCAGCAGCATCTGTGCCGCTGATTGGCACTTCAGTGCGGAAGCGCCCGACAATTTGTGAGCCGCGCATTTCAACGCGCAGCACGTTGTTGGCTTCTACCTGAGCGCGGAATGTTGAGTACGGCACTTCAATCGCGTTCCCAATCGGATCGCCGACAATAGCAGGAATGCGCGTCAAAAATAGGACGCCAAAGCCAATCAACAACGCGATCACGACCCAGTTTGGAATCGGCGGGCGCGTTGGACGTTGCTCAGAATTGCCGCTTGGGTCGCGCTCTGGCGGTAGGTTCTTAGGTGGTCTCTGCATGTTCGACATCTGTTCTTTCTCCTACTCACTAGATCATAGCAGGCTCATCAGACGTGATGCCATAGGCATACGCCAAGAGCTCTATGGGATGGACGACTCGTGCGCCGCTCATCTGAGCAATGTGCCAGCGGCATGTCTCAGTGTCGCAGACAGCAAGCCGCGCGCCGCTCTCACGGATTCGGCGAAATAGCGGCGCGCCGACATCCTCAGCGATCTGGCGCTTCTCTGCTTTGTAGCCATACGTGCCGGCAATACCGCAGCAATCGGCGTCCATCTCTACAGCGCGCAGCTCAGGGATTAGATCGAGCAGCTCCAGCGCTGGACGTCCCATGCCGTGTGCCTTGAGCTGGCACGGCGCATGATATGGCACGATTGAGTTGCCGATCAACGCACGTACTTCAGGTGGAAAGGCGCTCACAGGGCGAAAATCGGTCTTT
>JANWYI010000004.1:30713-41298 GCA_025055255.1 Anaerolineae bacterium | reverse complement strand
CGCGCAAAGCGACGTGCCTCAGCGAACATACCGTTGGACTGCAGTGGCAAGCCACAGCACGCTTGCGGCGGCACGATCACGCGGAAACCGTTGTGTTCTAAAACTTGCACAGCGAGCTTGCCGATACGCGGCTCATAGCTGTTCGTGCTGCAACCGTGATAGTAGACAACGACTGGACGCGAGTCGTCGGCTTGGTGAGCGCGTTTTCTCTCGCGTTTGCGCCACCAACTGCGAAATGTGTAGCCTGCCCAAGTCGGGAAGGCAGCGCGCGCCGAGATTCCGAGTGTCTTTTCGGCGAACCAACGGAACGGCTTGAAGCGGAACAGCCAGTTCAACAGCGGCGCAAACGGCGTGCCAAGAACGCCCCACCATGCATTGTGACCAAGTATCCAGTTGCGCAAGCTGAAGCCTTTTGCCTCTGCCAACTTTGCCTTGGCTTGCGTGTTGATCTCCATCACGCGGACGCCGTGCGGACACACTAGCGTACATATGCCGCAGCCTGAGCAGTAGTCCACAGACTGATCAGGCGACGGTAGGTCAGGATCGCGGAAGCGCTGTGCCTGTGGACCGACGGTCTTAGGACCAGGAAACAGGTCGGTTACAGGCACAACTGGACATGCCTGTGTGCAGATGTTGCACTTCAAGCAGTGATCCGCTGTGAACGGCGTCTCTTGCAAGTAGGGTAGCTCACGCAGTTCGGTCGTCATAGCCTTGATTATCTCTCAATTTTGTCGGAGCGCGTATAAGAAACGTATTATTCGGCGTTAAGGCTGCATAAGTGCCATCTGCACAGCGCGATATGCTGTTGCCAGTGCTACGCCTTCTGATGTCTCAAAAGGCGAAGGCGCGTCTGTTGGATGCGCTAGAATGTGTCCTGCTACGAACAAATTCTCAGCGAATGGCGCGCCGCTCGCATCCAGTGGCTGTAAATGCGCATTAGCGCGCACGCCGAAATAATGCACAGCGTGACCTTCAGGTGCCAGCATCTGTGCGCTGAACCACGCCTGCCGATCTGGAATGTGCTGCACAGGAAGATTAAAGATGCCTTCCCAAACTCGCCCATGATCGTCGCTGAACAAGCCGCCGCCATACAGGTTACCTGTCGCCAAAATGACCGCCTTGGCGCCGAAAAATTGCGGCTTACCTGCTGCGGCTACCTCAACGCCTGTGACTCGCTTGCCTTCGCGCACGCCGCGCACTACGGGATGCCCTACCTGCAGCCGCACACGCCGATCCAGCAAATAGCGCCGTAACTTGTTGTACAGGCGTGTGCCGGGAACACTCGGCGGCAACGTTGGCAGCTCGAAGACTGGCACGCCAAGCCGATCTTGCAAAGTCTGCACGACCTCAGCGTGATGCTCCAAACCAAGCACAGCTGGGAAAGCAACTGAGGTCGCGCCGTTCAAACGCGCCTTGACCAAACGTGCCACTTCAGCGCGAAAATGCGGCTGATCGAAGTAGCGCGCATAGTCCGTCGGCGTCAAGTCCCATGGACGTTCGCTGATTGGTGGCGCAACCAATGTGAAATGAGCGCCTGAGAGCGCAGGATAGTAATCGCGCCAGCCTTCAAAGCCGACGAAAAGTGGCTGCACGCCTGCCTGTGTTGCACCTTGATAGCCGTATGGCAAAACAGCTGCTGTCTGATGTTTGCCAAGCGCTGTAAGAACTTGCTTATTGTGTAGCGGCTGCTCCGCCTGATAGCCTAGACCGATCTCCGCGCCAATCTGTGCAAACAGATGCACTGCCCCTGTCAACGCCTCGACACCTGCCAATGCATACGGATGCTCAGGTGAGCGCGCTGCTAGGTCGCGCGCTGCCTCGATCACGTCGCCCTGAGCTGAGTCCAGCAAGCTCAGCCAGCCTGGCGTCACAATGAGCGAGCCAATGCCCTGCGCAATCACACGAATTTTGGCGTTTGGCTTGAGGTGTAGCGCAAAAGCCGCTGCGCTCAAGCCTGCCCAGCCTGCGCCGATAATCAGCAGATCATCCATGTCGAAGTGTCCTAGCTAATCAGCAGCGACGTGCGCCTCTGACTGCAGAGCTGGCACGCCGAGCGCACGCCGATAGATCATCTCATCTAACAACGCTTGGCGCAACTGATGTCCCCAGAGCAGCGGACGATTGCCGCGAAAACGCTCTTCGATGAACGCGGCAAGTGCCTCGATTGATCTAGCAGGCGGCAAGTGTGCCGTCTCGCCCAGCACGCCTGCTGCACGGTAACCACAAAAACCTGCCTGACACGGTCCCATGCCCAAGCGCAGGTCACGGCGCAGATCGTCAAGGCTGACGCCCTCACCTGAGGCGCGAATGGCTGCTTCCAGTTGGCTGCGCGTGACAATCTCGCACTCACAGATCAGATTACTGTGTGTCGGCGCATGTTCAAGCTGGTGCAGACGATGAGTCAGCGCGTGGAGCTTGCGTCCACTGCCGCCGAACCACGTCGGCTTGGGCAATGGCGTCTCAGCTGTGCGGCATGGCGCTTGCACGCCGAGATAAGCGCAGACTTCATCAGAGATTTTCTCAGCCATTTGGCGATAGGTGGTCAGTTTGCCGCCAACAATCGAGAGCATGCCCGCAGCGCCGACATCAGCGTGGCTGAGCGCGCGGAACGAGCGCGTGATGAAACGTCCATCTTCACCCACGCCGCCTTCTGCCTCGCCCTCCCGCTTCTGAGGCGGATCGTAAAGCGGACGCACGCCTGCCCATGCGCGCAACGCGCGCGCCTTGCGGAAGTTAGGGATCATCACTTCCCCGGCGTCCAGCATCTGTGTGACCTCGTGAGCAGGAATGTCCACGTCATCGGGACGATCTACGACTACAGATGTCGTGCCGATCACGCAGACCGTGCCAACGGGCACTAGGATGTCGCCGTCGCCTGGCGGCGCAAGGCGATTGATGATCGTGTTCACCCAACGCACGTTCATCGCTACCATCACGCCGCGATCATGCGTCATGTGGATGTTAGCACCTGCTAACTTGGCAATCTCACCTGCCCAAGGACCGGCTGCGTTGACAATTGCGCTGGCATGGACGCGCACGTAGCCGCCTGTGCGCCGATTCTCCAGCAGCGCACCGATCACCTTGCCGCCTGCCTTCTCAATGGCGCAGACACGGTGATAGTTAAGCGTTTTGCCGCCAAGCGCTGCTGCTGCTTCTATGAGCGTGTGGATCAGCTCAAATGAATCGCAAGCGGCGTCTGGCACACGGTAGACTGCATATGCTCTCGGATTCAGGTGCGGCTCTTCCTTTAACGCCTGTGCTACTGAGACGGGCTCAGTTGGGATGCCGACTGCTTTGCAGCCCTCCAGCCAGCGCGGAATGTAGCTCGGATCGTCAGGCGGAAAGGCTACGAACCAGCCGCCTGTGTCTTCAATAGTATGCGGCGCGATCCGACGCACAATCCAGTTCTCTTCAATGCACTCGCGCGCCGACTCAGGATCGCGCACGGCGTAGCGTCCGCCTGAGTGCAGCAAACCATGATAGCGCCCTGAAGTGCCAGTCGCCACGTCATTTTGCTCCGCTAGGATGACGCGCAAGCCGCGCTGTGCTAAATCGAACAGCACGCCTGCGCCTGTGGCGCCGCCACCGATGACCAGAACATCGCAGCTGAGTGAAGTTCCTGCTTGCATGAGCTGTATCCGTCACAAACGTTCACTGTATGCACAAATTGTAGCTAAAGTCGAGCGCCTAGGCTAGGATAATCGCTCAGCCGAAAGGTAGTATGCCCAAAGTAGGCACACTGCTACACTTGCCATTTTCACGTTTCGCCTTAAACTTATACAAGAAGTCTGAGGTGCGCTGCCGAGCCCATGAGGGGAAAGACATTGTCTACATGGATGGTCGTAGAAGACGAGCCAGATATTTACGATGTGCTGCTGGCTATGTTCGAAATCTGGGGCATTGAAGGCATTGCCTTCGTAGACGGCGGCGAAGCAGTGGCTTGGGTAGAAGATGTAGATAAAGGTATTGTCACTGGCGAGTTGCCCGAACTAGCTATCATTGATATCCGCTTGCCCGAAGTCTCAGGACCAGAGGTCGGCGCGCGCTTGCGGCAAAGTCCGCGCTTGGGCAAGGTAGCAGTTGTCCTGATCACTGCCTATCGGCTCAGCCCTGAAGAAGAAGCTGCTGTCAAGGCAAAAGCACAAGCAGACGCGCTAATGTACAAGCCATTGCCGCCTATGCCTGAACTGCGCCGTATACTTGACCGAATCATCGCTGAACGAAAACTGAAACATGCTCCTAATAGCTCACCTACCACTTCTCGAACACTTTGAGGCATAAGGCGAGTGACGCACTCGCCTTAGTGTGAGTTACAGCCAGATCGCCTGTCAGCGTCTTCACAGCAGACGTGCATAAATCACGTTAACGCGCGACTCGTGCAGACTGCCAACAGTGCGTCCTGCCAGACACCTGTCCATTCGACTAGGTCTAAAACTCTCTAGATAGCCAGCTGGACTCCGCGTCTAAGCAGTCATATGCTCTTATGTGGGCGTCAAAATGTTTTCATGTGAACTCATACCATGAAAGCAGCTGATAAGAGTTCGCCTAGAGCACAATTTTGACGAAGCGATTGCTGAGCCACTCGGCGTCAACACCTTCACACAGTCAGCACAACGCCCTACCAATGGCGAGAAAGTAATACATTGCCCAACGGAGTATACAAGCGTGTCTCAAACTGATCTGATCCAAGCTCTGATCAGCCTGCTGGATAGTGCTGAGCCACTCACTAGTAGCGCACTCAGTGAGCGCATCCTTGAGTATGGTAGCAAAGCTGTCCCATATCTGATCGAGGCACTTTCACACACACGCCTCTCACGCAGTTGGCGTGCTGCGAATATTCTTGCTGAGATTGACGATTTGCGTTGGTTTGTGCCAATGGTCATGGCAGTGCGTGCTGATAATCCACTGCTTGGTCACGCCGCCGCCAACGCACTTGCCAAGCGCTATCCCGAATATGCTATTGCGCCACTGGTTGCTGCTTTGCCATTCTGTCACGCTATTGTACAGCTTCGTATCATAGCGATCTTGGAAGAACTGCGCGCTACTGAAGCTATTCCTCAGCTGATCGAATTGCTTGCCTCGAGCGACTCAACAACCATGCGCACTGCAATCTTGCAAGCGCTTGGTACACTGGGCAACAAAAGTCTGAGTAACATTGCGCGCCAATATCTTGACGATCCTGATCCGCATGTGCGCAAGCGCGCGCGAAGGTGTCTCGCCAAGTTTGGCGAGCTTGTGACAGAAGCGAACCTGCTCACATGGTCATTTTGAGCGGTCAGGCTTAGGCGCTTGAGAATTTGGCGCAGCAGCCTTGCCTATCTGCTGCGCCCAGTTGGTCACTTGCCTGAGCCAAGCGTCAAGCCTTGAATGAAGTAGCGCTGCAGGAAAGTGAAGACAAAGACTGTTGGCAAAGTGGCAATCAGGGCGCCAGCAACCAAGACCGGCCAGTCTGTGTTGAACTGACCTTTTAGGGCTGCCACGCCTGCTGTGACAGGCTTTTTTCCCGCGCTGCTGATCAGCACAATTGCCCACAAATAGTCGTTAAAGACCCATGTGAACTCCAGCGTGGCAAGCGCAGCCAGCGCCGGCAGGCTCAGCGGCAACATGATCTGCCAATACAGGCGGAACTCGCCGGCGCCATCAATGCGCGCTGCTTCCAGAATTTCAGTCGGCACTGTGCGCATGAAGTTGCGCAACACAAACGTGCAAAAGCCGAGCTGAAACGCTGTGTGGATCAAGATCAAGCCGCCAAACTGGTTATACAAGCCGAGCCGTGTGGTCAGGTAGAAAACGGGCAACAGCAGAATCTGGAATGGCAACATTGTGCCTGCCACGAACATGAAGTAGAGCAGCATGTTGCCCTTGAACTTGTAGCGCGCTAGAGCATATGCAGCCAATGAAGATAAGAACAACATGCCAATCAGCGACGGTATAGTGATGATGAAGCTGTTGCCCAAGTAGGTGCCAACTCTGCCACGTTCCCACGCTGTGGCAAAGTTACCGAAGTTAATCTCGCTTGGCAGCGACCAGAAGCCATTGCGCGTTAGGTCGCCTTGCACGCGAATTGAGGTGTAGAGCGCGCTAAACATTGGAATCAGCCAGATCAGCGTGAAGATCAGCATTACGCTGAAGAAAAAGATTTGCTGAGAGCGATTCTTGCGCGCGCGCTGCACAACAGGTGCTGCAGAGAGATAAGCTACATTAGATGGTTGAGCTGTGGTTGTCATCTTTAAGATACTCCAAAGCCTAACTAGTATTCCAACTCAGTACGTCGCACATGCAGCAAATACGGCACGATGAAGAACAACATTAGCCCCAGCAGCACAAGCGCAATAGCTGCGCTGTAGCCGTAGCGATAGTTGTTAAACGCTTGCATGTACATAAAGTTCGCTAGGACTTCGCTGGCGTTGGCAGGTCCGCCGCGCGTCATGATTGCCACAAGGTCAAAGGCGCGCAGCGAGTCAATCACTGAAATGACGGCTACCACAACGGTCACTGGACCGAGCAGCGGGAAGATAACATGCCAAAAACGCTGCCAAGGATTAGCGCCGTCTACAATTGCTGCTTCAACCAGCGACGTATCGAGGCTCTTCAGCCCTGCCAGATACAAGATCATCACATAGCCGACTTGCCGCCACGCCGCTGCGATGATGATGCACCAGATGACAAGATTCGGGTCAGCTAGCCAGCCCGGTAGCGGCGCCTCAGGACCTAACAGGATGCGCAAGAGCGAGTTGATCAAGCCGTCCTGTGGACGATACATCGCCTCAAAGACCAGACCGACCACCACAGGCGCGATCACGAGCGGCGAATAAAAGGCGACCTTGAAAAAGCGCGCGCCTAGAAACTTGCCGTTGAAGATCATCGCCAAGCCTAAGCCCATACTGGTTGGAATCAGAATAAAGAACGCTAACCAGCGGACGTTGTTCCAGAAAGCGATGTTGAAGTTACGGTCGGCGAACAGGCGCTCGAAGTTGCGCCAACCGATGAACGGCGCTTCATTCAGTGCTTGGACGCCGTCCCAATTTGTGAAGGCGATGTAGCCAGTGGTGATCATCGGACCGATGATCCAAATTGCGTAGAGCGTCAGCGGCAAGCCCAAGAACAGAAACGGTACATTTGCAAGGCTAGTGTAGACACCCACTGCGAACGGAATGCCGAAAGCGATCAGCACGCCGACTAGGCTCATATAACCCTGCATCAGCATGACCGAGCGCGTCTGAGTGCCGAAAAGAATTCCGCCTAGCTGACCACTCGCGCCAATTGCCACGAGCGTAGCCAAGCCAAGACTCAAACCTGCCAGTAGGCTGCGCGGCAAGCTAGCCAGACCTATCTTTTTCAGGTTGCGCAGGTAGAGTCCGCCTAGGAAGCTGATGATTAGTGCCACTGCAGCGACCAAAAAGTGCAGCGGCTGTGCCTCTAGCCATTGAAAAACTAAGCCGATTATGAAATTCGCAGCGAAAGTGGCGCCAATTGCCCAAAGGATCGTTGTTGAAAGACTCATAAGCGTTTTCCCTGTCATATAAGCGTAGAGGCAGGCTTTCGCCCGCCCCTACCACCATACTCAATACTCAGGCTGCTCTGAGCGTCGCTTATTCTTTGGCTTGCTCAGCCGCTAAGCGCGCGCGGGTCTCTTCCAGATCGGCGAGCAGCGCGTCAATGTTTGCCTCAGATTGATCAGCGAAGAATGAAGCGAAGGCGTTCAAGCCGCGCTCTGCCATCTCAGGCGTAGTGTCACGGTCGTAGAACTGCAGCACCATGTCTGCGCTCTGAATTAGCGCAATGCCCTTCTTCTGCGCCTCTGTGAAGCGCTCCGTGCTGACATCCGTGCGCACAGGCAGGCGACCCAGCTCATCCACGCCGCGCTGCGCTACCTCGCGCGAGCCGAGATAGGCGAGGAACTTCTTAGCCGCCTCCAGATTGCCGCCGCGCGCCGCTAGGAACACGCCGTCTGTTGGCGCATCTTCGCCGATTGGCACGTTCGGGTCAATGATCGGGAAGCGCACGAAATCGAGGTCAGCCTGCAAGTTGGGATCATCCTTAGCAGCCAACTGCCACGAGTCCGTGATGAAGCCGCCCATCAAGTACATCGCAGCCTTGCCTTGCGCCATTGGCGTCAATGCATCTGCCCATTCCAGCGCTGCGCTGTTCTCGATGTAGCACTTGTTGTCAAAGAGCTCCTTCCACTTCAGGAAGACTGCCTTGACGCGCGGATCCGTATAGCTCTCCTTGAGCAGCATCAGATCAAGGTGGAACTGCGGACCGTTCAGGCGCATGTTGATGTAGTCAAACCATGCAGCGGCAGGCCACGGCGCCTTCGTACCAATGGTGATCGGGATGATGCCCTTTTCGTTCAGCACGCGGCAAGCGTTCAGCAGGTCATCCCACGTCTTTGGCGGCTCTAGGCCGGCGTCCTTCAGGATAGAGGGACGGAAGTAGAGCGCCCACCAATAGTAGTTATTGGGCAGGAAGTACTGCTTGCCGTCAACCGTTGCCAATGCCTTGAAGCCTGCAGGGTAGACCGCATCCCAGCCCTCAGCCTGCCAGACATCGCTGAAGTCAGCGATTAAGCCGCGCGAGATGAAGAATTGCGCACGGTTGCCTGCAAACCAGTCCAACACATCAGGCGCAGGATCAGCCACGAGGTACGTGCGGATCGCCTGCTTGAAGTCTTCGTGGTTGATGATGTTCAGCTCAACAGGCATGTTCGGATTCGCCTTGTTCCAAGCGGCGACCACGCTTTCTGTAAAGGCGCGCGGAATCGGATCGCTGGCGTATGAGTTATAAACGATCTTCATCTGCGCTACGGTCGGCTGCGAGGCAACGCTGAAGCCAACAGCGAGCAGCGCTACCACTGTCAAAAGAGCAAGGACTTTCTTATACATTTGGCAAATCTCCTAAAACCACTCATATAGCTTGCGCCGAAAGGCATCACAAGCGGCTCTAATTATGCGCAGGCTTTGCAAATCTGTCAAATCCAACAGCTATAAAAATTGGCTAAATGCATTTATTAGGAAGACTCAGTAAAGTACGCGCTTAATTGATCGCCAAAAGCATGTCGCATGACTTCAACAGTCAGACTTGATCCGTCTGAAGCGCGTTATATGCGCGTACTGAGCTACACAGCTTGCCATTCCAAGCGATCAGCGCTAGAGTAGGCTCGTGGCGTGGCTAGAAATGTCGCCTCGAGAGACCATCTATGACGCTTCGGCAGTATCGCTGCATTGTCAATAGCCTTAACATTCGCTCGCAGCCTTCCACACAAGCAGCTTTCCGCACAGGTCAGACGCTGCGCCGCAATGAAGTCATCACAGTCGAAGACTCGCGTCGTGCCGAATCTGATGGTTACCTGTGGCTGAACTTTGAGCGTGGCTGGTGCGCAGCGCGCTCACTTGACGGTCGCAGCATCTTCATGACCGATGGCGTGCCGCAGCGCGAGCGTCTTCTGGGCATTAACATTGATCCAAACAATCCAACTGCCAATCCGTCGCCTGATGAGCTGCGTGGACTAGGCTGGGTGCGCTTTGTGCTGCACGTGGATAGCCGACGCGAGCCGCTTGAGCACGCCTTTGCTTTCTACGACCCGATCATCCGCGCTTACAGTCAAAGCAGCACGCGCGTCCTGCTCATCCTGCTGCAGGACACATTTCTGGGCAACATGCCTTGGGTGAATGGCGACTGGGCGCGCTATGCGCGCGACTTTGCCGTTCGTGCAGGGCAGATTGCAGCGCGCTATCGCGGTCAAGTCGCCGCTTACCAGATTTGGAACGAAGGCGATGTAGAAAACGCGCCGACATCACACTATGTCAAGCCTGAAGACTACGCTACATTGCTCCTGCTGGCGAGCAAAGCAATCACGCAAGCCGATCCTGCTGCGCTCGTGATCAGCGGCGGCTTGGCAAGCGGCGCGACCAGTGGTGTTGAATATCTGCGCGCTGTGCGCCGTGCGTTAGGCGGCACTCTGCCAGTAGACGGCATCGCTGTCCATCCCTACGGACACATTCCGCCGTTTCCGAATGTCGCGCCGTTTCCGAACTACACAGGCTCGCTAGATAGCTTGATGCGCCAATTTACTGATGCGTTCCCTGACAAGCCGATCTGGATCACAGAGATCGGCGTGGCGCGCGTGGACGTGAACAATCAGAGCTATTGGTCGCGCATTGCCAACTACATGGACAAGACCATTGATTACCTGCGCGATACGTACATGCACGCGCTCGGCGCCCTGATCTGGTTCGCTTGGAACGACACAATGGATCAAGCAGGCATTGTGAATGAGCGCGGCGAGCCCAAAAATCCAATTTTCAGTACATTCTTTCAAAATCTGCACGCTGACTATCCAATCTACGAGCGCCAGAATACTCCCTTTGCCAACAGCGTCGCTGTAGCACACCTTGCCACTGACTCATTGCCCGATCCAAACGCTGAAGCCTTCGCTGCACGTCTGCAGGCGAATGCGCCGAACGTGAGCGCGCTCTTGCTGTGGTGTAGCACTGGCACGACTTGGCTAGGCGGCGACGGCGCTCTGGCTGTGCGCAACACAACTGACCTTTCGCGCATTGCGGACGCTTTGGCAAGCGCGCGC
>JANWYI010000004.1:29772-30641 GCA_025055255.1 Anaerolineae bacterium | reverse complement strand
GCACTCGCTAGTGGCGTGCGCTCGGTTGTGCTCGACCTCGATCCACAGCGCCTTGCTCTGCGCGACTCAACCAGTATCCGCACTTTTATGATTGCTTTGCGGCGCGCCTTACCCCCTGAGACGCGCATCAGTGTCAGCTTTGACGGTCGCCCTGCTAACTTCGGCGCGGTCAACTTGACTGAATGGCTGCCTTTTGTGGACAGCTGGCATCCAAAGGTGTGGTACGCCGACTGGCGCAGTCGCCCAGCTGTGCTGATTGGACAGATGCTGAATGCGTTGCGTCCCTATCGCAAGCCGATTGTGGTGCTGACCCAGTTCGGCGATGACGGCGACATGCGTGAGGCAGGGCGCGCAGCGTTAGAGCCCCAACAAGGCGCAGCAGGCATTATTTTTTGGCGGCTCAGCATAGCAAGTGCAGCACAGCTAGCGGCTGTGCGCGGCGTAGCGATGCCATGGCTAGCAGGTTACACGCCAACTGCCACGCTCGGCACAGTGGCAGTGCGAACCTCTGTGCCACTGCGCATTCGTGCTGTGCCAAGCGAGCGCGGCGAGGTTCTCGGTCAACTACTGCCTAACGAGCCCGTCAGCGTGCTAGAGCGCGCGAGTCTTCCGCCATTTGAGTGGATACGCCATCGGCGTGGCTGGTCAGTGGCGCGCAACGTTGCCACTGGTGAGGTCTACTTGAGCTGACTGAAACTCAGCATTGCTCTGCTCAGCGCAAACCATTACAATCAAAGTCGTTCACAAATGTAAAGCGCTCGTCCAGCTTTTCTGACAAATGGCACGCCTAAAGTAGCGCTATGATCAAAGGCAGCTGAACTTATCAGGAGTCTGTAGCACATGAGTGAGCAATCTGCGTTGAGCATGCC
>JANWYI010000004.1:25772-29672 GCA_025055255.1 Anaerolineae bacterium | reverse complement strand
GTAGCGCTATGATCAAAGGCAGCTGAACTTATCAGGAGTCTGTAGCACATGAGTGAGCAATCTGCGTTGAGCATGCCCGCCAAGCCTGCTGCGCGCTCCCTGCTGCCTTTGAAGGTGCTGTTCGTTGCTCTGGGCGCTGCAGTAACCGTTGCCGTGATCGTCATCCTCATTGTGAATGCACAACGCGCGGCGCGCAGCGCGCCTTTAGAGATCGAAATGTTCCCGAACTTGACGCTAGTGAGCGAGAGCAGAACCAGCAATAGCGATCTACGCTACTTTGTGACCAGTGTGCCAATTGACCAGGTCTACAACTTTTACGCGACGCGCTTGGGCGCACTAGCGTTCCGCGCAGGCGAGCTCGGCGAAGATGTCTCACGTGGCTGCCGCAAAATTTATCAGGACGAGCCGCCGCGTGAAGAGCTGGGGCGTTATTTCGCGCGCTGCTTTGTGGACAATTCGCAGGGCGACCTGACACATCGTCTGTTCTTGACAATTGTTTATGACCTTGAGGCGCGCCAGACGCGCCTTGAAGTGCGCCGTGAGTGGGTCGGTTGAACAATGGACGTGCCAAGTACAGAACCTGAAGAAGCGCGCCAAGCAGGTGTGCCGCTCTGGATGCCGCTCGTAGGCTTAGCTGTGGCACTGTGTTTCACAGTTGTGGTTGGTGCGCGCGTCTTTCCGACGCTTGGCGCACTGCTCTTCCCGCCGCAGCCGCCTCTGCCTACAAACGGCGAGGTTCGTCTGTTGCTGACCGAAGCCAAAGGCTTGGGCAAAGATGAGTGGCTCTACGGCACAGACCTGAACGCTTGTGAGGTCATGCGTTACTACAAAGACGTGCTGGGCAGTTGCCAATACGATCCTGCTGTGAACTGTAACATCGGCACAGGCGTCGGCATTGCTGTAGAGAGCGGCGTACCAATTCCAGTCGGGCTATGCACAGGTAAGCAGGTCATTGGCGCCTACAGCGTGACTTGGGCAGTGCAGGTCGCTACAAATTACGTCAAAGATGGACAAACACGCTTCCGCATTACGCGAGAAGTGAGCAACTGAGAGTGTATTTCGCTTAATGAGGATTTCTGACCATGAGGTTCAAGCCTGTCTCACCGCGCGTAGATATTCAAGCGCTAGAGCGCGAACAGCTTGAATTCTGGCGCAGCGCGCAGGTCTTCAAACGCACGCTGGAAGGGCGTGAAGGCGCGCCGCGCTATGTCTTCTATGAAGGTCCGCCGACTGCTAATGGCAAGCCGGGCATTCACCACGTGATGGCGCGCGCCTTCAAGGATATTTTCCCGCGCTACCACGTCATGCAAGGCAAGTACGTGCTGCGCAAAGGTGGCTGGGATACGCACGGCTTGCCTGTTGAGATTGAGGTGGAAAAAGAGCTCGGCATTGAACACAAGCACCAAATCGAGGCGTACGGCGTTGCTGAGTTCAACAAGCGCTGCCGCGAGTCGGTCTTGCGCTACCTTGAGGATTGGGAAGCGCTGACTGAGCGCATGGGCTTCTGGGTCAGCCTTGAGGACGCTTACATCACTTTCTCAAACGAGTACATCGAGTCAGTCTGGTGGATTCTCAAGCAGTTCTGGGAAAAAGGCTTGCTCTACCAAGACTATAAGGTTGTGCCGTATTGCGCGCGTTGCGGCACGCCGCTCAGCAGCCATGAGGTCTCAGACGCCTACGAGGAAGTGGACGATCCAAGCATATATGTGCGCTTTGCGCTGCGCGACGAGCCAAACACGGCGTTTCTAGTCTGGACGACGACGCCGTGGACGTTACCGGGCAACGTGGCGCTCGCTGTTGGGCGCGACGTAGACTACGCGCTGATCGAAACCGAGGCGCAATACGCCAAAGGGCAAACTGAGCGCTTGATCCTCGCCAAAGCGCTCTTACCACAGGTCATGCGCAAGCAAGAATACACAGTCTTGCGCGAAATGAAAGGCGCTGAGCTACTCGGCAAGCGCTATGTGCCGCTCTTCACTTTCCTACCTGTAACACAAGACTATGCCTACGTGGTGGACGGTTCGCAGTTTGTCAGCACAGAAGACGGCACAGGCATTGTCCACATCGCGCCTGCCTTCGGCGCTGATGACATGGAAGTAGCAAAGGCGAACAACTTGCCGACGTTGATGACTGTCAACGCGGAAGGCAAGTTCATTGACGCCGTGACTGACTGGGCAGGCATGTGGGTCAAAGATGCCGATCCGCTCATCACGCGCCATTTGAAAGAGCGGCGTATCCTATTCCGCAGCGAGCGCTACCACCACGCCTATCCGTTCTGTTGGCGTTGCAAGACGCCGCTGCTCTATTATGCGCGCGAGACGTGGTACATCCGCACAACGGCGCACCGTGATCAGATGGTCGCGCTCAATCAGACTATCAACTGGGTGCCAGAGCATATCCGAGACGGTCGCTTTGGCATGTGGCTCGCCAATAACCGCGACTGGGCGCTCGGACGCAACCGCTACTGGGGAACGCCGCTGCCAATCTGGAAGTGCGATCATCCTGAGAGCAACGAAATTGTCTGCGTCGGCAGCCTAGCGGAGCTCAGTCAGTATGCTGGGCGCGACCTGAGCGATCTTGACCTGCATCGTCCCTATGTAGACGAGATCACATGGCCCTCCAAAGATGGTCTCGGCACAATGCGCCGCGTGCCAGAGCTGATTGACGTCTGGTTTGATAGCGGCGCCATGCCATATGCACAATGGGGCTATCCGCATCGCAACCAGAAAATCTTCGAGGAGCAGTTCCCTGCTGACTACATCTGCGAGGCAATTGATCAGACGCGCGGCTGGTTCTACTCGCTGCACGCCATTTCGACGCTCTTGATGAACAGCGTCAGCTACAAGAATGTGATCTGTCTCGGTCACATTCTAGACGGCGAAGGCAAGAAGATGTCCAAGAGTCGCGGCAACGTCGTTGATCCTTGGACGATCATGAACAAGGAAGGCGCTGATGCAGCGCGCTGGTATATGTACACCTCTGCGCCGCCCGGCGACAGCCGCCGTTTTTCTGCCAAATTGGTACAGGAAGTCATCAGCGGCTTCTATTTGACGCTGTGGAACACTTACAGCTTCTTTGTCACATACGCTAACATTGATGACTTCGATCCAACAGCGCCACGCCTGCCTGTGGCAGAGCGCGAGGAACTGGATCGCTGGATCATCGCGGAGCTGAACGCCCTGATCAAGCGCGTCACGCACGCCTACGAGACCTACGACGTGACGGGCTGCACGCGACCAATCGCTGACTTTGTGGACGACCTGAGCAACTGGTATCTGCGCCGCTCACGGCGCCGCTTCTGGCAGAGCGAGTGGGATCACAGCAAGCGCGCCGCCTATGAGACGCTCTACGAGTGCTTGGTCAGCGTTGCCAAGCTGCTTGCGCCTGCTATGCCTTTCCTGAGCGAGGCACTCTATCGCAACCTAGTTGTGCCGTTCGATCCGAGCGCGCCTGACAGCGTCCACTTGACGCGCTGGCTGAGCGCCGACGAGTCGCTGATTGATGAAAAGCTGATCGCTGAAATGCGCTTTGTCAAGCGCTTGGTCAGTCTCGGTCATGCAGCGCGCAACAGCGCCGACTTGCGCGTGCGCCAGCCGTTAGCAGAGGCTGCTTTCGCCGTGCGCACAGCCGATGAAGCAGCTGCGCTGCGCAAATTTGAGGCGACCGTTGCTGAAGAATTGAACGTCAAGTCAGTCCGTCTCTTGGATGAAGAGAGCGCAGGCGGCATGATCAGCTACAGCTTGAATCCATTGCCGCAAAAGTTAGGCAAACGTCTCGGTGCGCAGTTCCCGCTTGTGCAAAAGCTGCTGCGCGAGAGCGACCCAGCGCAGGTGACGGCTTGGGCAAAGCAGCTGTTGACAGGTCAGCCGCTCGTGGTTAACGTGAACGGCAGCACGGTAG
>JANWYI010000004.1:23698-25674 GCA_025055255.1 Anaerolineae bacterium | reverse complement strand
CCAGCGCAGGTGACGGCTTGGGCAAAGCAGCTGTTGACAGGTCAGCCGCTCGTGGTTAACGTGAACGGCAGCACGGTAGAGCTGAGCGCCGAAGAGGTTGAGGTGCGTCGTACTGCCGCTGAAGGCTTCACAGTAGCTGAGGAAAACGGCTACGTGGCAGCGCTACAGACCACACTTACTGAAGATTTGATCAAGGAAGGCTTGGCACGCGAAGTCGTGCGCCGCGTCAATCTTATGCGCCGCGACGCCGACTACGCGCTCAGTGACACCATTCACGTCACATACACTGCCACGCCGCGCTTGGCTGAGGCGCTTCAGACGCACAGCCGCTACGTCTGTAGTGAGACGCTCGCCGAGCGGCTTGAGGCAGTCGCGCAGCCTGAAGGCGACCGAGTCGAGACTTTTGAGTTTGACAGTGAGACAATCACGATTGGTATCAAGCGCGTGACAACAGCGCAGTGAGCGCCTCAGCAGCAGACAGTTGTCTGCTGCTGAACCTTTTGTGTCTGTCTGAGCAGCAAAGGCTAGACAGGTCTTGCAAGCTGATGCACAATGAAAACCACCTCATTTGCCACAATCAGACGCTCAGCTTGCCAGCAGCGCGCCGCGACTAGGCTCTCAAAACGCGCTGAGTAGTTCTCAACCATGCCTTTGGCGCGTCCGCTGAGGCTGCGCGCAGGAAAAGTGACTATCAAGTGTTCAGCGTCTAGACGGTCTAGCAAACTTTCAGCCGCAGCTGCATCAAGCTGTGCCAGACACGGCAATGCTTTCATGACGAAGGCAACGTCGGCGCTTTGCGACGGCGGATTGCTCAATACGTCTTGCACGTAAGCGCCGCCTTGCACGCCGATGAGCTGAAAGAAACTGTTCAAAAAGTCTGCCAAGTCATGATAAACGTCATAGGCATAGTAATGCGTCAAATCAGGCAGCCAGAGTGCTGCAAGCGGACTTAGTCCACAGGCGACATCAACAACGCTGCGAATTGGCGGCAACTTGGCAGTCAGCGTGGCATACAGATTGTCAAGGACAGGCAGACGTTCGCGCGTGCTGGCATGGTTTGCCATGATTGCGCGGCAAACGGCACGACGTTCCTCAGCCGATGCTTGAGCGAGTTGCCTCAGCCAAGCTGTGTAAGTCACCTTGCCGTCAAAGTAGGCTGCGGCGACTTGATGGAGCTTGTTTTTGGTCGCTTTGAGCGCGTCTTTAGACTTGGCATGTCGGCGCAGTTGCTCAGCTGCAACGGCGCGCACAAAGTCAGGTGTAATGTGTGCGTATTTGTCACTGGCAAGCACGCTCGCCACAAGCGATTCCAGCAATTCGCTCACGACAACCTTCTCAGCAGCGCGACTAGGCGCGTCATGGTGCGTAGGTTATGCAGCGTGGCAAGGCGGATATACAGCGTATCCTTGATTTTATAGAGATGATGGAGATAGCCAAGCGGCACGCGGCAAGCAGGACAGTCACAAGCGCTGTCAATTGGCAACGCTGTCTTGATGTGTTTAGCGTCGCCGATGTAGACATATTCAAGCCAGTCCGTGCCGTTGATTTGCTCATTTGTCAGGCGGTAGAGCCTGCCGTGTCGTGCGTCGCGCGTCGGCATGGCGCTATCGAAAATTTGGTAGCCGAGCTGTGCGCAGTCGCGCACGTTAACGGGATGTCCAACGCCGAGCGCGTGCATCGGAAACTCAGGTGGGATCAGCTCGCGCGTCAACGCCAACATCTCGCGCAGCAAGTTGCCCTTGCCATCTAGCGGAAAGCCGCCATAGCCGTAGCCATCAAAGCCAATGGCGAGCAGTTCCTCAGCACACGCCTTGCGCAGCGCAGGATCGCCGCCGCCTTGCACTACTGCAAACAGCAGCGGACGCGGCGCAGTACTTTTACGGCTCTCTAGCAAGCGCACGAACTCTGCCTTGCAGCGCTTTGCCCATGCTACAGTTCGCCGCACAGACTCAGCCTGTTCGTGTGGCGGATCGTCC
>JANWYI010000004.1:0-23598 GCA_025055255.1 Anaerolineae bacterium | reverse complement strand
CGAACTCTGCCTTGCAGCGCTTTGCCCATGCTACAGTTCGCCGCACAGACTCAGCCTGTTCGTGTGGCGGATCGTCCACATGCGTGCAGTCATCAAGGCAGATCAGCACATCGGCGCCGAAGCGCATTTGCAGCTGGATGCTCTTCTCAGGCGTTAAGTTGATGCGGCGACTTTCGCTGCTCAGTTGGAAAGTGGCGCCTTTGTTGCTCAAACTGCCTAGACGCGCGTTTTGACGGATGAGCGAGTAGATTTGAAAGCCGCCTGAGTCCGTGATGATCGGAGCTTGCCAGTTTGTCATGGCGTGCAAGCCGCCTAGTGCCTTCACAGTGCTAGAGCCAGGCTGCTGCATCAGGTGAAAGGCGCTCATCACCAAGCCTTCCACACCACAGGCGACGAGATCGGCACTATCGAGGCTGCGCACCACAGCGCGCGTAGCATCAGGCAGAAAAATTGGCAGCTTCAGGCTGCCGTGCGGCAAGACAAGCGCGGTCGGGTAAGGCATACGCGCGATTATAGCCATTCCGCCTTGCTCTGACTACAATACGGCGTCCTCAAGGATTGCTGAGCTATAATCATGTGCTGAATCAGCCTGAAATCTGGAGTCCTTATGGCACAGTTGAGCCGTCTTTGTATCCTGATCCTGCTGATCAGTCTGTCAACAGGCTGTGCAGAGCGCACAAGTACGCTTATCGCCGTCACTACAGAGCCAAGCGTGCCGCAGATGCCAGTCGAAGAATGTCCGCGCACTGCCCTTGAACACTGGCTACAACGCAGCAGTAACCTCACACAGGAACTCTCAGACGTGGTCAATGGCAACATTGCCATTCAGCCTGAGCAGGCGTTTAACGTCATCAACGACTTGAGCGCTATTCGGTCAGCACTTGAATTAGCGCGCGCACCACAATGCGCAACGGCGCACGCCGCTGCGCTTAGTGAAGCCTTAAATCTTGCTGACGCCTACTTCAGCGCTTACAGTGCACGACGTGCTACTGATCCTGTAGGCACTTTGACGCGCATCAACAGCTTGCTCGACCAAGCACGGGCTCTAGAGCAGGAGTTGATGCGTCTTTACAGCACCTTGCCCTAGACGCGCTGCAGCTCGTACCACGCTGAGCTCAGCCCGCTGCTGGTATCTGTGCCATGCGTCGCGCTGATGAGGGTGAAATGCGGCTCAAAAAGGCTCTTGACGTGCTCAGGCGTGAAGCTGAAGTGCGCTTGGTTGCGCCGCTGATGGGCATATAGCGCATAAGTAGCGCCGCGAGCGGTCAGGCGCGCTAGCTGGGCAGCGTAGGCGCGCTGCTGCTCAGGTGAGAGCGCGTGCAAGCAGCCAATATCCATTGCAAAGGTGAACGGCGCGTAGACGGAGCGCTCAAGCGCACTGAGTTTTGTGACGTCAGCGACGTAGAACTTGGCGAATGCTTCCACACCTGCCTTGCGCGCTTTGCGGCGCGCTATGCCGATGGCATTCGGCGCGAAATCTACGCCGACAGCGCGCCAGCCGCGCTGCGCAAGGTAGATGACATTAGTGCCTGTGCCACAACCTAGATCGAGCGCTGTGCCAACAGGCAAGCGGTCCGCCAATGCCACGATCTCTGGCGGCGTGATGTTGGTATCCCAAGGCGTGTTGCGGCGCAGGTAGCGCCACCAAAATCTGAGTCTGTTCATGGCACTCAGTATAGCGCGAAGTGGCTGATCTTTCCGCGAAGGCGCTATAATCGCCCATTAATGCAGCGGCGCGCACGAGCGCCGTTGTGTGCAGGCAATAGGACATTTACGATGAGATTTTTAGTGACAGGCGGCGCTGGCTTTATCGGCGCAGCGCTGGCAAACCGACTAGTCGCTGAAGGACATGAGGTGCGCGTACTGGACGATCTAAGTGCAGGCGATCCATCGCGCTTACATGCGGATGTCTCTTTCACGCGCGGCGACATCAACGACATTCCAAAGCTCTGGACGCTGTTGCACGGCGTAGAGTGCGTCTACCATCTAGCAGCGCGCGTCTCTGTGCCCGAAAGTATGCTCTATCCGCGCGATTACAACGCCGTGAATGTTGGTGGAACGGTCGCCGTGCTGGAGGCAATGCGCGATGCAGGCGTCAAGCGCGTTGTGTTCAGCTCATCAGGCGCAGTTTACGGCGAGCAGGCGCAGCAGCCGCTTCACGAAGGCATGTTACCCGATCCGCGCTCGCCATATGCGGTCAGCAAGCTGGCTGCAGAGGGCTATTTGCGCGTGATGGGCATTCGCTGGGGTATTGAGACAGTCAGCTTGAGGATTTTCAATGCTTACGGGCCCGGTCAGCAGTTGCCAGCAGCACATCCGCCAGTTATTCCGTCATTTCTGCGGCACGCCTTGCGCGGCGGCTCAATCTCAGTTCACGGTGACGGCAAACAGACGCGCGATTACGTCTACATTGACGACGTGGTCACAGCGCTCGTTGCCGCTGCCACAGCGCCTAACGTGGATCGCAAGGTCATCAACATTGGCAGCGGCGTTGAGACCAGTGTCAACGAACTGATTGAGGCGATTGGCGCAGTGCTGGGCAAATCGCTTGCGCCGCTTTACATCCGCACGCAAGATGGCGGCGTCTCGCGCATGTGCGCCGACTTGCGCCTTGCCGCTGAGCTGCTCGGCTACAAGCCGAAGGTCAGCTTAGCGCAAGGCTTGGCGCTGATGCTGGAGCGCGATCCGCGCTTCGCAGTTGCGGCACGCTGAGCATCAGTCGGTAAAATCGTACGGCATATACTCGCTAAGACTTCCAGCACAGTTCAGAAGCGCGGTATGTCGCTATTGGTGATGAAATTCGGCGGTTCGCTGATGTCAAACGCGCATCAGCTGCGCCATGTTATTCAAATTATTCACGCTGAGTCGTTAGCTTGGAAGCGTCTCGTGGTCGTCGTCTCTGCGATGAGCAGTGTCACGGATGCGCTGCGGCGCATCGTCGAGCTGGCACATCAACGCGAGCTGAGCGCTGCTCGGCGCCTGCTGACAGGCTTGCGCGCCGATCACCTAGCACTCATTGAGAGTTTATTTCCAGCAGGCGGCGCGCGCGACTACTTATTGCACATGCTGGATCAGCAGCTCTTCAAGCTGTTGGCGCTATGCGATGGTCTTGCTCAGAGCGGCGCGCTATTGCCCAGTCATCGCAGCGAAGCAATGGCAATTGGCGAACGGCTGATGGCAAGCCTCGTGGCAACGCTCGCGCAGCAAGAAGGCTTGCGCGTCGCGCTTGTGCAGGCTGAGTCAGTCATCATCACAGATGACGTGCATCAGAACGCGCATCCGCTACGCAACATCGTTGATGAGCGCGCCGAGCGTATCTTGCGTCCATTGCTTGACAACGGCATTGTGCCGATCTTGGCAGGCTTCATCGGCGCAACGCGCACAGGCGAGACAACAACACTTGGACGCGGCGGAAGTGACTTGACGGCGACTCTGTTAGCAGCCGCGCTTGGCGCCGATGAAGTTTGGATGTGGACGAGCGTAGACGGCATCATGAGCGCTGATCCTGCCTTAGTGCCAAACGCGCGCGTCATTCCTTCGCTCACTTATGAGGAAATTGGAGAGTTGGCTTTTTTCGGCGCACGCTTGCTGCATCCTGGCGCTATTGAGCCGCTCATCAGACCTAAAATCCCGCTGCGCGTGCGCAATCCGCATAATCTTGACCATGACGGCACCTTAGTCCATGCTTACTCACAGCCTGACGGACGCCGCGCTAAAGCTGTGACCGCTGTGGATGGACTGTACCTAGCGTTGCGCGATCAACCTTTCGACCTAGTCACGTTCTTGGCTAAAGTGCGCGAGAAAGTCCCTAGCCTTGCTGCTGATCCTGTCATCGTCATGCAAAGCTACCGACGCGCTACGCTCGTCTTCGTTGTCCCAACCAGTGAAGGTCCGCAAGCTGTACAAGAAGCAATGCGCCAACTTCAGGCGCTTTTGCCCGACTGGGAAGTGCAAACGGTCAAAGTCGTTGCTGTCATTGGCGCTAACGCTGACCTGAGACTGATGCTGGACAACGATATCCGTCCCTTAGCTTCAGCTTTTGGCGCTAATGAGCGCCGTCTCATCGCTGTGCAGCCTACTGATGTACGCGCTGCGCTGCGGCAACTGCATCGCCTGACCGAGTCCGACGCTTTCAGCCGCTAACTTACATTACAGCTGGCAAGGGACTGCCCAGACGCTGCTGCAACGCACCAAGCGCCTCAAAGGCGCCTGCACGAACTGTCTCATCTTGATCGCCGAGCGCCTTGTAGAGCGCTTTCAAGCCGTTCACATATCCGATCTCTGCCAGAGTGCGCGCTGCTGCTGAGCGAATGGCTGGATTGCCTTCCTGCAGTGAGCGCAAGAGCGCTATTGGCGCGTTCTCGCCGCTCGGCACAGACTCGCCACGCGCGCTCATCCATTCAACAAGCCAGTCAGTGCGATCAAGGGCTGGCGGGCGCTTGATGCCGCCTCGGTCAGGACTCTCAGCAAGGTTGAAAGCCTGCTCAGCAGCAATGCGGACGTATGGCTCAGAATCTTCAAGCTGAGTGCGGTAAATTCGCGTGACCGCCCACGCTGCGCGAATGCGCGCTAAGCCAAAGACAGCTGCATAGCGCAGCTCAAGATCGTCACTCTCAATTGCCTCGCGCAGCAAGGCATGACCTTCGCCAGGCAATGCGGCGAGTGCTTCGGCAATAGCACGCTGTAGATCGCGGTCGCGCTGCAGCAGACCTTCCGCCATGGCGTCCAGCGCCGCCTCTGTGCCGATGGCGCCAAGCGCAAAGCCGCAGGCAAGGCGCACGCGCCGATCCGAGTCGTTCAAGAGAGGCTTGAGGTACTGCAAGTACTCGCTATCGCCTAGCGCGCCTAGTCCAATGCAACCTAAGCGCCGAACAAGCGGATTAGAATGCTCTAGGGCGTGCTGGAAGATCAAGGCAGCTGCAGTGCTATCGCGCGCTGTGACAAGCGCCGCCATGGCGCGCTCGCGCAGCAGTGGATACTGGCTAGTTGCCAATAGCGCGCCGCCGCCAACGCGCTTGAAGAACTCAGCACGCCAATTGGCTTCAGTTGGCGCGTCCATCAGCCAATAGGCAAGGTTAAAGAGCGGCGTGTAGAGCAAGTCAGGCGGCGCATTCAGCACCTCGCCAACTGCAGCGTCCATTGGCAGGCGAATTGCAGCGAACGGCATGGCATGCGCCCAAGCAGGCTGTGTGGCGCACGCGACAACCGAAGAGACGTCTAGGCTCTCAGCGGCGAGGTAAGCTGTCAGCAGCGGATGCACAAATGTGTACCGTTCAGCCAGATCGTCAACTAACAGCCCTGACCTGAGCAACTTGCTCAGCTCTGAGTCAATGTTGAGCGTCGGCTTGCCGTCTTCGCCTGTCAATGACTCTGTCAACAACGCTTTGAGACGCTCGTGCGGCAAGGGTACACCTTGCGCGTTCAATATTTCTGCAGCAGCTTTCTGTAGAATCGGTCGCAATGCCTCGTTAGGCAGATGACGGCGCACAAAGAAGTCGTACCAGCCGAGCCGACCGGGCATCTTCAGGTCATTGGCGTAGTCTGACCAAATTTTCAGCGTGACATCTAGGATTGTGCGTCCGCGATTGCCTGCCTTTGCACGCGCCACTTGCTTGATGTCAGGCGGCTCAACACGCTTGCCCGTGTGAGTCCAAGCGGCTGCCCAACGCTCTGCCAGCTGATTGAAGTCCGCCTCGCGCCATGCGCGCAAGTAGCACGGCTGGAAGCCGAGATTGACTAGCGGATCAAAGCCGTTGACATCTGCAGCGACGATCACGTAGTTTGCCGCGTAGAGTGCCATGAATTCGCGCAGCCACGTCAATTTCTCAGGCTTTTCGGACTCAGGCAATTCGTCGTAGCCGTCAAGTAACACGAGGCAAGTGCCTTCTGCCAAGCGCCGATAGACCAACTTGGGCAGCTGACTGGCGGCTGCGCCGCCAAAGCGACGCTGCAGCGCTTTGACAATTGGCTCAGCTGGATCGAGTGGCTTCAAAACAGGCTTGGCGCCTTGTGTGCTACGCTTGACCTGCGCTACGCTTTCGTTTCCAGCAGGCTGAGCAGGCGGCTGCACGCCGTATGCCTCAGGGCGCACGTCAACGTCGCGCAGATGGACAAGAATAGGCAATAGGCGACGGAAATCTGTTATCTCTTGAGCCGTCTCTTCCGTGCGCTTGAAGCGCGCATATAGTTTCTCCAAGGCGCGCCGCTGACTTTCTTGGTATTGACGGCGCAAACGCTCGCGCTCCTCAACGGGACGATTGGCGAGGCTGCGCTCAAAATATTCGTCCTGCTCGGTATCAATGACCGTCAGCTCAATTTTGCCTAGCGCAGCCAAGCCCAGCACTGCCAGTGCTGTGCTTTTGCCCATGCCGCTACGCGCCAGCAGTGCCAAGTGACGCTCGCCTCTTTGCAGGTCAAGGAGCGAGAGCGTCTCGACGTTATAAGGTGCGTAGGAAGCGGGAAAGTCGTGGATAACTGGCACAAGGTGCGCCACAGCCGTTGACTCTTCATCGCCAGGCTTGGGCGACTCAAGCGGAGCGAGAAACTGTGGTTCAAGGTAGATCGCGCTAAGCGGCAAGAGATCGCCGCCAAGGTGGTAAGCATTGAACAACTCAGCAGCACGCCGCGCATAGCGCACCTCAGGCGGCGCGCTCAAGAAGCCGCGCGCTGTGCTCAGACTCTCTTGAGCGCGCTGACGCAGACGCGCAAAAACGTCCCGCAGACGATAAATGCCGAAGGCAATCAGCAAGCCGCTGACCAAGCCAATCAAAAAAGAGCCAAGATCAAAGCGCATAAGCGTCTCTCTGTATGATTGCGCCGTCTAAATATAGCACAAAAGCGATTGACAACTCTACTTGACTCCGCACAAGGTCAGCATCTCAGGCGATCACAAATGCGTCTTTTGCGCGATCAAGCCGCGCTGTACATACCAGTGGTAAGTGTCTTCCAACGATTGGCGCAAGCTGACCTGTGGAGCGCCAAGAGTGGCACGCGCCTTACTTGAATCGAATAGCATACGCCGCGCGCTCAGCCAGACTTGGTTGCCGTCTACAGGCAGTTTGAGTCCGAAACGGCTGAGCGCGTTGATCAAAGCGCTCAGCGGAGTCGCTAGAGCCTTTGGCAAGGGCAGTTTCGGCGCTTTGGCGCCGACGATCTGGCAGATTAGCACAAAAAGTTCGCGGTAGGCGACGTCCCAAGCGCCAAGAATGTACCGCTCGCCGCTCGCACCGCGCTCAGCCGCCACAAGGTGCGCCGCAGCGACGTCGCGCACGTCAATAGCGGTCACGGCGCCAGCAGGATAGAATGGTGGCACGAGTCCGCGCGCTGGCTCAACGATCAAGCTGCCGCTGATCAGATTCAGGTCGCCCGGCCCAAAAATCACAGATGGATTGAGCGTCACCACAGGCAAACCTGCCTGAACAGCTTTCATCACCTCTCGCTCAGCCAGAAATTTGCTGTGACCATACGGAAAGCGCTCAGGCGGCAAGTTGAACGGCACGGACTCATCGCTCGGCTTGCTGTCAGCGCGCAGACCAATCGCTGCAGCGCTGCTTGTGAAGACCACACGCTTGACTCCTGCTATCCGAGCTGCTTCCAGCACGTTGCGCGTGCCGTCTACGTTCACTTGATACATTTTAGTGCGCTGCGCACGCCAATAATCAGCGACCGCTGCTGTGTGAAAGACCCAGTCACAGCCTTCCAACGCTTTGCGCACTGAATCGGCGTCTGTGACGTCGCCTAACACATGTTCAACAGGCAAGTCGGCGATCAGCTCTATGCGCGAGCTGGCACGCCGCAAAACGCGCACCTCATGCCCTGACTCGACCAACATCCGCACAATGTGCGCGCCTAGAAAGCCCGTCCCGCCTGTGACCAATGCCTTGACCATGTTGTCTCATCCAATCTCGCTAGACGTTCGCGCGCACATGCAGGATATCGCCATCTTTGACCACGTAATCCTTGCCTTCAAGGCGCATTTTGCCGTGCTTTTTGACCTCTGTCTCGCTGCCTAGTGCTAGGAGATCGGCGCACGCCGTGACTTCAGCGCGGATGAAGCCGCGCGCAAGGTCAGAATGGATGACACCTGCGGCTTCCTGCGCCGTTGCGCCGACTGGTATTGTCCAAGCGCGCACCTCATCAGGTCCGACCGTGAAAAACGAGTGAACCTGCAGCAGTTCGTAGCTCTCGCGGATAGCGCGCTGCGCACCTGCCTCTCGGATACCGTACTCCTGCAGGAACAGACGCTGATCTTCGCCTTCCAGCTGCGCGATCTCTGCCTCAATCTTGCCTTGCAAGGCGATCATACGCATGTTCGGCGTCAAATGCGCTTGCGCCTGTGCTACGTCATAGAGCTGGTCGCCTGAATTGAAGATGACCAACATCGGTTTGAGCGAGAGCAGGCCGTAGCCGCGCACCAAGCGCCGCTGCTCAGGCGTCACCTCAAGAGAGCGCAACGGCTTCAGCTCATCAAGGTGCGCTTTGAAGCGGCTGAGCGTCTCCAGCTCCGCTTCAAACGTGACAGGATTAGACGGTTTGCCTTTGCGTCGCTCTTCGGTCAAGCGCTCCAGTCGCCGCTCGATAGTGACGAGGTCGCTGAGCAGAAATTCAGTATCTACAGTGGCTAAGTCGCGCAAGGGATCAACAGTCACTTCAGAATGTGGCACGCTCTCATCTTCGAAGGCGCGCACCACGTGAATGAAGCCTTCCACCTGCTGTAACTGGTTGCGCAGCTCGCCACTGATGCCTTCCTTGCCAATGCCGCGCTCAAGACCTGCGATGTCGGTGTAGGTGACTGTGGCGTAGATTGTCTTCTTCGGCTTGTACATCGCGCTCAGCTGATCAATGCGCGGATCAGGCACAGGCACAACGGCTGTGAAGACCTCTAGCTTGCCGCCGCTGACCGCGCCTGTTGGTCGGTTGCTGCGCGTGAGCGCGTTGAAGATGGTCGTCTTGCCGCTGTTGGGCAAGCCAATGATGCCTAGACGCATGAAAAGTCCTCGAAAGTTTACGCTGAGAGGTTGCGTCTGCATTATACACGCTCTATGCTGGTGAAGAAACACTGGAGAAAGGACATCTACTGTGCTCAAGCGTTGGCTTATCTTGATCGCACTTTGCTTTTCTTCGCTGAGCCCTAGCATCCCTGCGCAAACAGCGCCTGAATGGGAACAAATTTCGCCCGAAGGCACAATCTGCGGACGCGGCGCGCCCTACGCTTTCTACGTCAACCGTGGCAGAGATCAGCGCAAACTGCATATTCACTTCGCAGGCGGCGGCGCTTGCTGGAATGCCTTCAACTGCCACAAATCAGCCAACCTGTTCCGAGATGAGGTCATTCCGTATGAGGCTGTGCTGAACGAGCCAGAATTGCGAGAAGGCGTCTTTGACCTTGAGCGCCCTGAGAATCCACTGCGCGACTACGCTACCGTGTTCATCTCATACTGCACAGGCGATGTTCACGTCGGCAATCGGGCAGTCAACTACACGCCGTCGCTAACCATTCAGCACAAGGGCTACGTCAACGCAAAAGCGGCTCTGGAATGGGTCTACGCAAACTTCCCAGAGGCAGATAAAGTGCTGGTCAGCGGTTGCAGCGCAGGCAGCTACGGCGCGATTATGCACGCTAACAGCATCTTCAGCCGCTATCCAAGGGCAATGCATCGTCTAATCGGCGATTCAGGTGTCGGTGTAATCGCGCCGCAATGGGACGGCTTGGAAACGTGGGGATTTTATGAAAACTTAGCGAAGGAGCTGCCAGAGCTGGCTGATGTGCGGCGCGATCCGTTCATCATCAACCAGCTCTATGCAGCAAACAGCAAGCGCTATCCCGAAGCAATCTTCACACAGTTCACCACAGCCGCTGACAGCATCCAAGTTTTCTTCTATGGCTTGCAAGGCGGCAAAGACTGGCAATCAGGCATGTACGCACGCCTTGAGGCACTTGAGCGACTGCCAAACTTCCGCGCTTTCATCAGCGGCGGCACTGCACACTGCATCCTGCCTTATGACCGCTTCTACACTTATCAGGCGAACGGCGTCCCGTTCCGCGACTGGGTCGCTGACCTGATGGAAGGACGCGACGTGCCGACGCTCAAGTGCAAGAACTGCCAGATTGCTGAGTTAACGCACTAAGCGGTCACGGCTGTAGCTTGACTGGGCGCGCTGCCGCTTGTCGCCTGGTCTTGCCGACGGAACTGGCTCATGTACAGATCGTAGTACGCGCCTTTCGCCGCCAGCAGCTCGCTGTGCGTCCCGCGCTCTACGATCTGTCCTGCTTGCACCACAAGGACTAGGTCTGCGTTGCGGATCGTGCTGAGCCGATGCGCAATCACGAAACTTGTGCGCCCGCGCAGTAGTTTTTCCAGAGCGTTCTGAATAATCCGCTCTGTGCGCGTGTCCACACTGGACGTCGCCTCGTCTAGGATTAGAATGCGCGGATTCTTGAGCGCAGCGCGAGCGATAGCAATCAGTTGCCGTTGACCTTGACTCAAGCCTGCGCCACGCTCGCCTAGCACAGTTTGATAGCCATTCGGCAAGCGCTCAATGAACTGATCAGCCGCCACCAACTTTGCTGCAGCGATTACCTCTTCATCAGTCGCGTCAAGCCTGCCATAGCGGATGTTGTTCATGACCGTATCGGCGAATAGGAAGCTATCCTGCGGCACAATGCCGATCTGACTGCGCAGACTCTCCAGTGTGATGTCGCGCACGTCTACGCCGTCAATCAGCACGGCGCCGCCTGAGACATCGTAAAAGCGCGGAATCAGGTTGACAAGGGTCGTCTTGCCAGCGCCTGTTGGTCCGACAATGGCAATGGTCTGTCCTGCCTCTGCTCTCAGGTTGATCCCGCGCAGCACAGGCTGACCTTTTTTGTATTCTGCCCAGACATCTACAAACTCGACCGTGCCCTTGACCAGCGGCATTGGACGCGCATTTGGCGCGTCTTCAAAGTCAGGCTTCGTGTCTAGCAGACCGAAAATGCGCTCGCCGCCTGCAATGGCGCTCTGAATATTCGTCCATAAGAGCGCAATCTGCTGAATTGGCTGATTGAAGCGCTGCACATACTGCAAAAAGGCGAAGACTGTGCCAAGCGAGATGGTCGTGCCGAAGAGCGGCTCATCGCGGAAGATAGCAATGCCGCCAACTACGACCACAATCGCTAGTGCCACAAAGCCGAGCGCCTCTAGAGTTGGCGTGAGCGCGCTAGTGAAGCTGGCAGCGCGTACGTTCGCGTCACGATTAGCAGCGTTCACGCGCATGAACTCAGCGATGTTCTCTTCCTCGCGGCTGAACGCCTGAACTTCGCGCACACCTGCAATGCTCTCTTGCAAGTCGGCGTTGACGTTGCCCATCTGTTGACGGCTGCGCCGAAATGCCTTGCGCGCCTGCGTGCTGAAATGCAGCGTTGCAACGAACATGAGCGGTACCATTGAAAGGCTGAGCAGCGCGTAGCCGACGTTCGCTTGGAACATCTTAATTGCAATCCAGACCATCAGCAGCGCGCCGCTCGTCACGCTGATCAGCGCAAAGTTGATAGTCTGCTGAATGGTCTCTAGGTCGCTAGTCAAACGGCTCATGATGTTGCCGACTTCATTCTCAGCGTAATAGCGCAACGAAAGCCGATGCATGTGCTGGAAGACCTCGCGGCGCAGGTTATACAGCACATGCAGACCTGTCCAGTTCATCAGGAAGAACATTGTACCGCTCATCACAGAGCCGCCGACGAACAGCAACACCAAAAGCGCGGCTAAGCCGAGCAAGCCACTAACTTTTGCATTGCGAATTGCCTCAGCGCGCTCAGCCTCGCTCAGACTCTGATCAGCGCGGAAACGCGCCTCAATAGCACGCGCGTCATCTTTTGTGTACGTGCAGACTGCGCCAGGGCGCGGGAACAAGTAACAGTCCACAGCTTGACCGATCAGCTCAGGTGCCACGACTTGCGTCCACGTCGAGCCGACGATCAGTATCGCAATCAGCAACAGGATCAGCCAATAGCGTCCGAAGTAGCGCCCGAAACGTGCTATGGTCGCGCCAACGTTCTTCGGCTTGCTGACCTCGCGCTCCATTATGCGGCGTGCGCCGTCTAGACCGCCCATCATAGCTCAATTGCTCCTTTTTCGCGCTCAAGCGGCAATGCTCTGATCGAGCTCAGCGTCGCCCACCAGTTGTGAGCTGTAAATCTCGGCGTAGAGTTCGCATGTCTCCAGCAGTTCCTCGTGCTTGCCGCTGGCGACGATCTGCCCTTTGTCCAAGACAAGGATCAGGTCAGCGTTCAGCACTGTGCTGATGCGCTGCGCAATCACGAAACTAGTGCGCCCTTTCATCAGCTGATCGAGCGCCTTCCGAATTTGGTACTCGGTCATGAGGTCTACATTGCTGGTCGAGTCGTCCAGAATTAGGATTCTTGGGTTGAGCAAAAGCGCGCGCGCAATGGCAATGCGCTGCTTCTGACCGCCGCTGAGCGTTGCGCCGCGCTCGCCAACAGGCGTATCGTAGCCTTGCGGGAAGCTCATAATGAAGTCGTGCGCACTAGCCGCCTTTGCTGCTGCAATCACTTCCTCTAGACTTGCCTCTGGTCTGCCAAAAGCGATGTTCTCACGGATTGTGCCGCTGAAGAGTGTGGTCTCTTGCAGCACAATGCCGATTTGGCTGCGCAGGCTCTCTAGCGTGACCTTGCGCACGTCCATGCCGTCAACTAACACGGCGCCTTCCGTTACATCGTAAAAACGCGGTATCAAGTTGATGATGGTCGTCTTGCCGCTGCCGGTTGCGCCGAGCAGCGCAACGGTCTGACCTGGCTGTACTGTGAAGCTGACATGGCTCAACACAGGCGCGCTAGAGCCGAAGTAGCGGAAAGTGACATTGCGGAACTCAACATGACCTTTAATCTCGCCAAGCGGCACAGCATCAGGCGCATTCGTTACCTCGCTCTTGGCGTCCAGAATCTCGAAAATGCGCGCTGCTGAGGCAGAGGCTTGCGCCATCAGTGAGACAATGAAGCCAAGCTGACCGATTGGGAAAAAGACGAACACTAGGTACAGGCTGAAGCTCTGATATTCGCCCAAGTTCAGCGTGCCGCTGATGATCTGGCTGCCGCCAAAGTAGAGGATCACAGCTTGTCCGACCTGTGCCGTCAAGAAGACGAGCGGGAAGAGGAACGAGAATGTGCGTCCAACGCGCAGCTGCCATTCAAGTAGGTCGCGCGCTGCCTCGCCAAAGCGACCTTGCTCGTAGCGCTCGCGCACAAATGCTTTCACCACTTTAATGCCTGCCAAGTTTTCTTGCAGAATGGTGTTGACCTTTGACAGGCGTGCTTGCACTTGAAAGAAAAGCGGCTGGCTAATTGCGCCGAAGATCATGAAGAGAATCAGTGCAACTGGCAAAACAGGCAGAATGGCAAGCGTCAAGCGCCAGTTGGTGAGCAGCAGGATGATCAAAGTAGCGCCCAAGAGCAGCACTGCCTGCGCTGCTAACACCAGACCTTGCGCAAGGAACAAGCGCAGCTTCTCTACATCATCCACAGCGCGCGTGATCAGCTGACCCGTTTGATTGCGGTCATGGTAGCTGAAAGAGAGGCGCTGAATCTTGGCATAGATTTCGTTGCGCATGTCGAAGGCGATGCCTTGCGAGGTTTTCTCTGCCATGTACGCCTGCAGAAATGAGAAGGCGCCGCGCATCACAGCAAAGGCGACGATGATCAAGGCGGCGTTCAGCATTATCCCTTCAGCGCTCAGACTATCAGCGCGCAGCTGCTCTAGCGAGCGTCCTGCAGCAGCAGCGGCTAAGCCTTGAGCAATGTCAGGCAGGCTCAGGATTGTCTTGGCAGTAGCGCCGCGCGTAATAGCATCAATGATGTTCTGGACGAGCTGTGGCACTGCCAACTGTGCCAGTGTGGCGACAATCAGCGCACCATAGGCGATAAGCGCTGTTTGACGCTGTCTGCCTAGATAACCAATGGCGCGCAACAAACTGCGATTGATGAACGGCGGATGACCGCGTTTTGGTCGCCCTGAGACGACTTGCGCTTGCACGGTTCTTTCCTTTCTAATAGACGGACTCAGGTCACTCAGCGCTCTGGCGCAGATGCATTTTGACAATCTCGGCAAGGCGCGCCCTGATTTCATCAGGCGACTCAGACATTTCAGTGATGATATGCCGTAGCAAGCTGAGCAACTGCTCGCGTTGCTCAAGCGAGAGCGTCTGCCAAGCCTTGTGATAGCTATCTTCCAGTGGCTGGCAGGCGAGCTGTCGCACAAGTGCGTTGCCTGACTCAGTTAGCGAGAGCTGCACGCGGCGTCGGTCATTCGGATCGCGCTCTCGGCTGACGTAGTCCTGCTTAACGAGTGCGTCCACTGCCGGTACAAGCGTTGCAGGACTGAGCAACATGCGCTTACCTAGCTCGCCCAGGCTCTGTGTGCCATGCCGCAGCACGCGCAGGATACCATACTGCAGGCTGCTGATCGGCGCGGCTCGCGCTCTGAGATATTCGTCCAGATCGCGGATCATCAGCTTGAATATCCAGTTCAGCAGCACGCGCGACTCAATCTCAGTTGGCTCAGGCGGCGAAAGTTCGTTCGGGCTCAAATCATTCGTCTCCTAAATGTTCGTTATCTAATTTTAGGCGTGAGCAGAATTGGCGTCAAATGAGATTGAGATGTGAAAAGCGTCAAAAATGTCGTGTCATCCTTGCACAGCTTGCACTTTGACAAGTCAACCGCTCTTAGCTAGAGTAAGGCGGCACATCTGCTTTCAGCCTCACGGAGTGAAGAGCCATGTCTGCCCAAACGTCTGAGTCGAACGGTGCTGCACCAACTTCTTCGGACGCGCTGCCAAAGCGTCCAGGCGTTAACACGCTCTCTGTGCATGGTGGTGATGATCGTCCGCGCGCGCACCAAGCCATTCCTATGCCGATTATCCAGACAGCAACCTACGCTTTCGCAGACACTGCTGATTTGATCAACTTCATGCAGCACAAAAGCTGGGGCGACGGAATCGTCGGGCGCGAGGAATACGGACGTTACGGCAATCCAACTGTGAAAGCTGTTGAGAGCAAGGTCGCCGCATTGGAAGGCGCAGAAGACGCTGTGCTGTTTTCTTCAGGCATGGCAGCGATCACCTCACTGCTGCTGGCGAGCCTGCCCACAGGCGCACATCTCGTCATGACCAGCGACTGTTATCGCCGCACGCGCCAATTCTGTCTGACTTTTCTCAAGCGACTCGGCATTGAGACCACTATTGTGCCAACAGGCGACTATGAAGCGCTTGAAGCAGCCATTCAGCCGAAGCGCACGCGCTTCATCATCTCTGAGAGCCCGACCAATCCGTACTTGCGCTGCGTAGACCTAGCGCGTATTGCTGAGATCGCCAAGCGTCATCGCGTCCAGACCATTATTGACAGCACATTTGGTACGCCTGTTAATCAGTTGCCGTTGCAATATGGGATTGACTACGTTGTCCACAGCGCGACCAAGTATCTGGGCGGTCACCACGACTTGTTGGCAGGCGTAGTCGCCGGACGCAAGGATCGAATTGCTGCGCTGCGCGACGCGCGCGGCGTGCTAGGTGGAATTGTTGATCCGCAGAGCGCCTATTTGCTGGAGCGCGGCTTGAAAACGCTCGGCTTGCGCGTGGCACAGCAAAATGCCACTGCCATGCGCGTTGCGCAGTACCTTGAGGCGCATCCGAAGATCGAGCGCGTCTGGTATCCGGGCTTGCCTTCGCATCCCGATCATGAGATTGCCAAAAAGCAGATGAGCGGCTTTGGCGGCGTGGTCAGCTTCACAGTGCGCGGCACGCTCGAAGAGACGAGCCGTTTCATTGACGCGATGCAGATTCCATACATAGCGCCGAGTCTCGGCGGCGTGGATAGCCTGATCGAACAGCCTGCCTTGATGTCATACTTTGACAAGACGCCTGAAGAGCGCCTTGAGGTCGGCATCACAGGCAATCTGGTGCGCTTTGCGATTGGCGTGGAAGACGCCGATGACTTGATCGCTGATCTTGAGCAAGCGCTGTGTGTGTTGCCATGACGTTACATGCGGTTGAGGCGACCGCAAACGCAACGGTCGCCAATTTAGGCGTCGGTTTCGACATTCTAGGCATGGCGCTGGCAGAGCCATGCGATGTTGTGCGCGCCGAGCGTAGCCAGAGCGCAGGCGTGCAGATTGCGGCAATCACAGGCGATGACGGCAAGCTCAGCCGCGATCCGATGCGCAACACAGCAGGCATTGCTGCAGCGCACGTCCTGCGGCAAATTGGCACAGCAGAAGGCGTCGTGCTGACCGTTCACAAAGGTCTGCCATTGGCGAGCGGTCTAGGTAGCAGCGCAGCCAGTGCAGTTGCAGCGGCTGTGGCAGTCAATGCACTATTTGGCGAGCCATTAGATCGCGCCGCGCTCCTAGCGGCGAGTTTAGAAGGCGAGGCTGCGGTCAGCGGACGACATGCCGACAATGTAGCGCCGTCGCTGTTTGGTGGCATCACACTAGTGCTTGGCACAACAGCCGAGTCAATCTATAGTCTGCCTATGCCGCCAAATTTGCACCTTGCGCTCGTGACGCCTGCCATTGCCGTGCCGACTGCGCAAGCGCGCGCTGTTTTGCCGCAGAGCGTGTCGCTCAAGACCATGGTGCATCAGACGGCAAACGTTGCGCTTCTGATTCATGCGCTCTACACAGGCGACCTAGCACTGCTGGGCACGGCAATGGAGCGCGATAGCGTTGTTGAGCCTGCGCGCGCACACTTGATGCGCGGTCTGCCTGAGGTGCGCGCTGCAGCGCGCGCTTGCGGCGCGCTTGGCACAGTCATCAGCGGCGCCGGACCGACTCTGTGTTCCATCTGCGACTCAGAGCTGGTTGCTCAGCGCGTGGCAGATGCCATGCGCGCTGTCTATGCAGAGATGAACTTGACTGCGGTTGTGCGCGTAACGCGTCCAACGGCACAAGGTGCGGCATGGCGCGCACTCTAGCCTTGCCACTGCTCAGCGATTTAGCTAGACTTATGGCATGTTTTTCGATGAAGCAGTCATTCATGTGCGCAGCGGCAATGGCGGCGACGGAGTTGTCCATTTCCGCCGCGAGAAATTTGTGCCGCGTGGCGGTCCTGATGGCGGCGATGGCGGACGCGGCGGCGATGTGATTCTGGTTGCCACACGGCACATGAACACGCTTCACGCCTTCCGTCACAAGCGCAAGTTCATCGCAGAGAACGGCAAGAATGGCGGACCGTTCAATCGCAGCGGCGCCAGCGCGCCGCCAGTGCGCATTGAGGTACCACTTGGCACAGTCGTTAAGGACGCTCACACAGGCGAGATTATCGCTGATTTGGTTGAACACGGTCAAGCAGTGGTTGTTGCCAAAGGCGGGCGCGGCGGACGCGGCAATCAGCACTTTGCCACGAGCGCCAATCAGGCGCCGCGCATGGCAGAGAAAGGCGAGCCGGGCGAGGCACGCGACCTGCGCCTTGAGCTGCGCTTGATCGCTGATGTTGGTATTGTCGGTGTGCCGAATGCAGGTAAGTCTACGCTGCTCTCGGTTATCAGCAATGCCAAGCCGAAGATCGCGCCGTATCCGTTCACTACGCTGGAGCCGAACTTAGGCGTCGTGGTCGTTGATGACAAAGATATTGTCTTTGCCGACATTCCCGGTCTAATTGAAGGCGCACACTTAGGCGCAGGATTAGGACACGCTTTCCTGCGCCATGTGCAGCGCACGCGCTTGCTCGTCCATTTGCTGAACGGCGAGTCTGAGAATCCACTGGCTGACTTCAATCAGATCAATGCTGAGCTGGCGCTTTTCGATCCTGAGTTAGCGCAAAAGCCACAGATCGTGGTACTGAACAAACTGGACCTGCCGCAAGCGCAGGCACATTGGCACTCAGTGGAGCGCGAACTCAAGCGGCGCGGTTACACGGTCATGGCAATCTCAGCAGCGACTGGCACAGGTGTGCGCGAGCTGGTCAATCGCGTGGCAGCTGAACTGGACAAGTTGCCTGCTCAGACGCGCACTTTCGATCAAGCGCCTGTCTACACAATCGCTGAGGAAGCGCACAAGGCATTTGTCATCGAGCGCGGCGAGAACGGCGAGTACATTGTGCGTGGCGAGGCAATCGAGCGCGCCGCTGCGATGACTTACTGGGAATTCGATGAGTCTGTGGCGCGTTTTCAGCGCATTCTAGAGACGCTTGGCATCACCAAAGCATTGGAAGAAGCAGGCGTGCAAGTTGGCGATACCGTCTTCATTGGCGACTACGAGTTGGAGTGGGGCGAATAAGTGAGGCACGTTGACGATCTCAACAGCACATCAATTGATCAGGCTCGAACAGAAGAAGACGAGATGCCTCAGCCGTCTGAGCTGCCGCGTCTTGGCGTTTTCGGAGGCACTTTTGATCCGCCGCACGTTGGACACCTGATCCTTGCTCAGATCGCCCGTGACACCTTGAATTTGGAGCGAGTGTTGTTTGTGCCAGCTGCGCAGCCGCCACACAAGCAGGATCAAGCTGTGACAGCGCCGCTCCATCGCTTTGCAATGCTACAGCGCGCCATTCAAGGTAATCCGTACTTCGAAATCTCGCGCATAGATATGGATCGGCAAGGTCCGCACTACACCTCAGACATGCTGAGCATCGTGCGCGCGCAAAATCGCGGCTATGAGCTGTTTTTTCTGATGGGCGCCGACTCGCTCAGCGAGCTGATAACGTGGCGCGCGCCTGAGTGGATCATCGCGCAGGCGACTCTTGCTGTTATGCGCCGTCCTAACGTGCCGATCAACCTTGACGCGCTTGAGGCACGCCTGCCCGGCGTCCGCGAGCGCGTAGTGCTAGTGGATGCGCCGTTGATTGAAATCGCTGCCAGCACGCTGCGCGAGACCGTGCGCCGCGGTCACTCCATTCGCTATCAAGTGCCAGATGCCGTGCTAGAGTACATCAACCAGCAGCGTCTTTACCGTTAGCGCGTGCAGGACGTGCGCCCATGCAGTCAGTGCAGACGCTCCTCGCCTCAGCCGTTGCGCCAATCGGCGCTACTCTTGATGAAATGCACATTCGCGCCACGCTAGAGCGCGCGCTCAGCGGACGCTTCACAGGCGCACGGCTGCTCGTCCTGATGCCCGATCACACGCGCACTCTGCCCTTGCCGTTGCTCTTCCGTCTGCTGACTGATATCTTGCGTGACGTAAAAGCGCTAGACTTCATGGTTGCGCTTGGCACGCATCCACCATTGAGCGAGGAAGCGTTGTGCCGTTTAGTTGGCATTACGCCTGGGGCGCGCCATACGCAATACGCGCATGTTGGCTTGCTCAACCACGCTTGGGACGATCCGCGTGCGCTCGCTCAACTTGGCGTGATTGAGCGCGCACAAGTGCAGGCGATCAGCGGCGCTGCTTGGCACGAGTCGCTAGGCGGCGACGTGCCAGTTCGGATCAATCGCGCTGCGCTTGCCTGTGACCATATCTTGATTCTCTCGCCTGTTTTTCCGCACGAGGTAATCGGCTTCAGCGGCGGCGCCAAGTATCTCTTTCCTGGCATCAGCGGCGCAGAGATCATCAATGTCTCGCATTGGCTCGGCGCTTTGCTAACCGTGCGGCGCATCATTGGCGTGAAGTGGACGCCCGTGCGCGCGCTGATCCATGCAGCAGCTGCGCTTCTGCCTACGCCTGTGACCGTGATCAGTATGACCGTCGAAGGCAATAGTCTGTCTAGCTTGTTTGTCGGCGACCATGTGACAGCGTGGGAAGCAGCCGCTGATCAGTCAGCGCAGCGGCACATCACGTGGCTCGATCAACCTGTGCAGCGCGTCCTTTCTGCAGCTGCGCCAATGTATGACGAGCTATGGGTCGCCTCGAAGGCGATGTATAAGCTCGACCCTGCTGTGGCAGACGGCGGCGAGATCATCATCTACGCGCCGCACTTGAGCGTCGTCAGTCACGTGCATGGCGCTTACATTTATGAGGTCGGCTATCACGTCCGCGACTACATTCTACAGCACTGGGCGCGTCTGAAGCACATTCCGCTTGGTGTGCTGGCGCACAGTACGCATGTGAAAGGTGATGGTGTCATGCGAGACGGCGTAGAGCAGCCGCGCATCCGTGTAGCGCTTGCCACACAGATTAGCGCGTCCGATTGCGAACAATTGAACCTAGGCTACTACGATTATCGCAGCATTGATCCTGCTGAATGGCAAGGGCGCGAGTCAGAAGGCGTGCTATACGTGCCAAAAGCAGGCGAGCGACTCTACCGCGTCCGTGCGCAAAGTGAAGCTGAGCATGGCGCTACATCCTGATCGCTTTTTCAGTCCAGAGCCGTCACAGCGGCAAGTAGCGCGGTTGCTTTACGCGCATGTAGCTGACTTGCCATTAGTTTGTCCACATGGACATGTCGATCCGCGCCTATTTGCTGAGCCTGCCTATCAGTTTGAGTCGCCTCTGGCGTTGATCGTCTTGCCTGACCATTACTTGCTGCGGATGCTCTATTCGCAAGGCGTGCCGCTAGAGTCGCTCGGCGTGCCGACGTTGGACGGAACGCCATATGAGCGCGATCCGCGCCGCGCGTGGCGCCGCTTTGCCGAGCATTTCTATCTGTTTCGCGGCACGCCGAGCGGCATTTGGCTGACTCATATCTTCGAGTCAATCTTTGGCATTCAAGAGCGTCTGAGCGCTGAGACAGCTGATCTTTTCTACGACCACATTGCGGCGCGTCTGGCACAGCCTGACTTTCAGCCGCGTCATCTGTATGATCGCTTCAAAATCGAGGTGTTGTGTACAACGGACACGGCAACTGACACACTTGAGCATCACATGGCGATACGCCAATCAGGCTGGCACGGACGCATTCTGCCAACATTTCGTCCCGATAGCGTCATCAACCTTGATACGCCTGATTGGCGCGCTAACATTGAGCAATTGAGCGCATGTTCAGGTATTTATATTCATGACTATCGAACATTCATACAAGCGCTAGAGACACAGCGCACCTTTTTCCGCAGCATGGGCGCTGTAGCGAGCGATCACGGCGCAGCATCGCCATACACTGAGCATTTGAGCTATGCTGAGGCGAATTTCATCTTCCAGCGCGCCTTACGCGGCACGATCAGCGCCGATGAAGCGAGACGTTTTACTGGTCACATGCTGATTGAGTCAGCGCGCATGAGCGCTGAAGACGGCTTGGTGATGCAGCTGCACGTCGGATCGTGGCGCAATCACAATCCGCGGCTGTTACGTCGCTTCGGGCGTGACAAGGGCGCAGACATTCCGCAGATAGCAGAGTTCACGCGCAACCTGAAGCCATTGCTGGACGCTTTCGGGGACGACTTGCGCTTGACGCTGATTGTCTTCACGCTAGACGAGTCCACGTACGCACGTGAGTTAGCGCCGTTAGCAGGGCATTATCCTGCGCTGAAGCTGGGCGCGCCGTGGTGGTTTCACGATAGCTTGAACGGCATGGCACGCTACTTCGATCAGGTCATGGAGACATGCGGCATTTACAACACAGCGGGCTTTAACGACGACACGCGCGCGTTCCTTTCAATTCCTGCGCGCCATGACCTGTGGCGGCGCGCAGCTTGCAATTGGTTGGCAGGTTTGGTCGTGCGCGGCATTGTAGATGAGTCAGACGCTGCAGAAATGGCGGTCGAACTGGCAGTTGGCTTAGCGCGGCGCGCATATCGGCTATGAGGCACGTGCTCGCCATTGACATAGGCAGCTCATCAGTGCGCCTGATCGTTTATCGCTACGCTGAAGGCGAGCTGACAGCGCTATTCACATTGAGCGCGCCAATTGCCTTTCGCACGGACTCAAGCGGCGCCTCAGAAATAGATGCTGAGTCATTGCGCTCCGTGATAGAAGGTCTACTGGACAAGCTGTGTGGACGCGCTGACTTCCCAAAGCTGAACGCAGTCTGCATGGCGACGTTCGTCGGCAACTTGCTGGGTGTAGACGCTCATGGGCGCGCGCTCACGCCGATCTACACCTACGCAGACACGCGCTGTGCGCCGCAGGTCGAGCGATTGCGCGCTGAACTTGGCGAGGCAGGTCTGCGCGAGTCGCATCAGCGCGTCGGCTGCATGTTACACACTGCCTATCACGCGCCAAAGCTGCTCTGGTTACGCGAACGCGGCGTTCAGGCAGTGCAATGGACAGACTTCGCCACGTATCTCTACCGAACATGGTTTGGACGCGCCGATATACCGTGCAGCTACTCGGTTGCCTCATGGAGTGGCATTTTCAACGGCGTAGCGCTCTGCTGGGATACACCTTGGCTAGATCGGCTCGGCTTGCGCGTAGACCAGTTGCCGCCATTGGCGGACCACAGCGCAGCGCAGTGCGGTCTAGCACCTGAGTATGCGGCGCGTTGGAGACCACTGCGCAGCGTACCATTTTTTTTGGCAGTTGGCGACGGCGCAGCGGCAAATGTCGGCTCTGGTGCAGCCGCACATGGCGAGACGGCGCTGACCATTGGCACAACAGCGGCGCTGCGCGTCATCTCGACCGAGCGCGAGCCTGAGTTGCCATTTGGCGTGTGGCGCTACCGTGTGGACGCTCAAAGACACTTAATTGGCGGCGCAACAAGTGAAGGCGGCAACATCTTCCAGTGGATTCGTGAGCAGTTTCAGCTGCCAGAACGTCAGACAGTTGAGCGACAACTGCTTGAGCGCACACCTGATGAGCACGGTCTAACGTTTTTGCCAATGCTGGCAGGCGAACGTGCGCCGAACTGGAATCCGAAGGCACTGGGCACGCTACACGGCTTGCGGCTGAGCACAACGAGCGTAGACATCCTACAAGCGGCACTAGAAGGCGTAGCGCTGCGCTTAGCGGCGATAGCACGCTTGCTCCGCCTGCCAGAATTGCCGATTTGGGCAGGTGGCGGCGCGCTGCGCGCCTCAAAGGCATGGGCGCAGATTGTGTCAGACGCATTAAACATGCCGTTGCGCCTTGTGGCAGAAGACGAGCCAACAGCGCGCGGCGCTACAATCATGGCATTGGCGGCGCTGGGCGAGGTAGCGCTGACCGACTTACCGCCACAGGTCGAGGCACTCATCCTGCCACGCCCTGATGGTGCGAGCTCATTGCGAGCCGCTTTTGAACGGCACGCGGCGCTCTACCAGAGGCTCTACGGCTAAAGCAAGCAAAACAGCACAGCTTGTCTCTGTGCCACAGCCGCTCAACTAAGTTTTATGCTTGGAGATGAGGGGACTCGAACCCCTGACCTCCTGCTTGCAAAGCAGGCGCTCTCCCAGCTAAGCTACATCCCCTGAAAAGCCGCTTCTCAGCGGCTTATGGGTCAGACACGACTCGAACGTGTGACCTCTCGGTTATCAGCCGAGTGCTCTAACCAGCTGAGCTACTGACCCGCACGCTCAAGGTCTCGACAAGCGCTTGACGCCTGCCTTAACCGCTGAAGAGTGACAGGAAACGGACACAGCCCTGCAGCCACAGCCTCTCTGCGCGCGCTAGGCTACTCACCGTCTTTCACCTGCGCGCTGACTTCACTCTTAGAAAGGAGGTGATCCAGCCGCAGCTTCCGCTACAGCTACCTTGTTACGACTTCGTCCCAGTCACCAGCCCTGCCCTTGACGGCTGCCCCCTTTCGGTTAGCCCACCGCTTTCAGGC
>JANWYI010000049.1:22861-24734 GCA_025055255.1 Anaerolineae bacterium | reverse complement strand
CGAACGCGCTGTTGGCAAACAGTACACTGGCACTTTTCGCAGCTTGTTACCTCGTTTTTTTGTGGCAGGCGTGGCGTTTGGTGAAGGCGTAGGCGGCACTGAGTCGAACGACTCGAACGGCGTCGCCGTCGGCGTGCTGATGATAATGATGAAAGTCGGCGTGAGCGTTGGACTTGATGTCGCTGTTGCCGTAGATGTCGGCGTGGCGCTTGGCGTAGGCGTCGCAGTTGGTGTGTGCGTCGGCGTGGCGCGCGGGGTCGGCGTAAAAGTTGGTGTCGGCGTGCGGCGGTCGCTCGGCTCGGCGTAGCGGATAGCGCGCACAGCCAGCAGACTGGTAATCGGCGGCAAATGGACGCGCAAAGTGCCATCTACTGTGCCGTTGACGAACACATCTTCAATGCCGATCACGTCGCCGCTGAAAACATCCCAAAATTCGACGCGATACATGCCTGCAGGCATGTGCTGTGCGCTGAAAGTTGCTTGAATCGGCGTGATTTGGTTGAGTGCAGCGCGATTTTGCAGTGTGTATGCCTGATGCTGGAAAAAGCTGAGCAAAATGCCGCCGTTACGGTCAGCAAGAGCGACAGAGCGTAGCGGCGGGACGTAATCAGCTAGTTCTAGCGAGTCGAGCAGCACATAATCATCGCCGAGATTGTCGAGCGTGACAAGTTGTTCACCTGCCTTGAGCGGCACATTGAGCGCAACAGGCGGACTGTTAGGTGGCAAGATCAGCTCGGCAGCCAACACGCCATTGCTCAGCACGATCAGACGCGCGCCGCCACGGTCACCGCTACGCGCAATGTTGATGCGCAGCGTGGTCGCTACAGGCGGCGCAATGACATACTGTTGCGGACGGCTGAGCTGGGCGTTGAAGCGCGTGCCGTACAGAAAGCCGCTGGCACGGCTCAAAGGCGGCGCTGCACCTTCAGGCGAGATGCGAAAGACCAGATCAGGTGGCGTCTCGCTGCCAAGTTGCGCGTTATAGCCGCTCAGACGCAGCGGCGTGTAGCTCAGCGGCGGCTCGGCGCTGAGCGCGAGGCTGATCGGACGTAGATCAGCCGTGTCCCATGGGATTTGTTGCACAAAACGCTGTAACGGCGCCAGGCAGTTGATCAGGTCGCGCGGAAAGAGGTAAGTATCCCACCACCAACTGCTTGCCGCGCCACTGGCGCCGCTGAGCGCACTTGCCCACAACGTTGTGCGCACGTGCAAGCCGTCTGGATCAGCCTCAGCAGGCTCAAACCATGGGCTGAGCGAGAATTCGCTCAGCAAGAGCGGCTGCGCGCTCTCCGCCAATATCGGACGTAGCACGTTCAGCGTGCCGAACAGCTGGTCAGTCGGCTGCTCGTTCGGGACGCGCTGATAGTAGCGCACTTGGACGAAATCCAGAGGCAATCCGCGCACAAGCGCTAAATTAGCGCTCTCGCGCACGCCAAGTGTGACCAAGTGCCGATACGGGTCGTTCTGGCGCAAGTAGTTGATCATCTCGTTTGCCCACTCAGCGGCGAGCGTAGGATTGGCAGGCAACAGACGGTCAAGCTGATCTACCAGTTCCCATGCGAACAGGCTTGGACTGTGGCTCCAGCGTCCGATCATGTAGCGCAGGCGGTCACGAAAGACGCGGCGTCCGTCTTCAGTGGCAAAGAAGGTCGTGGCAGTTGGGAACTGTCCACCGCGCCGCACATTGTGCGGATTGAGCGACCAGTCGGCGCTCGTGTCAGGGCGCGCAGGCGTCGCAGGCGGATTGTAAGGCGGATCGCTGTAGGTCGTCCAGCCTTGGTGCCACACCAAGACCAGCTGCAATGCAATGCCGTACGTCTCAGCTGCGCGCATGACAGTATCCAAGCGCCATGCTGAACTCTGTGCAGCTGCT
>JANWYI010000049.1:0-22513 GCA_025055255.1 Anaerolineae bacterium | reverse complement strand
CAGACAGGCTCGCCGAGCGGCGAGAAGGTCTCTTTGGCGCATGTTTCGTCACAAGTGACCTGCTGCGGCTGCATCCAGAAAGCAGGCAGATCAAGAAAGCTGCCGTCAGGCGCCGTCAAGCGGACAGTCACAGCGATTTGGCGCGAGTCAGTTGGATCGTCATAAGTGCCGCCAATCGGCAACGTGCGCTCAAATAGACCATTCAGCGGCACTTCAGGCACGTCAGAAAGCGCCATGGTTGGCGTAGGTGTCGGCACTAATTGTGCATTGACGGGCGCGCTGCGCGATAATGTCAAAGTTGCCCAGAGTGCCGCGCACGCACACAGCCATAGCCCAAAAGCACGCCGAAAGACTGTCACCTTGCTTGACTCCTGCCTAGCACTGCCGAGAGTATAGCGCACTTCGGCGAATTGAACGATTGAACGGCGCGCCATTGCCATTCAGCCTGATCAGCGCTATGCTTGTCAAGTAGCTTTGCTACGCAAAAAACAAACTCCTTGAAAGGTAGACACAACCGATGAATGCAACATGCCCTGAGTGCGAAGCTGCGCTGACGCTCAATGACGTGCTGCGCGGCGAGATCATCACTTGTCCTGAGTGTGGCGCTGAGCTAGAGGTCATCTCAGTCGAGCCGATTCAGCTGGAACTTGCGCCAATGGAACAAGAGGACTGGGGTGAATGACCTGTGAGCCAGTCGTTGCGCGTAGGCATCATCGCCTCTCGCATTCGCGTTGAAGAGAAGCTGCTGTTAGCAGCATTTGAAGCGCGTGGTATCACACCTGACCTGATTAACGATGATGAGCTGATCCTGAGCCTGAGCGCACAGACCAAGCCGTTACCGTATGATGTCATTTTGGAGCGCTCGGTCAGCACGTCGCGTGGGCTGTACGCGCTACGCTTGCTGGAGATGGCAGGCAACGTCGTCATCAATCGCTGGCAAGTTGCCAACACCTGCGCTGACAAATTGCTGACTTCAGCGGCGCTACATGAGGCAGGCGTGCCGCAGCCTGAAATTGAGGTCGCTTTCACAACTGAATCAGCTCTGCGGGCGATTGAGCGCATGGGCTATCCAGTGGTGCTGAAGCCTGTAATCGGCTCATGGGGCAGGTTGTTGGCGCGGATCAACGACCGCGCTGCTGCAGAAGCAGTGCTGGAGCATAAAGAGGTGCTAGGCGGCTACCAGCACAGCATTTTTTACATCCAGCGCTACGTGAATAAGCCGAATCGAGATATCCGTGCCTTCGTAGTCGGCGATCAATGCATCTGTGCCATTTATCGCAACAGTGAGCACTGGATCACGAATACGGCGCGCGGCGGCAAGGCAGAAAATTGTCCCGTGACGCCTGAGCTGGGCGCACTGGCTGTACAAGCGGCTCAAGCAGTTGGCGGCGGCGTGTTGGCAGTGGACGTGCTGGAAGACCCTGAGCGCGGCTTACTGGTCAACGAGATCAATCACACAATGGAATTCCGCAACAGCATCGCGCCAACAGGTGTAGACATCCCTGCGCACATTGTGGACTATGCGCTGCGCTGTGCCACTGAGGTGAGCGCATGACCGAAAAAGTGCGTGTCTCAATTGTCGGCGGCTCAGGCTATACAGGCGGCGAGCTGATTCGCTTGCTCTTGGCACATCCCTACGTCACCATACAGCAGGTCACGTCCGAGTCAAATGCAGGCAAGCCTGTTCATGCTGTGCATCCCAATCTGCGCAAAGTGACGAACCTGCAGTTTGTCTCAGCCACAGCGCTGCAAGCCTGTGACGTACTGTTCCTTGCCTTGCCACATGGTGAGGCGCAGCGGCGTATCGCACATTTTGCCGCATTAGCGCCGTACATCATTGATCTCTCAGCAGACTTTCGGCTGCGCGACTTGGCTATCTATGAGCGCTACTACGGCGAACGTCATGTGGCGCCTGAATGGATTGAAAAGTTCGTCTACGGCTTGCCAGAGATCAACCGAGAGGCATTGCGCGGCGCGCACTATGCCAGTGGCATCGGCTGTAATGCAACTGCGGCTATCCTTGCGTTGCTGCCTTTGGTGCGCGCAGGTCTGATTGATACAAGCAAGCCTATCACAGTGGACTTGAAGGTCGGCTCTTCAGAAGGCGGCGCAACTGCCTCACAAGCGAGTCATCATCCAGAGCGCAGCGGCGTCGTGCGCACTTTTGCCGCTGTTGGACATCGGCATGAGGCAGAAGTGGCACAAGCGCTAGGCTTGAAGAATGTCTATCTCTCGGTCAACTCGATTGAGATGGTGCGCGGCGTCATGGCAACCGCACAAGTCTTCAGCACAGTCGGCGTGGACGATAAACAGCTGTGGAAGGCGTACCGCGCAGCCTACAGCGCTGAGCCGTTCATCCGCATTGTGCATGACAAGAGCGGCGTGCATCGCCATCCGGAGCCGAAATGGCTGGCAGGCACAAATTTTGCTGATGTGGGCTGGGAAACCGAGCCAGAGAGCGGTCGCATCGTTGCGTTAGCTGCGCTGGACAATTTAGGCAAAGGCGCTGCAGGTAGCGCGGTCCAGTGTATGAACTTGATGTTGGGCTACCCTGAAGAAACAGCGCTAACGTTTTGTGGACTGCATCCTTAGCGTTTGAGCGCTTTGCTGTAAAGTCGGCTTCGAGCTACAATGCTAGGCAAGGAGCGCTGTCACGCAATAGCTCAAGCGCAAGTGGAGGAATTCAGTGGGGCACTGGGCGAACAAATACGTAATTGGGCTGACGGGCAACATTGCCATGGGCAAAAGCGCCGTGCGCAAGCTGCTTGAGCATCTCGGCGCCTATACGATTGACGCAGATGGCTTGGCGCACCAAACTATGGCGCCCGGCGCACCTGCTTATTTGCCTGTGATCGAGACCTTTGGGCGCTGGATATTAGATCGAGAGGGTAAAGTTGACCGTTCAAAGCTAGGCGCCGTAGTCTTCTCGCATCCAGAGGCATTGGCGCGCCTAGAGGCTATTACGCATCCTCTAGTCAGCCAAGGGATTGATACGCTGATTAGCCGCGCTAAACAGCCGATTGTTGTCATCGAGGCGATTAAACTTCTGGAAAGCAAGCTGGCTTCGCAAGTGGATGCTATCTGGGTTGTGGACTGCAAGCCTGAGCTGCAGCTGCAGCGCTTGATTGAAAAGCGCGGCATGAGCGAACAAGAGGCGCGCAAGCGCATCGAAGGGCAAAATCCGCAGCGCGAAAAGCTGGCACGCGCCAACGTCGTGATCACCAACAACGGCACGCCACAGGAGCTGTGGACACAAGTTGAGGCAGAGTGGAACAAGCTGCTCAACGCTTTGAAGATGAGTCGCCGCGATGACGCTCAAGCTGTGCGGATTGCAACGGCGCCGAGTGCCACGCCGATCACTGAGCCAACGGCGCCGCCGCAGCACTCAACCGCCGAGCCTGCCAAGTCACGCCCAGAGCCTTTACCCAGCCAGAGACCCAGCACTTTGCCACCAACAGCGCCATATCAAGCTGCGGCGCCTAGTCCAGCAGCTGTGCCGAGCATTGCAGTGGATATTCGGCGCGGTATGCCTAAGAATGCTGAGCGAATCGCGCAAGTGATGAATCGGCTGCTCGGCAAAAACCTCACGCGCATGGACATCATGACCGCCTTCGGCGAAAAGTCCTACATGCTGGCTGAGATAAACGGTCAGATCATGGGCGTGATAGGCTTCCAAGTGGAAAATCTCGTCACGCGCGTAGACGAATTCTTGCTCGTCCCTGAGGCGCCGCTTGAGCCTGTAGCCCGCGCGCTGATTCAAGCCGTTGAGAACGCCTCAAAGGAGCTGCAAAGCGAAGTGGGCTTTGTCTATCTGCCCATCAATGCACCAATGCCAATCATTCAGATATTCATCAAGAATGGCTACAAGCGCGTAGACCTAGACGCCATTGAAGTCCCGCCGTGGCGCGAGGCAGCCCAAGAATCGCAGCCGCCGAACACGCAGATTTTCGTCAAAAAGCTGCGTCCAGACCGTGTGCTGAAGCCACTTTGATTTTTTGACAGGTGAGATGAGAGATGGAGCGTTTGAAGAAAGTACCTGTACTTGGTGCGCTGCTCGCCTTCGCTGAGGCACGTCCGCGCCTTGCCGCATGGATCGTCCTTTCACTGGGCATTGTAATCCTGCTCCTGATCGAGGCGCGCGATGTCGGCTTGATGATCGGGCAGTGGATCGCGCTGATCGTCGCCTCTGTGATTGTGGCAGGGCTGTGCATCTGGATCGTGAGCTGGGAAGACAAAGACGAGACAGCAGAAAAATCGGCTGAGAAATGAAAATGACGAGGCGGTCAACGACCGCCTCACTATTTGCTCACTTCGGGTCTTCCATATCGGGAATGGCGCGCGTGTAGACGCCCGGCTCAACTTTCTGCGGCGTGCCGGGCACACCTTCAGGCGGCGGATCAAGCAACATTTCTTTAGTGTAGATCGCGTCACGCCGATTGGTGAAGCTCAGCTGATGCTCGTGCTCCAGCACAATTGCCTCTGTTGGACAAGCATCTTCGCAGTAGCCGCAAAAAATGCAGCGCAGCATGTTGATCTCGTAGGTCTTAGCGTAGCGCTCGCCGGGCGAGTAGCGCTCTTCATCAGTGTTTTCAGCCGCCTCAACCCAGATTGCGTCCGCTGGACACGCCGCTGCGCATAGCGAGCAGCCGATGCACTTCTCCAAGCCGTTATCGTAGCGCTTCAGGTGATGGCGTCCCTTGAAGCGCTCGCGCATGGGACGTTCCACCTCAGGATACCTGATCGTCACAGGCTCGGTGCCGACGTGCTTGATGGTCGTCAGCAAGCCCTTGATAATGTTCATGTCAAAAACTCCTCAACCCAGACCGACTTGTTTGAGAAAGCCTCAGGCACGTTGAACTAGCGCCTGAGGCGAGCATTCACGGCTAATCGCCGCTTGACTTAGTATCTTCAAAGCGCACGGCGCGCTGCACATTGCGCAGTTGACGCACTGTGCCATTGAACAGCCATACTGGTATCATCAGCAAAACACCAATGGCGCCCAGCAGCTGAAAGCCGAAGCCGCGCCGCTCCAGCTGCAGTTGCTCTACGCGCACTGGCGGCTCATCTTCGCCCGCGCGCCCTTGCATCATCACTGCGCCGACGATCACAGTCGCTACGCCGCCGCTAATCCATGCTACAGCGCCCGCCACTTGCCCGAAGGCGTCTCCGACCAGCACTGCCAGCGCTGTCCAACCTGCGGCAACCAGCGCCAATGGGAACAGCACTTTCCAGCCCAGCGCCATTAGACGGTCATAGCGGATGCGCGGCAAGGTCGCGCGCAACCAGATCATGCCCAGTAGGAACAGGATCACTTTGACGGCGTAGACAATCGGACCGAGAATCGGGAACTGATCCACCAAAATGAAGTGATAGCCGCCAAAGAAGAGCGCCACTGCCACCATGCTGACCGAGATCATGCTGATGTACTCTGCCATGAAGAACAGCGCGAACTTCATGCCGCTGTACTCAGTGTGGTAGCCGGCAGTCAGCTCTTGTTCTGCCTCAGGCAGGTCAAATGGCGCGCGATTCACCTCTGCCAACAGCGCAATCAGCAGGATGATCGCCGCCACAGGATTCTGGAAGACGTACCAGCCCAAAATCGAGGGTGACGCTTGTGCGTCAATAATAGTCTGCAGGCTCATTGAGCCTGTGATGATGATCGGAATGGACATGCTGACGCCCATGCTCAGCTCATAGCTGACCATCTGCGCCGACGCGCGCAAGCCGCCTAGCATCGAGTACTTGTTATTGCTCGCCCAGCCTGCTAGCACGATGCCGTAGCTGCCTAAGCTGAACCAAGCTAACAAGAACAGGACGCCAACATTGACGTCGGTCAAGCCGAGCGGCACGCGATACCACAAGCCGTCAAACCACGGGATGAGCAGCGGCGGACCGAGTGGGATGACTGCCACTACCATGATCGAAGGAATGACTTTCAAGACAGGCGCCATCCAGAAGATCACGCGGTCTGCATTTGTCGGCGTTACGTCTTCCTTGAAGAACAGCTTGATGGCGTCAGCAATTGGGAACAGCACGCCGAGCGGACCGGCTCGATTCGGACCGATGCGATCCTGAATAAAGGCAATGAAACGGCGCTCTAACAGCGTAGTGTAGGCGAAGCCTGTCAGCAGCGTGAGGAAGATCAGAAAGCTGATCACTACAGCGCGTATCACCTCACAGCCGCCTGAGGCTGCGCACTCGACGATCAGGTTCGGGTCAACGTTAAACATGCTCTGCGACCTGCACTTTCTCCACAGCAGCAGCAACTGGCACATCAGGCAACAGCGCGCCCAAGTGACGCGCCGCAAGCATAGCACCTTTCGGCACGCCGACCGCTACGCGCGCCTTTAGCTCGACTGAGCCGCCTGCAAAACGCACCTGCACTAGGTCGCCTTCGGCAATGCCGAGCACCTTTGCATCTTCCCAGTTCAGCATGACGTAAGGCGCAGGGATGTGCGAATGCATCAATGCAGAACTGGCTGCAAAGGCAGGCTTGCGGTCGTAAAGCTCAGTGATCGGCACGAGCAGCAGCTCACCTTCGGCACGCGCAGGCAAGTCCACCACACTGATCGGCATAGGTTGCACAGGTTCACCACGTTCAGCAGCTGTTGCCCATTGAATGCCCAAGCCGCCTTTATTATCGTAAGCAGTGCCGCCGTAGTACAGATCAGCGCCGCCGACATCTGGGAACTGCTTTTCAACCCTCGCCAAGTTCGGATAGCTCATCTGCGCATAGAGCGGCACGTGCTGTGTGATGCTCTGCATGACTGCTGCGGCTGAGAGCTTTGGTTTTGGTCCGCCAAGCAGCCTGCTAATCTCAGCAAAGACCTTCCAGTCTGGTCGCGTGTGCTCAAGCGGCGCTTGCGCAGTGTAGAAGCGCTGGACACGCCGCTCACCACTTGTAAACGTGCCGTCGCGCTCAGCAAAGCTCTGACGCGGCAAGACCACGTCTGCCTGCTGCGCCGTTGCCGTCATGAACAGCTCCGAGACAACTAGGAACGTATTCTTGGCGTCGGCGAGCGCAGCTGCGCTCGATGCATCGCCGCCTAGCAAGTCAGCGTCGGCAAGGAACAGCACTTTGGGCAAGTCTGCGAGGATCGCCTCAGTCGCCTCAGGCGAGAAGCCGAGATCGAACGCGCCTTGTGTATTTGCGCCTGCCCACACGCCGATCAGACCGTTGTTTGGCTTGCCGTAGTGACCTGTCTCAATCAGCTTGTTCGCGGCAGCTTGCATTAGCGCTGCGTGCGCCGCGCGATTCATGCCTTCGCCGCCGACCAACATGATCACGTTGTTCAAGCCGTCAAGATTCAGCGCGCTCAGCGCCGCGACCTCGCCGCCGTAGTCTGGACGAATGATGTCGCTCTTGTGCTTGACAAAGCGATCTAGCTCGGTGTAGCGCGCATTAATTGTGATCAACCGCACGCCGCGATCCGCTGCTACTTTTGTCCGCAGATACCAGATCGGCGCCTCTTCCTCAAGGTCAGTGGCGACCACAACAATAGCGTCGCCCTTGCCTAAATCCTTGAAATTCGTGCCGACGCCAACGCCAACGGTTGCAACTTGCGCAGCGCCTGTCAGACGATATGGATAGACGCCCAGACGCGAGCCGCCTGCGCGCTCCACCAGTTGGCGCAGTTCCCACAGGTCTTCATTGGAGAGCATGCCGCCTGCGATAGCCGCTACGCTACCGTTCGCCGCCTGTACATGCTCAGCAATCACGCTCAGCGCTTTTTCCCATGTGGCAGGCACGAGTCTACCGTTGTGGCGCACGAGCGGACGGCTGATTCGCTCAGCATGACGCGAATGATGATGACCGAAACGTCCTTTATCGCAAATCCAGATTTCGTTGACGCTCTCATTCTGGCGCGGCATGATGCGCTTGATGACAATCTTGCCGCCTGCCTCGCGGTCGAGGCGTGTGCTGGCACTGATGTTGCAACCTACAGGGCAATGCGGACAGATGCTCGGCACTTCGGTCAGCTCCCAAGGACGTGCGCCAAAGCGGAAGTCAGCTGTGGTCAGCGCGCCAACGGGACAAATGTCGGTCGTATTGCCGCTGAAGTAAGTGTCAAATGGCGGATTGCTAGTGGTGATGATCTGCAGACGGCGTCCGCGCTCATGGAAAGCAAGCACAGCATCGCCGACGTACTCTTCCTGAAAGCGCGTGCAGCGCGCGCACTGAATGCAGCGCTCACGGTCGAGGAAGATCAGGTCGCCAAGCGGATAGTGCTTGTCAAGGTGCATCTTTTCGTCAAAGACGAAACGGCTGACACCAGAGCCATGCCGCATGGTCAAGTTTTGTAGCGGACACTCGCCGCCTTTGTCACAAATCGGGCAGTCTAGCGGATGGCTGGTCAGAATGAACTCAATGATGTCATCGCGCGCTTCCTTGACTGCCTGAGTGGTCGTACGCATCGCCATGCCGTCTGTGACGGTTTGCGTGCAGGCTGTGGCAAGTTTTGGTTGCCAGCGCACTTTCGGCTTGCCGTTTTCGTCGGTCAGAAAGGCGCCCGTAGCACGATCTATCTCGACCTGCCCCAGCTCGACGAGGCACATGCGGCACATGCCCACAGGCGCCAACTTTGGATGATAACAGAAGACAGGAATGTCATTTCCGTGCAATTTTGCCGCGTCCACAAGGTTCATGCCCTTTGGGACGCGATATTCGATGTCGTCAATCAATAGGCGAACCGTGTCAACCATGAAAATGTGCCTCCGTCTCAGGGTTATAAACGTCACGCTCGATTTGCACGTCTTCCACCAAGCCCATATTTGCCAAGCGCCTTTAGCCGCTCAAAGGCAAAACACGCTGCTTGCTCACAGGTTTGCTCGCGCAGATCAGTCTCATAGATATTCGTCGTGTGAGATATCAGTCTCACCACGCTCGGTCAACATGCTGAAATCGTAGTTCATATTGAATTGATCAGTGATGATGCACAGTTTCACAAGTCTACCGTAAATGTAAAGTACTCTAGCAATGAGTCGAAAAGCTCGTTCAATTTCCTGTCTGCTCAACGACTTCTGCGAGTGCGTCCGCACGGCGACCACTACCCATCTCAGGTAGCATTTTCACAGTGCGTCCGATCTCGGCTAGATCGATTGTGGGCAAGCGCTCATCAGGCGAAAAAGCACGTTCCAACGCATGAATTCTACTGTAAGTTGCGTGAGCGCCACTCACAGGCAACGTCGTAACCCTTCCTGAGCGCGCTCTGCCAGCGCTGTGTGAACATAGCCCCAGTCTGTCTCGCCGATAGCAATGATCAAGAGCAAACCGCGCCGAAAGTCCTCCGCAGCGTTCTCTAGATCGCCTAGCGCTAAGCGTAGCTCGCCGCGCAGCACGTAATTTATCGGATCATCAGGCGCAGCGGCAATTGCTGCACTGAGCGCCTCAAGCCGCTGAGCAAGCTCGCGTTCGCGCCTGCTCAGCTTGGGCTCTGCCACGCCCTCAAGCGGCGCGTCTGGTGTAACGGCTGATGAGACGCTCAGCGGCGTCCCTGAGGCTGTCTCAGACGCGCCAGTTGGCGCTTGTGCCTCGCCTTTGAATGCAGCTGGCTCGCGGTCGCTCTCAGTCATCAGCTATTCCTCGCAGCAGGGCAAGTCAGTGACCTGCCCTGCCTTCACACCTGCATACTAGTCGCCTGCCATTGCCACAGGCACTGCTTTGCGCGCTGGCGCCCTGACCGTTGTCTTGACAGGCTCAACATAGGCGTAGAATTCATCGCGCCAGTACTTCAAGGCGCTCAGCACAGGACTGGTGGCGAAGTCGCCTAGCGCGCACAGACTCTTACCTTGCATTTGCTTGGCAACCGACTCAATCAGCTCAACGTCGGCGCGCGTTGCCCTACGCTCATAAATCGCCTTGAGACGCTGCTCCAGCCAGTAAGTGCCTTCACGACACGGCGTGCATTTGCCGCAGCTCTCATGGCGGAAGAACTTGATCATCTTTAGCGTCGCCCAGACCATGTCTGTATCTTCATCAAGGATGATCACGGACGCTGAGCCGAGCGTCGAGCCGAGCGCAGCCACGTCTTCATAGGTCAGCGGCGTATCCAGCACTTTATCTGTGCCGGGCAGCAGCGGACCAGACGCGCCGCTCGGCAAAATTGCCTTGAGCTTCTTGCCGCCGCGCACGCCGCCTGCCAGTTCGATTAACTCGCGGAAAGTCTTGCCGAGCGGCAACTCATAGTTGCCCGGCTTAGCGATGTGACCGCTCATGCAGAAAATCTTCGGTCCGGGCGATTTTTCTGTGCCGATGCTCTTGTACCACGCCGCGCCGTTGACAATGATCGGCGGCACATTGGCGAGCGTCTCCACGTTGTTGATAACTGTTGGACGCCCATACAAGCCTGAGACTGCTGGAAAAGGCGGACGCACGCGCGGCTGACCGAGTTTGCCCTCGATGCTGTTGAGCATAGCGCTCTCTTCGCCGCAGATGTAGGCGCCGGCGCCCCAGTGGACGTACATCTCGCAGCTCCAGTTCGAGCCGCCAATGTTTTGCCCGATCCAGCCTGCTGCGCGTGCCTTCTCAATCTCGCGCTCCAGCTGGAAGCCGATGTCCCAGAACTCGCCGCGCACATAGACGTAGATCGTGCTCGCCTGAATAGCGTAGGCGCAGATCAGCGCGCCTTCGATCAATTGTTGCGTGTTTTTCTCCAGAATTTGGCGGTCTTTGAAGGTGCCCGGCTCGGACTCATCAGCGTTGACCACGACGTACTTCGGGCCATCAACATCTGGCACGAATGACCACTTCATGCCCGTTGAGAAGCCTGCGCCGCCACGTCCGCGCAGATTTGAGTCCTTCACAACTGCGATCACCTCTTTTGGCGACATGCTGAGCGCCTTGCGCAGCCCTTCATAACCGCCATGCTGCACATAGACCTCATATGTGCCGATATTCGGAACGTCCTGATCACGCAGCAAGATGTTCGGCATGATTGTTACTTTCCTTCCTCATCCAACTCGTTACTCTCATCACCTTTGCCTGGTTGCATTGGTGAACGCATAGCCAGCATGAAACTGAAAGCCACTAAACCACTGCACAGCATCGCGCTGAAGCCACACACTGCCACAATTGCGCCGTTGTAAAGTGACATGCTGCCTGCATACAGCATCCCTAGCAACCCTGTCAGCATCAGAGCGACTAATGCTGCCTGCCTACCGTCTCGCCATGCTACAGCGCTGCTCGCTACGCCAATCAGCAAGATAGGGTAGATCAGCGCGTCGCCTAACAAGCTACCTGCATCGCCCTGCGCGAGGTGTGTCACAAGCCGCTGCGGATGCGTCATGGTGACCCAAACTGCGTCTTCATCGCGCGGCGAGCGCCATTGCATCAAGGTCAGCGCCAACAGCGCAACGCCTGCACCTGCTATTGCCAAAGTCAGCGCCACGCGCAGCGACTCTAGCGGAGATGACTCATCTGGCTGCATGGCGGTCACGTTCAGTCACTGCTGGCTTGTGCCTCAGCGGCTGCCTCGGCGCGCCACTGTTCGATCAGCGCCTTCATCTTTTCCATGTCCAGGTTTTCGACATAGCGAAAGTTGCACTGAAGCATCGGCGCGCGGTCACAAGCGGCAAGGCACATGACATGCTCAACGGTGAACAAACCGTCAGGCGTCGTGTCGCCGTCTTGAATGCCGAGATAGTCAAGCAGGTCATGATAAAACTTGTCCGCACCGACTAGTGCGCACGGCAAGTCCGTGCAGACTTGCAGCCAGTACTTGCCTTTCGGCGTCTCACGATACATCGTGTAGAAGCCGGCAATCGACTTGACCTGTGTCGGATCGATCTCACACAGCTCAGCGACCTCGTTAATGCCCTCAGGCGAGACGTAGCCGTAGTGTTCCTGTGCTAGATACAGCAACGGCATGATCGCTGAGCGCTTGTCAGGATACTTAGCGAAAATTTTGGTGATTTGCTCTGCGTATTTGTCTTTCAGCACGTCAACATCCTTACTTTAGCGGTCACAATCGCCTAGCACGATGTCTACGCTGCCGATGATAGCGACCAAGTCGGCGATCATGCTACCTTCCGCCATCTTCGGAATAGCGCCCATGGTGTGCACAAAAGACGGCGTGCGGAAATGTACACGATGTGGACGATTGCCGCCATCGCTGCTCAGGTAACAGCTCAGCTCGCCGCGCGGGCTCTCGATCGAGACGTACACCTCGCCTTCAGGCAAGCTAAAGCCTTCGGTCCACAGCTTGAAATGATGGATGACGGCTTCCATACTGCGCCCTAGCTCGGAGCGCGGCGGCGGCACATACTTGCGGTTCTGGCTGCGGAACGGACCGCCTGTCTTCTCTAGGCGCTCAACCGCTTGGCGGATGATCCGCACTGACTCCTTCATCTCTTGCATGCGGATGTAGAATCGGTCGTAGACATCGCCATGTTCGCCGAGCGGCACGTCAAACTGGTAAGTCTCATAGCCCATATACGGCATTGCCTTACGGATATCCCAGTTGACGCCGCTGCCGCGCAGGGTCGGACCTGTGCAGCCGTAAGCAATAGCGTCCTCAGGCGTGATCACGCCGATACCTTGTGTGCGGTCAATCCAGAGCGGGTTGTTGACCAAGAGCGTCTCATACTCCTCCACTTTGGCAGGGAAGTAGTCAATAAACGCCTTAACCGCTGGGATGAACTCAGGCGGCACGTCGCGCCACAAGCCGCCAGGACGGAAGTACGTGCTCATCATGCGCTGACCGCTGACCATCTCGAAGATATCGAGGACCATCTCGCGCTCGCGCATGGCGTAGAGGAAGACGCTCATCGCGCCGAGGTCAAGGCAGTGCGTGCCAAGCCAGACCAAATGGCTGTTGATCCGCGTCAGCTCTGCCAGCAGCACGCGCACGATCTGAGCGCGCTCTGGCACGTCTAGCTCTGCTAACTTCTCAATCGCAAGGCAGTAGACCAGATTGTTGCCCATTGGATTGAGATAGTCCATGCGATCCGTCATTGTGATCGCCTGCTCATAGGTCTTGGCTTCCATGTTTTTCTCAATGCCAGTGTGCAGATAGCCAATGTCTGGCACACAGCTGACCACAGTCTCGCCGTCTAGCTCCAAAAGCAAGCGCAAGACGCCGTGCGTGCTGGGATGCTGCGGTCCCATGTTCAGGAGCATGGTCTCGCCCGTGAAAGCGCGTGGCGAGACCAGACCGCGCAGCTCTTGGACTGTGCCTTCCCATTCTGTGATATTGGCGCTGTGTCCGCTACGTTCTAACAAAGGACGTTCTGTCATAGCGATTTTCCTCGATCAATGGCTTGCTTTCGGAAGTTATTCTTTGGCGTACGGTTTCAGGCGGTTCACTTCATCAAAATTGAAGCTAAACTGCACCTGCTCATAGCCGAGCGGGTAATCTTTGCGCTGCGGATGCCCTTCCCAGTCAGACGGCATGAGGATGCGCCGTAGGCTGGGATGCCCTTCGAAAACAATGCCCATCATGTCATATGCCTCGCGCTCTTCCCAGTCGGCCGACTTCCAAACAGAGGTCACGCTGGGCAGGCGCGGATTGTCGCCGGGAAGGTAGACCTTGATGCGCAGACGGCGCGTGTAGACCATTGAATACAAGTGATAACACAGCGCAAAGCGCGGCTCGCGCGGGAAGTAATCCACAGCTGTGATGTCCGAGAGGAAGATGTATTCTAAGCCTTCGGTATCGCGGAAGAACTGGCAGACTTCCACAATCCGCTGTGGATCAACCACAATAGTTGTCTCGCCGCGAAACTCAACCACGTCCAAGACGGCGTCTTTCAGGCTCAGTTTTGCCAGATCAACAGGATCAAGTGGTGCTTGCATCGGATCGCCTCATCAATGATAAATGGGCGGACAGAAGCCGCCCGTGCCCTTCTCAAAGTCTCTCTAGCTACGCCCAGTCTGCAATGCGCTGTGTCTTGACCTTCTCGTGCAGCGTCATAATGCCGTGAATGAGCTGCTCTGGGCGCGGCGGACAGCCTGCCACGTAGACATCCACTGGCACGATCTCGTCTACACCTTGCACAATGGCATAGTTATTGAAAATGCCGCCGCAAGAGGCACAGTCGCCCATCGAGATAACGTATTTCGGATCGGGCATTTGGTCGTAGAGCTGACGCAGCACTGGCGCCATTTTGCGCGTGACGCGCCCAGCAACGATCATCAGATCGCTCTGGCGCGGCGAGGCGCGCATTAACTCCATGCCGAAGCGCGATAGGTCGTAGACCGAAGCCTGCGTGCTCATCATCTCAATTGCACAGCACGCCAAACCAAACAACATGGGCCACATGCTCTTGGTGCGTCCCCAGTTGATCGCAGCCTCAAGCGTTGTGGTCACCACGCCTAGATTGCCAAGTTTGCCTGCTACTCCCATTCCAAAGCTCCCTTACGCCAAGCGTAATAATGTCCGATTTCCAGCACGATGATGAATACCAGCATCACCAGCAGCGCTGCGAAACCGAGTTCGCGCACTACAACGGCAAATGGCAGGAAAAACATCACCTCAATGTCAAACAAGATGAACAAAACGGCGATCAAGTAAAACTTGACGGGCAGGCGCCGCATTGCCGGACCAATCGCCACCATGCCGCTTTCATATGGCTCTAGCTTGCGCGCAGTTGGGCGGAACGGACCGAGAATGCGCGAAATAAACACCACGATGATGCCGACGACTGTCGTGATGAGCAATAGGATTGCAACGGGCGCGTATTGGTCGAGCACAGTGTTTTACCTCACCTGCGCACTAGGCGCATCACAATTTGGGAAAAACAGAACAATCTCTTGAATAAGTGTAACACGGATTAACAAAAAAGCAAACCACACTTTTCCATGTGGAAAAGACGGCTTGCGTTCAATTTTAGCGAGCGATCCGAATGCTAACAAATGACATAAGCCTGCCGAGATATCCCACTGGGCATCTCAGCAGGCTGCACAACTCAAGGCGTTCCGAGCGGCGTTGGCGTGACAGTGCGCGTCGGCGTGAAGGTGCGCGTTGGCGTCGGCGTGCGCGTGAAAGTTGGTGTGCGCGTTGGCGTCGGTGTACGACTCGGCGTGAAGGTGCGCGTCGGCGTGGGCGTATTGCTTGGCGTGAAAGTCGCTGAGGGTGTGGGCGTCGCGCTCGGCGTCGGCGTGGCAGTCTCAGTCGGCAAGACCGTTACTAATGCTGCTAGCAACGTTCGGACATCAGCAAGGCGCGGCATTGCAGCAAACTCTGCAAAGTACGTCAGCCATTGTAGGTCGCGGACTGCCTCAGCAGAGCGGTTCAATGCGCGCAGCGTCAGAGCGCGGTAATAGTGTCCAGCAGCTGTAGAGCGCCGACTCAAGGCTTGATTCAGGTCACTGAGCGCTGCTTGATAGTTACCCTGCAAGTAGCGCACCACGCCGCGATACAAGACAGCGCTGTGATAGGCTTGTGGCGAAAATGCAGCCAAGCGATCATCGCTCAGACGCTCAACGGCGACCGTGAACTGTGCCTCAGCGATATCTTGATCCATCCAAGCGGCGAGCAATAAGTCAAGTTGTGCGCCTAACAAGGCTACATCATCAGGTCTCTCACGTAGCAAAAGCGTGATGTCGTCGAGCGCTGTGGTGTAGTCGCCGAGCGCACTAGCAGCTTCTATGCGGCGGCGACGCACGTCATCTGTCTCACGAATAGCCAAAGCTGCTTCAAAAGCGTTGCGCGCCTCTGTGTAGCGACGCAAATTCATCAGCAACTCGCCTTGCGCTATGAAAACTTGGCGCGCCGTCTCAGACGTTCTATCCACCACAACAGCCTGCGTGTAGGCGTCTAGTGCCTCACTCAGATTGCCTTCGCCTTGCCGCGCGCGCCCAAGTTGCCACCATGCTTCAGTGTCGCCGGGATAGTAGATCAAGTACGCTTGTGCGCCGATGACAGCGCGTCCATATGCCTCAACGCGCGCCACCGGCTCAGTTTGAGCTGCAGCAATAGCTAGGAGCACTTCGTTACGTATCTGATAGGCGCTGCGATTGAGCGGATCAATGTACAAGGCGAGTTCAGCGTCGCTCAGAGCGTCGTTTAGGGCGCCGCTATTCAAATTGATCTCAGCGCGCGTCAAGAGCAACCTGACGTTGCGCGGATTGGCGTTGAGCGCGTTGCGCAGCACGTCGCGCGCGGCGGCAAGGTTGTTACGCTGTGCTTGGACACGCGCTGCGATGACAGCAGCCTCGCTCCAGCGCGGATCGGCGCGCAAAGCAGCTATGGCGTCATTCAGAGCAGTGTCAAGATCGCCGCGCACATAGCTGAGCAGAGCGCGCGCGGCACGAAAAGCGCTGCTCTCAGGGTTACGATTGGCATCCAGCAGGCGCGCTGCCTCGCCGGGACGATTCTGCGCTAGATAGGTTGTGACCATGTAATAAATGATTTCATAGTAGCGCTCGTCTTTTGCCAACTCCAGACCCTTGCGTTCGTCTTCCAGAATTTCCAGTGCAGCATCGTAATCTTGCGCACTGAGCAAAGCAACAGCGCGGCGCATGGGCGCGGAGCGAACCTCTGGGAAGGCAGGCGTGCTAGTTGGACTGTAAATGCTGCCGGGCGGGATGTTAGGAGTCGGCGTGGCTGTGCGCGGCACAGCAGGTGTGTTGCTTGGTGTATTGGTCAAGCCAAGAGTCGGCGTGGCAGTTGGTGTGGATGTCGGCGTCGGCGTGTTAGTGCCACGCAAGGCAACTGCGACGCCACCATCACCTAGCAAGTTCAAAATGAGGAAGAGCGCACCTGCCAGCACAGCAATTCCGCCTATGAATGCTGCGCCGACGCGCAAGCGCAGCGCTTGATCGCTCAGCTCACCAACCCGATTGCGCTTTTTGTGCGTCCAAACGAAAGGTAGAGGTACCTCTGGCACGCGCTGATAGCTGTCGAGGAAACGACTGACCAGCTCGTTCAAGCTGGCAATGCGTCGTTCATCGAGGATCGGTACAGGCGGCTGTGGCGGCGTGGGACGCGGCATGCGCGGCGTGGATGGCGGCTTAGCAGGCGCGCTTGGCGTTGTTTCTGGCTCAGGCGGCTTGAGCGGCGCCGTCGGCGGACGAACGGTCGCAGCTAAGCCTTGTGGCGGCGGTTGTTCCTTCAAGCGACGAATGCCTGTGCTGCTAGGCGGCCTCACACCGAGCTTTGCCAAGCCTTTGAGCGCGTTTTGATTAGATGGATTGATTTCAAGAATTTTCATCAGGCAAAAGATGCGCTCTTCATCAGTATTAGCGACGCCTGAGAGCCATAACCATGCCGTCTCATTGGTCGAGTCGCGCCGAATTGCCTCTTGCAGCAGGCGGCGCGCTTCGTCACGCTGACCTGCCTTCGCTGCGGCAATGCCCTGCTGGAGCAGTTGTTGTGCTTGTTCATTTGCCATAGGCTGAGTCCCTGCGCGCTTGGCGCAAGTGATGAGAACATGAAAAATGTATAGAGCCATTCTAGCATGGCGCGCCAAGTGCTACCACTGTTGAGACACATTTAAGATATCCATATGCGTAACTTTTACGTTGCAATGATAGGCAACTTCTGCGCTATAATCTCCGCCTTGCAGCAGCTAGAGCAAACTCAGACGAGACAATAGGGAAACTACAGTGGCAGTTCATACGCGCTGGACGAGCTTTGATCTGATCTTTTTCGATTGCGACAGCACGCTCTCAGCCATTGAAGGTGTGGACGAATTGGCGCGCATGAAAGGCAAGGATTGGCGCGTCAGCCTGCTGACACAAAAGGCAATGGATGGCGATCTGGACTTGTCAGAGGTCTACGGCAAGCGCTTGCAGGCGATTCGTCCAACGCGTGCGCAACTATCGGCGATTGAGCAACGCTACTGGGAAACGCTTGTGCCAGATGCTCAGGCAGTCATTGGTGCGTTGTTACACTTGGGCAAGCGAGTATTCATCATCAGTGGCGGCTTGGCAGACCCTGTGCGTGGCTTAGGCAGGCGCTTGGGCATTCCGCCGCAGCATGTGCGCGCTGTAGAGCTGGAATTCAACGAGCTGAGCGGCGCATGGTGGAAGTATTACGATCAAGCAGCGGTCAACGGCGCGTCTTACCTCGCCTATGAACACAGTCCCTTGACAATCTCAGCTGGCAAGCCAGAAATTGTGCGTGAACTCTCGCACGGCTTGTGGGGACGTAAATTGTTCATCGGCGACGGCGTGAGCGACCTGCACACGCGCTCTGTAGTGGACTTATTCGTCGGCTTTGGCGGCGTGGCGCGCCGTGAGAAAGTTGAGCGCGGCGCTGAAGCATTCATCACGGTCAACACGCTTGCGCCGATCTTGCCAATGGCGGCAGGCGAGGCAGGTCTGGAGAAGTTGCGCGGCACGCCGTATGAAGCTGTCATGGCGCGCGGCATAGCGCTGTGTCGAGATGCAGAGGCGGTCAAGTTGAGCGCGCCGCTACGCAGCGCCTTTGAGGCGACTTTCGGAGCAGCCGACGCATGAGCTACACGCTCGCTCTGGCGCTTGGCGCGTCACATTGCGCACTCGCCTACCAAGAGCGCGGCGCACAGCCAAAAGCATTGCATCTGCCAGAGATTAGCGCGCCTGATGGTCACATACCAGCAGCGCTCTACATCGCCGCTGATGGCACTTTGCATGTTGGACAAGCTGCTCTGTCTTTTGGCAATGATCGCCGCCACTTCGAACGCATTCTAGAGTTACTCTGGACGCAACCTGAACCTACGCCACGTCTGCTTGACCACACAGCTTGGGACGTGCGCAGAGTCGGCGCTGCCTTCTTGAGCGCGCTCTTTCAAGCCTTGCCGTTCTCACTGAGCGCAATTGAGCGCTTGATCGTCAGTGCGCCGCCTTTCGAAAGCGCTCACATCGCCACACGCTATGTCCGCTGGCTGCATGAGGCGCTCACAGCACTGGGCTTATCGGAGACACGCCTATACCTGATGAATGAGCTAGACGCCGTAGCACTCAGCGGCGGCGTCTGGTCAGCCGAGGCGCCGATATTCTTCGTCCAAGCCGACTCGCCCGACTCTTTCACTACGACGTTTGCCTACCTTGCCAATGCTAAAACGCTCAGCACGCGCTTCGATCAGGTGTTGCGCGAAGGCGTGCCATTCGCCAGCTTGCTGACTCAGCGTTGCACAATGCAAACGTTTGAAGATGCCCTAGCCGACTGTTTCGCCTACGCTGCTGAGCGCTCACTCTACCCAGCTGACCTGACTTACATTTTACTGACCAACTCGGAGAATGTAGCGCTGCCTGTGCAAGCTGTCGAGCAGGCTTGGACAGCGCATTCCACATTGACAACTGGTGCGCGCGCCATTGCCGACGGTCTGTTGCGGACGCCACCATACTTGCAAAATAGTTATGGTCTGCGCTACAAAAACTCAGATGGGACTTACGCTTACATCGAGTTGGCGCCGAGTAATACACCATTTCCCAGCACGTTGCGCACGGTTCGTCTTGCTGCAGCCTATGACGCGCAGCCAATGCTGGAGTTCGTCATCGGCATGTTCGATCCTGAGGCGAAAGGTCAAATTACGCTGAACGCCGCTGGCTCGACTCTGATCTACACACTAGAGCCGAGCGAACTAGGCGCGATTGCTTTGAACGAATTTGCGCCACCACTGCGCGTTGCCCTGCCACAACCTGTCTACGCCGACGAGCCGCGCCTTGAGGCTGCTTTTCGTCTTGATGCACAACGTCAACTGCGCGTCACAGTGGCTGACTTGCGCACAGGCGATTTGCTGGTGGAAGACGCTGTAATTACCACTTTGTACTGAATGACTATGAGCCAATCCTACGCACCTGCGCTAGCTCAGACGCCTGATCGCGCGCGCCGCTTGACCGACGCGCAATTCGCCCATCGCTTGCATCATCTTGAGAATGTCTCAGCTGAGGCGTTACACGCTGCGCTGTGCTACGGTCAGCGCGCTGTGCGCCAAAGTGCAGCCGAGAGCCTTGCTCAACAAGCCGACTCGGAAGCGCTCGCTGCACTACACAAGGCGCTGACTAGCTGTACGCCTGCAGCGCGTACAGCTGCGGCGCGTCAACTTGCAGCATTTGATTGGGATGACGCACAGCCGCTCTGGTCAACCGCGCTTTGTGACTCTGATCCACAAGTGCGCATGGCTGCCATTCACGCGCTCTTTGAGGTAGACGCGCCTGAGGCGCTTGACCTGCTGGCTGAGCAGTACAGCTCAGTGCGTTCGCCACGTCTACGCGCTGCTATCTTGGAGCATTGGGCAGAGCGCGGTGGCGTTATACACCTCGATTTGGTGCGCGCTGCGCTCGACGATCCGTCGCCGCATGTCTGTTACGCTGCAGCTACTGCTATGCTCGACCTGTTGGCAGAGACGGCACTCGCGCCGCTGGCGGAGGCAGTTCAACGGCGCAGAGGTGAGGCTAGAGCGGCGATTTTGCGCGGCATTTTCAACGCAACCAACTATCTAGGCATTCAAATTGCCGAGAGCGCTGACTGTGACGCTGTGTTGGACGCTCTCGAAATTGCGTTGCGCGACTCCGAGCCTGAGGTGCGGCGCGCTGCGGTCTGGTTGGCGGCGTGGATCGCGCATCCGCGCGCTGCATCGCTTCTAGAAGCCGCTTACCGTGCGGAAAGCGACCCTGAAGTGCAGGCGCACATGCTCTACGTCACTGTCAACTTGAACGCGCCGAGCGCACCAGCGCTTCTGGCACATGCATTGGACAGTGCTGAGCCGATCCTGCGCGATCAGGCGGTCTTTCTGGCGCAGCGCAAGGCATGACGCGCATCACCAATCCTGCCAACACAACGATTAAAGCGTACCGTGCCTTGCGTCAACGCAAGGCGCGCGCTGAGAGCGGCTTGTTCCTCGCCGAGGGCATTCGTCTCGTGGCAGAGGCGATCCAGCTCAATGCACCAATTGAGGCGCTGATTCACGCGCCTGAGCTGCTCAGCAGTCCGTTTGCACAACAGATGGTCGCGCAAGCGCGGCAACAAGGCGTGCGTGTGCTGGAGGTAAGCGCTGAGGTTTTTGAAAGTCTCTCTGCTAAAGAGAATCCAATGGGCATAGCGGCTGTTGTGCGCCAAACGTGGTTGCCGCTGAGCAGCGCGACCTTCACAGCTGAGAAACTGTGCTGGGTTGCGCTCGACTCGCCGCAGGACACAGGTAACATCGGCACAATTTTGCGCACATGCGATGCTGTGGGCGCGGAAGGCGTCATTTTGTTGGGCAATGCCGCTGATCCGTACGATCTGAACAGCGTCCGTGCCAGTATGGGTGCGATCTTCACTCAAAAGTTGGTGCGCGCCGATTACAAAGATTTCTTGGCGTGGTGTGCGCGGTCTGAGGCGCGACTGATCGGCACGTCTGACTCGGCGCAGACAGACTATCAAGCTGCGGACTACCGCAAACCGCTCGTCCTATTGATGGGCAGTGAGCGCGAAGGCTTGCCAGAAATGTTGAAGGCGGCGTGTCACGATTTAGTGCGTTTGCCGATGCACGGTCGTTGTGATTCGTTGAATGTAGCGGTTGCGTGCGGAGTCATGCTTTACACCATCTTAGACGCGCAACGGAGAAGCACGCATTAGCGTAATAACAGTTCAGAGGCTAGGCATGAGCCTTGTGGAGTTTTCCTATGGACGATGAAAGATACCTAGCAGCGCGCAAAGCAGCTGAAAAGCGCGTCAAGAGTCGTGTAGAGTTCTACCAGCACCTTGCCGCCTATGTGATGGTCAATGCCATGCTTGCCATAGCATTCAACTTTCCTTTCTGGATGATCTTTGTGACCTTCGGCTGGGGCGCAGGGTTGTTAGCACACGGCATTGAAGTTTTCTTCGATGATCCGTTGCGCCGTGAGCGCGCCGTTGCACGCGAGATGGAAAAACTTGGCTACAAGCCGACTGATGTTGAAACTGAAAAGCCAAAACGCGACCGTTTGCTCACGCTCGGCGATGACGGCGAACTAGTTGAGCTAGATGAATTGGAGTCACGCAATCGAGAGGACGGACGAATGCGGAGGTAAGCCTATGGCAGTTGAGCAAGCAGTTGATCAGATCAAAGCGCTTCGCTACAAAGTAGCGTTGTACAAGGCGGCAAAGTGGAAAAAGTCCTTCGGAAATAATCCTACTCGTGCTGAAAGAGCCGCTCGTGAACATCTCAGACAGTTTGAACTCGATCAGCTCAGTTCACTGGAAGTCACTCGTTTTATCCGAGAAGTAGAGCAACTGAGAAATGATCGCGCAGGTCTAGAAAAGCTGGCTGAAGAGGCAGAGCTTGCCGAGCAAAATATGCGCAAAATGGAGAATGCCGCCGAGCTGCAAGAGAGGGAAATTGACCTTGACGAGGCTAGGGCGCTGCGGCAGCGGATCGTTGAGCAGATGCCGTACAAACGTGCTGTAATGTCGGCAGTCGTAATGCGAGAGAGCTACCGAACGCGTTTTTCAAGGTTTTTCATAGTGCTTGGTTTTCTTTCAGTCCCTTCGTTTCTCCTCCTTTTTTTCATAATTTCACCCGTTTTGATGCTCGTTTTGATGCTCGGTCTGCATGTAGCTTTTGGGATGCTGGTGATTGCGGTCCTGATCGTTTTACTAATTTTACAAATTCTCCGCTTTCTAAA
>JANWYI010000048.1:22776-24921 GCA_025055255.1 Anaerolineae bacterium | reverse complement strand
GCGCCAAGCTACATTCAGCCTTATTTTTTGGCAATGGCTGATGAGATCGAGAAAGCAGGCTATTGCGGCGTGTTCGCTGTCGTCGCTGACCAGCCGCCACAGGTCACTCAGCGCGGCTGGGCAGTCCTGCGCGAGTTGGCAGAGCGCGGCTGGGAACTCGACACGCACACCAGTCATCACAGCTACTTGCCGTCGCTCAAGTTGCCCGACTTGCGCGAAGAAATCGTCCAGTCAGCCAAATGGATTGCTGAAGCTACAGGCTATGCGCCGCTCAGCCTGATCGCGCCATATGGCGGCGTCTATCGGCATGGACGTGAGTTCGATCCGCGCATTTTTGCAGTTGCAGCAGAGGCGGGCTTGTCGTTTGTAGTCGGCATCACAGGCGGACGCTTCATCAGCGCCGATGCTCAGCCGCCTTATTATGTCGGACGTATCGGCATCGGCGGCGACCATCTGCAGACAGGGCGCTGGATTCAAAACTTTCATCGAGGATCGTAGCATCAATGCAGCAGTTTATTATCGAAGGCGGCTATCCGCTCAACGGCGTGCTTGAGGTCGGCGGCAATAAAAATGCTGTCCTGAAGCTCATGGCGGCTTGTCTGCTGACCGATCAGCCTGTCACGCTGACCAATGTGCCGAGCATCCTTGACGTGCGCGTCATGGCAGAGATTCTGCGCAAGCTGGGCGCGTCGGTTGCCTACGATGAGTCGGCGCGGCGCATGACCATTCACGCTGAGCGGCTGCACACGCACGTGGTTGATGCATCGCTCTCGACGCGCCTGCGCGCGAGCATTGTGTTGGCAGGCGCGCTGCTGGGCAGACTCGGCGCAGCGGTCTTGCCATTTCCGGGCGGCGACGTGATCGGGCGGCGGCGTGTGGACACGCATTTGCTGGCGCTGCAAAAATTAGGCGCGCAGATCGAGGTCGCGCGCGGTTTCCACATGCGCGCAGAGCAACTGCGCGGCGCTAACGTTCTGTTGGATGAAGCAAGCGTCACAGCGACCGAAAATGCGATTCTTGCCGCGGCGCGTGCCAAAGGCACAACGGTCATCCGCAACGCAGCCTGCGAGCCGCACGTGCAAGATTTATGCCATTTTTTGGTCATGCTGGGTGTGCCAATCGAGGGAATTGGCTCTAACCAGATCGTTGTGCATGGCAGAGAGCAACTCGGCGGCGGGACGTTCCGCGTAGGCGCTGACTACATCGAAGTGGCAAGCTACATCGGCGCTGCAGCGGTCACAGGCGGCGAGGTACTGATCAAAAACGCTGATCCGCAGCACTTGGCGATGATCGAGCTGGTCTACAATAAGCTGGGCGTGCATTGGGAAGTGCGCGGCGAAGACATTTTTGTGCCGCGCGGTCAGGCGATGCGCGTGCAGAATGATCTGGGCAATCGCATCCCGACGATCAAGGCGCAGCCGTGGCCTGCCTTCCCATCAGACCTGCTGAGCATCGCTCTGGTCATCGCAACGCAGTCCTCAGGTGCTGTGATGTTCCACGAGTGGATGTATGACGGTCGGCTGTTCTTCACAGATAAGCTAGTGAGCATGGGCGCGCGCATTGTGCTGTGCGATCCACATCGTGCGCTCGTGCAAGGTCACACGCCGCTGCACGGCAATCTGACCATCAGCAGTCCTGACATTCGGGCAGGCATCGCGTTGCTAATAGCAGCGCTGTGTGCGCGCGGCACGACGATCATCGGCAACGCGCACCACATTGATCGCGGCTACGAGCGCGTGGAAGAGAAGTTGAGCGCACTGGGCGCCAAAATTGAGCGTGTGACGACTTCGTAGGGCTGAAAGGGTGCCTGTGCTGATATAATTAAAGCACGGCTGGGTGATAGGCACGCTATAGGACTGAGAGACTATGACTCGACAGAAACGGACAACGGACGAACTGCGCTCACGCGCACTTAGTGCGCTGCTGACCGACGCCTTCTTCACATGGCCTAGCGGCCTAGTGATCGGCTTGACCTTGATCGCCTTCTTCTCAGGGCTCAGACTCTTCGAAGGTTTTCAGGCGTGGATGTGGCTCGTGATCGGCGGCATTTTAGAGATTATCTACTTAGTCATCACCATCAACGATCCAGCAGCGCGCCGCGAGGCGATGAATCGAATGCTGCAAGAGCGCTTCGATCCGCGCGAC
>JANWYI010000048.1:19353-22678 GCA_025055255.1 Anaerolineae bacterium | reverse complement strand
CATCAAAAACCTGCCTGCACGTCAACGCCTGCAAAAAGCCTTAGAGTACAAGCGCAGCATTGACCAGTTCATCGGCAAGCAGAGCGGCGCTATGCAGGTCGCTTTGCAGGAGACTGCGCGTGAGATTGAGAACTGGATCGAGCAGATTTATCTGCTGGGCAAGAGCATTGATAATTTTGAGTCGAACGCGATTATTGAGCGCGATAGGCGTGAAGTGCCGACGCAGCTGCGCGCGCTGGAGACGCGCCTGAACATGGAGACCGATCCTGCTGTGCGCGCTGAGCTGCAAGAGGCAATCGCCATTCGTCAGCGCCTGCTCAATGACCTGCAAAAGGTCGCCAGCTTGGTCAAGCGCACGGAAATCCGCATGGATAACACAGTGGCACAGCTCAGCGCAGTCCACACTAAGCTGCAACAGATGGCGCATACGCGCGAGATGGATAGCACGCGCGCACGGCGTCTTGCGCAGGAAATTCACAGCGAAGTTGAGGCGCTCGCCGACATTGTCGAGGCGATGGAAGATGTCTATAGCGTCAGCGGCAGCAGCAGCTACGCTACAGCCGCAGATCGGCTAAGCGCGCATGTCGAGTCTACGCCTGCGCAGAGCGAAGAGAGCGAACTGGATCGCTTTTTGGCAGAAGATCAGGCGCGTCGGCGCGCTGCGCGCAACGAGTAACGCTTAGCGCTGTGGCAGAGCTGATGCAGCGGCTGAGTCGATCAGCCAGTGTGCCTCATGAATCAGCTGTGCAGGATAGCGCTGCGGATCATATGAGCCGTGCAGTACATTCTGTAACGCCATTGCCTTGTTTTCGCCGCTCACCATGAAAATCTTGTGCCGCGCCGTGTTGATGTACGGCGCTGTCAGCGTCAAGCGCCAAGCCGAGAGCTTCGGCACGTAGTTTGCCACGCAAGCGCGCTCAGTCTCGCTCAGCGCCGCTGTCTCTGGAAAAAGCGAGGCAGTGTGCGCATCCTCGCCCATGCCCAGCAAGATTGCGTCTAGCTGCACGCCTTGCATCAGCGCGTTGTATGCCTCAGCCGCTTGAAGCGGCTCAGACTCGCCGTGCATTCGATGAACGTTCGACTCTGGGACTTGAGTCGGCTCAAGCAAGGCACGCTTGACCATGCCATAGTTGCTCTCAGCATGATCAGGTGGCACACAGCGCTCATCAGCGAAGTAGACATGCGTCCGCGACCAATCGAGCTGGACGCGCCACTCTGGTAACGCCAACAGCGCGTAGAGCGGCAACGGCGTGCTGCCGCCTGAGAGTGCAATATGAAAAGTGCCGCGCTCGGCGAGCGCCTGTCTGCCTAGCTTGACGATCAGCGCGGCAACTGCCCAAGTCAAATCAGCGAGGTCGCGGTAGATGCGCACTGTTGGCATAATCCTGCTCTCTACTCGTCCCTTTTGACGCGATCATAGCTGAATATCTGTCGAAAGCGAAAATTTACACCTTGACAGAACTTCAAACTTGGATATCCTTGAAAACGTATTTAGTCTAATCTAAATTTGAGGCAAAGGCGTAAGCATGAAGCGACTTGCGCGCTGCGCGCTCTTAATGTTGCTGACACTGTTGCCGCTGAGCGCTCTGCACGCTGAGGATCGGCTGCGCGTCGTCGCTACCACGACGCAAGCAGCGGACTTGGCGCGAGTCATTGGTGGCGCACGAATCGCGCTGACAGCGCTGATGAGCGGCGGCGTTGATCCGCACCTGTACAAGCCGACCGAGTCTGACATTGCGGCGATGAACGCGGCACAGTTGGTCATCTACAGCGGCTTGAACCTTGAAGGGCAGTTCGAGACCGTCTTCGAGGCGCTCGGTCAGCGCATGGTGCGCGTCTACGCGCTCAGTGAACCAGTTCTGCAGGCAGGCTTCATTTTAGAGGAAACCGTCGGCGTGCCTGATCCACATTTTTGGTTCGACCCGCGCAACTGGATGCTCGCTGCGCAGGGTCTGGCTGAAGTGTTGGCTGAGCTAGACGCCGCACACGCCGACTTTTATCGCGCCAATGCAACAGCCTATGTTGCGCAGTTAGAGACGCTCTATGACTGGGCGCGCGCTGCCATGACCGATCCTGCCATTCCTGAGGCGAAGCGCATTCTGGTCACCTCACATGACGCTTTTCGCTACTTCGGCGATGCTTTCGGCTGGACAGTGCGCGGCATTCAAGGTATCAGCACAGTGGCTGAGGCAAGCGTGAGCGCCATTCAAGAGGTCGCTGACCTTGTGGTGCGCGAAGGCATTGAGGTGATCTTTGTGGAAAGCAGCGTCTCGCCTGCCACTGTCCAAGCCGTGATTGCAGCGGCACAGGCGCGCGGCGCGACTGTGCGCACTGGCATCCGCGAGCTCTACTCTGATGCAATGGGCGCGCCTGACGAGTTCGGCGGCACATATGTCGAGATGATCGTCCACAATGTGGTGACCATTCTGCAATCGTTTGGCTACGCCGTGCCGCCTTTGCCTGAGTCGCTCGCGCTTGACTTGCCTGAGACGTTCCAAGCGCGCTAAATCTCTACCGTTGAAAGGACACTCTTATCATGACAGACGTCTTACATGCGCTTGAGGTCAATGACCTGACCGTTGCCTACCATCAACAGCCTGCCTTATGGGACGTGGACTTGCGCGTGCCGAGCGGCGCGCTCATGGCGATTGTTGGACCGAACGGCGCAGGAAAGAGCACGTTGATCAAAGCGGCGCTCGGCTTGGTGCCGCGCGCCGCAGGCGAGGTGCGTTTTTTCGGCATGCCGCTGCAGCGCGTCCGCTCTCGGATTGGCTATGTGCCGCAGCGCAACAGCGTGGACTGGGACTTTCCCACAACGGCGCTTGACGTCGTGATGATGGGAGTTTACGGCAAACTGGGCTGGTTGCGCCGTCCTGATCGCGCGGCACGTCAAGCGGCGCTAGAGGCGCTTGAGCAAGTCGGCATGGCGACGTTTGCAGAGCGGCAGATCAGCCAGCTGAGCGGCGGACAGCAACAGCGCGTCTTCATAGCGCGCGCCCTAGCGCAAAACGCTGACCTATACTTCATGGATGAGCCGTTCGCCGCTGTAGACGCCGTCACTGAGCGCGCTATCGTCGGCTTGCTGCACAAGCTGCGCGATCAGGGCAAGACCGTGATTGTAGTCCATCACGATTTGCAGACGGTCGCTGAGTATTTTGACTGGGTGACGCTGCTGAACGTCGAGGTAATTGCCAGCGGCACAGTGCAGAGCGCCTTTACAGAAGAAAACATTCGGCGGACGTACAGCGGGCGCATCGGCGCGTTGCCTTCGGCTGTGAATGGCTCACGCGAGGCGAGCGCCTATGTTGCCTGAGGATCGGCGCGT
>JANWYI010000048.1:0-19313 GCA_025055255.1 Anaerolineae bacterium | reverse complement strand
GGCGTGCCGCTGAGCATGGCGCTTGGCGTGCAGTATGACTACACACTAACCAATGTGGCGCTCGGCGGCGCGCTTTTGGGCATTCTATGCGGCATGACAGGCACATTCGCTGTGCTGCGCCGTCAAAGTTTAATTGGCGATACGCTCTCACATGCGGCGCTGCCAGGCGTAGTAATTGCGTTTATGATCTTTGGACGTGAGTCGGCAGCGCTGTTGCTTGGCGCAGCGCTGATCGGCGGCTTAGGCGTTCTGATGGTCAATTGGCTAGTCAGCACAACGCGCCTGAAGCAGGACGCGGCAATGGGCGTCGTCTTGTCAGCGTTTTTCGCAGTCGGCGTGGCGCTGCTCTCATACGTGCAAGGGCGCGTTGGCGCTAGTCAGGCGGGCTTGGAAAAATTCATCTTTGGACAGGCAGCAGCGATTATTGAACGTGATGTGCTAGTTCTGAGTGCGGCATGTCTGCTGGTCGGCGCGCTACTGTACGCTTTCTGGAAGGAATTTAAGCTGCTGACCTTCGATCCTGACTTTGCGCGCGCCACAGGCTTGCCGATAGCACGGCTGAATGCGCAGCTCTCAGGCATGATCGTGGTTGCCATTGTGCTCGGACTGCAGCTGGCAGGCGCAATTTTAATGGTCGGCTTGCTGATCGCGCCACCAGTCGCTGCGCGACAATGGACACGCCGTCTGGAGCAGATGATCGTCCTAGCCATGCTTTTCGGCGCTTTCAGCGGCGGCGCAGGCGCTGTGCTGAGCGCTCTTGAGCGCGGCTTGCCGACCGGTCCGCTGATCATCGTGGTCGCATGCGGCATTGTGCTAGTCAGCTTGCTGCTCGCGCCACAGCGCGGCATTCTATGGCAGCTACAGCGACAACGTCACAAAGTGAGCGAGACGCCGTGAGCAGCATTGAGCGCACATTGGTCGAGCTTTTGCTCAACTTCGTCACGGCGGAGCAGTTGAACGCCTTTTTCGGCGATCCGCGCGCTGTAGCGCTGCTGATCGGCGTATTAGTCGCCGTAGCAACAGCCTTATGCGGCGTCTTTTTAGTCTTGCGCAAAATGGCGATGACAGCAGACGCCATCAGCCATTCGGTCTTATTCGGCATTGTCGCGGCATTCTTGGCAACGTTGGCGCTTGGACAGGCGCCTGATCTGAGCGCGCCGCTCTTGCTGATCGGCGCCGCAGCAGCAGGCGTCGGCACGGTCATGCTGACCGAGCTGATCGAGCGTTCAAAGCTGGTCAAAGGCGATGCAGCGCTCGGCTTAGTCTTTCCATTCCTGTTCGCGCTCGCCGTAATTTTGGTCACGCGCCACATCCCAAACGTCCATCTGGACACAGACTCGGTCTTGGTCGGCGAGATTGGCGTGGCATGGGCAAATGCCAACAGCCACTGTTTCGCTAACTGCGAGCCAGTCACGGTCACAGCGGACGATCCGCGCGCTAAAATGGCGCGCAGGTGCGTCAACTGTGCTGCAGAAGGCATTTCGCCGCGCGATCCGCGCGCTGTTTTCGAGGAATATTGCAGCAATTGTGGCACGTTCAGCGCCGCTGAGGCATGGCAACGTCGCCTGATCGGCGTGCCGCCGAAGTTGGTCTTCTTGCCGCGTGCGCTGATGCCGCTTGCCGCTATCACGCTGATCAACCTGCTTTTTGTGCTGCTTTTTTACAAGGAATTGAAGCTGGCGAGCTTTGATCCAGACCTAGCGGCTGCTTTCGGCTTCCGACCTGCCTTGCTGAGCTACGCGCTGCTCACACTGGTCAGTTTAACAGCAGTTGCAGCATTTGACGCAGTCGGCGCAATTTTAGTGGTGGCATTTTTCGTGATTCCAGCAGCTGCAGCGTATCTGTTGACGGATCGGCTCTGGCAGATGTTTGCCGTTGCGCCTTTGCTGAGCGTCTTGGCAGTGATCAGCGGCTATGAAATGGCGCGCGCGCTTGATATCTCAATCTCAGCGGCAATGGTCGCCATGCTCTTCGCCTTCTTCCTGCTGAGCTGGCTGCTCTCGCCGCGTCAGGGCTTGCTCTCTGGACTGATCAGGCGCTACCGACAGCGTCAGCTGTTTGCCGAGCAGCTCTTGCTCGGTCACCTATACAACCATCAGCACACGGCTGAGGCAGAGTCTGAGAGCGCGCAGAGCACGCTGCACGAGCATCTGCGCTGGACAACGGGCAAGACGGCGCGTTGCCTCGCGCGCCTGCGCGCAAAGCGTTTAGTACAGCTTGAAGCAGGTCAGGTGCGCTTGACCGAACGCGGCGAGGCACTGGTGCGCGCCTTTCGTGAGCGCTTGATGACGCGCTAACGCTGTGCGGCGCACTGATAGACTTCCAACGTCTTGCGCGCGGCGCTCGCCCATGAGAAGCGTTGCAAGTTAGCGCGACCTTCCATGCGCAGCGTCTCGCGCAGCGCCGAGTCGCTCAAACAAGTGCGCAACGCTGCCACAAGGTCTGCTGTGTCATTCGGATCGAAGTAGTAAGCGCCTTTGCCTGCGATCTCTGGCAAAGCTGCGGCACGCGAGCAGACTAGCGGCACGTCTGCGGCTTGCGCCTCAAGGACTGGCAGACCAAAGCCTTCATACAGCGACGGCAAGACGAACAGCGCAGCGCCGTTGAGCAGAGTCGGCAAATGTGCGTGTGGCACGTAACCAGTGATGCGCACGCGCTCGGTCAGCTGCTCAGGTGAGACGTTTGGCGGCACTTTGCCGATCAGCACTAGGTCATGCGGAAAATCAGCTTGAATCTGCCTGAAGGCGTCCAGCAAGCGCGGAATGTTCTTATGCGGATAGCCGCCGCCAATCGCTGCGATGTACGGCTGCTGAACGCCGTGCTGCGCACGGATTGCTGCAGCCTCAGCGCCGTAGCAAATTGGCGTTGTGGTGCCTGCGCCTGAGTGAACCACGTCAATTTTCTGAGCTGAGAGACGCAAATGCGCGCTCATCTCGCGCTTGGCGAACTCAGAGACGGCGATGACTCGTTTGGCGCGTCGGCTGCCGCTCGCTGTGAAAAAGATCACGATGCGCCGCCGCAGCGCGGACATATCCTCGCTCAGCACGACAAAGCGTGTGTCATGCAGCGTCACCACGCTCGGACACGGCAAGAGCAGCGGCGCAATCGTGTTGAGCGAGTGTAACAGATCAAGGCGATGTCGGCGCGCAAGGAACGGCAAAACCGTCTGCTCATAGGCGTAGCGCAAAACACGGTTGTTAGGCGAAATTGGGCAGATGACTCGGCGCAGATTCGGCACATCAGGCGCAGGGAAGTCTGCGAGGTCTCGGTTTAGGTACAGATAATAGATATTATCGGAATCAAGTGTCAGAATCGCCTTGATTAGCTGCTCAGCGTAGACAGATGTGCCGTTGATCACGCCTCTGCGCAGGTAGAGCGCGTTCCAGCCGATTCGCATCAACGTCCTGCCACTTGCCGATAGACCGCTAGCGTTTGACGCGCGGTCTGTTCCCATGAGAAACGCATCAAGTTAGCGCGCCCTTTGGCGCGCAGCGTCTCGCGCAGCGCTGAGTCGCGCAGGCACGTCCGCAGCGCTTGGACGAGGTCGGCTGTGTCGTATGGATCGAAATAGTAAGCGCCGTCGCCTGCCACCTCAGGCAATGACGCCGCCTTTGAGCAGATCAGCGCCACGTCTGCTGCTTGCGCCTCAAGCGCAGGCAAGCCGAAGCCTTCGTAAAGCGACGTGACCACGAAAACATCGGCGCCGTGCATTAAAACAGGCAGATGTTCGTCTGGCACATAGCCAGTAGTGCGCACGCGCTCACCTAGACTTTCAGGCGCGACGTTGCGCGGCAATTTGCCGATCAGGACGAGTGTGTGCGGAAACTCGCCGCAAATCTGCGCGAACGCCTCCAGCAGGCGCGGCACGTTTTTGTGCACATAGCTGCCGCCAATCGCTGCGATGTACGGCTGAGCCACGCCGTACTGCGCACGGATTGCTGCTGCTCTTTCCGCGTCTGGCAGAGCCATTTCGCTTGGACTGACGCTCAAGTAGACCACATTAATCTTCTCAGCGTGCAAGCCGAAGTGCGCGATCATCTCGCGCTTGGCAAACTCAGAGTCCGTGATGACGCGCGTCGCGCGCCGTGCGCCGTTGCCTGCAAAAAAACGGATGACTTGCCGTCGAAAGCCGTAAATATCGCCTGCCAGCGCTGGAATCATGAAGCGCGTATCGTGCAGCGTCATGACGCTGCGGCACGGCAAGAAAAATGGATGAGTCATGTGCAGCGAATGGACGACGTCCAGCTTATGACGCCATGCGTGCAACGGAATGCGCACCTGCTCATGAAAATAGCGCGGCAAGCGCTGCTGCGGCAAAAAGTTGTAGATCACGGGCTGAAAATTCGGCGCAGGCATGGCGAACTCAGCTGCCTCACGGTTCATGTAGACGTAGTAGACGTTCTCTGAGTCGATCTGCGCTAATGAATCCAGCAGGCGGCGCGCGTAAACATAGGCGCCATCCACACAGCTCGGACGCAGATACAAAATGTTGATGCCAATGCGCATAGATGCCTGCTAATATGCTGAGCGGCTATAATAGCCGAAGTTAGCCTGAAGCAACAAGCCGAAAGCGGTTGAGAGCATGGCGCCAAACGTCAAACGCAACGTGATCTATAACGTCTTAGGCGGCGTCTGGTCAATTGCGCTGAACTTGGTCTTGGTGCGCGTCCAGCTGCAGACGCTCGGCGCTGAGGCATACGGTCTGATCAGCTTTGGTCAGACACTGATGCTGATGAACACGCTCTTTGACTTCGGATTGTCAACGACGCTCATCCGCAGCCTTGCCGCTGAGCGCGAAAAAGCGCTCGCCTTTGTGCGCAGCGCGGCTGCGCTCTACTGGCTGTGTGCGCTGATCATTGGCGCGCTAATTTTTTTTGCCGCAGAGCCGCTTGCGCTCAGCTGGCTGCGCCTTGAGCAGGTTGCGCCTGATGAAGCGGTCGCTGCATTGCGCTTGTGGGCAATCGCCATTGCTTTCAACCACCTGATGTACCTGTACGTAGCGTTGCTCAGCGGCGCGCAGCGCCTAGACCTGCTCAACGCCGTCAAGGTGCTGTACATCAGCCTGTATCAAGGCGGCGGTGCACTCTTGCTCGCGGCGACGGGCGATCTGCTCGGCTTCATGACGTGGAACGCGCTGACATCGGTCATCGGCGCAGTGTTTTACAGTTTGTCAGCGCGCCGTGCTTGGCGACCGTTGCTCAGCTTGCCGCGCCTCGCATGGTCAGCCGTGCGTCCAATGGTCAGCCAAATGCTCAGCGTCTACGGCACGGTCATTTTATCGCTGATCCTGATCCAAGTGGATCGGCTCTTCATCAGCCGTCTGTTGCCGTTGACGCAACTCGGCTTTTACAACACGGCGTTCATCGTCATTCAAGGCATCGGCACGCTGCAAGGTTTCCTCAGCACAGCGCTCTTGCCTGCACTGGCAAGCGATCACGGCGCAGCTGACCACGAGGCGTTCATCCGACATATGCGCCGCTTACTGCAAGCCATGCTGTACGTGATCGCGCCGCTCGTCTTTGCTTGCATCGCCTTCGGACGCGAAATCCTGCTGCTCTGGACGACGTCTGGAGCAGCTGATGGCGCCTTCCGCGCTATGGCGCTGCTTGCGCTCGGATCGCTCTTGAACACGATCTCAGCTGCTGACTACACAGCTGCAACCGCTACTGCTAATGCTGACGTGATTGTGCGTGTGAATTTATGGCTGACTGCGCCGTACGTCGCGCTGATGTACGCCATGATCGTTGCGCTCGGCATTGAAGGCGCTGCGCTGACGTGGATCGCGCTAAATTTTGTCTACCTGTTCACTCAACAGCCTGCTGTGCATCGCCGCTTGTTCGGCGCGTATCGCCTTAGCTGGACAGCGCGCAACGCGGCGCCTTTTGTGTTGCTCAACGCGCTGATCTTCGGCGTAGCACGCCTGCTCCACGACGCATTGCCGAACGACGCGCTGATCGTCAGCCTGAGTTTAATGGCTGCGGCGCTCGCGCTCAGCCTGATTGCCTGCTCTGCGCTGCTGGACGCTGATTTGCGCCAAGTCGGCGTGCGCCTGCTTGGACGCGCCATGCCGAGCAATTCAAGGATCGCCTGATGCACGTGAGTTGTCCGTATTGCAACGCACAAGCCGACTTCTTGCTCTACGCGCAGGATGAGAATCGGCACAGCACGTCTGAGACGTTCACTTACTATCGCTGTCCAAGTTGCGGACTGATCTTCCTGTATCCGTTACCTGCAGACCTGAGCAAGTACTATGTCGGCGACTACCATGCGCAGCCTGCCACGCACTCAGAGCGCGCTCTTCACGAACGGCTGGAAGCGATCAAGCTGGCATACGTGCAACGCTACGCGCGCGGCAACTCACTTTTGGAGATCGGACCGTCTTACGGTGCGTTCTTGCGACTCGCCGTACAAGCAGGCTTTAAGGCAACGGCGATTGAGCTTGACGCGGATTGTGTCGCGGCGCTGAATGCTGCAGGCATTCCAGCAATCCAGAGCGCTGAGCCCGCGCAGGCGCTCAAGGCGCTCGGTCAGTATGACGTGATCGGCATGTGGCACGTGATTGAACATTTGCCTGCTGCATGGGACGTACTGAGCGAAGCAGCGCAGCATCTCGCGTCGAACGGCGTCTTGATCGTCGCGGCGCCCAATCCGCAGGCGCTGACCTTCCAGCTCTTCAAGGCGCGCTGGAGCTACCTAGACGCGCCGCGTCACGTCTATCTGTTGCCAATGCGCCTAGTTGAGCGCGTGGCGCGCCAAAGCGGACTCGTGCCGATTGCGCGCAGCGCGAACAACGCTGAGGCGCGCTGGCACAACTTTGCGGCGTGGCGCAGCAGCTTGATCAACCTGATTGGCAAAAAGCGCGTGCAAGCGGCGCTCAGTTTGCCACAGCGCGCTGACCAAGCGCGCTCGCGCAGCTCACGGCTGAGAGCGCGCGTGTTTCGGCTCGGCTTGCGCGCGCTCACCTTAGCCGCAGCGCCGCTTGAGCTGACAGGCGCGCGCGGCAGCGCCTATACGCTGATTTTCAGGAAACCTGCATGAGCGCGCCTGAGTTCTCAATTGTCATTCCAACGCGCAACGGCACGCGCTACCTCGCTGCAGCCATTGAGAGCGTCCTTGCACAGCGCTATCCGCATTGGCGCTTGCACGTCCTTGAAAGCGGCTCGACTGATGGCACGGTTGCGCTTGTGGAGCGCTACTTGAGCGATCCGCGCATTGCGCTGCACAGCACGCCTGCTGATCAGCCGTCGCTGGACATCGTCGGCAACTGGGCACGCATTTTGCAGCTCGACCTGAGCGAGTATTTGACCATACTCGGTCATGATGACCTGCTTAGCGCCGATTTTCTGGCAGAAATTGCCGAGCTAATCGCGGCTGAGCCGAGCGCCTCGCTCTGGCTGACACACTTTGATTTGATTGACAGCGGCGGCGCGCTCATTCGACCATGCAAGCCATTTCCGCCGCGTTTGAGCGCCGATGAGTACCTGCACGGCTTGCATACGCGCTGCTTTGAGAGCTACGCCACAGGTTACGTCATGCGCAGCAGTGACTACAAACGACTTGGCGGCATTCCACCGCTGCGTAACTTGCTCTACGCTGACCTGCTCCTGTGGTACCGTCTGACCAGCTTGAGCTACTTGGCGTGTAGTCCGCGCCGTGCTTTCAGCTACCGCGTGCACGGTCAGAGCATGTCCTACGCGATGCAACTGAGCGATTGGTACACTGCCTCTGAGGAATATTTGCAGGCGCTTGCAGATAGCGAGCATTTCAAAAATCCAGTCTACAGACGCGCAGCGTACGCCTGCGTTGCTCACGAGCTGAAGCGCGCTTTCTACCGCAGCCTGCTGACTCTGATCCAAGACGGCACGGTTGAAGATTGGCGCGCTTTCCGTCAAGTTGAGGCGGAGATCGCGGCGCGCGCTGCGCGAGCGGGCATCACAGGCTACCACGATTGGCGCAGCCGACTGCTGAGACTGATCGCTGCTCTGCCAAGCCGAACGCTGCGCCGTGCGCTCGCCCTGCCAATCCAGTTTTGGCGCGCTAGGCGTGCCAAGCGCTCAGCTCGACGCGCTCAAGCGGATCAAAGTCATCTTCCAGCTGCAGGTCGCCTGTGATGTGGCGCGCGTGCCAAAGCTGGAATGCGAGGATCAACCAGAGCGTCCGCGCTTCGTTGACAACGCCGCTCTGGTGCGCCGCAATTAGGTCGGCAACTGCCTGCGGCACAAAGATATTTGCTTCAGCCAAGCGCGCCGAACTCAGATAGCGCGCCATTAACGGCTTGAGCGCGCTGCGCAGCCACACAGCTGCTGCTGCGAATGGATCGCGCTTGGGGCGATTCAGCAAGACCGACGGCACAAGGTCTGCCACAGCGTGCTGCAGCACTATCTTGTAACCATTGCCGCGCAGCTTGTGGCAGAGCGGCGTGTGCAAAGCAAAGTTGACCAGATGATGGTCTTCAAAAGGCGCTGAGATCGGCACACCAAAGGCTGTGCCGATCTGATCGAGGCGCACGTTAGCACACTCAGCTAGCCACAGGCTCAAATTGGCAAAGGCAATACGGTCAGCGAAGTGGTGCGTGCGCGGCGCGCTCAAAATCGGACGCAAGACTTGTGAGAGCAAGCTGTGCGCGCTCTTGGCAAGCGCCTGATCAGTGAGCAAGTATGGCAGACGCTCAAGCGCGGTCAGGCGCATCCACGCAAGGTAGCGGCGCACGGCGTCGGTCTCACGAGCGCGCACTGCCAAGCGCTTGAACTTCGCAGGCAGGCGTGCTAAGAGCGGCGTCAAGAAACGGCGTAGAGTGGCGGGAACTTGCAGGTACAGCTCTAGCAACTGATCAGAGCGGTATAGGCGCTGACCTGCGAACAGTTCGTCGCTGCCTTCGCCGCTCAGTAGGCGCTGTGTGCCATGCTCGCGTGCAAGCGCAACGGCGTATGCCAACGGCACGACCGAAGGCTGGCTGGCTGGCTCATCCAGCGCGGCAAAAACGTGCGGCAAAAAGACCGCGAGTCGCTCATCGCTCGGCACAGTGACTGTGTGGTGCTGCGCGCCAATTTTACGCGCCGAAAGCGCAGCGAAATAAGCGTCTGTGTGTAACGACGTGCCAGAGATAGGCGCAAAATTCGCTGTGTAGGTTTTGACTTGTCCTGTGTGCTGTGCGATTAACGCTGCCACAGCCGCTGAGTCAATGCCGCTGCCGAGCAGCGCGCCGACTGATGGCACGTCTTGCACGCGCACTTTGACAGCTTCGTCCAGCGTGTGGCGCAGACGCTGCACAGCGTCCTCAAAGGCGATGCGTCCGTTGCTGATCGTGTCCATGCGCGGACGCCAGAAGCGGTCAATGCGGTAGCCGTGCTCGTTGACCAGCATGTACTCAGCGGCGCCTAGTTTGCACACACCTTCGAAAAGTGTGTGCGGCGGCGGCACGTAACCGACGCTCAGATAGTAAGGCAGCGCAGATAGATTCACAGCGCGCGGCAGGCACTCAGCGGCAAGAATACGCCGCGCTTGCGTTGCGAACAAGAAATCAGCGCCGTGTGACGCATAGTAGAGCGCTTTTTCGCCCATGCGGTCGCGCGCAAGAATCAGCCATTGACGTTGCGCATCCCAAATGGCGAGCGCAAAAGCGCCGTGCAAGCGCTCCAGCACCTCGACGCCCCAGACCAGATAGCCGTACGCCACGAGCGCAGCTGCGCGCTCAGGCTTCTCAGTTCGGACAGCAGCGCTCGCCTCAAGCGCGCGCCACAGCGCTAGACTGTTGTAAAGCACTCCGCTAAGAGCAACTTGCACGCTCGGCTCAGCGTGACATGCCTCAGGCGCTGCGCTCAGGATCAGCTTGCCATGCCTGTATGTCGGCAGACCGTCTGCCATGCGTGCCACTAGCTCAGAGTCAGCACCTGCCGTGTTGAAATGTCCCAGTACAACGCTCATCAAATGCCGAAAGGACAGTACGCTTGCTTGACAGGACTAATTCTATCAAGCCGTCTCTGCCCAATCGGATTCTTTCATCATGCCTTAAGCGCCTTTTTAGCCAAAGCTAGTGTTGAGCTAGGCAGAGCGCAGCATTGGCACGCGCTGGCGCACTGCAAACGCGCCATACTGCAAGAAAGCGCTCAGTGACCACAAACCGCCCTCTGCCCATGTTTGGCGCGCGCGAATTGCGCTCAGCAAGTCAGCAACTGTGTGACCATGAAAATATGTGCAAGCGCTGCCAATGGCATTCAGCGTGTGTGCGTCGCTGCCGCCGCAAGCAGCAAAGCCGTAGCGCGCCTCGTTCAGCGCGGCAAGCTGCGCATTGGTCGGAATGCCTGCAAAACTGCCATTGATGACCTCTATGCCGTCTAACGTGCCGTGCAGCGCGTCCAGCACGGCGCGCGAGGCAGATGGACACCACCAACTGAGCGGATGCGCGGCAACTGCCACGCCGCCTTGCTGATGCACAGCCGCGACCGTCTCTGCCATGCTCAAGTCAGCGGCGATCAGGCGCTCAACGCCGAGCGCGAGCAGATGTCCATCTCGCGTGCTGATCTCTGCGCCGACCAGCACAGCGACGCGCATATGCCGCACTGTTGCAAGGTCGCGTGCGCGCAGCGCGCCTTCAATGCAATCGTGGTCAGTGATAGCAATCACGTCCAAATCAGTGTAATGTTCCACATACGCTAGGATTGCCTCAACGCTCTGGTTGCCGTCGCTGTAGGTGCTGTGCATATGCAGGTCGGCTTTTCCCACGCCTCTCGACTCCTCTCAAAGCGCCATACCGCGTTAAGGATGCCTGACTTAAATTAAGAGACAGGGAAAGTTTCGTTAAAGCTGTGTGCGAGCGGCAGAGACTAGCTCAGTGCGCTGTGATCCAGCACAGCGCGCTCGCCTTTGCCCACGCGCCAATCCAGCGCCGCCTTCAGCGCCGTTCTCACATAGGCTTGCGCTGTTGGCACGGCTGTGAGCAAATCATGCCCGTGTGCCAGCTCGGCAGTGAGGCATGCCGCAAAAGTGCAGCCTGCGCCGCGCGGATTGTGCGCCGCTAGGCGCGGAGTCTCAAAAACGTACAACTGATCAGCTTCCCACAGAACGTCGCAGATGAGCGTCGAGTTGGCGTGAGCGCCTTTGATCAGCACGGCACGCGCGCCGTAACTTGCCAGAGCGCGCGCCATGCGCGGCATATCGTCGGCTGTAGCGTCTAGCAAGCCTGTTAGCAAGCGCGCCTCGTCAAAGTTCGGTGTGATTAGGCGCGCGCGCGGAAAGAGCAGCCGTTTGTAAGCGTCAATTGCCTCAGGCGTGACGATCAAATGTCCTTTGCCGTCTACTAGGACAGGATCAACGACCAAGTTTGGCGCCTCCACAGGCAACGCTTGAGCGACTGCTGCAATGGTCTCAGCGCTCAGCAGCAGGCCGCACTTGATTGCGTCCGCGCCGATGTCGTCCAGCACAACGCCAATCTGTTGCGCCACAAAGTCAGGTGGCACGCGATGAAACGCAGCAATGTGCGTCGAGTCCTGCGCTGTGAGCGCCGTGAGCGCCGCCATGCCGTAGACGCGGCGCGCCGTAAACGTCTTCAGGTCAGCTTGGACGCCAGCAGCGCCGCTTGAATCGGACGCGGCAATGGCGAGCGCACGCGGAATCATGCCCAAAACGCTGTGCCGAGCGCGTAATAGCCTTCTGCTGCGCTGAAGAGCTGCTCAAGTGCGAGATATTCGTCCGTGATATGCGCCGTTGTCTCTGAACCCGCGCCGTAGCCAATCACAGGCAAGCCGATGCTGGCTGCATAGCTACCATTCGTGCAGAAGTTATAGTGTCCGATCTCAGCCGCTTGCCCTGCGCGTTGCAAGGCGGCTTGCGCCGCGCGCACAAACGGACTGTGCCAGTCGGTCTGCCACGCAGTTTGGAACTTCTTGCCATGCAGCACTGTGCCTGTGTAGCAAGTGAAACTACCTACGTCCACGCTCGCCTCGGCGCGGAAAGTCGGATCGGCAGCGGCGAGACTGGCAATTACAGCGCGAATTGGCTCTAGGACGCTCTCAGCCGTCTCGCCGAGCAGGACGCGCCGATCATAGCGCGCGCGGCACTGATACGGCAGCACAGAGACCGACGGAAACGGCGCGCTGATGACCTCAGTCGGCTCTAGAATGCCTTTGCCAAGCCGCTCATGCTCTGGCGGCGTCAACTGGTCAAGCGCAGCGACGAGCCTCGCCATGTGTTTGAGCGCATTCACGCCAAGCTGCGGCGTGCTGGCGTGCGCCGACTTTCCATACGTCGTCACTGTGATCTCAGCGCGCCCACGTCCTGCTGTGACCAAGCGCAGCTCGGTAGACTCGCAAATGACGACTAAATCAGGCGCGTAGCGCTCCAGCACGCGGCTGAACGCCAACCCTTCGATGATCTCCTCGCCCACGGACGCTGAGACGAGCGCCGTGCCGCGCAAGACTCCGTCCTGCTTGGCGTAGGCGAGCGCCGCAAGCGACGCCGCAAGCGAGCCTTTCATGTCACAGGCGCCGCGACCGTAGAGCTTGCCGTCAGCCACTGTGCCGCCGAATGGATCGTAGCGCCACGCGCTCAGGTCGCCTGCAGCGACCGTGTCCACGTGCGAATCGTAGACCACTGTTGCGCCGTCGCCGCCGTAAAGGACGCCGACTAAATTGCCACAGTCATCCACATGGACTGACTCGTAGCCCAACTCGCGCATCCACGCCGCTGTCCGCTCGATCACAGCGCCTTCCTCGCCTGAGAGCGAAGGTATCTGCACCAGTGACCGCGCGATGGCTAAAATTTGCTCGCGCCGCGCCTCAGAGAGCATGGTCAGCCTTTCAATTGCGGTAAGATCATGGCGCGCACAACGCCTTGATGGTAGTCTGCTGCTGCTTCAAACGCCTCTGGTGCGCGCGCTAGAGGCATTTGGAACTTGCCGAGCGCGTCCAGATCGATCAAGCCGCGCTCTGCCAACGCAATGGACGCCTCATAGGTATGATTCATGCGCCGCGAGTAGATGATCGTCAACTCTTTGCGGCGCACTACAGACGCTTTCAAGGTGAACGTATCCTCGGCTGGTATGCCGACAATGATGACTCTACCGCCGTTGCGCGCCGCCAGAGCGCACTGATTGGCAGTCTCAGTGACCCACGCTGCCTCAAATGCCACGTCCACGCCGCGCTTAGACGTGACGCGCATGACTTCTTCAACAGGATTGACCTTTTCGATGTCCAGACAGTAGTCAGCGCCAAAGTTCGCCGCCATGTCCAAGCGCCATGCATAGCGATCCGCAGCGAAGATACGCCGCGCGCCTGCCAAGCGCGCCAAACGGACGCACAGCAAGCCAATTGTGCCACAGCCGATCACCAACACATCTTCGCCGTGCTGTATAGCGCCAAAGTCGCGCCGCATGCAGCGACACGCCGAGCGGCTCCAGCATGGCGGCGCCGACGTCGCTGATTGAGTCAGGCACTGGCACAACTGAGCGCGCAGGATGCACGATCCGCTCTTGCAGCGCGCCATGCTGCGGAAAGTAGCCCATGAACTTCAGGTTCAGGCACAAGTGATGCTGTCCGTGCTGGCAGAACTCACATTGCAGGCACGGCGTGGCAGGATCAATGGCGACGCGCTGTCCAACGCGCAAGTGTGACGGCACTTCAGGACCTAGCGCGAGGATCACGCCGCCTGCCTCATGCCCTAGCACAATTGGCTCACGGCTAGAGACGCCGCCGATGTTGCCTAGCAAGTACGTATGCAGGTCGCTGCCGCAAATGCCGACGGCTGTCACAGCGATCAGCACCTCGCCTGCCTTCGGCTCAGCGTCTGAGATTTCGCGCACGCGGATGTCGCGCACGCCGTGAAAAAAGGCGGCTTGCATGGCGCTATTCCGAATCTGACTCAGCCTTACGCGACGGCACAGCACAGACGTCAGCCTGCGCGGTCCTAGCGGGCACGATGCACAAGAACGTCAACGGCTCGTCGCCAATGTTGATGAACTGATGCCGTTCCCAGCCTGCCACATAGACCACATCGCCTGCGCTGACTTCCTCATAGCGTTCGCCCAGCAGGACTCGCGCCCGACCGTGCATGATCAGCACGCCGTGATCATGTGCGTGATGGTCAAGGTTGGACGCTTGCCCGACTGGAATGGTGAAATAGCGCAGGGCAAAATGCGGCGCGCCGTCCGCTTCGCCGATCAAGACCTGTTTGGTGGCAGAAGCGCCTTCCGCGCCATAGCTTTCCACGCGCACGCCTTCCCATTGCCAGAAAGGCGCCTCACCTTTGCGCTTGTGAACCACGCCCATGCTCTCTCACTCCTTTTGCACAAAGTTGCAGCGGTTGCACATTTGCAAACAACTATAGCGCGGTCAGCGCGCCTAGCGCAACGGCGTGATCACGTCTGAGCTGGCAATGCCAATATCTTTGCGCTTGCGCGGCTTAGGCATGAGCGCGCCCAGCAGCAACAGCACAACGGCGACCGCTGTAGCGCCGCCGCCGTAGGTCAGGAAGCCGTTGCCGATCCGTGAGACGGCGCCCTGCACGGCTCTGAGCGTGGAAGCGCGCAGCGTCTCAGTGCTCTGCACACCTGCCTGAGCCAGCGTCGAGTCAATGCCGCTGGCAAGTGTCGTGTCGGCTGCGCCTGAGAGAATAGCTATGCCGATCAGCAAGACGGGCACTGCTGGCACAAGCAGCGTTATGCCCAGCACGCGCCACAGCCCTTTGGTTGAGCGCGCCGCCAAAATGCCCACGAACAGCCAGACGAAAAACGCCACGATCAAAATTGAGAGCGCGCCGCCACCAATGGCAGACTGTAGGGTGCTGCCAAGCAGTGCGCCGCTCTGTGTATTTGGCGGAATCGGGTCGCCGAGGACTTGGATATCGGGCAGGCTCTCGATAAAGCGCGGCAGACGCTCGCGCGCTTGGGCAACCATTTGGTCAGTAGAGACGTTAGGCGGTATGCAGGTAGGCAGGAGCGAGTCTACAGGTGGCGCATTCGGCGCACAGCGCGGCAGCGTCCTGACCAGTGTATCAGCGAAGATAGCGATTTGATCGTTAGTCAGCCCGCGCTTGAACGGACGCAAATCCCAAGTCAGCGTCAAGCCGCGCGAGAAGTCCTCAAGGTAGTCGAAGACGGCGTTGATGTTGCGCACTACCTCATCGCGGACGTAGCTGGGCGTGAAAGCGTCGCGCAGCGCCAGCGCAAAGGCGCGCGAGGTCTCAGGGTCGAGTTGGACGTTGTTGATCTGAAGCGATGTCTCAAGGTCGAGGTCAGCGCTGAGCAACGCTGAGTAAATCCCTTCGGCACTGAAGAGATCAGTGTAAAAATTGCGGTCAAACAGCCATGTGCTGACAGCGCCAAACAGCAAGCCACAGAAAGCGAGCGGCAAGAAGACGAACAGAAATACAAAGAATGCCAGACAGGATCGCATGCACACAACTCCTGAGCTGAGAGCCGCACAGCCTAAAGCCTAGCGCCTTTTGCTGCGCTTTGCAACTTGTGGAGAAATTCGCGCGCCGCGTTTATAATCAAACTAGCGTTTGAATGCTTAGAAACTTTAGGAAAGGTCTTTAGTACATGACAGAGAGACGTGAAGCAGTGATCGTAGCAGCGACGCGCACAGCAGTCGGCAAGGCGAAGCGCGGCACGACGCAAAATGCGCGCGCTGATGAGTTAGCCGCTGCAGTGATCCGCGAACTGATGCGCCAAGTGGAAGGCAAGCTCGATCCTGCCCAGATTGACGACGTGATCATCGGCTGCGCCATGCCGGAAGGCTCGCAAGGTCTGAACACGGCGCGCGTGATCGCGCTGCGCGCAGGCTTGCCCGCTGATGTGCCTGCTCAGACGGTCAACCGCTTCTGTGCCAGCGGCTTACAGACCATTGCCAGCGCTGCAGAGCGGATCATTGCCGGCGGCGCCGACGTGATCATCGCCGGCGGCGCTGAGAGCATGAGCCTTGTGCCGATGACAGGCTTCCGCATGTCGCCTAATCCGTACATGGCAGAGCATCAGCCAGAGGTCTACATGAGCATGGGCTTGACGGCTGAGCGCGTGGCACAAGAGTGGCAGGTCAGCCGCGAGGATCAGGATCGCTTTGCCTATGAGAGCCACCAGAAGGCGGCAGCGGCGCAGGACGCCGGCAAATTCAAGGAAGAGATCGTGCCAGTCGAGATCGAGGAAGTGGTGATCGGCGAGAACGGAAAGCCGCAGCACGTCAAGTACGTCTTTGACACAGACGAGCACCTGCGCCGCGACACTACTCTTGAGGCGCTCGCCAAGCTGAAACCTGCCTTCATGCAAGGCGGCACGGTCACAGCTGGCAATTCGTCGCCGCTCAGCGACGGCGCCGCTGGAGTCATCGTGATGGAGCGCGGCATGGCGGAGCGGCTCGGTCTACAGCCGTTGGCGCGCTTTGTCGGCTTTGCGGTTTCAGGCGTGCGCCCAGAGGTGATGGGCGTCGGTCCGATCAAGGCAGTGCCGAAGGTCTTGGCGCGGACAGGCTTGACGCTCGACCAAATTGACCTGATCGAGTTGAACGAGGCGTTCGCTGCGCAGGCATTGGCGGTCATCCGCACGCTAGAGATGGACATGGCGCGCGTGAACGTCAACGGCGGCGCCATCGCGCTCGGACATCCGCTCGGCTGCACAGGCAGCAAGCTGACCGTGCAGGTGATCCATGAGCTGCGGCGGCGCAAGGCGCGCTACGGCATGGTGACCATGTGCGTCGGTGGCGGTCAGGGCGCCGCAGGCATCTTTGAGAATTTGAACTGAGACCTGCCCTTCCCCTGCAAACGGGGAAGGGTTCAGCGCACGCCCCAGATGCGCACAGTGCCATCCCACGCGCTGCTGGCAAAGCGGCGCCCGTCTGGAGACCAAGTCACGGCGTTCACGGAGTCCGTGTGTCCTTCGAGCGTCCGCACGAGCTGACCCGTTTGGACGTCCCACAGACGAACTGTGCGGTCAAATAAGCCGGCGAGCATGAGACGCCCATCAGGCGACCACGCAATAGACCACACTCGGCGAAAGCTGGCTCGCGCCCCTTCGAGTGTCTGCTGCAGCTGACCCGTTTGCACGTCCCACAAGTGAACAGCGCCGTCGTCCGCGCCCCATGCCAGCTTCTGCCCGTTCGGCGACCACGCTAGAGACCACACCTTAGGCGCATACTCAAGCGTCTGCAAGAGTTGACCCGTCTGCACGTCCCACAGGCGGACGGCGCCATCCTCTGACCCTGACGCCACCACGCGCCCATCAGGCGACCACGCCACAGCATACACTGACCACTGCCCTTCGAACGTCCGCAAGAGCTGACCTGTTTGCGCGTCCCACAGGCAGACCGCGTTATCCTCTGAGCCTGAGACCACGAACTGTCCATCAGGCGACCACGCCACAGCGGTCACGTTAGCCGTATGCCCTTCAAGTACCCGTAAGAGTCGCCTGCTCTGAACGTCCCACAAGCGAATAGTGCGATCCGCCGCTCCCGATGCTAAGGCACGCCCATCAGGCGACCACGCTACAGAGGTGACGAGATCGGTATGCCCGCTGAGCGCGTGCGGCGCGCGCTGCAGGTCTTGCGCGTCATACAGCCAGACGTCGTTGCCGTGCGCAACTGCCAATGTGTTACCATCAGGTGAGTAGGCAATGCGTTCAACCGTGCCGAGCTGGACGCGCTGCAGCTCTGCTATGCGCTCTAGGTCGTCCGCGCTGAGCGTAGGCACAGGCGTCCGTGTGGATTCCTGAGCGGCTAGCGGCACTGCAGCTTGTGCCCAGAGGAACAATAGAAATGCACCTGATAGAGTCAGCAACGTCCAGAACCAGAGACGAGCTTTCTGCATATCCTGCACCTCCTTTGCTCTCAAGGGCACAGCATAGTGCAAGAGATAGAGTGCGTCAAGACCGCTCTGCTTCTAGCGCACGCCCCAGATGCGGATGGTGCCGTCCCACGAGCCGCTGGCGAGGTAGCGCCCGTCAGGCGACCATGCTACAGATCGCACATCGTCCATATGCCCTGCGAGCGTCCGCAGCAGCTGCCCGGTTCCCGTGTCCCATAGGCGGACTGTGCGGTCATCTGACCCCGATGCTAGGAGGCGACCATCGGGCGACCACGCGACAGATCTCACAAAGCCTGCATGCTCGCCAAGCGTGCGTACGAGGCGACCTGTCTGCACGTCCCACAGGCGGACTGTGAGATCCTCTGCCCCCGACGCTACGACGCGACTGTCTGGTGACCACGCCACAGAGGTCACAAACTGCGTGTGCCCCTCAAGCGTCCGCAGAAGCTCTCCGCTGGCAGCGTCCCACAAGCGGACTGTGCTATCCCATCCTCCCGAGGCTACAACGCGACCGTCTGGTGACCACGCCACAGAGGTCACAAACTGCATGTTCCCCTCAAGCGTCCGCAGGAGCCGACCCGTTCCCACATCCCACAAGCGTACAGTGCCGTCCCGTGAGCCAGATGCCACAAAACGCCCATCGGGCGACCATGCCACAGACCGCGTCTCGTTTGTATGCCCTGTTAGTACTCGTAGCAACTGACCTGTCTGCGCGTCCCATAGACGTACAGTGTTGTCCTCTGATCCTGAGGCTATGACTCGCCCATCGAGCGACCACGCTACAGAGAGTACATCCCTCGTGTGTCCTCTGAGCGTGCGCAGCAGCTGACCATTGGCAGCATCCCGCAGACGAACCGCAGCATCCGATTCCCCTGACGCCGCAACTTTCCCATCTGGCGACCATGCCACTGAGTGAACCTCCCCAGTGTGGTTTTCAATTGTCTGCAAGAGCCTCATGTTTTGAGAATCCCACAAGAAGACTGTGTCAGCTGCTGCTGACGCCAAGACGCGCCCGCTTGGCGACCACGCCACAAACAATACTTTGCCTGTATGCTCTCTGAGCGTCTGCGAGAGCTGACCTGTCTCTGCATCCCACAAGCGCACAGTGCTATCCCCTGATCCAGATGCTACAAAGCGCCCATCCAATGACCACGCTACGGAGTACACCCAGTCTGTGTGTCCTTCAAGTGTGCGCAGAAGCTGCCCACTGGCAGCGTCCCACAGGCGGACTGTAGTGTCTGATGCGCTTGACGCTAAGACGCGCCCATCAGGTGACCATGCCACTGCTATTACGCTTTCTGTATGTCCTACTAGTGTACGAACTACTTGCCCACTCTCCGCACTCCACAGGCGAATAGTGTTATCTGCTGATCCTGATGCTATGATCCGACCGTCTGGCGACCATGCCACAGAGTTCACTCGGCTGCCATGCTTTTCGAGCACCCGCAGAAGCTGACCTGTTTGCGCATCCCATAGTCGGATTGCTCCGTCGTGTGCTCCTGTAGCTAGGACGCGCCCGTCTGAAGACC